>JBBARN010000105.1:0-3098 GCA_040399845.1 Luteolibacter sp. | reverse complement strand
CAATCTAAAATCGGCAATCCAGAATCAACCCTCACCTCTTCCTCTTCTCTTGCGTCTTGCGTCTTGTGTCTTGCCGTCTTGAATCTCCTCTCCCCCATGCCCTCCGCCATCGCCCCCTCTACCTCCTCAACGTCGGCACCACGCCGGTGAAGGAGGGGAGTCCTCATGGGGGAGATGGATCCCGTGGCAGCCTTTCGGGATCGCTGGATTTTGAAAAAGCAGCCCGCGAAGGCGGGCTCTCGCGGAAAGGAGGTCCCGATGCGCTTGCAGCAATGGAAGGCCAACGGCTTGACCCTACAGGCATTCCAGCTACGTTCCTCAGGACATTATGCACTTCACCCCGTCGAAGCCGCTCTTCAATATCACGGTGCCTCAGCCAAAGGCTCCAGTGCGGCGTGCAACGCCTCAGTCGGTTTCGAACAGGCCGAAGGTGTCTACCGAGCAGGCTCTCAAGGGTTACGCCTATCTGAAATCCCACAGCTCCCGCAGCAGCTCCGCGAGCTGAGCCGCCTTTCCGCAGTGGACCGGGCCGGCCGAAAGGCACTCCGCTCTTGGGCCGCCGATGTTTCTTTCACCATCGATGAGGTGGATTTTCTGAATCGCTGGGAAGCGCGAGGAAGACCGGATGGTGCGGAACACCAAGTTTACCACGACAAGGATAGCAACCGATGGTTCAAGCGGCAGTTTGTCCTTCGTAGCCCAAAAGGGCAAAGAATGGGCACGCCTTAGCTTTTCACCCTCAGCTCCAATCGCGGATTAAATCGCGAAGCCCCCCTCAGGACCGCTGACGTCTCGTCGGCTCGCCAATGCGCTGCCAATGCCAATGCGCGAAGCTCTCTTCTCTCCCTGCTCACCTCTTCCCCTTCCCCCTTCCCTCCAATAATTTTTGTTCACTTCCGGCAAACATTCGTTTACCAATAGCAAACAATGAGCGCGCTTTCCGATCTCTTTCCCAAGGCCCGGGCGGAAGTCCTCCGCTTGCTTTTCGAAACCGGAGATCAGGAAATCCACCTGCGCGACCTTGCCCGGCTCGCCGCGCTGAGCCCCGCAGCTCTCCAGAAGGAACTCACCTCCCTCGCCGCCAAGCAACTTGTTCTCACCCGCCGCGATGGAAACCGCCTCTACTACCGCGCCAATACCGCCCACCCACTCTACCCGGAGCTTCACGGCATCACCCTGAAAACCTCCGGCATTGCAGCCGAACTCGCCCGGGCCCTGGCCCCGCTCGAGGGCATCGATGCCGCCCTGATCTTCGGCTCCATCGCCGCCGGCACGGCCACCGCGAAAAGCGACGTGGATCTTCTCGTCATCGGCAACGTGGGTCTGCGGAAACTCAGCCCGGCACTCCGTGGACTGGCCGATTCCCTCGGCCGGGAAATCAATCCCATCTGCCTTACCCCGGCGGAATGGCACCAGAACCAAGCCAAAGGCGACGCATTCACCACCCGCGTCAGCGCCGAACCCAAACTCTGGCTGAAAGGAGGTCCCGATGCGCTTGCAGCAGTGGAAGGCTAATGGTTGGCTCCAAGCCCACCAAACCACCCCTTCCCAGATCGCCGATCTGCTCGCGATCGTCGACCGCGATCTGGAGGACTCGATGCGCGATCTCTCGCCGGATTGGCAATTCGGCATCGCCTACAATGCCGCGCTCAAACTCTGCACGGTCCTCCTTTACGCCAGCGGCTTCCGACCCGAGAAAAATCTCGCCCACTACCGCACCCTCGCCGCCCTGCCCCTGATCCTTGGAGACGAGTTCAAGGACGATGCCGACTACCTCGATACCTGTCGCGCCAAACGCAACACCGCCGAATACGACGCCGCCGGCACCGTCGGCCAAACCGAGGCAAACGAACTCCGAAGTTTCACCCGCGAACTCCGGACGGATGTCATTGCATGGCTCAAGAAAAACCATCCCGGACTGATTCCCAAACACTGAATTACGAAAGGAGATGAGGGATTGGGTGCTTCCACCGATCTACCCCTCGCGTCCCCAAGTCTTGACCAGCGTTTTGTATTCAATTTTCCGCTAGTGGCGAATCCGCTCTTCTGCTAATGGCCACCTGATGGCTGCGGAAGTCCCGCAATCTTTGAAAACCCCGCGCGGAGCACCGCCCGGCTCATGCCGCGAGTGGACGCCCCGCCAGGCATGCTGCGCTCTTGTTCCGGATCTCGCGAATCCTTCAAGGAAAACCCGCGCTCCTGTCGAAGATACCGCACACCCATCCGGGACCCTCCGCGCCCTTGTTGGGGATCTCCGACATCCTTCCGGGAAATCCCGCGCCCCTGTCGTTGATCTTGAATCCCACCCCGGGGCCTTCCGTTTCCCTCTCGCAGATCCCGCGCACCCTTCCGGGACCCTCCGCGCCCTTGTTGCGGATCTCCCACACCTTTCCGGAAGCCTCCAACTCCCCAGCCCAGACTGAAACACCAATACAAAACAAAAAAACCATGCCCACTACAGAACCATCCAAATACGCGGAGAACCAATTCCTCTCCGCCACCGTCCGCCGTTACCCGCTCATGAGCGAGATCCTTGCCGATACCCTATCGCGCGCCACCACTGCTGCTGCGTGGAATCCGGAATTCGCCGGTGTCCTCGCCGATCTCCAGGCCGCCGTGGTGGCTTGGAACGCGGGAGAAACCGCCATCGCCAATGCCGAGGCTGGCCTGCCTGCCGCCACCTATGCGTTTGACGACCTCATGGCAGGCCTCACCCGCAAGCCGGATGCGGATACCAACAGCCCGCTCGAAACATGGGACACCATCATCCGCAGTGCCGTGGCGTATCAGGGTCCCGTTTACATGACCCTTCTGCCGCAGGGCCGCGAGACCCTCACCCGTGGCACGCGCGAGGAACAGCTCGATGCCGTCCGGGACTTCGGCACCCGTCTGGCTGGGCAGACCGCCAAGCCCACCCTCGTCACCCTCGCCGCCACCCTCGCCGCCACCCTCGCCGCCACCGTCGCCGCCTTCCACACGCAGGCCAGCGCCTTGCGGACCGCCCAGACGAATGCGAAGGCCGCCCTCGAAACCGCCCGCCAGACCTAGCAGCCTGTCGGATTTTGAAACGTCAGAAATTTACGTCTATATGTGGACGG
>JBBARN010000104.1:0-21940 GCA_040399845.1 Luteolibacter sp. | reverse complement strand
ACCTCCTCACGCAAACTGCCCCCCTCCAATGCCCCTAGCCAGCCAATCGCCCTGGTCTTGGCGCTCATGGATCGGTGGAATTGGATACAAAAAAAGCGTGCCATTTACGGCACGCTTTTGATGAGTCAGATTGAATTCAGTTAGATTTCCTGAACAGGGATATTGGCCACTTCCTCGCGGACTTTTTCCGCCAGCACGGTGGAGAGATAACGCTCGGTGGAGGAGCAACCGATCGTCACGATGCGCTTGCCCTTGAACTCGGGGCGCTTGGCGACCTGCATGGCGGCCCAGACGTTGGCCCCGGTGGAAATGCCTGCGGGAAGTCCTTCCTGCTGGGCGAGTGCTTGGGCGGTGGCGAAGGCGTCTTCGTTGGTCACTTGGATGACTTCATCGATGATGTCCACGTTGAGGTTCTTCGGGATGAAACCGGCACCGATGCCCTGGATCATGTGCGGACCCGGAGCGCCGCCGGAGATGACCGGGCTGGCGCTGGGCTCCACGGCAAAGGTCTTGAGTGCGGTGCGCGATTTCAGCACTTCGGAAACGCCGGTGAGCGTGCCACCTGTGCCGACACCGGCGACGAAGGCGTCGATCTGGCCATCGGTATCCCGCCAGATTTCCTCGGCGGTCGTCTCGCGATGGACCTGCGGATTGGCCGGGTTGTCAAACTGGCCGGGGCCGAATGCGCCCGGAGTTTCCTCGAGCATCTTCTTTGCCATCGCGATCGCTCCATTCATGCCGCGGGCGCGGGGAGTGAGCACGATTTCCGCGCCGAGCAGACGCAACAACACGCGACGCTCGATCGACATGCTCTCAGGCATGGTCAGGATGCAGCGGTAGCCTTTCGAGCGGGCGATGAATGCCAGCGCGATGCCGGTGTTTCCCGAAGTGGGCTCGATGATGAGTCCGCCGGGCTTGAGCGAGCCATCCTTCTCGGCAGCCTCGATCATGGCCTTGCCGATGCGGTCCTTGACGCTGAAAAGCGGATTGAAGAACTCAGCCTTCACGCAGATCTCGGCTTCGAGACCGGCGGTGACGTGGTTGAGACGGATGAGCGGTGTGTTGCCGACCGTGGCGGCCATGTTTTCTGCGATGGGCATGGGATTGGTGTTTTAGGGGTTGGGGAAAAAAGACGCAAGAGGCAAGACTTCAAGACCCAAGAGAAGAAAAAGAGAAGCAAAGAAATGCCGTGTCCGTCTCTTATCTTGTGTCTTGCGTCTTCAAGTCTTGAATCTATCTGTTAGATCTGGAAATCCGGCGTGTTGGAATCGAGATGCAGTCCGCACTCATACTTCGTTCCGCCGAAGCGGCTGGACTCGGCATCGTCCTTGCTTGCGGGGCTGGTGCTGTGCCAATCGCCCATGGTGACATAACCTTGCGCCGCAAGCGGGTGGGGCGGGAGCTGGTTTTGGTGCATGTAGATGTCCACCTGCGCGTCCGCCCAATCGAGGATCGGATAGACTTTCAGGGTTTTCTTCTGGCGCTCGGCGAAGCCACGGTCGGCACGGGTTTGCGAGTGGCTGCGGCGCAGGCCGCTGATCCACACGTCCGAGCCGAGCTCGGTGAGGGCGCGGTTCATCGGCTCGATCTTGGTGAGCAGCGCATACTTGTCCGCGCCTTCCTTGCCGTTTTCCCAAAGATTTCCCCACAATGCCTGCATGCGGGCGGCGGAGACGGTGGGTTGATAGATGCGCATGTCGAGATTGAGCATGCCCATCAACTGCTCGGCGTATTGATAGGTTTCCGGAAAGTGAAATCCGGTATCAATGAACACGATCGGAATCTCTGGTGCATGCTCGCTGATGAGATGCAACATCACAGCCGCTTGCAGGCCGAAGCTGGTGCTGGCGACCAGATTGCCGCCGAAGCGTTCATTGAGGAGGCGGAGGCGCTCCCCGGCACGCAGCGACAAGAGATCGGCGGACAGGACGTCCGGATCGAAATCAGGTTCTGCGTGGAATTTCAATGCTCTCATGGAAGTGATTGTTAGACGGTGGCGAGTGCCTCCGACTTGATGTTCTTGTGGAAATCCCCACCTTGGATGGTGGCGGCGACGTAGCCATTGCGGATGCAGAAATCCCCGAAGCGCTCGCCAGTCGTGCGTTCTTTGGCATAGCGCGAAATGATAGGTCCGAGCAGGGATTTGATATCCTCTGCCGCCACGCTTTCGCGATAGAGTTTGGACAGGCGCTGACCTGCGAATCCACCGCCGAGATAGACGTTGTAGCGGCCGGGCGCGCGGCCGACGAAGCCGATTTCGGAAATGAAAGGACGCGCGCAGCCGTTGGGGCAGCCGGTCATGCGGATGGTGATGGCATCGTGGCGCAGGCCGTTTTCCTCGATCACATCCTCCAGCTCGGTGAGCAGGTCCGGCAGGTAGCGTTCCGCTTCCGCCAGCGAGAGTCCGCAGGTGGGAAGGGCGACGCAGGCCAGCGAATTGAGGCGCAGGGCGCTTTTCAAATGGCTGTCTGCGATGCCGTATTGCTTGAGGAGTTTTTCGATCTCCAGGCGCTTGGCTTTGGAGATGTTCGCGATGATGAGGTTTTGGTTTGCGGTGAGGCGGAAGTCGCCATCGTGGATCTTGGCAATTTCACGCAAGCCGGTGAGCAGCGGATAGGATGGCGTATCCAGCACCCGTCCGCCCTGGATGAAGAGGGTGAGGTGGGAGTTGCCATTTTTATCCTCCACCCAACCGAAGCGATCGCCGTTGTCTTCGAACACGAAGGCGCGCACCGGTCCGAGTTCGTAGCCGAGATACTCATTGAGCTTGGCAAGGATCCAATCCGGTCCGTGATCGTCCACGGTGTATTTGAAACGCGAGTGCTTGCGGTCCGTGCGATCGCCGAAATCGCGCTGCACGAGCACCACCTTCTCGGCCACATCCACCACTTGTTCCGTGGTGCAGAAGCCGATCACATCCGCGATGCGCGGATAGGTGGCATCATTGCCGTGGGTCGAACCCATGCCGCCGCCGACGGCGACATTGAAACCAACGAGTTTACCTTCCTCGACAACCGCGATGAAGGAAAGGCAGTTGGCATAGATGTCCACATCGTTGGATGGCGGGACCGCGATGGTGATCTTGAACTTCCGCGGCAGGTAGGTTTTGCCATAGATCGGCTCCACTTCCTCTTCGCTGGATTTGATCTTCTCGCCATCGAGCCAGATTTCATGGTAGGCGCGCGTTTGCGGAGTCAGATGATCCGAAATGCCTTGGGCCACCTTGAGGACGTCCGCATGGATTTCCGATAGATAGGGATTCGGATTGCACATCACGTTGCGGTTCACATCACCGCAGGCGGCGATGGTGTCCATGGCGGCCTGGTTAATCTCCTTGATGGTGCGCTTGAGATTGCTCTTGATGATGCCGTGGAATTGGAAGGCTTGGCGGGTGGTGAGCTTGATGGTGCCATTCGCAAACTGCGTGGCGAGGCGATCGGTTTCCAACCATTGTGCCGGAGTGGCCACGCCGCCGGGAACGCGGATGCGGATCATGAACGAATAGGCCTTGTCCAGCTTGTGCTTGCGGCGGTTCGGGCGCAGGTCGCGGTCGTCCTGTTGATAGGTGCCGTGGAATTTCAGCAGTTGTTGGTCGTCCTCGGACATCGATCCGGTGGACTGGTCTGCCAGGCCTTCGGCGATCGTTCCGCGCAGGTAGTTGCTGCGGGTTTTGATGTATTCGTTGGCGGAGAGTTTCTTTTCTTCAGACATTTGAAGGGAAATTTGAGATTTGAAATTGGATAATGGAAATTCAGTAAACGTCGCGTTGATAGCGTTTGCTTTTCTTCAGGTCCTCGACATAAGCCTCGGCGGCTTCGCGGGAGATGGCGGCTTCTTTTTCGACGATGGAAATCAGCGCCTCATGGACATCGGCCGCCATGCGGGTGGCATCGCCGCAAACATAGAAGTGGGCACCTTCTTCGAGCCATGCGTAGAGGTCCTTGGATTGCTCCAGCATGCGCTGTTGCACATAGATCTTCTCCGGCTGATCGCGGGAAAATGCGGCATCAATGCGGCTGAGCGTGCCTTCCTTGAGATGGTCCTGCCATTCGAGCTGATAGAGGAAATCATACAAATAATGCTGATCTCCCATGAACAACCAGTTCTTGCCAGTGGCTCCGAGTGCCGCGCGGTGTTCGATAAATGCTCGGAATGGCGCGATGCCGGTGCCGGGTCCCACCATGATGACAGGTTTGGAGCCATCGTCTGGCAGGCGGAAATTCTTGTTCGGCTGGACGAAGATCGAGACCTGATCGCCGGGCTTGATGAGATCCGCCATGAAGGTGGAGCACACCCCCTTGCGCTGGCGGCCATGGGCTTCATATCGCACGGCGGCTACGGTGAGATGCACTTCGTCCTGATGGGCTAGGGGACTTGAGGCGATCGAATACAGGCGGGGTGGAAGTTTCCGGAAAATGCTTACCAGAGCCTCCGCGGACAATCCGGAAGGTGCGAATTCATGAATGGCATCGACGATTTCACGACCGTGATTGAAGTCCTTGAGACGCTCCTTGGCATCGTCGGCCAGCAAGGCCTTGAGTGCGGCGGAGTCCGTGGCTTCGGCGAGCTTGGTCAGCACGTTGCGGGAAAGCGCGGTGATGTCGAAATCCTCGCGCAAGGCGTCGGCAAGAACCTTGCGGCCGATGTTTTTGACATCGACTTCTTCAAGTCCCGTGAGTTTGGCAGCTTCGAGGATACCCTTGACGGTGTCGGCCGCATTGACTGGCACCACGGCGAGTGCATCGCCGGGTTCGTAGGTCATGCCGGAGCCCGCGAGTGAGAACTCAAGGTGGAGGGTTTCTTTGGACGAGCCTTCACCATTTAGGAGAACGGTATCGAGAACTTCGGCAGGGAAAGGGTGCTTCTTGCCATATTCGGTCGCCGATGCTGTGGAGACAGCTGCAACAGGCGCGGAGGGAAGGGCGCTGGCTGGCTTGAGGGCGGTCAGCGAGGCATCGAGCCAGGTTGCGAAGGCTTCCTCGTAATCGACATCGCAATCCTGGCGCTCATTCGCACGCACTGCGCCAAGAGTGGCGAGGCGGGCGTCGATGTCTTTTCCGGTTTGGCAGAATTTCTCGTAGGACGTATCGCCCAGTGCGCAGACCGAGTAACGCACGGCAGCGAGTGCCCCATCGGTGCTCATGAACTCCTTGTAAAACGACGTGGCGGTTTCCGGTGGTTCGCCGTCGCCCCAAGTGGAGACGATCACGAGCAGGTTCGACCACTTGGCGATGTCTGCCGGGGCGGCGTCCGCCATGTTTTTCATGGTGGCTTGGAATCCGCGTTTTTTGGCTTCCTTCACCGCGCGATCGGCGAGGGTTTCCGAATTTCCGGATTCTGTCCCATAGAGCACCGTGAGCTTCCCGGCGGAAACCGGCGCTGCGGGAATGGCAGGAGTTGCGAGGGCACCGGACGATGCGAGGAATCCACTGAGCCACCCACGTTGCAGGAGATCAAAGCCGGAAAGGAGCGAATCCAGCGACTTGCGCTGGTCTGGGGTGAATGGAGCGTGCTCGGGAAGCATAAACCTTAGTTATTTACCTTGTATTGTGAGGTTTCAGGAAAAATGTGGCGCTTATCCTCCGACGAGGCAACCATTTTCTCGCAATTTGTTGGGATCGGTTTACGAACCGTAAATGCGGGATTCGTTTTTGAGTCTTGCCAGATCCGCCGGGTCCGCAGCGTAATCCGCGCATGTTCAAAACCCAACTGAACTGGTGTTTGCTCCTGATGATCCAGCCCGCATTGGCGGAAATTCGGCTTGCGCCGTTGTTCCAGGATGGTGCTGTGCTTCAGCGTGAGAAACCGGTACCCGTATGGGGCTGGGCGAAACCGGCGGCTGAGGTGGTGGTTTCCTTTGGCGGGCAGACCCGAACGGTCAGTGCCGATGCCAGCGGTCGCTGGAAGGCGACGCTCGAAGCAATGCCAGCCAGCGCCGAGGGAAGGGTTCTCACGGTAACTGAATCCGGTGGCCCGCCGATCGAAGTGAAGGACATTCTCGTGGGTGAGGTCTGGCTCGGTAGTGGTCAATCCAACATGCAGTGGAGCATCGCCCAAACACGCAAAGAGGACCAGGATGAAGCGGCGGCCGGGCCAGTGCCCTTGTTGCGCTTGTTCGACGTTCCCCGCACTCTCGAACACGCCCGGCAGGAATCGGTCGCGGCCAACTGGAAACCGGCCACTCCGGAAACTGTCCGGACATTTTCCGCTGTCGGTTACTTTTTCGGCAAGCAACTTGCCAACGAACTGAAGATTCCGGTTGGGATCATCCACAGCTCTTGGGGGGGATCCAGGATCGAGCCCTGGTGGGCGGAAGAAGGCTTGGAAGGAATTGCAGATCTTGCCCAAATACGAAAATTCCGCCTGGCGCGCAGCCCGGGCTTTCCTGAGTATGATCAACCGTTTCGGAAGTTCGTGGCCGATGTCGGGGCTTGGTCGGATGCGGCCGGCAAAGCGCTCGATGCCGGGATGGCAGCTCCGGCCATGCCTTCGGCTCCTCCATTGCTAGCGCTGGGCCACAATCAGGAAACGGGCACCTATCAGGCGATGATTCACCCATTGGTTCCTTATGCTCTACGCGGTTTCCTTTGGTATCAAGGCGAGTCCAACAATGGCGAGGGCATGCTTTACACCACCAAGAAGCAGGCGCTCATCGCCGGATGGAGGAAACAATTCCTTGCTCCGGAGGCTCCCTTCCTTTTCGTGCAGCTCGCTCCATTCAACTATGGCGAAAACCGCAACCTCGACCTTCCGGGCATCTGGTGGGCTCAGCAGGAAACCCTCAAGATTCCAAACACCGGGATGGCAGTCATCAATGACATCGGGATGATCCGCGACATTCACCCGACCAACAAATCCGAAGTCGCCCGTCGACTGGCATTGTGGGCCTTTGCGGACACCTATGGAAAGAAGGACTTGGTGAAATCCGGCCCCTTGTTTTCCAGCTACAAGGTCACCAGCCAGGGCATCGAAGTCCGGTTTCAACACAGTGGCGGCGGTCTGGTGACCCGCGATGGAAACGCTCCCACGTGGTTTGAGATCGCGGGCAATGATGGCGAATTCCAACCCGCCTCAGCGGCGATTTCTGCCGACAAGCAATCGATCCTCCTGACAAGTCCCGCGGTGCCGCAACCCGATCGGGCGCGATTCGCATGGTCGCAGATCGCCGAGCCCAATCTGATGAATCAGGAGGGGCTTCCAGCCGGGGCTTTCCATACTCACTGGCCTGTCGATCCTACGCTTGGAACCAAAGTTTCCGGTGGCAAGCCCCACCAATCCAGCCATCCCAACACCCACAACTGGGACAGCGGTCTCACCGATGGCACTTGGGGCAACGCTTCTCCTACCTGCTACGCGACGGCTGAGACTCCGGGATTTCCGAAAACCGTCACCATCGATCTGGGTGCCGTACAAACCCTCCACGCCGTGATCTACGGCACACCGGAAATCGGCTCTACCAAAACCGTGGCTGTTTCCGTCAGCGAGGATGGGAAAAACTTCGCGGAAGTGGGACGCAAGGATTTTCCTGCCAAGAAGGCTTCCCGCGCCGAAGCCCGCTTTGCGCCCCGTCCGGCGCGCTTTGTCCGTGCGAGTTTTCTTGGCAATCACCCGAAACAAGACTTCTTCAGCGAAGCATTCGGTTTCCTTTCCGAATTGGAAGCCTATCGCCCCTGACCCATCTCTAACGTTTCCTTAACTCAAACGAGGGAACCGAATTCTCTTTCCCAACCGAAATCCACAACCCCACAATCGCGCATGAACCCTATTCTTGGTGTCGTTTTCCATTGGCTCGGCGGCCTTGCCTCCGGCTCCTTCTATGTTCCCTACAAAGGCGTCAAGAAATGGTCTTGGGAAACCTATTGGCTCGTCGGCGGATTTTTCTCATGGATCATCTGCCCGTGGTTTTTCGCCACTTTGTTGACGAACGATGTGATGGGGGTGCTCACCAGCCAAAATGCGAGCACGCTTGGGTGGACCTATCTCTTTGGCATGCTGTGGGGCTTCGGTGGTCTCACCTTCGGCCTCGCCATGCGCTACCTCGGCATGTCGCTTGGCATGGGCGTGGCTCTCGGCTATTGCGCGGCCTTCGGCGCGCTCCTGCCACCCATTCTCAAGGTTTTCATGCCGGACATTCCGGTCGCAGAGTCCATCTCCCAAATCGCCTCCACCACTCCTGGTAAAATCACCCTCGCTGGTGTCGGTGTCTGTATCATCGGTATCTGGATCGCTGCACTCGCCGGTGCCACCAAGGAGAAGGAAATGTCCGCCGAGGAAAAACAGAAATCCGTCAAGGAGTTCGATTTCAAAAAAGGCATTCTCGTTGCCACTTTCTCCGGCGTGATGAGTGCCTGCTTCAGCTTTGGTCTCACCGCCGGTGAGCCCATCGGCAAGGCCTCTGTCGCCGCTGGCACCGATGATCTCTGGTCCGGTCTTCCCAGCCTCATCGTGGTGATGCTCGGCGGTTTCACTACCAATTTCGTGTGGTGCGTTCTGCTTAATTTCAAAAACAAGACCGGCTATCAATACCTTGCCTCGCACGCCCGTCCGGAACACGCCGGACTGACCGCTTCCGGTGGCGATCATGGCGGTGGCGGCGGTCCCGCTCCCAAGATCAACAAGGACGATCTCCGGATCCCCATGATCGGAAACTACCTCTTCTCCGCCCTCGCCGGCACCACCTGGTATTTCCAATTCTTCTTCTACTCCATGGGCCACGTTCGCATGGGCGGCTCGGATCCGGAAGGTTTCGGCTTCTCCTCATGGACCCTTCACATGGCCTCCATCATCATCTTCTCCACCATGTGGGGCTGGTTCTTCAAGGAGTGGAAAGGCTCGTCCAAAAAAGCCCATACCCTCATCGCCGCCGGCATCATCACCCTCATCCTCTCCACCGTCATCATCGGCTACGGCACCTATCTCAAAGGTGAAATCGGCGCCGGCCATTGATTGGAGATACATGATCCGCAGGTAGCGTCACTCTCCTTGTCCCGGCATAAGCGACAACGGATGGTGACGCCGCTACAGGTCCGCATGTAGCGTCACTCTACGAGTGTCGCAGCCCATGGAACCGCGCGAAGCTCTCTTCCCTCGAGCGTTCCTCATCCACACCTCGCACTCGCATTCCACTGGGGATTCCCATCCCGCAATGATCAGCCATGAGATTTCGACCCGCAATCTTTCCATTGCCTGCATCGGGTTTCACCGCTTAGTCTCGCCCCGCATGGAACCTGCGCCCGATCCCTCCCGCATCTTGGAAACCGGAATGGCCTTCTGGGCTTCCAAAACCTTGCTCAGCGCCGTGGAAATGGAAGTTTTCACTGAACTCGCCAAACACCCAGCGGATCTCGCCACCCTCCGCGGCCGGCTTGGACTGCATCCGCGAGCGGCGGCTGATTTCCTGGACGCACTGGTGTCTCTCGGTTTCCTCAAGCGCGAACAGGGGATCTATCAGAACACTCCGGAGACCGATCTGTTTCTTGATAAGTCGAAACCTTCATATGTTGGCGGCATCCTGGAAATGAGCAATCATCGGCTCTACGGATTCTGGGGAAACCTCACCACCGCCGTCCGCACGGGGGAACCCCAAAATGAATCCAAGGGTGGGCACGATCCGTTCGCAGCTATCTATGCCGACCCTGCCAGGTTGCGCGAATTCCTCCGGGCGATGTCAGGCGTCAGCCGTGGGGCGAACATGACCATCGCCCGCCAATTTCCCTGGGCCCAATATCGAACATTCACCGATATCGGCACGGCCCAAGGGGACCTTGCCGCCCAGATCGCCTTGGTTCACCCGCATCTTCTTGGCATTGGCTTCGATTTGCCGGAAGTCGGCCCCGTATTTGAGGACTACGCGGATACCCTCGGTCTAGCGGATCGTCTGTCGTTCCAAGGTGGAAGCTTCTTCACGGATGATCTCCCCAAAGCGGATGTTCTGCTCTTCGGGCACATTCTTCACGATTGGGATCTGGAAACCAAACGCATGCTTCTCACCAAAGCCCACGCCGCACTTCCGCCGGGTGGGGCGGTGGTCGTGTATGATGCAATCATCGATGATGACCGGAACCGGAATGCGTTCGGTCTGCTGATGAGCCTCAACATGCTCATCGAGACACCCGGCGGCTTCGACTATACCGGAGCGGATTGTATCGGCTGGATGAAGGATGCGGGTTTCCGCGATTGCAGGGTGGAGCATCTTGTGGGTCCGGATTCGATGGTGGTGGGAATCAAATGATCGCCCCTCTTTCGATCCTCTATCAGGATGAATTCCTGGTCGCCATCGATAAGCCTGCCGGAATGTTGGTGCATCCCGGGCGCGACGTTGAAGGACCGGAATGGGTGGCCATGAAGCGCTTGCGGAATGAATTGGGGTGCAAGGTGCATCCGGTGCATCGATTGGACCGTCCCACCACAGGGGTCTTGCTGTTCGCCTTGGATCGGATGACCGCCGCCGCGGTACAACAGGCATTCGAGCGAAGACAGGTCGAAAAAACCTATCATGCCATCGTTGAGGGCGAGACTCCGGAGGAATGGATTTGTGACTCGCCACTGGCCTCGGAGCCGGATGGCGTCCTACTTGCCGCACGCACCTGTTTCCGGCGTCTGGCAGTGGCCGATGTTGGTTCGTTTCCCCTCGATCCATCATTGGCGCTTTCCTGGATCGAGGCGCGGCCCGCGACTGGCCGCTTTCATCAGATCCGTCGCCATTTGGTGGAGGCCGGGCATCCGATCGTGGGGGACTTCCGCTACGCCGGACAGTATCACAGTTTCCGCATGGGGGATCTGCTTGGAACCGGAACCCGCATGCTGCTTCATGCCAAAGCGCTCGTGCTTCCTCATCCACGATCAGGGGCCATGTTGCACATTGAGGCTCCGACGAATCCTGAGTTTCCCGTTTGTTTTCCAAATCCCGGTTGATCCACCGAACCGGGCGTCTGGCATTGGACTTCCAAAAACTTGACTCGCTGCCGCTGAAACAGGCACCTCATTGAAGCGAACGTTAGAAGCCCTCCGTCTTTTGCTTTGGGCGTGCAGCTGCGATGGAAAAGGAATCAGAACTTCCAACTGCCCTCGCTGGTGGCTGGCATTGGAGAGCCTCCATGGGTGCGGTTGGTTTCCTGAAGGTCCTCGGCAGGTGTCAGGCGGTGCAAGCGCTGCTTGTTCGCCTGATCTGCCGGCAATTCGGGCGTCGAAGGTACGCAGGAAGAGGAAAACAAGGTCAGCGCGGCAAACAAGCAGGCGATAGGGATTTTCATAGGCGAGATCATAGCGGGCGGCTTGGTCTTGTAAACGGCATTTGCATGAATGCTCAAGGAAGCTCACGGGCCGCTTGCTGATAGGACTTTGCCTCCCGTCGCCGTGAATGCAGGATGAGTTCGGTGTAGCCATTGGCTTGTCTTGTTCCTTCAAAAACAAGGTCATGAGCTGCCAGAAAGCCAATGCTCTTGGAAAAGTCGTTGGACATTGGGCGGTAATTCGGATCATCTGCATTCTGGTGGTCAACCACCGTTGCCATTCGCTTCAGCGTTTCTTCTACTTGTTCCGGACTGCAGATTCCGTGTCGCAGCCAATTGGCAATGTGCTGACTTGAGATCCGCAGTGTAGCGCGGTCTTCCATCAGGCCTACGTCGTGGATATCCGGAACTTTCGAGCAACCGATGCCTTGTTCCACCCAGCGGATCACATAACCGAGGATACCTTGGGCGTTGTTATCAAGTTCCTCTTGGATCTCAGCGGGAGAGAATTCTTTGCTTCCTGCGAGTGGAAGGCCGAGGATGTCTTTCAGTGATGCACGATTGCGGATGGAAATCTCACGTTGTTGATAGCGGACATCCACTTGGTGATAGTGAATCGCATGCAAAGTGGCAGCAGTGGGGGAGGGCACCCATGCCGTGTTGGCCCCTGCCATGGGGTGGGCGATTTTTGTTTCCATCATCTCCGCCATGCGCTCGGGCATGGCCCACATGCCCTTGCCAATTTGACCGCGTCCGCTCAAGCCACAGGCAAGCCCGATATCAACGTTCCAATCCTCGTAAGCCCGGATCCATGGTTGGGATTTCATTGCCGATTTCCGCACCATCGCTCCCGCCTCCATGCTGGTGTGGATTTCATCACCTGTCCGATCGAGGAAGCCGGTATTGATGAAAATCACCCGCTCTGAAGCGGCACGGATGCATTCTTTGAGATTGATCGTCGTTCGCCGTTCTTCATCCATGATGCCGATTTTCACGCTGTTGCGCGCAAGCCCCAGGGCTTCCTCGATTCTACTGAAGATGCTGCAGGTGAGTTTGACTTCGTCCGGGCCGTGCATCTTGGGTTTGACAATATAAATGCCTCCTTCGCGTGAGTTCCGGATCGGGCCTTTGCCATTCACGTCATGCAATGCGGCAAGACAAGTCATGAGTCCATCCAGCAGGCCTTCCGGAATCTCGTTTCCATTGGCATCCAGAACAGCGTCGGTAAACATGTGATGGCCAACATTGCGTGCAAGCAGGAAGCTCCGTCCCGGGAGGACCAAAGTGCCGCCATCAGGTGATGTGTAAACCCGGTCCGGGTTGAGGTTGCGGGTGAAAATGCTGCCATTTTTCTCAACCCGCTCGGATAGATCCCCCTTCATGATGCCGAGCCAGTTGGCATAGACCACACACTTGTCGTCCGCATCCACCGCCGCCACGGAGTCTTCGAAGTCCTGGATGGTGGTGATGGCGGACTCGAGAATGATATCTTTGATTCCCGCGGGATCCTTTGCTCCGATGATGTGGTTTTTGTCGATTTGAATTTCGATATGCAATTGATGTTGTTTCAACAGGATGGTTTCCGGTGCATCTGCTGGCCCGGAGTAGCCTGCGAATGAAGTTTCATCCAAAAGTCCGGTCGTCGTGCCATCCAATAAATCCATTGTCAGTTTTCCTTCTGCAACGGAGATATGTTTAACTTGTTCATGGCCGCCTGAGCGGAGCGGTAGGGCCTCATTCAGAAACTTGCGCCCGTAGGCCACCACCTTTTCGCCGCGCAGGGAATTGAACGTCGTTCCACGCCCGCATCCGCCTTCGTCAGCGATGACATCCGTTCCGTAGAGGGCGTCATACAGGCTGCCCCATCGGGCGTTGGCCGCATTCAGCGCATAACGCGCATTCATCACCGGCACCACCAACTGCGGGCCGGGGATTTCTGCGATCTCCGCGCAGACTCCGGTCGTCGCAATCTGGAAATCCGGTCCCTCCGGCACCAGATAGCCGATTTCCTCCAGAAAAGCCCTGTATTCCGCGCCGGAGAATGACAGGTGGGCGCGATGCCAATCATCGATTTTCTGCTGGAAATGATCGCGCTGCTCCAGGAGCGAGCAAATCTTTGGGCCAAATTCCTCAACCAGCCCCTCCAGAGTCGACCACACGGATTCGGGGGGGATGCCGGTGCCGGGCGCCATCTGGTTTTCGACCAAATCGCCCAGAACCGCCGCAACTTGCAGACCACCGCGTGAATATCTCTTTGTCATGCAAGCAGTCAGCAAGTCCCATGCCTCGAATGCAAGATCATTGGCCATGCGGGGGAAATGGGTTGCAAATTTTCCCCTTGAAAAACACCGGATTGTCGGTTTGCTCACGGCCGAATCGAAATTCAGCAATTGCGGACAACCGTTCCTGATCGCTTTTTTCTGGCACCTGATGATTTCCAAAACCCTCCAACTGGATCAAGCACTCGCGGCGGACCTCACCGAGGTCGATCACGCCCGGATTACTCGGTTTACCCAGTTTTTTTCCGAACTGCAGCCGATCTTGTCGGCCTTTCTGGTGACACGGACGGGAGGAGATCCCAATGCGGCGGGGGATTGTTTGCAGGAGGTGGCTTTGGTCCTTTGGAAGAAGCACGAAGCGGGCTGGACGGCGGAAGACTTCCGGCGTTACGCCTTCCGATGTGCTGACATCGAGGCACGTTCCTTTCGTCGAAGGTGTCATCGTCAGGGCAAACGCATCGTCTATCTGGCTCCGGATGTGATCCAGGACCTGGGGAATGAGACACAGGAGCAAATCGAGACGGATCCGGTATCCAGCCGCCGACGCTTGGATGCCCTGAAAACGTGTCTGGATGGGCTTGATCCGGCGCATCGTGAACTGCTAGACGCCCGCTACGAAAAGGATGAGATGAAAAAGAGTGTTGCTGAAATTTCCAAGGAGCGGGGGATCAAGATGGAAGCACTCTACAAGCGGCTCGAGCGGATCCGCACATCGCTGCAGAATTGCATTTTGAAACGTCTCAATGAGTTGCAATCGTGAGTATGAGCCCTACAGAACACTCGCCGGAATCCAGCGAACTCGTCGAATTGGTCGAGCGCTATCTCGATCAGCGGCTCGATGAAGCGCAAGGCAAACGGCTTGAGACCATCCTGCGGGACGACCCAGGTGCAAGGCAGTATTGCGCTGGTCGGATTCGGCTTCACACCGAGCTTCACTCGCTGGCCCGGCCCCTTCGGATTGAGATCCACGAAGACCGGAATCTCGTGATCGAGCAGGCGGGTGGAGTGTCCACCGTGACTGCCCATCAATCCAATCGGGTGAGCGTGGCTCCATCAGGTCCCACTGGCACCTTGCTCGGTTCCCGCCGGACCCAATGGTGGATTTGGGCATCGGCGATGGCGATGGCCGCAGCGGGTGCATGGTGGATCACCCGCCAACCCGGAACGGACGGGGACAACCGGAAAGTCCCAGGCATGTCCGTTGCGGTTCTGGAAAATGCATCCTTCGAGGGCGAAGAGCTCAAGGAGGGAGAGATTCGCAATACGGTGGTCGGGTGGGAAACGAGTCCACCCAAACGGCTCACTGCTGTGGTCAACCCGGGCATTGGCCGCAGCGGCGCGCGCCATTTGCCGGAGACCGAGTCGCAGTTGGGCAGCCGCCAGGTCCTCAATCTTTCCATCGATCGCGACGGCGAAGCGGGTTGGGTCAGGCAGCGTCTCTACGACAAGTCGGAACCCCGTTCAAAACGCCTCCAACTCGTCGATCTCGATGGACGCACCATCCGGGTCACCTTCACCGTTATCCGCCCGAACCCCGAAGCTTCCGCTTACGCGGCAAATGACGTGTTTCTCTACTTGGGGATCCAAGAGGAACTGAGCCCAGGAAGGAAGGCGGCGATCCATCGGATTAACTCCGGCACCCAAGGTTGGTCGCAGGCGAATCAGAACCTCGGATTGAAAAACGATCAATTCGTGAAGGTCACGGCGGATCTCAAGGTCGCCGCCAAGGAGATGAGGGGAGATGCCTTCGTTGTGATCGGGATCGATCGCAAATCCCCACCGGGTGGCCAGATCTATGTCGACGAAATTTCCCTGAAACTTCTTGATCCGTAAAAAATTGTCGTCAGGTTTCTCTGATGAACGCCGCGTAGGGTTCGGAGCATCAACCTACCCCTTCATGAGCAATCGATCCCTACGTTTGTTATTTGTATTCATCGCCTCGGTGACTCTTGGCTGTGGGGTGGTGCCCGGCCAAGTCGCCTATTCCGGCGATTTTCCTTGGAGCCAACGGGCCGATTCAGGGCCGGATGCGAAGGTGCCGGGCTGGTATTACAATCTTGGAATCACGGGGATTCGGTCGGAATTGGTGGCGCATAAACCCAAAGCCTTGCTGGTGAAGTATGTATTCCCGGGGACGCCGGCGCGGAACCTCGTCCGGTCTGGCGACTGGATCATCGGCGTCGATGGACAACATTTCCTCAATCCGCATCGCAATGGTTACGGCATGGAGGTTTTTGGCGCCGACGGGCCGATCACTGAGTTTGCGGCTGCCTTGGAGGCATGTCAGGGGAAATCTGGCAGTGGGAAACTTCCGCTCATCCTGAGTCGCGGTGGCAAGGTCGTGAGGGTCGTGTTGGAAATCGGCAAGAAATACGGCAGCTATAACGCGAGTTACCCGGCCACCTGTCCCAAGTCGAACAAGATCCTCAAGGAGTTGCTCAATTACGTTGCAACCCAGCAAAACGCGGATGGATCTTTTGGGGATCCGGTTCACAATACTTTCTCCGCACTGGCTCTTCTCGGAAGTGGTGACAAGCGTTACCTGCCGGCAGTCGAACGCAACTTGCTGCAGATATGCAACTCGATCCGTAGCACCAGCGCCGTGGACAGAAAGTATGGTTTGATCAATTGGACCTACATGGGGGCCGCAATCGTCCTGAGTGAGTATTATTTGATCACGAAGAAGCCATGGGTTTTGCGGGAGTTGAAGAAAATCCGCGATCTCATGGAAGAAGGGCAATACCTCGACATGTCCCAGATTGATCCGAAGGTGAAAGAAAGTCACCCTGATTCCTATCCCACAGGTCCACGGCAGTCCCATGGAGGCTGGGGGCACAATCCTGGATTCGAGGGCTACGGTCCGATTGCGATGATTACCGCCCAAGGGGCGCTATCCTTCTCATTGATGCATCGCTGCGGCATCAGAATCGAACGCAAGCGACTGGACGCAGCCTACGATTTTCTCAAGCGAGGCACCGGACAGAACGGCTATCTTTGGTATGGCGACTCTCCAGGTGGGGGACCGGATGACTGGGCGGACATGGGGAGGACTGGTGCCGCAGCTATCGCCAATTTCCTCAGCCCCTATCAGGAATACACCTACCGGCAGCAAGCACTCCGCTATTCGGATATCATTGGCACGCATCCGCAGAGTTTTCCAGATACCCATGGTTCGCCCCCGATGGGAATGGCATACGAGGCTCTGGGGGCAAATATCGACCCGAGGAGTTTTCGCAAACTGATGACAGCGAACCGCTGGTGGTTCACCATGGCGCAATGTGCCGATGGAACCTTTTATTATCAGCCGAATCGCGACAATGCGGGCTATGATTCAAAGGCCCGCCTGACGGCATCTTGCGTGGTGGCCTTCATTTTCACGATTCCGAAACGCAATCTTGCAATCACTGGCAAGGCGGTCCCTTGATTCAACCGATAAAATCAGGCATCTTGCACTCAACACGAGATCCCCTCTGCCTAATTCGCGAGTTGATTGAACCAAAATGATGGACTTCCAGCCATCCGCCTCAATGCAATCTGCTAGTCGCCAACACATACATGTTTTTGCAGTGCTCGGGTTGCTGCTTTCCTTGATCATGGATACCGAGGCTGCGGAACAACGACGACCCAATATCATCACGGTGCTCATCGATGACCTGGGGTGGGGGGACTTTTCCTGTTTTGGAAACAAGGAGGCAAGCACTCCGAACATGGATCGCCTCGCTGCCGAGGGATTGCGTTTCGAGCAGTTTTACACCGCCTCCCCGATCTGCTCGCCGTCTCGCGTCGGTCTCTCGACAGGTCAGTATCCCCAACGTTGGCGCATCACCTCATACCTCAACAACCGGGATGAAAACACAGCGCGCGGGATGGCCCATTGGCTTGATCCGAAGGCTCCCATGATCGCGCGCATGCTCCGCGACGCCGGATATGCCACCGGACATTTCGGAAAATGGCACATGGGTGGCCAGCGCGATGTGGACGATGCCCCGCCGATCACAGCGTATGGTTTCGACGTTTCACTCACCAATTTCGAGGGCATGGGGCCAAAGTTGCTGCCTCTGACTCTCAAACCTGGCGAGGAAGAGCCCGGGCGGATCTGGGCCGATGCCGAGCGACTCGGGAAGCCAGTCACCTGGATGCCGCGCTCGCAGATCACCACCGGGTTCATGGATGCCGCACTGGAATTCATCGATGCCGCCGTGCGCGACACAAAGCCTTTCTTCGTCAACCTTTGGCCGGATGATGTGCACAGCCCGTTTTGGCCTCCGGTCGATCAATGGCGCGATGGCAAACGTGGCCTTTATCACTCCGTTTTGGAGTCGATGGATCAGCAGCTTGGGAAACTGTTGGACCGTGTTCGCAACGATCCAACACTCCGCGAGAATACCTTGATTCTCATCTGCTCTGACAACGGTCCCGAAGCTGGCGCAGGTTCGGCCGGCCCATTCCGTGGAAGCAAAGCCATGCTTTACGAAGGCGGCATCCGCTCCCCGCTCGTCGTTTGGGGACCAGGATATACTGTGAAAAACAGGGTGGGCACCACCAACCACACCTCGCACTTCGGCACCATCGACCTCGCGCCCACGTTCCTAACCATTGCCGGCGTTTCCACGCCTCCGGACATCGTCTTCGACGGAGTTTCCATGCATGAGACCCTCCTCGGTCAGTCCGATGGCTCACGGGACCGTCCGCTCTTTTTTCGGCGGCCACCTGACCGGGCCTCATTTTCCGGAGTTGCAGATCTCCCGGATCTTGCTGTGCGCGATGGCAAGTGGAAGCTGCTTTGCCAATACGACGGATCAATCCCCCAATTATATGATCTCGCCGCCGACCCATCGGAAAAGAACAATCTCGCCTCCACCCACGCCGCCGAGAGCGCCCGCCTAACAGCCGCAGTGGTATCATGGCACCGCTCGCTTCCCGCCGACAAGGGAACGACTTACCGCCCACCAGCCAAGAAGAAACCCTAAGCTGCATTCCATGGATCTTCATGAAAATGGGTCAGATTTCGCGGCAGCTTGCCGTATGATGCCGTGAGAAAACCAGTTCACGATCACCTGTTCCTCGTTGCGGTTCGATTGCTCGTCGTCCTTGTGGCAGTGTTGTTCGTGACATTCGCCCGGGCGGATGAATACGACGACCTTCGCCTCAAGTGGCGGGATATCATCGTCGGCACCGGCTACGACACCGCCGACACGATGGTCATTTCACGATTGGGCTCCATTGCGAATGCGGCGACCTCGAGCTGGTCGTCGATGGATAAGTCTCCCACTCGGACCTTTCTCTGGCCCGATCTTGCCAGCACAACGGTTTCCATCCATATCAACTACAACTACCAGCGGCTGCGCAGCATGGCGCTCGCTTACGCCACGCCCGGCTGCTCGCTGCAAGGGAATGCCACGCTGCTGGCCGACACACTGAGCGCCCTCGATTGGATGCACGCGAATCGCTACAACGCCACGAAGTCGATCTATGACAACTGGTATGAGTTCGAGATCGGTGCCCCCATCCAACTCGTCGATATCGCGGTGCTGCTCTACGATCAGCTCAGCCCCACACAGATCGGCAACTTCATGGGCGCTGTGGAAAAGTTCACTCCCTCGGCCACCACGCCGGCAGCCGGTGGAACGACTGGCAGTTTTACCGGTTCGAACCGCATGTTGAAGATCCGCATCGTTGGAGTGCGCGGCTGCGTGGTAAAAGATGCGGCGAAACTCGCTGCTGCTCGTGATGCGATCAGCAATCTCTTTGTCTATGTGACTACGGGGGACGGATTCTATCAAGATGGCTCGTTCATCCAGCATACCAACCACCCCTACACAGCCGCTTACGGCAGCGGGCTTCTCGCATCGATGGCCCCGGTGATGAACTGGCTCAGCGGATCCACGTGGGCCGTGACTGATCCCATGCAAAGCAATGTTTTCTCCTGGGTCTTCGACTCATACGAACCGATCATTTACAATGGCGCTGCTCTCGATTTGGTGCGGGGCCGCGAGGCCGGGCGCGCCGGCGATCCGCAGGGAGTTGGACACATCATCATGGATTCCGTGTTGCAGATCGCCCAGTTCGCCCCTCCGGCCGAATCCCTGCGCATGAAGCGCATGATCAAAGAGTGGGCGCTCAGCGATACGGTCCGCGACTTTGTGAGTGGACGGCCTCTATCCACACTGACCCTCGCCAAAAGCCTGATGGCTGATAGCAGCATCGCGCGCCGAGGCGAGTTGATCGACCACTATACCTTCCCGGAAATGGATCGCGTGGTGCATCTGGGAAAGGGGTTCTGTTTTGGTCTCAGCATGTGCAGCACGCGCATCGCGAACTTTGAATCCATCAATGGAAACAACCTGCGCGGTTGGTTCACCGGCGACGGCATGACTACTCTTTACAACGGTGATCTCAACCAGTTCGGTGACGATACCAACTGCACCATTGATGCGTATCGCCTGCCCGGAGTGACGGCGGATGTGACACATTCGAAACTTCCCAATGTCTCCGCATCCATCGGTCCAAGAGCCCAAGGAGAAAGCACACTCTCGCCCCACAGTTGGGCGGGTGGTGCCAAGCTTGGCAAGTTCGGCGCGGCGGGCATGCAGTTCAGAGGTGTGGGTGTCACTCTCACGGGAAAAAAGTCGTGTTTCATGTTCGATGACGAGATCGTCTGCCTCGGCGCGGGCATCACCAGCACCGATGCGCGCCCCATCGAGACTACGGTTGAGAATCGCAAAATCAACGGTAGCAACGCGTTCATGGTGAACGGCACGGCGAAATCCACGTCCCTCGGTTGGACCGAAGCGATGGCCTCCACAAGTTGGGCTCATCTGCAAGGCAACGTCAGTGGTTCGGACATCGGTTATTATTTCCCCACTGCACCGACGATTCACGCAGTGCGCGAATCACGATCGGCCTCTCCGTCTGAAATAGACGTCAATGCAAGCACCACCATCGAGACGCGCAACTTCATGCGCCTAGGCTTCGAGCACGGCAGCAACCCCGCCAGTGCCACTTATCAATACGTCCTGCTCCCCGGTCGCAACGCGACGCGCACTGGCAACTATGCCGCTGCACCGCACATCACCGTTCTGAACAACAACGCCAACGTGCAGGCAGTGCGTGAGAACACACTC
Source organism: Luteolibacter sp. (assembly GCA_040399845.1). Classification (GTDB taxonomy): domain Bacteria; phylum Verrucomicrobiota; class Verrucomicrobiia; order Verrucomicrobiales; family Akkermansiaceae; genus Luteolibacter. Next base: position 1,306 of record JBBARN010000104.1, on the reverse strand, counting down.
GGCATCACCGCCGCGAACTTCTGGACTGACAATACCTATAGCTACGGCGGCATCACTTCGAATAAAAAGGCCAGTGTGCTCGTGCGTGACGACGGCCCATTTATCGACGTGAGCGTGAGTGATCCCACCCAACTCAACTCCACCGGCATCAACCTGCAAATCGCCCTCGACGGCGGCACGCTCGTCAGCGCGGACGCGGGTGTAACCGTTACACAAACCTCACCTACCATCGCGATGACCGTCAACACGGCGGGCTCTGGCGGGAAGACCTTCAATGCCCGCTTTTACAAACTCGTTCCCACTGTGGTGAACCTCACGCCAGTGGCCGATAGTTATGTCTATGACAGGGCGGACTCGGTGGACTCGAACTTCGGCACGCAAGACAGGATCCTTGTAAAAAAAGCCGTCACAGGATTCAACCGGGAGAGCTTCCTGCGTTTTGATGTGCCCCCAGCAGGTGGTGTTCTGCTAGGCGCGACCATGAAGCTTTACGCGCTTACCGCCGCCGTACCCGGCATCCATGCTGTGGCAAAAGTGGATGACAACACCTGGATCGAAACAGACATCACTTGGAACGATCAACTCGCCGCGGGCAATCCGATTAGCACTTGGACGCCAGCATTGAACACCACCAGCAGCACGGATGTCACCAGTGCCATTCCCCCGAGCGGGCTTGTTTCCTTCAAAGTCCATGCCATCACGGAGACCTCGAACGGCATCGTCAACTACGCCTCCAGGGAACACGCCACCGCTGCCAACCGCCCACAACTCAGCCTCGCCTACGGTCACACGCCTCCCGAAGTAACGATCACTTCACCCGCCGACGGTGATTTCATTTCCAATGCTGGACCGATCACGATCACCGCCGATGCGGTTTCCACGGATGGTGCGGTGACCGGCGTCAGCTTTTACTCTGGCGCCAATCTTCTCGGCACGGATGCGACCGCGCCCTACTCGATCAGCACCATACTTGCGGTCGGCTCTCACGTTCTAACGGCTGTCGCCACCGACAGCAACGCGCTGAGCAGAACCAGCCTCGCCAACACCGTTGACGTGACCCAAGCACCGTTCGTCCCCACCGCCATCACCTGGGATGCCGGTGGGGGCGACAGCAACTGGTCCACGGTCAACAATTGGAGCGATGACGCCTCATCCAACGGTGATCACGTCACCTTCAATCTCGCGGGCGCAGCGGTTTCAGGTGTCACCAATACCGTGGATGCGAACATTGCGATTGCCTCTTTGATCCATAGCCATGAGAGCGCCACCCTCCAGCACAGCACCCACATCGCCGCAGGACAGACCT
>JBBARN010000103.1:0-22523 GCA_040399845.1 Luteolibacter sp. | reverse complement strand
AAGGGGTTGGGATCAACGGATGAGTTGGAACTCCGGCAGCAAGAGCACACTCCAGAGGAAATCCTGGAGGGCAGCGGCAGCGGGAGTTTCTGTTAGGGCAGAGGAAATCAATTGGCGTTCCTCGCCGGTGGGCACGCGGGAAAGAGCCTGGAGATAGACATCATCCACCAGAGCGGAAGTGTTGCCTCCATGGCGTGCGATCAAGGTCTTCGCACCCTCGGAGAGGAGTTTGGATAGCTGGTTGGCATTGTTCAAATCCATGGCTTCCAGTGTGGTGAGATCATTCGGGCGCGAACTGACAATTTGTTCACGGTTCGGCCGGCCGAGCGCACGCATGAGCATGTCGCTCTTCATCAAGGCGGCCCGCACCTGCAAGCGGGACTTGTCAGCCGCAGCAGGTTCGAAATGCGCCTTGGCAGGTGTGGTTCCGGTAATTTGCCAGATCGCATCCACGAATTGCTCCGCGGTCATGCGCTTGGCGCGGGGACCGGCATATTTCCACTTCGATTCATCATCGGTGTGCAGTGCTTCCGCCTTCGATTGATAGGCATTGGAAGCACAGATGTGGGCGATGACTTTTTTCAAATCATACTTCTCATCCACCAGATAGGTCGCGAGATAATCTAACAGATCCTCATTCCATGGCTCCGTGCTCATGGCATCCACCGGATGCACAATACCGCGGCCCATGAGTCGATGCCAGATGCGGTTGACGATGGTGCGGCTGAAACGGCCATTCTCCGGCGTGGTCGTCAACTGCGCGACTTGCTTCAAACGACCTTCCGGTGGGAGCGTGGGATCGATTTTCCCCAACTCCGGATAGAGCCAATAGGGTTCGGCGATTTTCCCGGTAGGCTTGTCACAACGGGCGATCTCGATTTTCTCCAGTGAAAATGCAGCAGCGAGACCGTAGGAATCCGTGAGTTTCCAGTTATCAGTAAACGAATCATGACAGGAGGCGCACTTGAGATTGATGCCGAGGAAAGTCTGTCCCACCGACTGCGCATACTGGATCGGCACTTTCTGTCCGGCGCTGACCTCGCCGCGCCACTTGATGCCATTGGCGAAACCGGCGCTTTCGGGTGTGGGAGCGATGAGTTCGGACGCGAATTGGTTGTAGGCTTTGTTTTCCGCGAGAGAGCGATAGAGCCAATCGCTGATCTGCTTGCGGCCCCCATCGATGTAACCGGTGCCCGCATAGTCATTGCGGAGGAGATCATTCCAGAAACTCATCCAATGCGTCGCATATGCTTCCGGATCGGCGAGCAGCGATTGCGTGAGCGCCGCCCGTTTGTCGGGATTCGTGTCGGTTAGAAATGCTTGGAGATTGCCGGTCGGCGGGAGCAGGCCGACGAGATCCAGATGGACGCGCCGCGCATAGGCTGCATCGTCCATTGCGGGAGGGCGCGGAGATTTGTTTTTGGCGAGATGGGCATCGAGGATGCGGTCGATCGGATGCTCGCGGCCATCCACGACGGGAGGCAGTTCCGGGCGGCGAGGTTTGAGGGGCGGCTCGTAGGTTTGCTTTTTGAAGGAAAATCCGGGTTCCCAAGGTGCTCCGGCGTTGATCCATGCGGCGATGAGTTCAACTTCCTGTTTCTGGAGTCCATCGCCTTTGGGAGGCATGCGTTCGTCCTCATCCTCGCTGGTGATGAGGTGCATCATCAGGCTCTTCGTCGCATCCCCGGCTTCGATGACAAGGCCATCATCATTTTCCTTCATCAGTTCCTCGCGGGTGTTCATCGTGAACCCGCCCTTGTGCTTGTCGCCCATGTGGCATTCGGCGCAGTGCTTTTTGAGAATGGGAGCAACCTGATGAACAAAGTCCACGGCGAGCAGCGGTGGCGTCAAAAGCCCCGCGGCGCAAAGAATGAGGGATCGGGTGATGCCTGGCATGATGGATTCACCCCATACGGCGGGGCTGAGTGAAGTTTTCACTTCATTTCATCCGGCGCCACCGAATTTACGGGACATTTTCCCGGGCCTTCTTGCAGCCAAAGCCATCCGAGCACGGCGAAATAGCCGGCAAATTCGATGACCTTGTTCCAATATTGGATTTTCGTATCCCCGCCGTGGCAGCCGCAGGAGATATCGAGTTGGTGGAACCATGCCCACCCGATGCAGAAGGCAAACACGCAGACGAGTCCCGCGAGAGTGAGGATGGCACCCTTGCGGAGGATGCCGAGCATGAGGCAGAGACCGGCGATGATTTCAAACCACGGCACCGTGTAGGCCGCCACCGCGTCGAGGGGAGCGGAGACAATTTTGTAGTTCGCGACATCCCGCGTGAACCGATCCAGGCCGGAGCCAAAAACTTTCACTCCACCGCTATAAAGAAACCACACACCGAGCACGACCCGGAGTATCAATGCGATCACTGCCGTGGGCTGGGTGGGTTTCATCGGGTGCAGGAAGCATGCACCTCAATGGCTGCTGCCACAAGGAGCCAGGAAACGGCGCTGGGCCTCTGCTTCCGGGTTGAGCGGGCGCTCCTCGTTTTCCGGTGAGGTATCGGCAAGCAGTTCCTCGCGGAACTTGCCGATGATCGCTTCCACCGGCCAGGAAGAGGCTTCGCCGAAAGCGCAAATCGTGCGGCCGTCGATTTGATAGGCCACGCTTTCGAGAGTTTCCAAATCCTTCGGACTGGCCTCTCCCGCGACGAGTCGATCGGAAATCTTCTTCATCCAGGTGGAACCTTCGCGGCAAGGCGTGCATTGGCCGCAGGATTCGTGGGCGTAGAAAGAATTCAGGTTGTTGAGCACCCACGACATTTTGCGGGAGTTATCAATGACGATCACTCCGCCGGAGCCAGCCATCGAACCGCAGGCGGCGAGCGTGTCGAAATCGAGTTGGATGTCCCAGAAACCCAGCTGGCGTTCGCTGCCATCGGGGTTTTTCAGTTTGAAGGATTCATCGCAGCGGAGGATTTTCGAGGAAGAACCACCGGGAATCACCGCTTTGAATTCGCGTCCATCCTTGGGCCCGCCGCAGAGATCATATAACAACTCGCGCATCGTGAGTTTGCCCACTTCCACTTCAAAATAGCCGGGATTTTTCACATCGCCGGAGACGCAGAGAATGCGGGTGCCGGTGTTGCGGGCGACGCCGAGTTTTGCATATTCATCGCCGCCCATGCGGATGATGTGTTTCACATGGCAAAGCGACTCCACGTTGTTGACGATGGTCGGGCACATGTAGAGTCCGAGCGCAGCCGGGAAATAGGGCGGCTTAATGCGTGGATAGGGGCGCTTGCCTTCGAGCGACTCGATGAGGCCCGTTTCCTCGCCGCAAATGTAGGCACCGGCACCGCGATGGACATAGAGTTCCACATCGAAGCCGGATCCCAGCACGTTCTTGCCCACAAAGTTCCGGGCGCGTGCTTCCTCGATGGCTTTTTCAACAATCAGGGCCGCTTCCGGAAACTCTTCGCGGATGTAGATGTAAGCCGTGTGAGCGCCCACTGCGAAGCAGGAAATCACCATGCCTTCGACAAGTTGATGCGGGTCCTGATGGAGGATGTAGCGGTCCTTGAAGGTGCCGGGTTCGGATTCATCCCCGTTGCAGATCAGATAAACCGGCTTCGTGTTGTTCGGCGGAATGAAAGTCCACTTCATGCCAGTCGGGAAACCTGCACCACCACGACCGCGCAGACCGGATTTTTTCACCTCTTCAGTGATATCCTTGGGCTGCATGGTGATGGCTTTTTTCAAGTCCTCATATCCGCCATCGCGAATATAACAATCGATGGACGTGTCCCAACCGACCCGGTCCACATTCTTGAAAATGAGCCGATATTCGCGCGGATGGGGCTGCTTGGAGTAGGTGATCATGGAGAAAAATCAGTCGATGGTGGGGATGGCCTCTAACATCAGGCCGTGGGGAGCGAAGCGTTGGAAATCCTTGATATTGCGGGTGGCGACCACCTCGCGTTTGGCCAGTGCGGCCGCGGCGATCATGCAGTCCGCATGCGAACCGCGCCGACGACCTGTAACATGAAACAGCCGGGATGCCAACTCCGCCTGATCTTCATCAAAGGGCCGGATTCCGCCGGCCAAAACAGAGCGCACGGCATCTTTCTGGCTGTGGGAATGCGGGCCATTGAGAAACTCGGACCAGGCCACGGCGGAAGCAGTGAGCGTTCTCCCTTCCAACAGCCACTGACGGACAAGCGAAACCTGCGGCGAATTCGCGGTAACGATGTCGATCAGGATGTTGGTATCGAGATGAATCATGCTTCCCACCAGTATTTCTTGGCATTGCGCTCAGCTACCATGGCAGCGCGGTATTCAGCGGCCTCCTCAGCCACCAGCCCGCCACCAGCTTGGAGCCAGTCCAGAGCCTCCAAAGGCTTGGGGGCGGCCACTTCACGATCCGAGCGCTCTTTCATTTCACGAACGGCACGGCGAATCACCTCAGCCTTCGAAATGTGAAGACGCTCGCTGAGCTCGTCTAAAGCCTGGATGGTCCAGCCATCCAAAGCCATGCTGGTGCGGATGAGTTTGTAGGTGATCTCTTTCATGTGGTAACACATACCCTAACCCGTTACCGCAGACAAGCGTTTTTTAGCCAGCCGGGTATTTTCCAAGCAGATCCACGGCTTTTTCAGGGAGAATTCCCTCGTGGAAATCATCGTTCACCATGCAAACCGGGGCCGTGCCGCAGGAGGCAAGGCACTCGGCGAATTCGACCGAGTAGCCCCCGCATGGCGAAACCGCGATCGGGTGATGGTGGGGATCGCACTGGGAGCGATCGATCCCGGTGAGTTCGCAAAGTTTTTCCATCAACTCATAGGAACCGCCCATCGCACAGGAAAGCGTGCGGCAGATACGGATGTGGAATTTCCCCGGAGCGGATTGGCGGAAACCCGGATAGAAAGTCACCACTTCCAGCACCTTGATCGGTTCCAGATCCAGCTTGGCCGCCACCCAATCGATGGACGCCGCGGAGATATAACCGAACTTGTGTTGGACAATGTGCAGCAGCGGCAAGGTAGCCGAACGCTTGCTGGCGGAATAATTGGAAATCCGCTCATCCGCTTCCGCTTCGAGTTCCGGCGTCACCTGGAACGGTGGATAAAACTTCGAGCCCGGCGTCTCGTGTGACGCGATGATTTCTTCAAGAGTGGAATGTGACATGAAGGGCGAATTTGAAATTTCTGCGGATGTTTTCAGCGATCGCACTCGCCCATCACGAAGTCGAGCGAACCCAGGATAGCAGGGATGTCCGAGACCATGTGGCCCGGGAGCAACCTTGAACAAATCGATAGATTGCAGAACGAGGGGCTGCGGATTTTGAGGCGATAGGGAACTCCGCCGCCTTTGGAGTGAATGTAAAAACCAAGCTCGCCCTTCGGATTTTCTGCGGCGAAGTAAACTTCACCGGCCGGAGCATCCACGCCTTGGGTGGAAACGATGAAGTGGTGGATCAATTCCTCCATCGACATCATCACGCGCTCCTTGTCGGGCAACATGCTTTTGCTATCCGCGAGGTTCACGGGACCGGCCGGCATCGTATCAAGGACTTGGCGGCAAAGACGGATCGATTGGCGCATTTCCTCCATCCGGATCTGATAGCGGGCATAACAATCCCCCTCGTCGGCGATCGGCACGTCGAATTGATACTTCTCGTAGCCGAGATAAGGACTGTCCTTGCGGAGATCGCGCTCCACCCCGGAAGCGCGGAGGTTGGGGCCGGTCATGCCCCAGGCGATGGCGGATTCGCGGGAAATCACGCCGATGTCCACCATGCGGTCGAGGAAGATCTTGTTCTTGTCGAGCAGCTTGGAAATTTCACCGATCGTCACCTCGCACTCGGTGAGGAACTGGCGCACCGAGGCTTCGAAACCAGCGGGCATATCGCGGAGTTGGCCGCCGACGCGGGTGTAGGAAGTCGTGAAACGGGCACCGGTGAGTTGCTCGCAGAGGTTGTAGATTTTTTCCCGCTCCGTGAAGGTGTAGAGGAAAACCGTCATCGCGCCCACGTCCATCGCGCAGACGCCGACACCGAGCATGTGGGAGGAAATGCGGGCCAACTCGCAGCAAAGCACCCGCAACGCCTGCCCGCGCGGGGGCAGCGTCCAGTCCATGAGTTTTTCCACGGCGCATGCTTAGGCCACGTTGTTGGCGAGCGGCGCGAGGTAATCCAAACGGTCCGTGTAGGGCACGAACTGGTTGTAGTGCATGTTTTCCGCGATCTTCTCATCGCCCCGGTGGAGGAAACCGACATCCGGTTCCGCCTTGGCGATCACCTCGCCATCGAGCTCCAGAACCAAGCGAAGCACGCCGTGGGTCGCTGGGTGGGAGGGTCCCATATTGAGAACCATGCGCTCGCCGACGAGGTCGTCGGTTTCCGCGTGGTAACTTTCCGCGGCGCGAGCGGCGCGTGCGATGGTGTCGGGTGCCTCGATTTCTGTGGTGGAATTGCTCATGCCGTTGCCGCGGGAATAAGCACCCACCGAACCAATTCACGCAAGGGGTTTGTGAAAATTTTCACACTCATCGGCGGCCATATCGTTCGCGGAATTGGCGGAGCAGCTCGTCCACCCGATCGACTCCGGGAGCGGCAGGTGCGACGGCAGCTTCATTTTCTACCTGACGCGGAGCCTCTTCGGCCGGGCTCAATGAATCCGGCTGTGCCTCCGATTGGGATTGCATTGGATTCTGTTCTTCATCCGGGGTGACCTGGTCAGAATCCGGCTCTGTCTCCTGCCCTGCTGACAATTCTTCCGGAATCACGGGTGGAATCGTGAATTCAAGCGACTTGGGAACCAGCCCCCCCTCTTCTTGAACAGTCGTTTCAAACGATGGGGAAATTACAGTTAATGGCGAAATCGACGCGACTGCCGGTTCGGGTGTGACCGCCACCTGAGGTGGATCGCAGGGTTGTGAATCCGAGGCAGAAGCCCTGAGCCAAGCGACACCTGCGGCGCGGATCAACCCGCGGGCGTGGGTTCCAGCTGCTGCCCGATCCACTTCAGACAACAATCGAGCCCCGAGACCTGGTGCGCGGGATTCGAGCAATGCCAGCATTTCATCCTCAGTGAGCGGCGTCAACTCCACGACCACCTCAGAAAGGCGGTCAGCCAGTCCGCCACTCAGACGGGGCACAAAGGCTTTTTCCCAAATGTCCTGATTGAGCGAAAGAATCACGTCCACCCGCTCCACCGATTGGCGAACGTGTCCCAAGAATGCAGCAAGACGCGAGACAGCGGAGGGATCGGCTGAAAACCCTTCCAGATCATCTGCCACCAAGACGACGCGCATCAGCAGCGCGAGCATGCCGAGCAACGCTTCCAGACGTTCCACCAGCACCCGTTCGCCGGGTGCTCCGGCGTGGTTGGAGTCGGCCAACGCGCCGAGACGCCCCGGGTCTTCAGCTCGAGCGGTGGCAAACTGAAACAGGGCATTCACCCAAAACGTGACTTCCTTCACTGGTAGTCCGGTGCGTTGGGCAATTTCCGAACCAAGGCGAGGCCCCAAGACATCGAAGTTATCCCGCGCCCAATGGGCAATGACAGCCTCCGGATGATGAAAATCGAAACTTTCCCCCGGGCGCTTGACGAGTGCCTCCAGGGCTCCATCGCGATCCTGAGAGGGAACCTCCCCCGAAATCACCAACGGTTGCAAAGCCAAGGCAAACCAGCGTCTCGTCAATGTGTCCAATTCACAAAGCCCGTCGGATCCAGGCAAGGGCTTGGAGAAGAAACGCAATGCATCATCGATGACAGCCCCTGCATCCAGATTGCTGCCGAATACCGGATTGAGCGGGATGAATGCGTGTGTCGCACCGAGTTGATGCTGAATGCGGGAAAGCAAATGGGTTTTCCCATGCCCTGCCCGGGGAGCGCGCAACAGGATGCAGCGTCCGGATTTTTCAAGAGGCACCGACAAAAGATCGTGGATCATTTCATACGCGCGGCGGTTGACGGCGTCGGCCTGAGCGCTGGGGACCCTTCCGAGGGTTTCGAAAAGCGTCTGGAACGGATGTTCGATGACCATAATGAGATTCAGACTGTTGGAACCGCTTCAAAAAATTGAAATCCACTTCGGATCTTCACCAGGGCGGAGGCAAGCACTTGATCCTCCACAACGCAAGGACCAACGAATTCCCGCTGGCAATCGGGACGTCTCCTGCTTTGCTTGCGACATGAAATCCTATCTCATCATGACGGTGCTTGGAAGCGACCGCCCCGGACTTGTGAACTCCCTTGCCGATACCGTTGCTCAGCATGGTGGAAACTGGCTGGAAAGCCGCATGGCCCGTCTTGCCGGACAGTTCGCGGGCATCGCCCGGATCGAGATGCCCACCGACGCAGTGGATGCCCTGCTCGCATCCCTGCGCGATCCGGGCATTGAGGGTCTTACGGTTCAGGCTGTCCGTGAAAAGGCGGAAACTTTGCCAGCCCTCCGGACCCTCGCCGTGGATGTCGTGGGAAATGACCGGCCCGGCATTGTGAAGGAACTCTCCGCCGCCATCGTCAGGGCGGGAGGAAACGTCGAGGAACTCACGACCGGGCTCGAAAGCGCACCCATGAGCGGCCACCCGATGTTTCGTGCCCACGGTATCATTTCTATCGGCGCGGAGGTGGACGCCGCCACTCTTGCAGCCGCCATTGAAAATCTTGGCGGCGACCTCACCGTGGACGTCTCGGCCTGAGAATCGCCCGAAAAAGCCCAAGCTCGATGGAACATGGCAGTGACAAGGTGACGCTCATCCTCAACGCGGCTGGCGATGGAGATCGGCAAGCCGCCGAGGAGCTGATTCCGATTGTTTATTCCGAGCTGCGCAAATTGGCGGCATGGCGCCTGAGTCAGGAAGCCGAGGCACACACCTTGCAAGCGACCGCGCTTGTGCACGAAGCCTACTTGAAGCTCTCGCCCGGCCAACCACACTGGGAAGGACGAAAACATTTTTTCTGCGCCGCAGCCGAAGCGATGCGCCGAATCCTGATCGACCGAGCAAGGCACCGCAAGGCCGTGCGCCACGGCGGTGGATTGCAACGGACCGACTTCGCGGAAGACCTCATCGCTGAAAATTCCGCACAGGATGACGAGATCCTTGCCATCAACGACATCCTAGACCGCTTCGCCAAAATCGAACCACGCAAGGCCCAAGTCGTGAAATTGCGATACTTCGTCGGCATGACCATCGAGGAAACCGCCGAGGCCCTCGGCATTTCCACCCCCACGGCAAAGCGCGACTGGATTTTCTCGCGGGCCTGGTTGTTCCGGGAATTGAAACGCGACGCGTGATTGGGCCAGAAACCGCCACAGATTATTTGATCCGTTTTCGCGATCATTTTCGCATAAGGTGGTTTCCACACTCAGCCGATGCCCATCCCACCCACTCTGGAAATCATCCTACAGACCGCCTTGGAAATCCCGGGCATGCAGGAACGCGCCAGCTATCTCGATGAGGCCTGCGCCGATGATCAGATGCTCCGCGAGGAAGTGGATTCGCTCATCGACGCCCACTTTGCCGATGAAACCTTCATGACTCCGCTGGCCGATCCACTCTGGCGTGAAGTCCGCAGCGAACGGGAGGGCGATATGATCGGGCGCTACAAACTGCTTCGTCAAATCGGCGAGGGTGGTTTCGGCACGGTTTTTCTGGCAGAACAAAGCCAACCCGTGAAACGCCAGGTCGCCCTCAAGGTGATCAAGCCGGGCATGGATTCCACGGAAATCATCGCGCGCTTCGAGGCAGAACGCCAGGCGCTGGCATTGATGGATCACGCGCACATCGCCAAAGTTCATGATGCAGGAACCACCGAGGGTGGGCGGCCGTATTTCGTTATGGAACTGGTCGGAGGAATGCCCATCACGAAATTCTGTGAGACAAGAAAACTCGATACCAAGGAACGCCTTGAGCTTTTCACCGACGTCTGCGCGGCGGTGCAGCACGCACACCAAAAAGGTATCATCCACCGCGATCTGAAACCCTCCAACATTCTCGTCTCACACCGCGAAGCCAAGTCGGTGGTGAAAGTGATCGACTTCGGAATCGCAAAAGCCATCGGCTCGGAACCCGGCGAAAATATGATCTTCACCCAACTCGGCCGGATGATCGGGACGCCCCAATACATGAGTCCGGAACAGGCGGAGATCCACGCGATCAATGTGGACACCCGCAGTGATATCTATTCGCTCGGAGTCATCCTGTATGAACTTCTAACAGGAACCACGCCGCTCGATGGCGAGCAGCTTCGCAATGCGGCTTATGCCGAGATGCAACGCCTGATCCGCGAGCAAACACCGCCAAAGCCAAGCGCCAAACTCGCGGAGACACCAGAGCAGCAAGGCCCATCCGGAGTCTCGCCCAAATCCCTGCGTGGGGATCTCGACTGGATCGTTCTGAAGGCCCTCGAAAAGGATCCCGCCCGCCGCTACGAATCGGCGGGGGCACTGGCGGAGGATTTGTTCCGCTTTCTCCAGCACAAACCGGTCGAGGCCCGCCCGCCGAGCATGACTTATCTGATGCTGCGATTTGCCCGCCGCCATCGCGGTCCGGTTTTCGCAGGCGCCGCCCTTCTCTTGGCTTTGATCCTGGGTGCCGTGGGAACCTCCATCGGCATGAAACGCGCACTCGATGCCAAAGAGCTGTTGGTTCTTAAAAATGTGGAATTGGATCACCAGAAACTCGCTCTCGTCGATTACAAGGAACGCCTCGCCGGACTGCTTGAATCCAACCAGAAAATGCTCGGCGAGATCGGTCGGACAAACAAACTCCCAGCGGAGTTCGAGGCAATGCAAAGCGAAAACCAAGCCCTGCTCGACAAGGTGAAAAACGAAGTGGCGAACCAGGAACGTTACACCGAGGAAATCGAAAGACTCCAACGTGCGAACACACAACTCGAAAAGTTGGTCTTGGAATCCAAGGACATCGATGCGGCCGCCGAATGGGCTCATTCCGAGCTTTTCAAAAACAACATCACCGCCCTAACAGCCAACGAACGCGGCCAGTTTTATCTCAACGGAAAACTCATCCCCTTCCCTGCCCTGCTCAAAGCCTTCGCCACAGCGCCTGACGATGATCCAATTGGAAAATCCAAGTCTCGCTGGCTGAAAGTGACCCTGCCAGCAGGGGCGAAACCGAACGACGATGTCTATCAATTCCGTCTCAGGCAACTCGCGACCGCCGCAGACCGAATCGGAATCCGGCACTCGCTTTTTCCGGAGTGAGATGCTCGCTCCTTGGCCTTATGCCTCCGACGCAGCGTTGGGAAAATAGCGCTGGGGAAAACCCTCAAGCCCCTTGAGAACCCTGTCGGTGTGAACCAGAACCAATCCTGATTCCGCAGCGATCGCAGACAGCAAACGATCCACAAGATCACCGTGGCTCCAGTCCCAAAGCCCGGCCTGCCGGGCAGCCGCAGGCGATGCATGTTCCAGCACGAAATTTTCCAGTGAATGATTCACCCAAGCCGCAGGATCGGGAATCCCCGGCAAGCGCCCGCGTTGCCATTTGAATGAAATCTCCGCCACGCTCAAGGGACTCAAGTGAAACTCGGTCACTTCCGTTTCGAGGAACTTCACCAAAGACGGCCTCAGGGGAAGCCGATGGTATCGACGGAACCACACACCGGTATCAAGCAGGACTTTCATCGGAAATGGGCGCAAATGCCGGTTCGTCGAGATCGATCCCTTTCAGCAATCGCGCATCCGCCGCAATCGGCGCAAGCGGAGGACGAACCGCCTTGGGTCGAACCAATTTCACCAACACTAACCGATCGCCTGATTCAATCACTTCAAACACGTCGCCGGGCTCCGCCGGTTTCGGCAAAACCACCCGCCGCTTCTGATCCGCGATCAATTTCATGGTGGGTTGATCCCACCAATTCGACTCATCGTCAACCTTCCAAGAGCAGGAAGTTTTTTTCCCTGATCCTTTTTGGGAACAAACCACGCATCTGCTGGCTGACAGGATCCATTCCATCCGTCGCCCACAACCCCTGCCCGATCCGATCATGAGCACCGACAACTCCATCCAACGCCCCGTCCGCAGCATCAGCCTGCCGCCGCTTGCTGCCTTCGCCCTCGCACTGGGCCTATCAGCCTCCACCTACATCGCCGCCACCACCTGGCGGGATGTGAGGAAACAACCGGATAAAAACAACATCCGCATCACCGGCTCAGCGAAGAAAAGAATCGTCTCCGATCTCATCCAGTGGTCGGCCACCATCGAAGGCAAAGGCAGCGACCGCACCGCCGCCTATGTTGCGCTCAAAGGAGGAACCGCCAAAGTGGTTACTTTCCTGAAGGCCCAAGGCATCAAGCCGGACGACATCAAGACCCAGTCCGCAAGCATTAGCGAGGAGTTTGAGATCCTGCGCGAGGACAAGGTGCTTCCCGGCACCACCGTCCCGATGCGGACGGAAACGCGCAAGTCCATCGGCTTCCGGGCGCATCAGGTGGTGTCGGTGAGTTCACCCGACGTCCCGTTGATTGAAAAGGCCTCGCGCGAGATCACCTCGCTGTTGGAGCAAGGCGTTTTCGTCGCCTCCCATTCGCCAAACTATTACTACACCCGCCTCGGCGAACTCAAATTGGAGATGCTGGCAGAAGCCGCCAAAGATGCCCGCAGCCGTGCGGAAAACATCCTGCGCTCGGCCGGCAATACCAACCTCGGAGCACTCGTGGACTCATCCATGGGAATCATCAACATCAACCCCGCCAATTCCACCGAAACCTCCACCGAGGGCAACAACGATACCACTTCCTATGAAAAGGACATCATCACCATCGTTCGCGCGGAATATAAGGTGAATTGATGACGATGGATGCAGTCCAAGAAACCTCCCCACCATGCCCCCCCCTCCCCCGAACGGGAAATGCCGCAGCGCTGGCAGGCTGTCGCGTTTCAATTGAAAACTCGCTTGTTCCAAATGCGGCGCGGCTTTGCTGAAATCGGCAGGCGTCCCCCGGCATTTGGCAAGTCACGGGCATTGATCGGTGCCCCGGTCATCGCTGAAAAACGGGCTCCCTTGTGGCGGGAAGTGACGCCCGAAGAGTTTCCTCTCACAGCAGGAAAAGTGGAAAACCTGCGCATCGCCGCCCGCGCGTTTCACGGATTGGAAATCCCACCGGGCGGAGTGCTGAGTTTCTGGCGGCAGCTCGGCCGCACCACGCGGGGCAAAGGTTATCATTCTGGTCGCGAATTGCGTGAAGGCTGCATTGTTCCTGCCATCGGTGGCGGACTTTGCCAACTCAGCGGCCTGCTCTATCAGGCGGCGCTCGATGCAGGCCTTGAAATCATCGAACGCCATGGCCACTCACGCGTCGTGCCGGGCTCCCAAGCCGAGCAAGATCTGGATGCCACGGTTTTCTGGAACTATGTGGATCTCCGCTTCCGCAGCCACCTGCCATGGCGGATCGAAACGGAACTCACGGCGACCGAATTGGTGGTTCGCATCCGGACGATATCGGATGCGCCACGGCAGAAATCGCAAGCTCCCTTGCAGTTTCCCTCGCTGCGTGCCCTGCCCTCCGGCGATTGCCTGACTTGCGGCATGACCGGATGTTTCCGCCACCCTTCCGCAGTGAAGGAAAACGCTCCAGCGCTCGGGCATTCGGCGTTTCTGTTAGACTCGCGTTGGCCGGAGTTCGATCGCTGGTGCGCGGAACACTCAAGACCCGGCGACCGCTGGTTCACACCGCTGGATGGCGGCAAATGGCACAAGCCGAACTACCAATGGTCGGCACCGGTAGGGATCGCAGTGCGTCACGCAACCCTCGCCGCGCTGCGGCGTTCGTGGAACCAGCGCCGACTGCCCGCCCAAGGCGCACGCAGGCAAAAAGTCTTGATCCGAGGCGAAGCGGAAATCGCGCGGACTTATGCAAGGAGGCTCGATCCCCAATGTCGGCATCTCGTGATTTCCCAAAACCTCCTGCCACACCTCTGGCAACTTGGCGTGCTGGGTGGACGGAGTTTCGATGTTTTGTTAGAGAGATGGCCGATGGCGGAACTCCAAAGGCGTCTCGACCAGGCGAAGCACACCAACCCGCAATCCACTACTTTGGACGACTTCCGGGCCGACGAGGAATTGTTGCAAGCCGAGCGGGAGGCACTCGCTGCCGCCGGGCGCTTGATCACACCCCATCTCGCGCTGGCGGCTCATTTTGGCCAACGGGCATGGTTGATCCCATGGGAAATGCCAACTCCGCTGCGCCGCGAGCCCATCGCGGATAAACCCGTTTTGTTTTTCCCCGCATCCCGGCTTGGGCGGAAAGGTGCGTTCGAATTGGCAACTGCTTTGAAATCGGGCATCCATGCTGAACTGCGTTTTCTCGGCGCGGCCGACGAAGGCTCAGCCGACCCATTCATCGGACTGAATTGCTCGCGCGGAAAATTGGCCGACCTCGCCTCAGCAACCGCTTTGGTCCTTCCCGCATGGATCGAACACCAACCCCGCCTCGCACTGCTTGCGCTTGCCAGCGGTGTCCCTGTCATCGCCACCGAAGCCTGCGGCCTGCCAGCCCATCAGAATCTGCATGTGATGGCCACACCGGATGCGGACGCTCTTGCCGCGATGATTGGTTCCGTGTTGCACCCGTCCCAAGCCACCTGCGTTGCGTGAGACTAATTAGAATGGCCAAATAATTGGAATCAATAGGCAAGAGATGATCCAACAGAAGATGTTGAGAGGAATGCCCACCCGCAGGAAGTCCGAGAACTTGAAACCACCGGGGCCATAGACCATCATGTGAGTCTGATAGCCCATCGGCAATGCGAATGCGGTGGAGGCAGCTACCGTCACGGCCATCACAAAGGGCCAGTGGCTGACTCCCAAGCTATGCGACAGGGTAACCACGATTGGCACCATCATCACGGCCGTGGCGTTGTTGGAAAGCACTTCGGTTAGAAGAACGGTCAACAGGAAAACCGACCATAACATCACCAACGGCATCCAGTCCGGAGCCACAAACCCTTCCGCCATCGTCACCATACTCTCCGCCAACCACTTGGCGGTGCCCGTGGACTGCATTGCCATTCCAAGACCAAGCAAGCCATACAGCATCAACAGCACCTGCCAGTCAATGCTGCCATAGGCCTCACGCGGCGTGACAATTTTAGACCATAGAAGGACCAACGCGCCAACCAAGGCCGCATAATGGATCGGAATAACCGGAATTCCTGGAAACATTCCCTTCGCCCCACCAAGCACGTCCGTCAGCGTAGCGACGAGCACCACGCCAATGAGCACTGCCCAGGCAACCCACGCATGGTGGGCTGGCTTCTTATGATCCGCCGCAGCTGGAACATCCTCCGGTGCATCGGTGAGGATGAAATCGCGTGTGGATTCAAGAGCTTCCAGATTGTTCTGCGGCGTAATGACCAACAGAGTGTCACCGATTTCCAGGGGGATCTCGGCAATCTGATGGGTGATGTTCACACCGTTGCGGTGCACGGCGATCACCACACCGTTGTAGCGCTGGCGGAAATCAGAGGCCGCCAGCGTCTGGCCAGCGAGCGAGGATTCGTCCCTGACGACCAATTCCGTCACTACACCATCGATGGTGGACAGCAGATTGGCCCCAATTTCGGAAAACAATTCGTCAGACTTGCCAGCACGCCCCGCACGACCATGAAGCGCGACCAGGAAGCGGTCGTTTTTCTCCACAGTCAGCGTATTGAGACCGTGCATCTCACGCGTGCCTTTGCGCCGGACCTCCATGATATGGATGTCCTTGCGGCGATCAAAGAGTGGAGTATCCCGCAGAGGACGGCCAATCAGCGGAGAGTTCTCTCCGACCAGAATGTGATAAAGCGGTGTCGAGCGATCCTTGATCTCGAGACTGCCGGAAATGGTGGTGCGCGAGGGAATGATTCTCGGCCCGAAAATCGTTAGATAGGCGATGCCAACAATGGACAGCGGAATGCCGATGGGAGCGAGTTGGAACATCGTCATCGGCTCCAATTTCATGTCCTTGAGAGTGCCGTTCACCAGAATGTTGGTGGAGGTGCCGATGAGGGTGCAAACGCCACCCAAAATGGAGCAATAAGAGAGCGGCATCAGCAATCGGGAAGGTGCGATTTCCTTCGAACGGGCGAAACCGAGAGCGACCGGCAGAAGGATGGCAACGATGGCAGTGTTGTTCATCCAGGCACTGAAAAAGCAAGCCAGCACGGAAAATCCGAGAATCGCCCAGCGCGTGTTGCCTGGCAGGCGATCGCGCAAGACGCGGCCAATGTGATCGACAGCACCCGATGCCTCCAATGCACCGCCGATCACGAAAAGTGCCGCAATGGCAAGAGGCGCTTCATTTTTGAAAACCTCCGTCATTTTCCCCATCTCGATCAAGCCGAGAGCGACCACTGAACATAGCACAGTCAGCGCGATCACATCGGGCGCTGCCCACTCGCGAATGAACGCTACAAGCGTCAACGCGATAACCAACAAGGTAAGGCCGATCTCTAATGTCATGAACTGGGTTCCCCACGTGAGGTGCGGTTTCCATGAACCCCAATCGGGACTTTGGCAAGAATGACCTGCTTCCGGCGAGCGAGGAAGCTTGCATGTGGTCGGGCTACGGGCGACACCTGAGCCATGACCCGGCCATGGATTTCCGCGAATTTTGCCGTCTCTGCGGATGGAAAAATCACCAATGTCGCCCACCGCCCATCCGGCTGGACGTCCAAGGCGGATCACCGTCGATTTCTGGAACTGCGAAAAGGGGCCGACGCCCTGCTGGTCGGTCGTGGCACCCTGATGGCGGACCGCATGACCATGACCGTGCCGGATCAGGCAAGCCAACCGCTCCGCTGTGTGGTTTCAACCAAGGCGCAAATCCCCTGCGACCACCCTTTGTTCCTCACACCTGCCGGGCCCATCCATGTTCTGGCGACTGAAGGAACCGACCGCACCACCCTGCCAGGAGCCACCGTACACTTTGGGAGTCTGGCCGAATTTCTCGACACCCTTGCCACCCAATTCTCTGTCAGGCGCCTTCATTGCGAAGGGGGAGGCGCCCTCATCCGCGCCTTGTCAGAAATGGATGCCTTGGATGAATTTCACCTGACTTTGGCCGGGCACACGATCTTCGAAGGGCATCAAGCCCCTACGACCACTGGGATTCCGGATAGTTTCCTGCCGAAATCCATCGAATTCGAGCTCGTTCACTTCGAGCCGCTGGACTCAGAGGGAGAGTGCTTTCTCACCTACCGGAAACGATCCTGATTACTCAGTGCGCGGATTTTTCCTCGTGCTTGTGACCATCCCCGTGGTCGCCCTCTTCAGCATGGTCACCACCGGCGGCATCGCCGGAGTGATGTTCGTGAAGTTGCTTGGTTCCATCGGGACCCTCGAATTCATGGCGTTCGCAAGAAACGCCGAGCAAGCTGACGGTCACGAGAAGCAGTGAAAAAAGTTTCATCGGCGCGGTTCATACCCACTTCGCCGGGAAACGCAACCCCAAGGAAAGCGGGAGAATCATAAATCCGGAGAATTTGCCTTATAACCACGCCGCCACTGCCTCTGCAGCCCGTTCGTGTGCACCCGGGCCGCCGAGCATGGAGGTGGTTTCTGCCAAGTCCGCCCGCAGCGCTTCGCGCTTTTCCGCTGACTCCAGGAAGGCGCGAAGTTCTCCCGCCACCGAGGCCGGATCAGCAGCACCTTGGACGAGCTCCCTGACGACCTCCCGACCCGCCAGAATGTTGACCAGGCCAATGTGTTTGATTTTCACCAACATTTTCGCCAGGACATAGGTGAGCGGAGCCACCCGATAGACCAGGCAATAAGGCAACCCGTAGTATGCGGCTTCCAGCGTGGCCGTGCCACTCGCCACCACGGCACAAGCGGCCCGTTGCATCAATGAGTGGCTTTTCCCGGAATTCACCTCGATCCAATCCGCTGCTCCGCTTTCCTTGAGCAGATCCGAAATCTGGCTGGCCAGCTTGGACGATGCGGCGGGCACTTCGAAACTCAAATCCCCGCGCCACGACCGCAATTGCCGTGCGGCTTCGATCATCATCGGAAACAGGCGTGCCACCTCCCTCTCGCGGCTTCCTGGAAACAATCCCACCAAAGTCTCATCGCGGACCACTCCGGGGAGGCGTTTGGCTTCGAGTTCATCCACCAACGGATTTCCCACGAAAGTCGTTTTCAGGCCAGCTTGCTCGAAAATCGGTTTTTCAAATGGAAACAGGCACAGCAACTCATCCAGCAAGGCGGCCATCTTCGGAATGCGCGCCTTGTTCCAGGCCCACACCTTCGGGCTGATGTAGTAAACGATCTTTGTCTCCGGTGAGGCCGACTTTACTGCCTTGGCAAATCGCAGGTTGAATCCCGGATAATCAATCAGCAGCAGGACATCCGGCCGGAACTCCTTCAACTCGCCGAGCATTTTTTGAAAGCGCTCTTTGAACCATCCATAGCGCTTGAGAACCTCCCAAACTCCCATCACTGCGGCATCTTCCACCCAATCTTCCAATCCCGGCCCCGCCACCGCCGCCATTTCCGGTCCGCCCACTCCATGAATCTCCACCGCCGGCACCAAGGGCTTGAGGGCCCGCAACAAGCCCGCTCCGTGCGCATCCCCGCTCAACTCACCCGCAACCACATACAGCCGTTTCGACATGCGGCGGAGATTTAGCCAACCCACCGCTCCGTGACGATGAAAAACACCCGTCAGCGCGCGTATTGAGGAAAATCGTCGGTCATTCGGACTTCCGCATTGATTTCGGTGCCGCCGCCGCTTTGATCGTGCTTTCGCAGCTTTGCTCCCACTCGTCATGCCCTCCGACACCCCAGAATCGCCCGCTTCCATTGCTCCGCTCGCCGAGATTTCCCAAGGTCCCAATGCCTTCGAGGAGTTTTTGGATCGGAACCAGAAGAATCTTGTCATCCTCGCTATCCTCATCGCTCTGGGCGCGGCCGCATTGGTGGTGTATCAAGGGATCGGGAAAAGCCGTGAGGAAACTGCGGGCGCCGCTCTCAACAAGGCAGAAGACCTTGCCGCCCTTCAGGCTGTCGTCAACGATCACGCCGACACTGCCGGTGGCCGTAGCGCCATGATCCTCCTCGCCCAACGCCAGTGGGATGCCAACCAGCAGGACCAATCGATCGAAACGCTGCGGAAATTCATTTCCTCGAATACCGATCATCCCGGTTTGTCCACGGCCCGCGCCAGCCTCGGAGCCAAGCTGATGGCCCAAGGAAAATCTCCTGAAGCTGCGGCCGTTTTTGACGAGATCGTGGCCGATCCCAAAGCGCGTTTTGTTGCTCCGTTCGCGCTGATTTCACTTGGCGACATTTCCAAGGCGGCTGGCGACCTCGACAAAGCTGAGTCTACCTACAATCGTGCCAAAACCGAGTTTCCCGAAAGCACCTTCGCAAGCACCGCCACAAGCCGTGTTGCCATGCTCAAGGCCAAGGCCCCAGTTGAAATCGCAGCCCCACCCAAGCCGGAACCAGCACCTGCCGCTGGCCCCACCAGCCCGGCTCCGGGCGCGATTTCTCCAGCGCCTGGGATCACTGTGACACCTTCCGGCAGTGCCGAAGCGGTCGCCCCAGCACCTGCCGAAACTCCTGCACCTGCACCTGCGGCCCCCGAGGAAACTCCGGCGGCACCCTCAGGAGATGCTGCACCCAAGCCTTCCGAGCCTTGATTTTAATTTCTCGCTGATCCTCACCCTTCTCTTGATTTCCATCCAACAACCTCAACCACCCTTAACATCGTGTCTCAAAACTTCTTCAAAAAGGTCATCGGCCAAGACAACACCGAAGCAGCCCGCCCCTCTGCCCCCCCCCCCGAGATCCGGCATCCGGAGCCCACTGTAGGCTCCACACCGCCGCCATCCTCCGGTCCGCAATCTGCCCAGGCTGCCGCTTCAGGCAGACCCTCCGCTGGGGCAACTCGCAACGTGCTTTCCACCGATGTGGAAATCAAAGGCACAGTGAAGTTCACCAACGATCTCGTCGTGGACGGCAAGATCGAGGGAGAAATTGCCTCGGACGGAAACCTTACGGTCGGTGAAAACGCCCGCATCAAGGCCGAAGTCAAGACCGCCACCGTCGTGGTCTATGGCAAGGTCCATGGCAATATCAACGCCACCGACCGCGTGGAACTCAAGTCCAGCGCCGAAGTCGTCGGTGATATCAAGGCGAAGACGCTCTCGATCGAAGCGGGTGCCATCTTCGTTGGAAAATCCACCGTCGGCACCCCGGCAAACCTGCCAGCCAAGGACGCTACCAAGCCGGCAGCAGCAGTCGCAATACCCTTGCAAGGGACTCCCGCAGGCACCCACTCCTGAATTGACGATTTCCAATCCGAGCTCCCCTACTCCCAGCCATGGCCGATGAGCCCCAGCGCCATCGCATTGAGGTGGCTTGCCCGGAATGTGGGCATACCCAGATAGAGCCCGCCCTGGTGGTCTCTACCCAGTGTCGTGGCTGCCGCGCGAATTTTCAGGTGAAAGACGGCAGGGGAGTCATTCGCAAGCACCCTATCACACGTCTCGCCAAACCTCGGAAGGACGGCGATCCCGAGCCCACTCCGGAACCGGTCAAACCCAAGCCCGTGTTCCGCAGTGGCCCCACGGCCCCACCGAAGCGGTCGCTTCTCATGCGACTGCTCAACCCGCAAAAGCCACCTCGCGAGGTGAGTTGTTTCGGATGCGGGCATGTTTACAACGCCATCGCTGAGGCGCAATCAAGCCAATGCCCGAAATGCAGTGGTTACGTGAGCCTCGCCGACTTGCAGATCTCCGATCACTGGAACCGTCGGATCGAAACCCGCGGCAACGTGACCATCGAGAAAACCGGAGCGGTTTCCGCCGCTACGATCCGCTGCCATCACCTCACGGTGCTCGGCTCACTCGCTGGATCCGTGGATTGCTCGGGCGACCTCATCATCCGCAGCCACGGCAAAATCATCGGCTCGGTGCAATGCCGGAACCTGCGCATCGAAAAAGGCGCACGCGTCGAGTTCCTCAGCCCCGTCACGGCCACCAGCGCCACCATCGATGGTCAGGTGCGTGGCCAGATCTCCTGCACCGGCAGCATCACCCTCGAAAAACGCGCCCTGCTCCACGGCCTGATTCGCACCTCCGGCCTCGTCGTCAAACCCGGCGCCAAGCACACCGGCACCATCGAAATGATTTCCTCGCCCCAAGACTGAAGGTCGAAATTCCAAATCCCAAATCCGAAATCTCAATCACGCAAGCCCATGCCAGCCGCTGCCCTCGATCTCAAGGAGGAAATCCTCGCCCTCAAGAAGGAACGCAACGCCGTTATCCTTGCACATAACTATCAGACCGGTGATATCCAGGACGTCGCGGATTATGTGGGCGACTCGCTTGGCCTCGCCTATCATGCGAAGGCCACCGATGCGGATGTGATCGTTTTCTGCGGAGTCCACTTCATGGCGGAAACGGCAAAAATCGTAAATCCCGGGAAAATCGTGGTTTTGCCTGACAAGGATGCCGGTTGCTCGCTGGAACAATCCTGCCCGGCCGAGCAACTCGAAGCCTTTCTTCAACAGAACAAGGAGAAGAACTATTATGTCATCGCTTATATCAACTGCTCCGGCGGAGTGAAGGCACTGTGTGACGTCATCTGTACTTCCGGCAATGCCGTAAAAATCGTCAACCAAGCCCCGGCCGATCGACCCATCCTTTTCGTGCCCGATGAAAATCTCGGCGCATGGGTGATGGAACAAACCGGCCGCAAGATGGATTTGTGGAAGGGAAATTGTTATGTGCACGTCGAGTTCACCCGCGACTCGATCAACAAGATCAAGGCCGAATATCCGGACGCACTCGTCGTCGCCCATCCGGAATGCACCCAGGCCGTAAGACTGCTCGCCGATGAAGTCTGCTCGACCGAAAAGATGATTTCCTACTGCAAGAATGCAGCATCGAAAAACATCATCGTCGTCACCGAAAGCGGCATGCTGCACCGCCTTCGCAAAGAGTGCCCGGACAAAAACCTCATCGCAGGCCCCACCGATCGCTGTGCTTGTGCGGACTGCCGCTACATGAAGATGAACACCATGCAGAAACTCCGCGACTGCCTCGCCAACCTCGCCCCGCGCGTGGAAATGGAGGAATCCCTGCGCGCTCGGGCCGAAATCCCTCTGCTTCGGATGCTGGAGCAATCGAGGTAACGCCACCACCACGTCCTTCATGCCCGGGAACGAATCTTCCCGGAGATGCAGTCGAGCACATCCCTGACCAGGGGTGACGATCTTGCGTCACGGTGCGGCAAGTGAGCCATTCCAGCTCACCAAACCAGTTTGGCCGTTCCTACCCCGCATTTTGATCGGAGGTTCTATTGCTCTTCTCAAAGGGATTCATTCTGACCCTTTGCGCCAGGTCCCAAACGACACAGGATGCCGCATTCCGGGCTGACTGCGGAGGATGCATTCCGGCAACAACCATTGAAGTAGGGTTACACCCCATGGCCACACTGTGCCTGGATCATTAAGGTTCGTTCAGTGGAAACACCACTGAACAACATTATGAAAACATCAACAAAACGCATCTTTGCCCTCATTCTCACCTCCGCACTCTTCGCTCTCTTCAGC
>JBBARN010000102.1:0-22586 GCA_040399845.1 Luteolibacter sp. | reverse complement strand
GCTCATTCGTAATGAGCAGGTCGTCGGTTCAAATCCGACCAGCGGCTCCATTGAGAATCAACGAGTTGTGAAGGAAGGCGGTCTAACAGAAAAAATGGCGGTGCCCTAAAACTGACTTTATTCGAAAGCGGTGCCCCCGCGCCTCCGCACGCTGTCACGCTTCGAGGGCTTGCGGTGGGCAAAGTATCCACCCGGATTCCATCGGCCCGGCCTTGGGCATCGTTTAGCCAAGGAATCGGCCTTTTCGCCGGGTGCCGTGCTGTCCACCATGTCTTGCAGTTCTGGGATGCCAGATTGAACGATAGGCTTGGCCCTGCGAATACTAGCAACAGTGCTTCCGGCTAATTCCGCAGCGCGGTCCAATGTCACCACCGGTGCAGAGTGCTCCATGGAGCACTCTGTCTGCCCGTGTTTCAAGTTAGCCATCCTCGCCCCGACAAGCGCACGCTCGTTGTCGCTGCCATGGCGGCGGTGATCATTGAGGCTCATTCACCCATCCGCGTTCCTATCGTCGCGCCTGATCGATTTTGGACGCATCCACGACTCTTCCATCGTAAGCACGAAAAACCGCAGCCTCCTTTCGAGAGCGACGGCCTTTGACCATTCCCACCCGCATGATCTTCGGGGCGGATGGGAAGGAAATTCAAGTGAAGGATGGCTCTTCGAGTTCCAGCGTCTCGATGGATGGTTTCAGTTCTTTACCATGGAATCCGGCCGAAATTCAGTTGGTTTGCAAAACATTCACCTCAGATATGCAAACTTTTTAAAAGTACAAGATAAAATTTTGGATTTCTTTCCCTAAAGGCATTGCCACTAGCCGCCGTGTCGCAGACATCCAACGTAGGCTCATTGTTCCGTCTCGCACCACCAAGCGATTGACGTTGGACACTTGGATGTTGTTGGCGCAGGCCTGTTGGCAAAGTGCCGCGGCCAAAACGAGGGCGGGGACGATGGAATGTCTCATGGGATCATTTTGAGGTGCAGGATTTGAACACTAGTGGTGTGGCTTGTGGCTGGTTGAAGGAGAGCCTCAGGAAAATGGTAGGCTGAAGGAGATAGTTGGTTTTCTGTGAATGAGGAGGTTTGCTGGGAGAATCGGGAGAGCAGGCTGGCTGCATGGAAGGCCGGTTCAGATGCGGTGGTTACGGCCGATACAACCAGCAAGAAGTCAGAGGCAGCGGTGGGGGGGAAGCCCGATGCTTTGGAAGGTCTTGTGGATCAACTGCCGTTGACCCGCTGAGATCGTAACGGGGGGGCGAAATTTCAATGCCTGTCCTTATCGGGAGTGATTTTCGTTAGCAACCCAAAAGTCCCGAATCTGCCGTGATAAGTTCGCACCTGATTCACTCTTGGGGTGCTCCGCGCATTACAACAACAACCTCTCTGTTATGGACTGGGCGGGATCAGCGGGGGGGAATGAATTGCTCATGAGGAGACCGTTGTTGGCGATGAGGTTGGAAGGAGTGTTCACATGGAGTCCTGAGGGAGATATCGATTGTAGTTCGCTGTGTTTTTGGAGGCTGACGACAGTGTGCGACTGGATGGGTGGGGCCGTTTCTGGGCTTTTGGGGAGGGGTTGGGACAGGTTGTCCCAACCACATAGGTGGTTTGGCTGCTTCCTATTCGGAGTTATCACTTCCGGAAACCGGTGAGAGTGGCGCGGACATCGCCGATGAAGACGGCGGCGCGGAACTCGACGGGGATGCGGTCCTTGTCATCGCTGAGCCAGAGGGTGGCATCGCTCTTGAGTTTTTTGTAGGGCATCAACTCCATCGTAAGCGGGTTGATTTTCCGCATGCCGACGTTCAATCGGATGGTGTCGCGACCGTTGTGTTTTTCGTGTCCGACAACTTTGACACGAAGCAGGTAAGGTTTGTCGAAAGGGTGGACGACCAGAGTGATGTTGTCACCGTTTGCCAGCTTCTGGCTGCGGATGTGCAGCATGGCAGAGAAGATATCAAAAACGGGTGCGTAGTGAAATCGAGTATCCGAGTGGATATCGATTTTGGTTTTGGCGGCCCGGGTGGTTTCCCGACACTCGACCCGATCGGGGAAATGCCGGGTGGTGGTGGTGACGGATTCCTTGCGATCCGATTCCACTGCGTGAAACAGGCGGGGTTTCAGTGAGGCCGGGTCGATTTCCGACCAAAAGTTGTTCTGATAGGGAAACAGGCTGGCGGCGGGTCCGAGGCTGCGGGCGGAAGATCGGATGACCAAGGCGCCCGGTTTCTTCGCATCCTTGGGAGCGAATTCCATCCTGAGTTGGCCGGAATTCACCATTCCCTTCCAACTGAGCTGAAAATCCATCACGCAAGGCGCAAGGGCGGGCTGGTTCCCGGGTTTGGCAGAGCTGAGTTCTTTCGTCCACTCCGCGGGCTCGCTGCAGGCCGGGACGATCAGGAAAATGGTGAAAAGCGTGCTCAGGAATACCGTGACCATGGTTCCGAATCCGTTGCGGTTTTGATGATTCATGACTGCTGAATGGGTGGAAGATCAGGATGTGTTGACCAAAGTTTTTGAAGCCTGCGACATCCGATGCGATAGTTTGATGGCGGATGCGAGCGGATTGCGTGGTCGCTGTGACAATTTCCCGAATCGTGGATTTTTCTTCGTGACGGGGCAGGGGGGGCATGTAGAACCGCCGCAGCGGAATATGGCGGGCAAATTAACTTACCAGCAGGCAGGGGTGGACACGCGGAAAGCGGCCGCCCTGGTGGGCGACATCGGCACTCACGTGCGCAGAACCCAGCAAACCCGGAAGCTGTGGGGTGCCTTCGGGCTTTTCGCAGCCTGTTACGACCTCAGCTCTTACAAGGAACCGGTGATGATGACCGGTTGCGACGGGGTGGGGACCAAATTGGAACTCCTCCTCGAACACGATCTCTTGGAAACGGCTGGCAAGGATCTCGTCGCGATGAGCGTGAACGACATTCTCACCACCGGTGGCGATCCGCTGCTTTTCCTCGATTACATCGGCATCGCGGCTCTCCATGAGGAAAAAATCACCCGCCTCATCTCGGGCATGGCCGATTATCTGGAGGCCTGCGATTGTATTCTCGCCGGCGGCGAAACCGCCGAAATGCCGGGAATCGTCCCCGTGGACGTCATCGAACTTTCCGGATTCTGCATCGGCTGCGCGGAAAAGTCCGACCTGATCGATCCCACCACCGTCGCTGTCGGGGACGTGTTGATCGGTTATCCTTCCGACAGCATCCACGCCAATGGCTGGTCGCTGGTTCGCCGCGTGCTCAACGAATTCCCAGGAGAGGTCACTCAGGACGAGCTCGCCGCCTGGCTGAAACCCACCCGCCTTTATCACGACGTCACCTCCGACCTCAAAAAATCCGGCATCAAGCCCCACGCCATGTCCCACATCACGGGCGGCGGACTTCCGGAAAACCTCGAACGCCTCTTCCGCGGCATGGGGGCCGATCTGGAAATCCCGCGTTGGGAGCTTCCCGGAATCGAGAAACTCCTCTCCCACGTCGATGCGGAAGACCGCTTTCACACCTTCAACATGGGCATCGGCTGGGTGGCGATCGTCGCCGAATCCGATGTCGAAGCTGCTCTCAAGGCCGGGCCTGGTGGGCATGTGATCGGCAAAATGGTCCCCACCGAAGGGGTGAGGGTTCGCGTGGTCGGCGAGTGATGATCCAATCCATCCCAGCATGAGCGATTTCCTCAAACACGAATGCGGGATCGCGGCAGTGCGGCTCCGCAAGCCTCTTGCCTATTATTACGACCGCTACGGCACCTGCCTCTGGGGTCTCAACAAGCTCTTCCTGCTCATGGAAAAGCAACACAACCGCGGTCAGGACGGCACCGGCATCGGATGTGTGAAACTCGATATGCCCATCGGGCAGCCCTACGTTTATCGCCGCCGGGGCATCGAAAAGGACGCGCTCGCCCAGATTTTTCGCAAGGAAATCAAGAGCTTCTTCAAAATGTCCCGCAAGGGCGTGATGGATCACAAGAATCCGGAAAGCGTCAAACAGCACTTCGATTTCGGCGGGGAAATCCTCGTCGGCCACCTGCGCTACGGGACTTCCGGCGAGTTTGACGAAGGCTCCTGCCATCCCTATCTCCGTAGGTCCAATTGGCCCACCCGCACCCTCATGGTGATGGGGAATTTCAACATGACCAACGCCGCCGAGCTCAACGAAGTGCTCATCAACCGCGGCCAGCACCCGATTTTCGGCACGGATACCCAGACGGTCCTCGAAGAAATCGGCTATCATCTCGACGAAGCCCACACGGATCTCTACCGCCAGCTCCGCGATGCGGGCGTGCCCGGCGCGGAAATGCCGGAGAAAATTTCCGCCGCGCTCGATGTCCCGCGCCTCGTGGCCGAGTCCGCCGCCGCTTGGGATGGCGGCTATGCGATTTGCGGGGCGATTGGAAATGGCGACATGTTCGTCATGCGCGATCCCCGCGGGATCCGGCCCTGCCACATGCTCATCACCGATGAAGTGGTGGCCTTCGCCTCCGAGCGGGTGCCGCTCATGACCGTATTCGAAGCTGCCGCCGAAGATGTGAAGGCGGTGGATCCCGGCTCGATGATCACCATCAAGGCCGATGGCGCGATTTCCGACACCGCCTTCGCCCCGCCGCAGAAGTTCACGCCCTGTTCGTTTGAAAAAATTTATTTTTCGCGCGGCAATGACCCCCAAATCTACCGCGAACGGAAGGCGATGGGCGCGGCGCTGGTGCCGCAGGTGGTGGAGTCCATCGATGGTGCTTTCGAAAAAACCATCTTTTCCTTCATCCCGAATACCGCCGAGACTGCCTACCACGGCCTGATGGACGGCCTCCGCCTCTACCGCAGACAGCAAGTTCGCTCTTCGATTCTGCGCGCCGTCGAGGAAGGGAACCTCACGACCGAACTCGTGGACAACCTGATTCTCCGCAACTGGCCCCAAGGCGAAAAAATCGCCCACAAGGACATCAAGATGCGCACCTTCATTTCCCAGGAAAAAGGCCGCGACCAGATGGTGTCTCACGTTTACGACATTTCCTACGGGGTTGTCCGGCCGGGTGATTTCCTCGTTGTGCTGGACGATTCCATCGTCCGGGGCACCACGCTCAAGCAATCGATTCTCAAGATTCTCGCCCGCACCAAGCCTTCGAAAATTGTCGTTTGCTCGACCGCACCGCAGATCCGCTATCCCGATTGCTACGGCATCGATATGTCGGAGCTCGGCAAATTCATCGCCTTCCAAGCCGCCATCGCCCTGCACCGCCGCGCAGGGAGGCAGAGCCTGCTCAATAAGATCTATGATGATTGCCGGGAAGAACTCAAACGTCCGGTCGGCGAGCGGCGCAACCGCGTGCAGCAGGTTTACGAAACGTTCACGGAGGAGGAAATTTCCGCCGAGATCAGCCGCATGGTCTATCCGGAAAACATCGAGTGGAATGGCGAAGTGGAAGTGATGTTCCAAACCATCGAAAACCTCCATGCATCCATCAAAGGCGATTGCGGCGACTGGTATTTCACCGGCAACTACCCGACTGCCGGTGGTTATTCCATGGTCAATCTCGCTTACCTCCGCTGGTTCGAAGGCGTCGGCGGCCGGAGTTATGATCTGCCGCTCTAAGGGTCTGCGGCTGGACTGATCGTCCGCGTTCTCGGCGATTTCGCGAAGTTTCCCGTGCCTGTGGGGGATTTCTGCGCATCCTGACGGGGTGAAGCGTTTCTATGCCCTCTTGCTTGCCCTGATTTTTCCATCGTGTGCGTTGATTCCCCGCCCGACTCCGAGTCCTGTTAGATCACTTGCCGGAGGGAATTCTAAGGGTAAGGAGTTGATTGTTTTCTTGCCCGGGCGTTGGAGCCACGTGAAGGAATTCGAAAAAGAGAATTTCTTCGAAATCGCCCACAAACTCTGTCCCGATGCGCGGCTGCTTGCTGCGGACCTGCACCTTGGATACTATAAAAACCGCAGCATGGCCCGGCGCTTGCACGAGGATGTCATCCTTCCCGCCCGCCGTTCGGGAGTTGAAAAAATCAGCATTGTCGGGATCTCGATGGGTGGCCTTGGGGCTCTGATTTATGATACGGAATATCCGGGTCAGGCGGACTCGCTTATCCTTCTTTCGCCCTACCTCGGAGAGGAAAAGGCCTTGGAAGAAATCGAGGCCTCCGGGGGCTTGAGCCAATGGAAGCCAGGCGCGATCTCAGAGCGGGACTACACGCGAAAACTCTGGCTGCGTCTGCGGGAAGAGCGGTTCATGAACACCGACAGCTCTCCCACGGAGATTCTGCTCGGTTGTGGCAATGAGGATCGCCTTGCCGCATCCAACCGCCTGTTTGCCAAAGAATTTCTGAAGCCCGAGGCCCAGAAATGGATCGTCGGAAATCACGACTGGCCTACATGGCGGGTCTTGTTTGAGAAGCTTGCTGTCCAGGAATCATCCCGCTGACGACGGGCAAGATTTCAAGGCGGGCGTGGGGCGGGGGATTCGGTTTCCAGTTTCCCATTGCTTTTCGTTCTCGCCGCTGTCACACCCCGGGCGTGATTTTCGCCCTTTCTTCCCATGTCCTCACCCGTGTCGCCAAGATTTGGCGTCATGCGGCGGCGCATGGAGAGTGAAAGCGGTAGAGTCCGCAACATTCATCCGGAACGCGCCATTGGCTGCGGGTTACCGGGGATGATTGCGAATCCCGCCCATGGCCAGAGCGTTTCGGAGCCACCGAAACCAACATGACATCTCCATCTTCATCCGACCGTCAACCTTCTCTCAAAGGGGTGACGCTGATGCTCAGCTCCGTCGCCCTCTTTGCCGTGAATGCGCTCATGATCAGGGCGATTTCAATGCATTTTCCTGGAGCGGACGGATGGATGGCCTCGCTGTTTCGCGGCGTAATCGGGATGGGTGTGGCCTTCGCCCTCCACGGCGGTCGCGGATTGCAAGTTGAGCGTCTGTTTGCCAATCCCCTGGTCGCCCTGCGCGGGGTCATCGGTGGCATCGCGATCGTGATTTTCTACGTGACCATCGTGGAACTCGGTGCCGCGCGGGCCGTGATCCTCAATCTGACCTATCCGGTTTTCGGTTCCATCATCGCTGCACTGTGGCTGAAGGAAAAACTATCGAAGTCGGCCATGGTCTGGATGCTCGTGGGGCTTGCCGGGCTTGCGGTGTTCCTGAGCCCCGGTGGCAAGTGGCTTCATCCATCGCCCTACGACTTGCTCGCCTTGCTCGGTGCGGCTGCGGCAGGTTGGGTGGTGGTGATCATCCGCCGCTTGCGTCATGAAGAGCATGCCTCGACGATTTTTGCATCGCAGGCACTTTACACGATGCTCATCGCCCTCCCAGCAGCGCCGCGGTTGCCCAGCTTGCCGCCGCTTGCATGGATCGGGCTTTCTATTGCCGGGGTCGTGGTGGGAATCGCCCAACTGGAAATGACCAAGGCTTACCAAAGCATGTCGGTGGCCCGGGGTTCCTCCATCCAGATGATCCTTCCCGTGATGACCGGAATCGGTGGCGTGTTATGTTTCGGCGAATCCTTTTCCGCCGTGGAAATCGCAGGAGCCCTCCTCACGCTCGCCGCCACCTGGCGGGTGGTGGTGGCGAGGTAACATCCTTGGTTCCTTATCGCAATTCCACTCTCGCCCTTATTTGCAAACCGGGCAGGAGTTGAGCTGGGTGAAGAAGTCGTTGCCTTTGTTGTCCACGAGGATGAAGGCGGGGAAATTCTCCACGGTGATTTTCCAAACCGCTTCCATGCCGAGTTCCGGGAAGGCGACGACTTCCTGGGACTTGATGTGATCCTGCGCGAGCAGTGCGGCTGGGCCTCCGGCGGAACCGAGATAAAATCCGCCATGCGCCTTGCAGGCATCCGTCACGGCCTTGGAGCGATTGCCCTTGGCCAGCATGACCATCGACCCGCCATGGGCTTGGAAAAGATCGACATAACTATCCATCCGCCCCGCCGTTGTCGGGCCGAACGATCCGGATGCCATGCCCGCCGGAGTCTTGGCCGGGCCAGCATAGTAAACGGGATACTTTTTGAAGTAATCCGGCAGGGCTCCGTCTTTCTCCAGGATCTCCTTGAGCTTGGCGTGGGCGATGTCGCGCGCGACGATGATGGTTCCTGTGAGGGCGACGGCGGTGGTCACCGGATACTTGGAAAGCGTCTGGAGCGTTTCCTCCATGCCGAGGTCCAGATTGATGGGCACCCCCTTGAATTTCCAATCGCGGTATTGCTCCGGAATGAAGCGGCCGGGATTTTTTTCGAGTTTCTCGATGAAGATCCCATCCTTGGTGATCTTCGCCTTGGCTTGGCGATCCGCAGAACAGGAAACACCGATGCCCACAGGACATGATGCACCGTGGCGCGGCAAGCGGACGACCCGCACATCGAGAGCAAAATACTTTCCGCCAAACTGTGCGCCGATGCCCACTTCGCGGGCGATTTGCAGCAGTTCTTTTTCCAATTCGATATCACGGAATGCCTGGCCGTGTTCGTTGCCTTCGGTGGGAAGCGCGTCGTAATACTTGGTGGAGGCGAGTTTCACGGTCTTCAGGCAGTTTTCCGCCGAAGTGCCGCCGATCACGAACGCAAGGTGATAGGGCGGGCAGGCTGCCGTGCCGAGGGATTTCATTTTCTCCGTGCAGAACTCCTTGAGCCGCGTCGGATTGAGAAGGGCCTTGGTTTCCTGATAGAGGAAGGTCTTGTTGGCGGATCCGCCGCCTTTGCTTACGAAAAGGAATTTATATGCATCGCCATCCGTGGCATACAAATCGATCTGCGCCGGCAGGTTGGTTTTTGTGTTCACCTCGTCATACATGTTGAGCGGGGCGGTTTGGGAATAACGCAGGTTTTCCTTGGTGTAAGTCTGATAGATGCCTTTCGAGAGGAATTCGGCATCATCGCAGCCTGTCCACACCTGCTGGCCTTTTTTCGCCACGATGGTCGCGGTGCCGGTGTCCTGACAGAAAGGCAGGATGCCGTGTGAGGCGATCTCCGCATTTTTCAACATCATCAAGGCCACCATACGGTCGTTTTCCGAGGCATCCAGATCCTCCAGAATGGCCGCCACCTGCGCGAGGTGGGCCGGACGGAGGGTGAAATTGATCGCTTTGATCGCTTCCGCAGCCAGCAGGGTCAGCGCCTCGGGAGCCACTTTGAGCACCGGCTTGCCATCGAACTCGGAAACGGAGACATGCTCCGTCGTCAACAGTTCGTATTCGGTAGTATCGGGACCGAGCGGGAAGGGATCTTGGTAGAAAAACGGTTTGTCAGACATGGCGTGCGCCCTTGTTCTAAAGCGTGCGGGGGACTCGTGCAAACCGTTTCCCTGTCGTCCGCAAGACGAGCGCGGGGAATGGCAGGATTCGCGGGGATGCTAAGCGCGATGGGTCCGCAAGAATTGTGATGTTCCCCGTTGCAACCCTCTCAGGACGCGCTCTATTTTCTATCAACAAATACCATCATGGGACTCGAAAAAATCACTCAGAAACTCCAGGAAGCGCTGCAAACGGCACAAGGAATCGCCTCGAAATCCTCGCATGCCGAACTCAAAAGCGCACATGTCCTGCTCGCCCTTCTCCAGCAGGAGGGCGGGATCGCCGTGCCCATCCTTCAAAAGGCAGGCGTGGATGTTTCCATGCTCAAGGCATCCGTCGCAGCGGCCCTCGCCCGTGAACCGAGCGTGCAAGGCGCGTCCACCCAGCCGCAGATCAGCGTGGGCCTGCGGGCGACGCTTGACTCGGCCGACCGCGCCCGCGAATCGCTTGGCGACGATTACCTCAGCGTTGAGCATTTCCTTCTAGGATCGCTCAAGGGCGACTCGCCAGCAGGCAAACTGCTCAAGGATGCAGGGCTGGATGAAAAGAAAGCACGCGAAGCCATTCAAAGCGTGCGCGGTTCTCAGAAAGTCACCGACGAGAATCCGGAAGGAAGATACCAGACACTCGAAAAATACGGCACCGACCTCACCGCTCGCGCCAGGGAAGGGAAGATCGATCCGGTAATCGGCCGCGATCATGAAATCCGCCGCTTGCTGCAAGTGCTCTCACGCCGCACGAAAAACAATCCTGTTCTGATTGGCGAACCCGGTGTGGGCAAGACCGCGATCGTTGAAGGACTGGCACGTCGAATTGTTTCCGGCGATGTGCCGGATGCCATGAAACACAAACGCGTGATCACCATGGACCTCGGCGGCATGATCGCCGGAGCGAAATACCGTGGTGAGTTCGAGGATCGTCTCAAGGCATTCCTCAAGGAGGTCACCGATGCCCAAGGGCAAATCATTCTTTTCATCGATGAACTTCACACCATCGTTGGCGCGGGTGCCAGCGAAGGCGCGGTCGATGCCTCCAATTTGCTGAAACCCCAACTCGCACGCGGCGAGCTGCATGCCATCGGTGCCACCACGCTCGATGAGTATCGGAAGTATATCGAAAAAGATGCCGCGCTCGAACGCCGCTTCCAACCGGTCATGGTTGGCGAGCCATCGGTGGAAGATACCATTGCGATTCTCCGTGGTCTGAAAGAAAGATATGAAGTCCATCACGGCGTCCGCATCCAGGATGGTGCATTGGTGGCGGCTGCGGGTCTATCGGATCGTTATATCTCGGATCGTTTCCTGCCCGACAAGGCGGTGGACTTGATCGATGAAGCGGCCTCGCGCCTCAAGATCGAACTCGATTCGATGCCAACGGAAATTGATGTCCTGGAACGCCAGATTCTCCAACTCGAAATGGAGAAAAAAGCCCTCGAAAAGGAATCCGACAAAGCCTCCGCTGCCCGTTTGGAAAAGGTCAAAGAGGAACAGGCGAATCTCCGTGAATCGTCATCCGGACTCATGGCGCAGTGGCGGAATGAAAAAGGCATCATCGACAAAGTGCGACAAGCCCAGGAGCGCATCGAGACGCTCAAAGGCGAGACGGAGCGTGCCCAGCGCATTGGCGATCTCACACGTGCCTCGCAGATTACTTATGGCGATTTGCCGGATGCCAACAAGGCGCTCGAAGCGGCGAAGGATGACCTTACACTCCTTCAGAAAAACGGCGCCATCCTCAAGGAGGAAGTCACCGAAGAGGACATCGCCCGGGTGGTTTCCTCATGGACCGGCATTCCCGTGAACCGCTTGCAGGAAGGGGAAAAACAAAAACTCGTTCACATGGAAGAACGACTCGGTGCGAGGGTGGTTGGCCAGAAAAAGGCGATCACTGCGGTTTCCAATGCCGTGCGTCGTGCACGTGCTGGATTGCAAGACGAGAACCGCCCCATCGGCTCATTCCTGTTTCTGGGCCCGACGGGAGTTGGCAAGACGGAGTTGTCAAAAGCCCTAGCGGAGTTTCTGTTTGATGACGAAGGAGCGATGATCCGCATTGATATGTCCGAATACATGGAAAAACACAGCGTCGCCCGATTGATCGGCGCGCCTCCTGGATATGTCGGATATGAGGAAGGCGGACAGTTATCAGAAAGCGTGCGACGCAAGCCCTATTGCGTGGTCTTGTTCGATGAGATTGAGAAAGCCCACCACGATGTTTTCAACGTCCT
The DNA here is from genome assembly GCA_040399845.1 of Luteolibacter sp. GTDB lineage: Bacteria > Verrucomicrobiota > Verrucomicrobiia > Verrucomicrobiales > Akkermansiaceae > Luteolibacter. Next base: position 11,077 of record JBBARN010000102.1, on the reverse strand, counting down.
GCTGCAAGTGCTCGATGATGGCCGCATCACGGATGGCCAGGGAAGGACTGTTGATTTCCGCAACACTGTCATCATCCTCACCTCCAACATCGGCTCGCAATTCATCCTGCACGAGGACAACGCCGAGCAACGCGAAGCCAAGGTGACTGAGGCCTTGCGCGGTCATTTCCGCCCGGAGTTTCTCAACCGCATCGATGAAATCATCATATTCGACCGTCTCCAACGGAATGAAATCACCACCATCGTCGATCTCCAGCTCGACCGCGTGCGCAAGCGCCTCGCCAAACAAGGCCTGAGTCTTGCTCTAACAGAAGAGGCCAAGGAGTGGATCGGTAATCACGGCTACGACCCCGTTTACGGAGCCCGCCCGCTCAAGCGTGCCATCCAGAACCTCTTGCTGGACTCGCTGAGTCTCGATGTGCTGGAAGGTAAATATATCGATGGCGATGTGATCCGAGCCGATGTTGATGGCGGGAAAATCGTGTTTCAAAAACTGTGATCGCTGTGGATGACAACTTGCAGACTCAACGCTGCTTGTTTTCGTCAGGCTCATGGGCGTGCTCTTCCGGGGCAGCAAGAGTGGCATCTGGAAACAGATCCCTGATGGCATTCCTGGCTGCCGTGTTGGAGGCATAAGCATCTGCGGCCAAGCCTTTTTCGAGCACCAATCCCGGGCCTTCATTGAGAGTTGCGTGATTGCCGGTGAACGGCAGTGCGGAAGCTCTCGTGCTTACTACAAATCCGCCCAGAAGATTCGCGCGAGCCATGTTGCCATTCACCTTGCCGCGCGCTGCGCTGTGGAGAACCAGCCCGAATTCGCGGTTGCCGATCAATTGGTTTCCCTCAAGCGTCGCTGCGGCCAATTGGTTGTCGATGTGAATCCCATTGCGGCTGTTGCCTTCGCAGCGGTTGTTGATCAACACGGCGGCGGCACCGTCCCAAGTTTCGATGCCGTGCTCGAAGTTTTCAATGGCCTCGGAATCCCGCACCTCGATGAGGCTGTTTTTTCCGATCGCCGCCGCCCCATTCCAGCCGTTCGATTGGAAGCGGCTGCGCATGGCGATGGCTTCGCCGCCTTCGATGACCGCGAGCCCGTGGCCGCTGGCATCATTGAAATGGCAATCGACAAAAATCGCCCCACCTCCACGAACGAGCGCGGCGGAAAACCGATCGGTGCCGATGGCTTGGAACGATTCATGGCGGATGGTGATGCCGCTGATGCGTGCCCCGCGTGCCTCGGGCCCGATGGTGATGGCGCTGCCGCTGTCGGGGTGGCACTCGACCATGGTTTTTCCCGAGCCTGCGCCGACCAGCTCGATCGCCGAATTGATCACGAGCGGTCCTTTCCATATTTCTTCGGACAGGATGATGCGGTCGCGGTCGCGTGATGCAGCGATCGCTTCGGCGGGTGTTGGGAAATCCCCCGGAACCCTCAAGGTGCGGGTGTATGCCGCCATTTTTTCCAAGCGTAAGGCAATCTCCGAGTTGCCAGGAGCGAGCATGGCGGCCTCGCGAAGCAAATCGAGAGCCTGCTGGTTGAAATCGCCCGTATCCAGAGCAGTGGCCTTAACCAGCAATTCCCCGGCGCGCAGTTCATCCGCCTTTTGTTTGGCGAATGCCGCTGTTGCATCGGCGAGGATGATTTTTGCAGTGGAATCGTCGGGGTGCTTGGCAAGAATGCGCTTGGCGGCATCCATCGCCTGATTCCACTGGTGGGCATCCAAAGATCGCCGCGCCGCCGCGATCTCATCCTCACGGGATTGATGGCTGCGGGCCTTGGCAACCTTGGCCAGGAGGTCGGCAGCTTCCTTTTCCTCGGGATATCGCTCCAGCAGTTTGCGCACGATCGCTTCCGCTTTATTGAGCCGCCCCGCTTCGAATTCAGCGTTGGCCTGGCCGGTCCAGTAACCGATGAACTGGGTTTGCTCGTCAGTCATTCCCACCTCGATGCTTCGGCGTCCGAGTCTTGCCAATTCGGTTCCTGGAGATAACGATTCGATCTGCTTGAAAATAGCGGAAGCTTCCTCCCAACGGCGGTTTTCAAGCAGTTCGGATCCCGTTCGCCCCAGAGCGGCAATCTGTTCCTGATGCTGGATTCTCGCACTTTCCACACGATGATAATAATACAGTCCTCCCAAAGCGAAGGCTGTCAGAATCACCACCCATCCGACAAACCGCAGATCACTTTGGAATCGGGTGGACTTTTCGGGGGGCAGGAGAATTTCGGGCAATTCTTGAATCGCCACCTGCTCATCCATTCGTGGCTCGAGTCCCAGCGCCTCAAGATGCTCGCGCACTGCGGCGATCGCCCGATCAAACTCCACGAGTTCATCCTGATAGCGCAAACCAAGCGCTTCATTCGGAGCGGAGCGGACCATTTCCGCGATCCGGTCCCGCGTTTTTCGGAATTCGTCTAGCGATGGGCGCGGGTCCTCGTCGGAACCAAGTCCGAGGATCTTCCGGGCTTCACTGATGGTCATGGCATCTCAATCGCTGAGCCTAAAATCTCTCTTGTTGATGCTACCGCCGTCAACCGCCATTTCAGCCGATGAAACGCTGCACAATCGGCATGCGGCGGCCGATGCCGAAGGCCTTGGATGTCACTCTCAGGCCCGGTGCTGCTTGGTGGCGTTTCCATTCATTCAGATCCACCCGCCGCTGCACCCAGCGCACCGTGGTTTCATCGAATCCGCGGGAAATGATTTCATCAGGAGACAAATGATGCTCCACATATAACTCAAGAATCCCATCGAGAATATCATAAGGCGGCAGCGTGTCCTGGTCCTTTTGATCCGGCCGCAATTCCGCGCTCGGTGGCTTGTCGATCGTGTTCCAGGGAATGATTTCCCGCTCGCGGTTGATCCACCTCGCCACTTCGTAAACACGGGTTTTCGGCAAATCGGAAATCACCGCCAGCCCGCCATTCATGTCGCCGTAGATCGTGCAATATCCCACTGCCATCTCGCTCTTGTTGCCGGTGGTGAGCAGTAGGTGGTTTTCCTTGTTAGAGAGAGCCATCAACAAGGTGCCGCGGATGCGCGATTGCATGTTCTCTTCGGTGACGTCTTCCGGCTTTCCCTCGAAGACCGGCTGCATCGCCGCCTTGATGGCTTCGAACGATTTTACGATCGAAACTTCATCGCAGTGGATCCCGAGATTGGCCGCAAGCGCGAAGGAATCGTCCACACTGCCGCGCGAGGAATACGGGCTCGGCATGGTCAGTCCGCGCACGTTCTCCGGCCCCAGCGCATCCGCCGCAATCGCCGCCGTGAGCGCGGAATCAATGCCACCGCTCAAGCCGAGACAGACCGAGGAAAACCCGCATTTCGTCACATAGTCGCGCACTCCCAGCACCAAGGCCTGATAGATTTGCTGCGGCTCGCAATCGTCCAGCGGCACATCGTTTTCCACCTCCACGAAAGGATCCACCACCTCGCAAGCATCGCAGAATCCGGGCATCTGCAGGGAAATGCGCCCATTCGCCCCGGCGACCAGCGAGTGGCCATCGAAGACAAGCTGATCGTTCGCCCCCGCCGTATTGCAATACACCACCGGCACCTTCGCCCGATGCGCGATGCCCGCAATCATCGCCCTCCGCATCCCCGGCTTGCCGAGATGGAAAGGCGAGGCGCTCAAATTCAGCAACAGGTCGATTCCCCCCGCACACAGCTCCTCCACCGGATCCCGATCATAAAACGGCCGTTGCAGGAAATCCTCCGTCCAGATGTCCTCGCAGATCGTCACGCCGATCCGTTTGCCCTTCCACTCAATCGGCGCGCAGGCCTCGCCCGGTTCGAAATACCGCCGCTCATCGAAAACATCATAGGTGGGCAGCAAGGTTTTCCACACCCGATGCAGCACCTTTCCCTCCTGCAACCACGCCGCCGCATTGCGGAACGACTTGCCCGGGCGCGTCGGGTGATGGTGGTCCACGTAGCCAACCAGCAAGGGCACTTCACGCGATTATCCCGCCAGATAATCGAGCGCCTGCAGGCACTTCGGCACAAATTGTGTTTTGAAAACCAGATCCCGCGGGGGATATCCCACCAGCGAAAGCTCCGGCGTCAGCACCAAATCCGCGCCTCCGTCGAGGCACTCGCGGTAGGCGGCGAGGATGCGCTTGGCGTTGCCCGGGAAATCCCCGACCACTGGATTGATTTGTGCGATGCCGATTTTCATGAACGCCGCAAGGGAACACCTTCCGACTCCCCGCGCAAAAGCAAAAACCGGCACCGACCCCCGCAGAAAATTTTTGTCCCCATCCGCCGCCCTCTGTGGTCTGCTTCCCGCGTCATGACAAAAAGCCGCTCATTTTCCCGCATCGCCGCCCTGCTCGGCCTCGCCCCGCTTCTCATGCTGCCCGCCCACGCCGCGGAGAAACTCAAGGCCCTCATCGTCGATGGCCAGAACAACCACGAGGTCTGGCCGAAATCGACCATCATGATGAAACAATACCTCGAAGGCACCGGACTCTTCGAGGCGGACATCGCCCGCACCCGCTTCATTTGGAAATGGGAAAGCGAAAAACAATGGCTCCCGCTCGCCGGGGTGGGGGAGTCGGAAGGCCTCAAGGAACCGAAACCCGATCCATCCTTCGATCCGGATTTCTCGAAATACGATGTCGTCATCAGCAATTTCGGCTGGAAGGCCGCCGGTTGGCCGGACGCCGCCAAGCGCAAGTTTGAAAAATACATGCAGGACGGCGGCGGCCTCGTTGTCGTGCACGCCGCAGATAACAGTTGGCCGGATTGGAAGGAGTTCAACCGCATGATTGGCGTCGGCGGTTGGGGCGATCGCAATGAGAAGGATGGTCCCTATGTTTATTACAACGCAAAGGGCGAGCTCGTCCGCGATCCATCTCCCGGCGGCTGCGGTGCCCACGGTCCGCAAAGTGAATTCCTCATCACCATCCGCGAAAAGGATCATCCCATCACCAAGGGACTGCCGGATTTCTGGATGCACTCGAAAGACGAATGTTATTCCAAACTTCGCGGACCGGCGGAAAACATGACCGTCCTCGCCACCGCTGCCGATACCCCGGAACTCCAGGCAGCCGGGCGCAATGAGCCCATGCTCATGACCATCCAATATCACAAGGGTCGCGTCTTCCACACCACCCTCGGTCATGATACCGAGGCTTTTGAAGGCGTCGGTTTTGTCGTCACCTTCCTCCGAGGTGCCGAATGGGCCGCCACGGGCAAGGTGACCCAGGAAATCCCCAAGGATTTTCCTGAGAAAAACAAACCGTCCGCCCGCAAGTTCGAATACAAGAAGTGAGTGAATTCCACCCGATCATGAGCGAGGAAACCCCGCGTCCGCCACGGCGCAAACGCTACAGCGGAAAAAACCCGCGGCGCTTCGAAGATAAGTATAAGGAACACAATCCGGATCGCTACGCGGACACAGTCGCCAAGGTCATCGCCTCCGGCAAAACTCCCGCCGGATCCCATGTGCCCATCATGGTGGAGGAGTGCCTGCATGCCCTCCAACTCTCCCCCGGCCAGATTGGCATCGATTGCACCCTCGGCTATGGCGGTCATGCCTTGCGCATTCTCGAACACATATCTCCCAGCGGAAAACTGTTAGGGCTCGATCAGGATCCCATCGAACTTCCCCGCACGGCTCAACGCATCCTCGCCGCCGGATATGATCACTCCTCCTTCGAGCCCATCCGCTCGAACTACGCCGGCATCACAAAAGTTCTCCAACAACGCGGGCTTGAAGGTGTCGATTTCATCTTCGCAGATCTCGGTTGCTCTTCCATGCAGTTCGACGATCCCACACGCGGTTTCAGTTTCAAAAACAGCGGCCCGCTCGACATGCGCATGAATCCCGCCCGAGGGCTCTCAGCCCGCGATTGGCTCGCACGCATCTCCGCCGAAAAACTGGCCATCGCCCTCCACGAGCATTCGGATGAACCCCGCGCCGAGTCGCTTGCCGAGGCTCTTGCCGGAAAAAACTTCGCCACCACCACCGAATTCGCCGCCGCCATCCGGGCTGCGATCCGCGCCGATGAAGAAACGCTCGATCTCACCGTGCGCCGCGTTTTCCAAGCAGTCCGGATTGCCGTGAATGAGGAATTCGTCGCCCTCGATACCTTCCTCCGCGCCCTCCCCGCCGCCCTCAATCCCGGCGGCCGGGTGGCCATTCTCACCTTCCACTCCGGCGAGGACCGCCGCGTCAAAAAAGCCTTCCAAGCCGCCCAACGCGAGGGGCTCCTCTCCGCCATCAGCGACAGCGTCATCACCGCCACCCCCGAAGAACGCCGACTCAACCCCCGCAGCAGCCCCGCCAAACTCCGCTGGGCCACCCGCTAAGGAGCGGGGACGTCTCGTCCCCACCCATCGACTGCCGCAGCAGGCCGGAAATGATATCGTGTTTTGTTCTTCTCTCACGGAGCTCTTCGGTTAGCCTTGGGTCACCTCGGGAGTATTCATATCAACATGGCCTTTAATGAAGACAGCAGGGTGAAGATCCCGGCAATTCTCCACCTTGCCCGGCTCGGATATACTTATCTGCCCTTGAAGGACCATTCATGGAACCAGCAAACGAATATCTTCGAAGCGGTTTTCCGTGATTCCCTCGCACGCATCAATCCAGACGCCACCCTGGACGAACTCCACCGCACGCTTCAGGAAATCAGCCTGCTCCTCGACAACGAAGACCTCGGCAAGGCCTTCCACGAACGACTGCTCCGCTCCGATGGGATCCGCCTCATCGACTTCGACGATTTTGATAACAACACCTTCAACGTCGTCACTGAACTTCCCTGCAAAAACGGCGACGACGAATTCCGGCCAGACATCACACTCCTGATCAATGGCATGCCGCTTTTCTTCATGGAAGTGAAGAAGCCCAACAACCGCGACGGCATCCTCGACGAGCGCAATCGCATCAACCGCCGTTTCAAAAACCCGAAGTTCCGCAAATTCGTCAACATCACCCAGCTCATGGTGTTTTCCAACAACATGGAATACGCCGAGGACTCGCCGGAACCTCTGGAAGGAGCCTTCTACGCCACCACCTCCCACGCCGATCCCTCCTTCAACTACTTCCGCGAAGAGGAAGACCGGAAGCTGTCTGACATCCTAACAGAAGAAGACCCGGAAATCGAAGATGTCATTCTCGAAGACAACAATTTCACCAGCATCCGCCACTCCGCGGAGTATGCCACTAACAAAAATCCGGATACGCCCACCAACCGTCTCAGCACCGCACTCTTCTCCCGCGACCGGATCGCCTTCCTGCTGAAATACGCATTCGCCTACGTGAAAGCCAAAAATGGCGTGGAAAAACATGTTATGCGCTATCCGCAGGTGTTTGCCACCAAGGCGATCGTCCGCATGCTCGAAGCCAGCATTCGCAAGGGCATCATCTGGCACACTCAAGGCAGCGGAAAAACCGCGCTCGCCTTCTACAATGTCCGCTTTCTCACCGATTGGTTTCAGAAACTCGGCACCGTCCCGAAGTTCTATTTCATCGTCGATCGTCTCGACCTGCTAACCCAGGCCGCCTCGGAGTTCCGCAGCAGGGGACTCGTCGTTCACACCATCGCCTCCCGCGACGAGTTCGCCCGCGATATCCGCTCGCCACTCGCCGTCCACAATCACTCCGGCAGCCTCGAAATCACGGTCGTCAATATCCAGAAATTCCAGGACGAAACCGATGTCATCCGCGCAAACGATTACGATCTCAGCCTCCAGCGCGTTTATTTCCTCGATGAAGTCCACCGCAGCTACAACCCCGAAGGCAGCTTCCTCGCCAACCTCAACGAGTCCGATCCGAACGCGATCAAGATCGGCCTCACCGGCACACCGCTGTTAGGCAACTACCCGTCCCGCGCCCTCTTCGGCGGATACATCCACAAGTATTATTATAACTCCTCCATCGCCGACGGCTACACGCTCCGCCTGCTCCGCGAAGGGATCTCAACCAACTACCGCCTTCAACTCGCCCAAGCCCTCGAAGACATCCGCGTCCTTCGTGGCGAAAGCCGACGCGAGGAAATTTTCGCCCACGAGCGCTTCGTCGAACCGATGCTCGACTACATTGTCCGCGATCTCGGCACCGCCCGCGCCACTCTAGCCGATGGCAGCATCGGCGGCATGGTCGTCTGCGATTCCGCCGCACAAGCCCGGAAAATGGCGGAAATCTTCGCGGAAAAATACGCACGTTCCGAAACCACCGTCGCCGAACCTCTCACGACCTATTCGGTCGCAGCGGACGATGTTCAGACCTATCGCTTTACCCCGCGCCTCGAACTCTCCGTCCGCACCTGCGGCCTCATCCTCCACGACGAGGGTGACAAAGAATTCCGCAAGGGCCTCACCGACGACTTCAAGGACGGCAAAATCGACATCCTATTCGTCTATAACATGCTCCTCACCGGCTTCGATGCCCCACGCCTGAAAAAGCTATATCTCGGCCGCGAAATCAAATCCCACAATCTGCTGCAAGCGCTCACCCGAGTGAACCGCACCTATGGCAAACACCGCTTCGGATACGTGGTCGATTTCGTCGATATCCGCCGCCAATTCGATTTAACCAACCAGGCCTACCTTCAGGAACTCAACGACGAACTCGGCGACGAAGCGGAACATTACTCCCACCTCTTCAAGTCCTCCGAGGAAATCCTAACCGACATCGAAGGCATCAAGGACGCCCTGTTCCATTTCGATACCTCCAACGCCGAAATCTTCTCCCAACAGATCACCGCCATCACCGACCGCAGCCAGATGCGGGAAATCATCCGCGCCCTCGAAGACGCCCGCGGCCTCTACAACCTCATCCGCCTCACCGGCCGATACGGGCTGTTAGAGGAACTCGACTTCCGCAAGCTCGCCCTCCTCTCCACCGAGGCGAACAACCACCTCGCCCTCCTCAACCAGCGCGAGGCTCTCGAGTCCGGCCATGCCGAAACAGGCCTGCTCAACATCGCCCTCGAAGAAGTCCTCTTCACCTTCCGCAAAGTCTCCGAGTCCGAACTTCGCATCGCCGACGAACTCCGCGACATCCTCCGCCGCACCCGCGAGGGCCTTGCCAGCAACTTCGATCCGCGCGACCCGGAATTCGTCTCTCTCCGCGAGGAACTCGAACGCCTTTTCCGTTCCCGCAATCTCAGCGAGATCACCACCGACGAAATGCGCGAAAACATCGCCGCCCTCACGGACATCCACGCCCGCGCCCGCGAGTTGGAGCGGAAAAACCAGCTCCTCCGCGCCAAATACGCCAACGACGAAAAATACGCCCGCCTCCACAAGCGCCTCATGGAAAAAGGCGAACCCACCCCCAACGAGCGCAAACTCTTCGAGGCACTCTCCGCCCTCAAAACCGAGGCCGACGCCCGCATTTCCCAAAATGCCCAGCTCCTCACCAATCCCGCCTACGCCGAAAAAATGATGGCCCGAATCATCATCGAGCAGCTCATGACCGCCCACCAACTCCCCCTCACCGCCGAAGGCTGCCAGTTCATCAGCAACCTCGTCCTCAAGGAATACCTCGCCGAATTTCAAGGCCAGCAACCCGCCTGATAGTTTTTTATCCTTTTCAAAAGGAGAAAATCGATCCATCTTATCTCTCGTGAAAGGAGAAATCCAAGCGACTCTTCTTGAAAAACTGGCCGATGCCCTCGTCATGCCAGTTCCTGTCCTGACGCGGCGTGAGATCCGCCTCCCCAAGGTTCCCGGCAAGGCACTCGCCGTCATCGGCATGAGGCGCAGCGGCAAGTCCTGTTTCCTTTGGCAATGCCTGGCCGACCTCCTCGCCGCCGGAGAACCCCGCGAATCCCTCGTCTATCTCAATCTCGAAGACGAGCGCCTCGCTGGCATGGACGCCTCCGATCTCTCCTTCCTGCTGGAATCCTATTTCCAGCGGCACCCGGAGTTACGAGACCAATCCCGGGTCACCCTTCTACTGGACGAAATCCAGCTCGTTCCCGGTTGGGAAACGTTCGCCCGGCGCATCCTCGACACGGAAAAAATCCGGCTCTTCCTCTCCGGATCGTCTGCCTCCATGCTCAGCCGCGAGGTGCACACCAGCATGCGTGGCCGCGCCATGGAGGTCACCGTTTTCCCCTTCAGTTTCCGCGAGGCTCTCCTGCACCGGGATCTCCTTCCGGAAAAAGAATGGGAATCCCTTCCCAAAGCCCGCCGCTCCATCCTCGAAAATGCCTTCCGCACCTACCTTTCCGAAGGCGGCTTCCCGGATGCCCAGAACCTCGAAGCCCGCGACCGCCGACCGCTTCTCCAAGGCTACGTCGATGTCGCCGTCCTCCGCGATGTGATCGAGCGCCACGGCGTTTCCAATCCCGTCGCCCTGCGCTGGCTCCAGCGTCACTTGTTGGGAAATCCCTGCGCTGCGTTCAGTATCCAGAAATTCTACGATACCTTGAAATCGCAAGGCCTACCCGTGTCGAAGGACAGCCTCCACGCCTTCCTCGCCTACTTCGAGGATGCCTTCCTCATCCGCACCACGTCGCTCCTCACCGCCTCGGAACGCCAGCGCATGGTCAATCCCCGCAAGGCCTATCCCATCGACCCGGGCCTCATTCCCATCTACGAACGCACCGGCCGCCCCAATACCGGCCACGCCCTCGAAACCGCTGTGTTCATCGAACTCCTCCGCCGCGGCTGCGAGGTCCATTACCTCCGCACACCCCAGGGAAACGAGGTCGATTTCCACGCCCGCGACGCAACCGGCCAGGTTCTCCTCGTCCAAGTCTGCGCCACCGCCGCCGATCCCGCTACCCTCGACCGCGAAACCCGTTCCCTCACCGAAGCCCACGCCATCCACCCGTCCGCCAGCCTCCTACTCATCGTGCTCGACCCTCTCCCGCCCGGCACTCAGGTCCCCGCACCCATCCAAGTCCTCCCCGCCATCCAATGGTTCCTCCAACAACCCGACTGATCCATCATTGATTTCCCGATCTCCTTCCCCTAATGTCCGCCCATAAACCAAGCCACACTGCTGCGGGAATCCCGCTCAGAGCACTTGTTGCAGAGCTCCGAAGCCGCTGCGAAACAGTTGCGCGCCTTCAAGGCGGTTCTACCTATTACCACGAGGAGCTCGGAATCTTCCG
>JBBARN010000101.1:0-22735 GCA_040399845.1 Luteolibacter sp. | reverse complement strand
CGCCGCCATTTGTTGATCGCGCCGCGAAATTTCCGGCACGCCTTCGTCCGCGATTCGCGCGAGCAATTCCTCATCGAGCAGAAACCGATCCCGCGCCTTGTCGCGCCGATACCGCAGCACTTCGTAGCGCGCGATCACACAAGCCCATCGCCCAAAGGCCTCGGGATCTTCCAGCTCCCCAAACTTCCGCCACGCCACCAGCGCTACCTCCGGCATCACCGCATCCACATCCGCAGCGCCGGGCAGCAGCGCTCGCAGATACCCCCGGACCATCGGCTCATGCCGTGCCAGCAGCGTCACGAATTGCGCATCAATCGTCTGCGGAGAGTCTGACTCGTTCATTCCAGAAGGAGAGGGTTTACACAGGGATCACTCCGGCGATTCGCAAATTCTGACGAAATTTCTTCGACCGCAATCGCCCCGCATCCTCCAACCTCATTCCCCGGGTACTCTGCTGCTAGATCGCGACACCAGTGGGCCTGAGGCCCGGGGCTTGTCTGAAACAAAAGGTGACGAGATTGAATTCATGGTCTCGTGACTCGGAGGCGCACGAAGCACTTTCCGGCATTTCCTGCGGGAATGGTGGCGAGGATGGTTTGCAGGGTGCCGTCGTCAGCGGAGGTGGATTCCGTAACGCCGGAGCTGCGCCAAGAAAGAGGATCGAGGGTATCGCTCCATTCAACGGTGAAGGTGAGTCCATCGAGGACGGCGGCTTTGGAGCGGGTATAGGTGAATTCCAAGTTCGCGCCGTTGCGGAGGATCGAGGGTGAGACGAGTGTATGGGCCTGAGGATTCTGGCTGGTGGCGAATTCGTATAGGTTGCTTTCGCCGTCGTTGTCGGGATCGGCGTTGTCGGCGGCGTTTCCGAGATTGGAGTAGGTGCTGAAATACTGCTGTCTCCAGGTTTCCAGATTGCTGATGGGAGCATCGGAATTGATGAGGACCGTGGTGATCGAGTAGGGAGCGAGCACCAGATTGCGATTGCCTGACAGACCGGTGCTGCTGAGGTTTTCCGTGAGGGTGAGGCGCTGGCTGGAGGAGCCATCGTCCGCGGTTTTGTAAACTTTCCAAAGTCGGCGATCGGGGTCGGCAGCCCAGTGGGCGGAGGTCTGGATGGTCTGATAACTGAAGCTGGCGCTTTTGTTGATCATCACGAGCACGAGTTGTTGCGGTACCTCGGCGGCTCCGGTGCGGCGGTAGAGGGAAACGACCACGTTCGGGTCGGTGGTGGATGCGGCGGAGCGCCAATCTCCCGGATAGATGAACTTGCTGTAGTGGCCGAGGGCACAGTAGCTGCCGGAGGTGGGGGATAGGTTGAGACCCCACATCAGATAGGTGTTCGCCCTTCCCAAGGTGAAGACGTTGTGCATGGGAAGGGCGTGCATCATCCATGCAGGGACATCGGGGCCATAGGGGTCGTCGCCGAAGAACTCGGTCATGTAGATGGTTTCATTGGGATAGGCCGCGCGCAGACCGGAGAGACTTGCTGTGTTGTTGCCCACGTTGTTGACGGATCCCTGATAGGGGTGATGGGCAATGGCGGCAAAGCTGTTAGATGGCAGATTGTTGATATAACTGGAAATGACGGAAGGGTTTCCCGTGGTGGTGTCCGGGCCGATGAATTTCACAAATCCGAATCCGTTTGCTTGGAACGCGCTTTTCACTGCGGCGAGCGCCTGCGGATAGCCCGCCCGGGTGCTCGTTTCGGTGCTGTTCAGATAACACCCGGCCTGCCATGCGGCGGAGAACGGATTTCCACTCGGAGTGAAATCGCACTCGTTCTGGATGGAGATGAAATCGGGAATTGCCTCCTCTGCGGGCAGCGTGGAGTTATCTCGGAGATATTGCAGCGAGCGGAGCCACCAGTTCGCGTAATCGGCATATCGATAAGCGTTTCCTGATTTCGCAAGGGTGCCACCGTTTGCGCTGCCGGTGCTCTTTAGGCTGCCCGGTGGCGACCATGCGGAAATGGTGAGCAATCCGTTCGGCTGGATGGAACGGAACATCCGGATGAAGCGGACGTTGTCCGAATCGAAGCCGGACCAGAAGACCTCGGGCTCGTCGATCCAGCACTCGAAGGAGTTGCTGAGGCGGGCAAAGGAGATGTTGAGGCCGGACGGGGAAAAGGCGGTGTTGAAGTTGGTATTGTTCCAGGCGATGTTTTGCGGGCCGAGGGCGAAGTTTGCGCCGACGCCATGGATTTGCTGGTTCGTGGTGGCCGGGGTGAGCGTGGTGGTGGAGGCGGTGAATGCGGTATTTGCCACGACGGTGATGATGCCGTTGATGGCGAACTGGCTGGTATTCCAAGTGAGGCCGTATCCGAGTGCGGGAAACAGGGTAGAAGCAAAGGTGCCACTGATGTTTCCCGCTGAAATCGAGACTGTGAAGGTATCGCCGAGTTGGAGTTCCGGGCCGGTATTGAGAATCCGCAAGGTGCCGCCGCGGATGAGGTTGCCGGTGGTGGTGAGATTGCTGGCCTTCGGCGTGCGGGAGCGGTCGATGCTGAGGTCGAGGAAACCGGCGAGCGTGAGGGTGGAGGTGGAGTTCACCGATGGGAGCGAGGCATCGGTGGCATCGAGTCTTCCGCCTGCGTTGACCGTGACCGCGCCGTTGAGGGTGAGCGAGCCACCGAGGGTGCCGCCGGACTCCACAGTTACGGGACCATGGATGGTGCCATTCCCTGCGAGGCGTGTGGCATTGCCGACACTCACGTTGCTGGCTGCGGCGAGAGAGCCCGGTGCATTCACGAGCAGCGTGCCTTGCTCCACGATGGTCGGACCGGTGTAGGAGTTCACTCCGCTCAGAATGGTGGTGCCGGCACCTTCCTTGGCGAGTGCCTGCGGGCCGTTGATCTCGCTGATCGGACCGCTGATGAGGCCGGTGCCTCCATTCGCGCCGATTGCTCCATCGCCGCTGCCGGTGATGGCACCCGCGAGGATGACATTGCCGGCCCAGTTTGCAGTGCCCTCGAGGCGGAGTTGGCCGAGCGATTCGCCGGTGTCGCCGCCGTGCAGATAGAGCGTGGCATTGTGGGCGCCGCTGGTGGCATACAGCGTGGCATTTTCCAACACACGGATCGTCGCAGCGGCATTGTCGGCTCCATTCATCTGGACTTTTCCGGCACCTGCGGCGGCACTGCTGCCGATGTTCCAGGTGCCGGTGAAGGCTGAGTAGTTGCCATTGAGCAAAGTGGAGGAGGTGCCTGTGCCAAGTCTGACGCTCACCACGCCGTTGCCGGACAAAGAGGAGGAGAGTCCGGTATAGGTGCCGCCACCGGCCAAGAGATCGAGAGTGCCGTTGTTCACGACCGCACCAGCGCCGAGGGCATTGGTGGTTGATGCGGTGATTTTCCCTGCGGTGATGGTGCATCCGCCGGAGAAGGTGTTGGCACCGGATAGAGTGAGCGTGCCAGTGCCGGATTTCCTGACCACGATGCGGGCTGGAACCGAGGGCGCGATGTTCGAAGCCATCGTGATGTCTCCAGCCCCACCAAAGAGCAGTGAGCGGATGTCCGAACCGCCGGGAATCCAATTTCCGCCGCTGGCGAAAACCAGTGGGTTCGTGGAGTCGTTGACGATGGAGTGATTGGTGGCGGAAGCGGGTCCACCCATGGTGAAGGGCACGCCGGAAAAGGTCACCGGCCCGGCTCCGGCTGATACGAAGATGGAGGAAATCCGGGCGTTGGATCCGGTGGATCCTGTGATCGTCACCGGATTCGTCTGTCCTCCGGAAAACGCGAAGACCATCCCGCTGGTGCCGACGGCGCCACCGATTGCTGTGGAAAGCGTGAGATCCGTGGTGACGGGATCCGTCCCGTTGAACATCGCGTTGAAGGGATTCGTCGTGGTGACCGAGGGCGAGTAATGGCTGCCGGTGGCGAGGTTGGTCCCGCTGCCACCTGCGCCGCCGGTCCAGATGCTGGAGGCGATGATTCTGGCAGATAGACCGGTGGGCTGGACGAGCGAGTATTTCCCGGCGGACGGGCCTGTCAGCGTCGCGGTCGAGGTGACGGCGATGTTCGCGCCGGGACCCGTGGAAACAAAGATGCCGGTGGGAATCCATGAGACGCTGTCACCGCTTTCAATACCGGTGAGGGTGCCGCTGAGCATGGCGGAGTCCGTGCCATCGAAGTATTTGTCCAGCGCCGCAGGGGAGGTGAGGGTGAGGGGTTTGATCGCGACCGACTGTGCGGGTGAGAGTGCTGCGGAGGTGCTGGGAAAAAACAAGGGCGTGCCGAGAAACCGCGCGACGATATTCGAGTGGACGCCTGGAGCGAGTACCGTGCGGTTCGGGGTGATGATGCAGGTGCCGTCTGTTAGATTTCCACTGCCGATCAAGGTGCCTGCGAGGCCTTCATCGAACAACTGGACCGTCCCGCTCGGGGCGGGCGGAGTGACGGTGACAACAAACTGGAGTGAGTCGCCGTAAGTCGAGGAGGCTGAAGTTCCGACGTTCCGGGAAACGACTGTGGTAGTCGCTTCGGGCCCGGCAACTACCAGTTCCAGATTGCCCCCGTTGATCCGGAGTTCGCAGGATTTTCCAGGTTGAAGTCCTTGGCCACCGACCGTGCCATTGAAAACGGGGCTGCCGCTGATCGCACCTGTGATTTGCGAGATGAGAACGTAGGTGCCATTGCCGAGGGGCGACGCCGAGTTGTTAGAAATCGTGAGAGGGCCATTGAGAGCGAGTGATCCAGATAGGACCTTCAGCGCGGGATTTGCCGAATCCCCGGTGAAACTGGTGGGCGTGAAGTTAAGTGTTACGGGAGCAGTTCCGAGATCGATCGTTGTGTTGCCCGCAAGCTCGCCACCACTGGAAACAAGCGGAATTGCGGGCGGCCAAACGTAGTTGGCAAATGCGGATACATCGAAGCGGGCCCTGGCGGCGAGGCTGATGTTTTGGGTGGTGGAGATTGAGCCTGCCGCGCCGAGGGCGAGGGTTCCGTTTCCAATGAGCGTCGGTCCGGTAAACGTATTTGCCGCATTGAGGGTAAGGGTGCCGATGCCGGACTTGATGAGGCCGCCACCGGTGGACGCTGTGTCCTCGACCAATGCCTGGGCGATGGTAATGGCAAATCCGCCGTCGTCGATGATGGCACCGCCGGCTCTGACCCGCGCGTTGGTGGCTGCGGTAAAAAAGGCTGGATTGTTGGATCCGGCCTTCAGCGTGCCGCCGTTGAAGCTCACATTGAATGTGAGCGAGCCCTTGGTAAGGGCCGGAACAATCAGTGTGCCAGCGTTGAGGTTGAGCGTGGCACTTGCGGAACCGATGCCTTGTCCGAAGCGTGCTTGGCCGGATGAAGTGACGGTGCCACCATTCAGGGTAAGCCCAGCAGTGACGCTGTTGCCCGTGCCGACCTCGATGCTGGAGAAACTCAGGTTCGAGCCCGCATTCACCTGAAGCGTCCCGCGGTTGGCTTGGAACGCGCCGAAGGTCACGTTGCCGCTGTTCTGCAGTTCTAACAAACCCGTGCTGTCCTTGATTAATCTGACGCCGTTCCCAGTGATTGCACCTGTTAGAAGAATCGCTCCCGTGCCGCCGAATCGCGTTTGCTGCAACAAAGTGATATCTCCCTGATAGGTTACAGGCGATGCGCCACTGTTGAGAAATGCCCCGACATCGAATCCGTTGGCATTGCTGTTCAGGGTAAGCGGAACGACCGCCGTGGGTGAGAATCCGCCGAGGTCGAGAATGCCTCCTGTGGTGACGTAAATTCCGGATGTTTGGCTGAGGGCATCCCCAAGAGCGCCGGCGGCTCCAAGCCTGAGTCGGCCCGCACGGACTTCCGTCGCTCCAGTGTAGGCATTCGCCGCACTGAGAACCAGCGTGCCGCTGCCGGCTTTCGCGAGTCCGGCGTTACCTTGGATCACGGCGGAAATGGTAGCGGTTTTGCCGGTGCCGAGCGCATTGACCGTGATGGTCGGCGTGGTGCCTGCGAGGATCAGGTTATTGGATGCTGCACCATTGTTGTCGAGAATCCAACTGGCGGCGGTGGAGGTATTGGTATCGCCGAAAACGAGGTTTGTCAGAGTGCGGTCGCCGTCGAGACGAACCGTTGTGTCGGTGCTCGGATCGAGGGTATTGAAATCCGCCGTCGCTCCTACGCCATCCGCCACGGTGGCAGCTGACCATTTGGTGGAGTCGCTCCAGTTTCCTCCGCTGATGCTGGTCCACGTGCCATCCGCCGCGCGCAGTTCGGGCGCGGTAACGAGCAAGAGTAGGATGGATAAGGGTTTGAACATGGATGGGATTGCCGACAATGGGGCCAACTTTGGAGGTCTGCGAGGCAATCCTCGGAAAATCCTCAATCACTCCGCGTTACGGCAACTCCAATTTGTTACTGACTGCAATCAATCGTCGTGCATTCGACAAGGTCGCGGTCACATCCTCCGCCGGCGCAGGAGATGGAGGAGACCGAATGAGCCGATCAAGGCGGCGGCATTCGGTTCGGGGATCACGACGAGTTGGAGGCTGCCTTCCTGGAAATAGGCGCTGCGGCCGCCTCCGAGGTTGTAGGCGCTGGCGAGACTGTTGTTGGCAAGCGCGGCAAAGACGCCGGACCCGAGTGAGCCGTCGATGAGGGTGTAAGTGCCATTGGTCACGCTGCCCCATTCAAGCCCCGTCAGGTCGTCGATGCCGAATCCGGTGTAAAGGGCCACCGTGCCGGCGACAGCGAGTGGATCGAGCAAGTTCATCACATGAAAGGCGGAACTGCCGTTGAGCACGAGTGATCCGCCGATGGCCCCGGTGCCGCCGAATGCACCGTTGGTCACTGCTACGGCATTTGCCCCGAGTGACCCCGTAACCAACAGGGTGCCGGCGCTGACGGTGGTGACGCCCGTGTAGGTGCTGGCGCCCGATAGGGTCAAGGTGCCGCCACCGGACTTGGTCAGGCCGCCGTCGGCCGTGAGTCCGAGTGCCGGATCATGATCCAAGCCCCGGCCGATGGTGATGGCATATCCGCCATCGTCGATGAATGCCCCGCCGGCTTTGACGAGTGCGGCGGTGGCGGCGGAGAAGAATGAGGCGCTCGCGGCATTCGCCTTGAGGGTGCCTCCGTTGAAGTTCACGTTGAAGGTCAGCGAACCCTTGGTGAGCGCCGGGACGGTGAGCGTGCCGCTGTTGAGCGTCAGCGTGCCACTGGCGGTGCCGCTGCCCGCGCCAAAGGTGACCGTGCCGCTCGAAGTCACTGCTCCACCATTCAATGTCAGACCTGCACCCACGCTATTGCCGGTGCCGATGTTCATGCCCGTGAAGTTGAGGGTGCTTCCGCTATTTACCTGAAGGGTTCCGCGATTTGCCTGAAATGCCCCGAGAGTGACCGTGCCGCTGTTTTGCAGTTCGAGCAGCCCCGTGCTGTCCTTGATGAAATTGACTCCGTTTCCAGTGATTGCGCCGGTCAGAAGCATCGCGCCCGATCCTCCGAAGCGGGTTTGTCTCTGCAAGGTCACCGTACCGCCGAAGGTGGCGGCAGCTCCGCTATTGAGAAACGCGCCGGTATCGAAATTGTTGGCGGTGCTGTTGAGAACCAGGGGGGCGTTGTAAGTCGGGCTGGATCCGCCGAGATCAAAGATGCCAGCTCCGTTGACCGTCACGCCGGTCGTGTGGGTGGTCACATCCCCCAAGGCTCCGGCATTGCCGAGTCTCAAGGTGCCGCCATTGACGATCGTTGCGCCGGTGAAATTCTGGGCCGCTCCCAAAATCACAACTCCGCCGCCGCCAGTTGAGGTCGATCCGATTTGCACCTCGTTGGCACCCGTCAGGACATTGGTCTGATTGAACGTCAACGTGCCACCGCCGCCACCGAGGCGATAGATGCCGTCGTTTGATGGCGCGAGTGTGGAACCATTGAAAGTACCAGTCCCCTGGGAACCGAGAAACCATTGGCCGGATGCACCACCCGCATTGAGGGTGGTGGTGAGCGCCGCCAGACTCGTGACCCCGGCGGTCCCGGTGTAATTGATGCCGAAAACCCCACCAAAAGTACTGGTTCCCGTGGTGTTGATGGTGGGCAGGGCACCGGCGTAGCCCACTCCGAATCCTCCGATTGCGGATGATGAACTGTTGATGCTGATCGTTTGGTTGCTTCCTACATTGGAAGCGGAAAGTAGTCCTAGCTGGCCGCCAGCGCTGACCGTAATGTTATTGGTATTGATGTTGGTGCCGAGCGTGCCGGATGCGCCGACGAGCAGACGCCCGGCGGCCACGGTGGTGCCGCCGCTGTAACTGTTAGAAGCATTGAGGTTCAGGAGACTACTGCCGGTCTTGTTGATGCTTGCCGTGCCGGACTCGCTGATGCCGCCACCCATGGTGATCGTGCTGCCTGCATTGAAAGTATAGGTGTTGGTTCCGCTGAGAATCAGGGCGGAATTGATGGTGAGGGTGGAGTTGCCGCTATTCACGATCCCTGCCGCCCCGGTGATCGTCAGCGAGCCGCCACCGCTGCTGATGGTGGTCGCCGTGCTGTTGGTTGTTTGAGTCACTGAGTTGGCCGAAACCCCTCCGGCGGCGATTGCCACAGTGTTGGTTCCCGCTGTCTGGAAAAACGCGTCGCTGCCTGCCGTCCATGCGCCCGGAGTGCTTGTGCCGGGGCTCGCAGTCGTCGCCCAAAAAGAGCTGGTGCCCCAAGTGCCGTTACCGGCGGTCAAACCGTTTGTCGCTGAAATATCCCAATAACGATTGGCGGCATGGATCGAGGGGATGGATGCTGATACAATAATAGCGACAAGTATGGTCTGTCTATTGGGTCTGGGCTTCATAAAGTTTTTTCTTTTGGGAAGTTATGAGTTCGGTGGTTCGCCGGGTATGACTGACAGGCAGGCATCCAAGGTTTAAGGATGGATGATGATAAATGATCTCGCGAAACCCGACTATCCCCCACAGGAGGGATTTTAGTGGGTTGGAATTCCCGCAAGTGCGAAATGGAGTCAGATGTGTTTTCGATTTGATGGCATTGACCTCAATCGTCGCGTGATTCCAGCGAGGATCAGTTTGTTAGATAGGTGGATTGATATGTCAAAGTTGTTAGATTGTGGCGACTCCTTCGCTGTTCGCTTCGATGATGTGGATCACTGCTCGGGGTCGCTTGGTTTTCCTCTGGTGGCACCTTTACAAATGCCTTCAAGCAAGCGCATAGGGATGCACTTGATCAATTGGGCGGAGTCCGAAAAACCCATTAACGGACCCCGCCCGGGATTGCCCCCCCCAGAGGCAAAAGGTGAGGCCGGATCACTTCACGATTTGAAGGCGGCCGAAGAGTTTTCCACTGGCTCCGGCTTCGGTTTTCGGGATTCGGATGGTGACCGTGTCGGCTGGCGATGCATCCGTCACGAGCACTTCGGCCACGCCAACGGTGCCGGCTGTGGTTGGAACCGAGATATTGCCGGGCCAGGTGGCGAGGGTGGTGCCCCACTGGAAGGTCTGGGTGGTTTCCGGGGCGACCGAATCGTCGCGGCGCTGGAAGGTGAATTCAAAATGCGTGGGGGTGACAACGAGGTCTGGCATGATGGACGAATCCGCAATCGAGGGGTTTCCGTTGAGAACGAACTCCAAGAGGTTTTCCATGCCGTCGTTGTCCGGATCGTCGCCCGCATCCTGATCGGCGGCGGCCAGGCCGAAGCCGGTGATCCATGAGGTAAAGGCTGATGCGACCGTGTAAGTGAGCACTCCGGTGGATTCCTTGAAGGTCCAGACGTTCAATCCATCCGGTTTGGTCCAGACATCGGCGCTCTGGGTGAAATCCGTGACGGCAAACGACGCGTCGAAGGTCTCGGTGAGGGTTCCGACATCCACGAGCGTCCAGGAGTTGCCGGGGATGGCATCGGCACCGGTGAGATCAATGTTGAAGACTCCCTTGAGCGTGAGCGTGCCACCGCCGGTGATTTTGTTAGAGATTCCGTTGCTGGTGGGAACAAACTTGAGGCTGCCAGTGGTGGCGGCGAGCTCGAGGGTGCCGGCACTGACGGTGGTGTTGCCGGTATAGGTGTTGGCACCGGAGAGTGTGAGGGTGCCGAGGCCGGATTTGGTGAGGCCCCCGTCCGAGGTCGCCGCGAGGGCGGTGTCGTGGATCAGTGGTTGGGCGATGGTGATGAGGAATCCGCCGTCATTGATGAATGCGCCTCCCGCCTGCACTTTTGCACTGTTGGCACCAGCGAAATAGGTGGCGTTGTCCGCCGTGGCCTTGAGAGTGCCGCCATTGAGGTTTGCGTTGAATGTCGCAACCCCGGTACCACCTTTGGCCAGTCCGAAGACAGTGAGGATACCGCTGTTCAACGTCAGTGTGCCGCTTGCTCCCGCAGAAGTGGAGGATGCGAATGTCGCTGCGGTAGCCGAGGATGATGTGACTGCCCCACCGCTGAGAGTTAGTCCGGAACCGACTCCATTGCCGGTGCCGATGCTGATACCGGTGACCTCGAGTGTGGTGCCCGCGTCCACCTGGATGGTGCCCCGGTTGGCGAAGAGGGAGCCAAGGGAAACGGTTCCGCTGTTCGATAGCTGCAACGTTCCCAAACCGTCCCTGGTGAGATTTTTTCCATTACCGGTGATCGTGTTGTTGAGTATGATGGACCCTGCACCGATTTTGGTGTTTGCATTGAGCGAGACGGTTCCGGCGAAGGTGACCGAGGCTCCGGAATTGTAAAAGCATCCGACATCGAAACCACTGGCGCTGCTGTTCAAGGCAAGTGGAACCGTGGCGGTGGTCGTGATGCCTGCAAGGTCGAGGATGGCGGACCCTCCGACGGTGACGCCAGAGGTCTTGAGGGTGCTGTTGCCGAGTGCTCCGGCAGAGCCGAGTTTCAGTGTACCGGCGCTGACGGTGGTCGCTCCCGTGTAGGTGTTGTCGCCGGACAGAGTCAGGCTGCTTGCACCGACCTTGACGAGGGCGCGTGAGCCTCCGATTTCACCAATGTCGCCGCTGATGGTTCCGCCGTTGGAATTGCTTCCTACGGTGCCGTCGCCTGTGCCGGTGATGTCTCCGGCGAGGGTCACCGGCCCTGCCCAGTTGGCTCCGCCTTCGAGACGGAGCTGGCCGTGCGCTTCTCCGGTGTCGCCTCCATTCAGGACGATAGCGGCGTTTTTCGTGATGGCTCCGGTGGCAAAAACCGTGCCGTTGAGAAGCACGTTGATCGTGGCAGAGGCATTGTCCAAGCCGTTCATTTGGACCTTGCCCGCACCTGTTGCGGCTCCGATACCGATGTTCCATGTGCCGGTGAAGCTGGAGTAGTTGCCGTTGAGGATGGCTGAGTTGCTGCCAGTGGGTAGAGTGACATTGACTGTGCCATTTCCGGACATTCCCGTGGAAAGCCCCGTGTAGGTGACGTTTCCACCGGTTAGGTCGAGGGTGGCATTGTTGGTCACGCTGCCGCTACCGAGGGCTCCCGCGACAGTAGCAACGATTTTTCCGCCGCTGATCGTGGTGCCACCCGTGAAGGTGTTCGGAGTGGAGAGACTTACAGTGCCGGTGTTGCTTTTCGTGAGTGAAGTAGGGCCGGAGATGGCGCCAGTTCCGGTGAGGGAGTAGTCGTTGCCAAGCGAGTTGTCGAAGGTGGTGGATGCGGTGAAGACAGATGCATCGAGCACAACATCCTTGGTGGTTCCCGAGTCTGTGAACAGGACTGAGTCTCCCTGGAAGAAGGTGTCTGCTCCGCTGTTCCAGTTGCTGCTGGTGTTGATATCCCAATCTGCAGTCGCGCCGGACCAGATGAGCGCCTTGGTATCGAAAGCGAGGTTGATCTGGTTGGCGGTCGCGGTGGAGAAAACAGCGTTTCGATAGTTGGCGGCGTTTTGAAGGGAAAGATTGGCTTCAGTGCCAGTCAGTGTGCCGTTGTAGTTAAGCAAACGGATCGAGGAGCCGGGACCGGTGGTGACAGGAAACCCTTCAAGAATGATGTTGGTGACTGCATTCAAGGTGAGGTTCCCCGCAACGCTCAGAGCTCCGGTAGTGGTTCCATCGACGCGGAGGATCGAGCCCGAGTTAAAGGTGAGGCTGCCCGTGGCACCGATGGAGCCCTCGCCGGTCAGCGAGGCACCGGATGCCACCGTGACCGCGGTGTTACCAAGATTTCCGGTGAGACGGACGGTGCCGGAGTTGATCGCCGTGGCTCCGACATAATCGTTCGCTGCGTTGGAGAGGGTGATGGGACCGGCGGCATTGCTGGCCGAGAGGGTCAATCCGCTGCTGCCGGTAATCTTGCCGCTCACGGACAGATTCCCGTAGGGTGCGCTGTTGTCGTTGTTGGTGATGGTCAGTGCCTTGTCCAGGGTGATGGTGCCTGCCAGAGTTGGATTGAAGAAGCCATCGTTGTTGATCGACACGGTGCCGGAGCTTCCCGCCTGCACGGTGACGGGATTGGAAAAAACAATGCTTTGCGCCAAACCGAGGGTGACGTTGGCGGTGCCACTTGTTTTGCCGAGTAGAACGGTTCCGCTACCACCCCCTCCCAAAGCGCTGGTGCTGGTTCCGACGTATAGCGAGCCCTCGTGAACGGCAATGCCGCCGCCAAATGTGTTGGCTCCGGTAAGGGTCAACCTGCCGGTGCCGGTTTTGGTGATGCCGAAAGTGGCGCCACTGATCACACTGGAGACGTCCAACCGGGCGGCTCCGGTATTGTTGGTGACCGACCAAGTCTGGTTTGCGCCCAGAACGAGGCTGCTTTCGCTGATGATGTGGGTCCGTGCGGTGGTGTTCGGCAGGGTGACTGTGATGCCTCCGGAACCGACGGTGAGCGAACCCGCTCCATCAGCGATGGTGAAGGGCGCGTCGCGGTTGAAGGTGATGCCGGTGAAGCTGGCGTTGGTGTTGATCGTCGCTGTGGATCCACCGGTGCCGAAAGTGGCGGTGGTGCTTCCGTTGAGGGCATTGACCACATCGCCGTCCCAGTTGGAGGCAGTGTTGATGTTGGTCGTAGTCCCTCCTCCTGCATCCCAAACGGTGCCAGCAAATGAGGCGGGCGTGCCCGAAAGGCAGAGGGTGGCAAAAGCGACAGGAAGAAGACGGCAGGAAGCGAGCTTGGATTTCATGATTGGATTTTCAAACGGTGTGGGAAACGTGGGTTGGATCTGCCCTTGAATCGCCGGGGATAAACGCACGTTCGCCACGCAGTCTGGCGATCTCACCGAAATTTGCCCATCCCTCGCGGGAGGGGTTTTTCAAGCCACGTTCAGGCGGCTGATGCTCAAAATGAAAAGCCTGGCTTTTTGATGATCGATGCCGGTGGTCGTACTTTTCCCAAGCGCTCAAATTGGCAATCGATGCCATGGCCCGGCGACCTGGGATGGATTGAAAGCATTTTGATTGTGCAGTTGCTTGTGAGTGCGATCTGCGACGGATCCGGGGAGGAATCAAGGTGCCGTAGCGATCCTGATCCGCACGAAGCGGCGGCCGTTAGACCCGGCGGGGATGGCGGTGTGGACGGACTCGAGGGTGGCGTCGAGTGAGACCGGCGGGTCGGACACGGCGGGGGTCCAAGGGGCGGCGAGGGTGTCGGACCATTCGACGGTGAAGGTGGCTTCGCCGGGGGCAGTCTTGCGGCGGGTGTAGGTGGAGAGCAGGAATTCGCCGTCGCGCACCAGACCGGGCTGGAAGGAGTCCGGGCGGGTGGCGTCGATTCGCAGCGCCCATTCGAGGAAGTTGCCGCGGCCGTCGCCATCGGGATCGGCGTCGGGGCCGATGACGGCGGTATCGCCTACGCCGGGCCAGGTGAGTGACTGCCAGTCGGCGAAGACCGCCGGGTTCTTGCCGCCGATCAACTCGACTTTGATATTGTCGTAAGTCGCGGGCATCGCGGTACCGCCGGCTTGCTTGAGGACGACGGCATTGAATCCGGTGTGGAAGGTGCCGCTGGTCTGCGAGCCGGGGATGGAGAAATGGGTGACCGCCGATGGGCCGCTGCCGCTGGTGACGGTGAGCAGTGTGTTCATGCGGGTGGCGGATACAAGGGTGGCATCGAAGACGAATCGGTAGGTCACACTCCCATCGTCAGCGAGGTTATGCTGGGTGATCCTGCTGCCGATGTCGGTGTAGGCACCCGTGGTGCCGTTGTTCGGACCTGCGCTGGCCGAGGTGGAGCTGCCGCCTTCGACACGGGCGACGTTGGTTTGGCTGCTGGTGCTGTTGTCGCGGACGAAGGAGCCGTAGCCCCTCCACGCACCGACAGCATTCGTGCCAGCCCAGTTGTGAGCGGAAATGGGAGTGCCCAGCTGATAGAAACCGGCACGAACGATGTGCGTGGCGGGCTGGGTGCCGCTTTGGCGGTAGTCGAAGGACAGCCGCAGGGTCTGGCCGATTTCCAGGGTGAGCGGTGAGAAGGAGCGGCCGATGACCTCGTTCATGAGATTGCCGTTTTCCTTCCAGACCAGGGCACCAGAGGTGTTCGAGAGTGAATCACCGGCGACGGGAGCGGCCTTGAACCAGGAGCCGGTGCTACTGTCGAAGGTGTCGGTGAAGATCACGCCGGGCGGGGTGCCGAGGACGATGAGCTGATAGGTGGCGGTGGCGGTGGCACCGCTGCTGTCGGTGGCGGTGAGGGAGAAGGCGGGGGTGCCGGCGGCGAATAGCGTGCCGGACAGCTGGCCGGCGGGATCGAGCGTCAGGCCGACTGGCAGGGCCGAGCCGGCGGCGATCGACCAGGTTACGGTTCCAAGGCCGTCCGCTGTGAGAAGGGTTTGCAGATAGGCTTGGCCGCTGGCGGCGTCGCCCAGCGCGGTGGTGGTGATCCGGAGGCCGGAGCAGGCAAGGGTCAGCGCCTTGTCGGCCTGTTCGGCGCCGTCCTGGACGCGGAAGACCGGGCTGAAGGTGCCGGAGGTGGTCGGTGTGCCTTGGAGGATGCCGGCGGCGGTGAGTTCCATCCCGGCGGGCAGGCTGCCGGAGACGAGCTGCCACTGCGGCGCGCCATCGCCGTTCGCGCTGGTGAGGGCGAGCGGCGGATAGGCGCTGCCGGTGCGGGCGACCGGCAAGGACGAGGTGACGATGACCAGCGGTTCAAGGCTGGTATCGGCGGCCGTGGCGGTGGCGGTGCGGGCGAAGATGTCGTGGGCGTAGCTCGCGGTCAGCGGGGTGCCGGCGGGGGCTTCGAGCGAGCTGTCGCCGGTTGTTGGGACGGCGGAGTTTTCCAGCACGATGATGCCGCGGAAGACGGAGGTGTCGGGGCCGGTTTCGGTGAGGATGAGGCTTTCCGCGTCGCCGGTCTGGCTGGTGAGTCGGACGGTCGCGGATTCCGCCAGGGCGCGGTTGAAATTGAGGGGTGCTGTGAGTTCAATCTGCACGAGGCCGTCGCTGCCGCCGTTGGCGAGGAAGGCGATCGAGCTGCGGTCGCGGGCGGCCCAGGTCATCCCGGCGTTCCAGGCGGAGTTGAAAGCGACCCAGCCTTCGACGTAGCCGGGCGCGACGTCCGGGTTGTAGGGAAAGGAGAGGTGCTTGGCGGAGGCGTCGAGCACGCCGCGGGTGTTTTCGAGGATGCCGAGGCCGCCGATGTGTTGGGAAAACCAGCCGCTTTCCACGCCTTCGAAGCCGTGGGTCGGCTGCGTGGCGCGGAAGCAGAAATGGCGGTTGTGGGGATTGCGGCCGAAGACCTGGTCGAGCTGGGAAGTGGCGATCTGGCGGAGGCGCGCGGCTTTCGCGGGATCGGTGACGCGGGTGGCAGCGGCGAGGGCGGAGGCGGGAAAACCGGCGATGTTGCCGGGCTCGTTCCACCACGGGTGGCCGCCGGGGACGTTCTCGGGCGTCCAGATGGTGTCGGAGTATTTCCGGAAGTCCCAAAGATTGGCGGAGCGGGCGATGACGGTGTCGGTCCAGTTCGCCAGCCAGGTGTCGATGCCGTTGACGGGCGTTGCGGGGTCGCGCAGCAGGAGCTCGGCGAGGGCGGGGACGAGGATATGCTCGGACATCCGTTGCCCCTTGGTGACGAGCGGATTGGCGGGGTCGAGGTTGTTGACGATCCACTGTGCCTGGTTGCGGGCGGCTGTTAGATAAAGGGCGGCATCGCTCCGGCTTTGGCGCAGGGCGACCTGGTGCATCAGCAGGTTCGGGACGATGGAGTGGCCGGGAGGCAGCGAGCCCTTGGTGCCGCCCATCACGGTGTAGGTCTGGAGCAGGTCGGCGCTGTGGGTGATTTCGTACCAGTTCCAGCGGTCGCGCGCCGTGTTGGTCCACAGCGGGAAGAGGTAGTCGCGGGCCTCATTGTAGAGCGAGACCGGGATCCACGGCTGGAGCAGCGGATAGTAGTAGAGGAAGTAGGCGAGCTCCTCCTTGATCAGGGTGTGGTTGAGATTGCCGCGGAGGTAGATGTCGACACCCCAGTGAATGAGGCGGACGATTTCCGGGGTATCGGCGGGAAGGGTGTCGCGCAGGCCGAGGTAGCTTCCTTCGAGAGGCATGCGGTCGGGGCCGAAGGCATCGGGGTTCGCCGCATACCACTGAATCAGGGTGCGCAGCTCGAAGGAGAACTGGTGGGAATCGCGCCAGGCGATGCCGGAGCTATTCTTTCCGCCGGCGACGTTCCAACTGGTCGCGTCGCCGAAACCGCTGCGGCTGTCGATGAAGAACTGGACCATGCGTCGGTAGCTGACGCGTTCGATCCAGAAGGGGCCGATGCCGAACGCATGGGATTGCTGGGGCGCGGGCGCGGTGGCGAGCACGATGCGATAGTTGCCAGTGGCGGCGGGCTGGAAGGCGGAAAAGTCGCCGACCGAACCATCGCCGGTGGCTTCGAGCGTGCCGCTGAAGACGACGTCGCCGGCGGGATCGGTGACCACGGTGAAGGGCGTGCCGGCGGGGGCGAGGGGCGCGGTGAAGCGCTTGCTACCGGCGGTGTTGTAACCGCTCTGGTTGACCAGGACCTGCGCCTGAGCGAGTCCGGCCGCGGTTAGAACGGCAAGGGCTATTAGGAGGCGCATCGGTTCAAGGCGAAGGAGTAATGCGGACCCGCACGAAGCGGCTGCCGTTGCTGCCGGCGGGGATGGCGGTGTGGACGGACTCGCGGGTGGCGTCGAGGGAGACTGGCGGGGCGGAGACAGCGGGTGTCCACGGGGCGGCGAAGGTGTCGGACCACTCGACGGTGAAGCTGGCTTCGCCGGGCGCGGTTTTGCGGCGGATATAGGTGAAGTCGAGCACGTTGCCGTTTTTTTCGAAGTCCGGTTGGAAGGAATCAGACGCAGTCGGATCGAGATGGAGCGCCCATTCGAGGAAATTTCCGAGTCCATCGTGGTCGGGATCGGCATCGGGGCCGATGATGGCGGGATTGGTTTCGCCGGGCCAGGTCAGCGATTGCCAATCGAGGAAACTGCCCGGGTCGGGCGGCAGACTGGCGGTGACCGCGAGGGTGCGTGAGACCTCGCCGTGGATATTCGAGGAAACCAGTCGCAACGTGTAGGTTCCGGTTTGACTGAATGTGACGCTAGTCGTGGCCTGATTGGGATTTCCGAAAACCGCAGTGCCGGGCCCGGA
The DNA here is from genome assembly GCA_040399845.1 of Luteolibacter sp. Classification (GTDB taxonomy): domain Bacteria; phylum Verrucomicrobiota; class Verrucomicrobiia; order Verrucomicrobiales; family Akkermansiaceae; genus Luteolibacter. Next base: position 5,292 of record JBBARN010000101.1, on the reverse strand, counting down.
AAGCAGTGACCACTGGGTGGTGCTGGCCCCGCTGGCACTGCCGTTGAGTGCGGCGGGTTGGCCGATCACAGCGGCAGGTGCAGGGCCTGGATCAATCGCGGGTGCCGGGTGGATCGACCAGCTGAGAGTGAGGCGAGGGCGGCGTGCTAGGGTGGGGTGGTCGTCCGAGGCAATGCGCGCGAATGCCGGGTTTGCACCGCTTTCGGTGAGCGGGGAAATGAGCATCAGGTTGAGTGGTTGACTGCCGTTGAGGGCGGCCTGGGCGGCAGCTAGGAAATTGGGAGAAGAGGTAAATGTCCGTTGAGTCGCGAGCGTCGTGGCATTGAAGCCGGGGAGGCTGGACAATACCGTGCTACCGAAGTCCCCACCGGGGCTGCTCCATGCGGTGGTGCCAGTGCGGTTCAGCCAAGTGGCGCCAGTGCCCGCACCGACGGCCGCATCCGTCCCGCTGTTGCCGCTGCCTTCGACCGGAGTTGCTGCGAGAGCTCGAAGTTCGAGGGCGGCGAGATTGCCAAGACCCGCATCGACGGGGTGGGTCCAGAGATCCAGCGAAATGCCAGTGAGCGTGGCGTTAGCGGGGACGCCGCTAAGCCCAAAGGACAAGACACCGCGGAAGAAATTTCCCGAAGTCGCGGATTTTCCGATGAGGAACTGATCGCGCCCGCCGGAGTTCCAAGCATGGTTATCACTACGGATGAAAGTCGCGGCATGAACATAACTGTTTTCCCCTTCCCGCAAGGTGAGGGAGGCAGGTGTGGCAATGCTGACTGAGGCATCCGCGCTCACACTGCCGCCCACGCTGGTGACGGTGCAACGAAGGATGTAGTTGCCGGGGGCGGAAAAACTCGCCCGTGTGTTGGCTGCTGCGGGGTTTTCGAATGTCACGTTGCCGGGACCGCTGAAGCGGCTCCAGAGAAGGGTGGGGCTGCCGGGTGCCCCATTGGAACTCGCACTGGCAGTCAGGCGGAGCACATCGCCAACGTTGCTAACCGCTACCGGCGCGGGCGGGTTGAGAATGGAAACCAGAGGCGGTGGATGGCTGACGGTGATGCCGAGGTCGGCGGACGTTTGGGCGGTGGGACTGGTGGCTGTTAGACGCAGGACATAGCTCCCGGCTTGATCGAAGGTGACGTTGCTGGTGGCGGATGTCGCGGCGGAAAATGTTGCCGTGCCGGGACCGCTGACTTTGCTCCACATGACCGTGGGCGCGGGGCCGGATTCGGCGCTGGCAGACCCTGTCAGACTGGCGGCGATGCCCGTAATCGCGGCAGGAGCGGGGCCGGTGGAAACCGCCGGCGCGAAGGTATCGGTGGCATTGTCCAACGCTGCGATTTCCGTGGCTGAAAGCGCCCGGCGGTGAAAACGGATATCATCGATCAGCCCATCGAAAACCGCATTTCCTGGAGCGAGCGTGCCGATGTGGAGGGTGGAGGCGTTGTTGGGAACGGTAGTGCTGGTTTCCGTGGCGGTGGTATTGAGGGCACCATTCACGTAGAGCTTGGCGCGCTGGCTGGCAGTGAGTGAACCATCAAATACCAAGGCGATGTGATACCATGCGCCCGGGTTGAAGACCGCCGAACTGGTGAAGCGATCGTTGTTGGAGTTGATGTCGATGTTGAGTTTTCCATCGATGGTGAGATGCATGCCATAAGAGTTGTTGTTATCAAAACTCACACGCTTCCCGATCAGGCCGGCACCATTGAAGGAGTTTGCCTTGAACCAATAGGAAAGGGTGAAGGCTCCCGTGTTATCCAGCGATGCGTGATCGGCAACGGTGAGGTAAGAATCCGTCCCGTTCAGACTCGCCGCGCCGGTGATCATGCCTCCGGTGGGCTGCCAGGTCAGGCCTCCGTTGACGGTGGCATGATTGGCACTGCCGGAACTGTCATTGGCGCTGCTGCCCGAGGATTCGTCGAGTTTCAAGCGCAGCACCAATGCGGAATCGGAGAGGGGTGGAGATGCTACATGCACAGTTAAATCCGCGCTGCCGGTCCCTGCGGCGGTGGTAGCGGATAGGCGGAGCACATAGGTGCCGGTAGCAGAAAAGGTCGCCGACGTGGTGGCGAGCAAGGGGGACGAAAAGGTGACGGTGCCGGGTCCGCTGAGTTTGCTCCAGGCAAGGGTCGCGGTTTCTGTGCTGGTGACGGTGGAAACAAGGCGGAGACTCTGCGTGGTCCCTGAAAGCGTGCTGCCGTCTGTAGGAGAGGTGATTGCAACATCCGGCACGGCCGCGCTGATGCTCACATCGGTGAGGGCGATCTCTGCGAGGCGGCTCGTGTCTCCGGAACAGGCGGGAATGCCGATGAGCACGTTGTTTGCCATCGTGATGGTTTGCGGTGTGCCAACCCGCGTCCATGCTTGTCCATCGGGGGAGCGATAGGCGGTAAACGAGTTGCCACGCCGGGTGAGGCGCAACCAGGGCGGATTGATGATTTCCCGCGCTGTGAGGGTGCCACTCGCTCCGCCGTTGGTGGAGCTGCGGCGGTTGAACTCGACGAGTTGGTTGACCGGTCCCCATACGACGGCGGCGCTGCGGGCTCCCACGGCGGTGGACTCGCGAATCATGACGCCGGTCTTGGCGTGATAGGCAGTGGTATCCACCCCGAGGACGCGGGCAGTGATCGTTCCATCACCAACGAGCGGTTGGTGGATGAAATGGATTTGATCCGAACTCCCTCCCAGATTGTTGCCGCCGGCTTGTATCACGAAGTGATCACCAAGCCGACCGCCAGTGCCGGACAAACCGGAGCTGGAGACATCCTGGCTCGTCCACGGGGCTGTGAGAGGCTGATGGAGGAAAAACGAATCCGCGTAGGCGGTTTGCGCGCTGGAGGATCGGAAGGCAAAGACGGTGGCCGTCGTGCTGGCAGAGCCAGTAGTGAAATTGACGGTCGCCCGCGCCCAGTTGTTAGAAGATGTGGAACTTGTTACCTGCGAGCCGCCATGGTTTTTCACACCGAAGTTCAGGCCCGCATTGCCATTGGTGGTCCATCCACTGAGGCGGTAGGCTGTGGACGGGCTGAGGCCTACGACTTCCTGCTCCATGCCGGCGCTTGAACTGCTGGCGGGGATCTTCCATGCGAACTCGCCGTCGTAGGCGGAATCGGATGAGACGGTGGCGCCGCCATACGTATTGGACCAGGCTGAAGAACCGTCGTGTTCGAGGTGGCCGTTGGGAACGCTCGCCCCTCGGCGGAGCAGGAAATCATCGGCATATCCCGTGGAGCCGATATTGGCGGAGTAAGCGAAAACAGCGGCCGTGCTGTGGTTCGGTCCCGTAGTGAAGGGCACGGTGGCTTTGCTATAACTGTTGGTGGTGAGGGTCTGGCCGGTTTGGCTGCCCCCATAATTCTTGGCGGCAATGAACAAGCCCGGCGAGGTGCTGCCGGCATGGCCCCAGGCGGTTAGAACATAGGGTGTCTCGGGCCACAGCCCGCGGACCGTTTGTTCAACCGAAGAACCGCCAGAGGTGGGGGCGATCTTTGCGGCTGCGGGATCCGAACGGCCGCCGGTGGCCGACCAAGTCGCTTGCCCCGTGGAACTGAAGGGTCCCACCTTGCCCTCGAAATCACCATTCACCACGGTTTCCGCCCGACGGTAAACCCGGACGTAATCGACATCCATTTTTGTGGTGGTGGTGGCAAGCGTGCCATAGCCGCCGGCAGGAACCGCGCTGGACCAGCCTCCGTCTTCGACCTCGCTGCTCAGGATGATGAACTCACTGCGTTGGGAGACAGGGGAGTTGGTGGCGTTGTTGTTGATCGTCCAGCGGAGAACTCCATTGATATAAAACTTCTGCTGGGTGGGCGTCCACTCCATGCCGTAGATATGATAGCCGGTTCCGAGCCCGATATTTCCGGAATCATAGCCATGGCTTCTGTGATCATCGCCATAGCCGTCCCAATGGATCACGCCGCCGATGTTGCCATCGCGATTCACTCCATTGCCATCCACCTTGCGGTGCTCGCAGATATCGATTTCCGTGCCTGCAACATTGGGCGAACCGATCGGATTTCCCATCGTGGGCGACTGCATCCAGAATGCCGACCACATCCCGGGGGAGCTGTCGTAGTTGATGCGGGCTTCGATATAACCGTAAGTGTAAAGATAAGTGTCCTGAGTGGAGATCATCCCGGTGTAGTGGGTGCCTCCGCTGGTGTAGGTGGAAATGGTGAGCACGCCATCGCCTACCGCCACCGCGCTCGGGGAATTCACCGCAGTGCGCCGCGGACCCGGCAGCCAGTGACGCCACTTGCTCGTGTCCATAGTGCTGCCTTCGAATTCATCATTCCACGCCAGTTGCCACCCGGCACCGGTGGGCGGGGCGGCGTGCAAAGGCGCGATGCCGCCAGTCAAGCAGGCATACATCGCGACAAGTGCCGCACGGGCGATGATAAGGTGGTAGGGCATCCGCAAGAGAGTTTCCATGCAATTGCTCAATTTGGCAACCGAAAGCAGGCTGTCAAATGGGAGACCGTTTTGTCGCCGCCAAGGCATGTCAAACCCGCCATTTGCCCGGCTCCTCTTGGAAATGGCTGGAAAAGGGGCGTGTGGCTCTTCGTCGTGAACAGCCCAATCCCAATCTGTTAGGCGGTCGACAAAAAGGGAAGTGCGAGTTGCGGTTGTGACTGAAATACCGGGCGGGTTTTTAGCAGAGAACTTGGTGGCGGGCTATATTCCGATGAGAGAAATGATGGTCAGTCGTGGTTGTGCATCCGGATGATTTCCGCGCCGGCCAACAGGAACGAGCCGAAACCATGGAGATCCCCGTTGATGCGCGGTCGCTTGAGATAATAGTCAAGATCGCCAACATCGGTAGAACCGCAAACTTCGGTGATGTTCCCATCATCCGTCACCTTGGTCTTCAAGGCGGCGAAACCCGACCGGGCCGAATTCGCGAAGGAGGGATCGAGCCAGCCCTCATTCACTCCCCGGGCGAGGCCGTAAACAAACATTCCGGGACAGGAGGCCTCGATCCATGATTCCGAATGATCCAGCACCTGATGCCAGCCACCGTCACGGTTTTGGCAACGCCGTAATCCCTCCATGTGTTTGACGAACCAGCCGAGCAATTCGTCTCTGCGCGGGTCATCCTTCGGCAGGAATTCCAAGAGTTCCACCTGAGCCAGAACCATCCACCCGTTGCCACGACCCCAAAACTCGCCGGGAGGCTGCTTCTTTTTCACGTCCCAGATATGTCTGAGTAGGCCGCTTTTTCCATCCATCAGCCGGCGGTGGGCAGGGCGATTGGCTGGCTAGGGGCATTGGAGGGGGGCAGTTTGCGTGAGGAGG
>JBBARN010000100.1:0-22809 GCA_040399845.1 Luteolibacter sp. | reverse complement strand
CCGATTCTATAACTTTGCTTTTGGAAAGGAGTATTTCATCTGCTTTCCGTCTGATGCATGCCGTCAGTTTTCCACAACACATCCAAAATGGCCGCCCGTAAATCCGCTTCCCCCAAGCCCGAGAAAAACAAATCCCTCGAATTCGAGGGAATTAGAAATGAGGCTGGGCGCAACAGCTTTTACCTTTCCGCCAAGAAATGGATGGATGCCACCATCACCCGACTCTCCAAAGCCCCAACGGGGCGGCCATTCGATAGCCCAGGGCAACGCCCTGGGTTCACCGTCCCCATAGAATCCGGAGCCCTGAAGGGGCGAAACATGGGAGGTGCCGCGTGAAAACCATAAGGAGGGGGGACATTCCTGTCCCCCATAAACCAGCGGAGCATGTGGGTTGGCGGACAAGCCCGTTCGGCGAATTCGCCACACTGCAAAGGGGAAAGGATCTAACCAAATCTCAATTCCGAGATGGACATGTTCCGGTGGGCGGTTCGAACGGAATCATCGGCTATCATGATGTCGCGATTGCTAGCGGGCCAGGAATCACCGTTGGCCGAAGTGGTTCAGCCGGGAAAGTCACGTATTACGAAGAGGACTTCTGGCCACACAACACCGCCCTTTACGTCAATCACTGTTTAATCTTTTGGAAAAAGCATTTCGGAAATGATGGCGGCTGAGAAAAAGATTTGCGACGCGACGGCACCACCACGATCCGCCGCGGGACACATGGGTAATGAGCTGGGACAGGATGTCCCAGCCACTTTTTGGAGCGGGCGCGAAGAGTTCAAGGCGCGGGTGTTGGAATGGGCGGCGAAGCTCCATGTTGCCGAAGTCCGCGATGGTGGAGGTGGCGGATGCGGGACTTTTTTCTCAACGCACGACTTCCGTGCCGATCCCGCCGTCGGTGAAAATTTCCAGCAGGAGTGCATGGGGCAGGCGGCCATCGACGAAGTGGACTTTGCGGACGCCGGCATTCAATGCATCCACAGCGCTGCGGATTTTGGGAATCATGCCTCCGGAAATGGTGCCATCGGCAATCATCGCGTCCGCTTCTTTCCGGGTGACGGATTTGATGAGTGTGGAGGGGTCCTTGGGATCGGAGAGCAGGCCGGGGACATCCGAGAGATAAACCAACTTGGCCACGCGGAGTTCCTTGGCGAGAGCGGCGGCGGCGAGGTCGGCATTGATGTTGAGGGGGCGGCCGGTGGCGAGTTCAGCGGCGAGTGGTGAGATCACCGGGACGATGCCGGCGTTGTGGGCGGCATCCATGTGCGCCATCTGGCAGCCGACGACTTCGCCGACGCGGCCGATGTCCACGCGCTTGCCATCGGCATCGATGCCTTTGGTTTTTTCCCCGAGGAAGACATCGTTGCCAGGGATGCCCACGGCCTTGCCGCCGAAGTCGCGGATCATGCGGACGAGGCCGGGATTGATTTCCTCGGAGAGCACCCGCGAGACGATGTCGATGGCTTCGTCGGTGGTGACGCGGAAGCCGCCGACGAAGCGAGCTTCGAGCCCGGCCTTTTCCATGGCAGCGGAAATGGCCTTGCCTCCGCCGTGGACGACGATGGGATTGATGCCCGCCACTTCGAGGAAGACCACATCGCGCATCACCTTGGAAACCAGATCCGGGTCTTCCATCGCGGAGCCGCCCATTTTGATCAGGAATGTTTTGCCGCGGAAGGCTTGAAGATACGGGAGGGCTTCGATGAGGGCGTCCGCTTTGGCGATGGGGTTCATGCGGCGAGCTTAGGCATGGCGGCTGGGAGGAAAAGCGGAAAGCATCGGGATCAGCGGGGCTTCACGCGGAAGGGACCGCGGATTTTCCACCAGGGAAGGAGAGTACCTTTCTGGCTGAGGCGGACACGGCCGTCCTCGGCGAGTTCGAAAAGCAGGGGGCGTAGGATGGAAAGCGGTTGGCTGGTGCCAGGCAGCACCCGGTGGGAGAGCTCGCCGGGACAGATCGAGGCGTCTTTGGAAAGGGTGGAGAGTGCGGACAAAATGGCTGTCTTCAATGCATCGCGTCGTGAGGCGAGTTCCGCGCTTTCCTTGTGGCGGCCGGCGCAGCGTCGGGAGCAAATCCCCTGGGGATCCCCTCCACGGGGAAGCGGCAGGAGGCATACCCGGCAGCGATCCGGGTGGAGTTGTGCCAGCATGTCGCCTGCGAGGGGAGAGGCTTGGGGCATGGCGGGATCAGTGTTTCCGCTTTCTGGATTTCTTGTCCTTCTCCGCACTTTTCGGAGCAGGCTTCGGTGGCGTATCTTCAGCGACCGTGGGCGGGGGAAGCGGTTTTTCTTGTTCGACCAGGATTGGATCACTGATCGGGGCGGGCGGGGTGGGGGATTCGACCGGAACCGCTGCGGGTGTCGGTGGGACTGGATTTGATGGCGTGGCGACAGCAGTGGATTTGTAGCCGATGGCCCAACTGGTCGCGAGTGCCGCCAGGCAGGGCAAGCCCGGCAGCCAGGCCTGCACAAACCCTGCGGCAAGGAACTGCGCGGCAATGGCCAGACTCGCCCAAAGCAGGAAAACGATGTTTCTCGTGAATGGCGACATGCCACAAGTCATGAGCGCCATGGTGGCGGCGAGGGTCAATTGGAAGACTTCCCACGGCACGCTGACCCGCGGGAAAATCCGGGTTTTACTCAGTCCTGCATCTGAAGAAATCGCGGAAATCATCGCGGGCAAGTTCCGTGAGAATTCTTGGGTCGCGGGTTCGGATTCGCTGCGATCATCGCGCAGGACGACGGGGCCGCGTGTGTTTTCGGGAAACAGTCCGGGCTCGGCATCGATCAAGGATTCGGCCCGGATTTCCGCGAGGGCGGGCACTGGCTGGATGGGCACGTTCAGGCGTCCAAAACGATCGATCGGAACCATCGGGCCCTGAGGACCGAGTTTCAGGGATCTTCCGGGATGGATTTCCACGCCATCGAGCGGCAATCCGAGGTGGCGCATCACGGCGATCACCGGAAAGGCAAACACCACGCGATCCTCCCAGCGGGCGAGCAGGGGAGGGCGCTCGGGCATTTTTTCCGTTTCGAGTGCTTGGAATCCGGCCATGGTGTTTTCCCCCCCGAGAATGACGCCGGGGATGGGGATGCGGTTGACCGATGGGAGCAGGTTGGCATCGCCTTGAACGGCCGTGATGGGCAAAGAGGCATTCCGGAATGCTTGCGGCATGGCTTCAGGAACTGCCCCCCGCGAGAGCGGAGCGGCCATGACCAGGGAATCGAATCCCGAGATGACTTTCTCCAATGCGGTCAGACCGATCGGGTCCGGGTCGCTCCAGGCGAGGACCGCTCCTGTGGAGACCCGGTTCATGCCCAGCCTTTGCAGGTTTTTGAAAATCACCGCCAAATCGACAGGCGAGGGCGGGGAACTTTGGAAAAATCCCTCCAAATCATCATCCAGAGACACCACCAGTGGCGCATGGAGTTTGTCCGTTTTTCCGGTGGTCTCGAACGTTCGCAGCTTCCACGGATCCTGATGGCTGCCCGAACCTGCGATGAAAAACGGTGGATTGGCGAACCCACGGGCCACCCGATCAAAAGCCCATCGATCCAGCTCGGTTCCCGGGATCAGCGACCAGCATAGGGCCCCCGCCACTGCGGCCACGATCGAAGCGATGAACCAACGGTGGTGCGGACCGATCACGGGCTGAGGAGGCTTCAGGGAATGGCGCCGAGCACGGGAGCGAGTGGTTTCTCGAGCGGGGTGCCCCGCGTGACGTGTTCCAGCAGGCGGGCCGCTGTCGCGATGTGCGGTCGATACCACTCGTCACCGCGGCTTTTCAGGATGTTTCCGTAGGCTCCGAGCGCTTGCATCAGGCGCTGGGCGGCGCATTGGTGGAACAGGGTTGTTTCCGGTCGTTCGTCGGCGATGTCTTCCCAGAGTTCCAGCAGCGCCTCGCGTTCGTCCGCGCTGTGATTCATGTAGGGATCGAAAATCAGGGAAGCCAAATCGTATTCCTGCCTGCCCCGGCGCAGGCCTTGGAAATCGATGAGCCACGCCATGTCATCCTTGATCAGCAAGTTCTGCGATTGGAAATCGCGATGCACAAGGTGCCGCGCGCCGGTTCCCAAACGCTCCGCGAGCTCGGTGAAAACCGCATTTTCCCGCAGGGACTTGGTGTCCTGTCCGAGGAAGTCCTCGACCAGATACTCGAAAAAGTAGTTTTGCTCCCAACGATACAATGCGGCGTCGAAGGGTGGCATCAGATGGAAATCCTTCGGCGGTTTCGCATAAAACAAGCGGTCCACCTGCTGGAAGGCCGAGCGATACAGCGGAAGCCTTTCCTCGAAGGGGCGGTCCTTCAACGAGTGAAGATCCACATCCCCCAGATCCTCGACCAGAGCCACCCGATAGCGGGCGCGCTCGTGGATGATGGTGGGCACGCGCAGTTTCGCCTGCTTGAGAAAATGGCCGACAGGGATGAATTGCTCGTTGTCCTCCCGCTCCTCCGTCCAATGAATGCCGATGAATGGCACATGAATCGGCGTCTTCACCCGCACGATCGTGCGGCCGGAAGCACCGCGCTTGATCGGTTCAAGGGTGATGGGAACGGTCGGGTCCACTCCGAGATATTGTCGGGCGGTGGAAAGGATCGCTTCGGTTGGCATGGGCGGCGGCAAAATAGGCGGGAAAACGGCTGCAATGCCAAGGGAATTCCGGGCGGATTCCACTCACTCATGATGATAAAACCAAAGCAGGACGAGCAGCGCGCAGCCGATGCCCCACAAGAGCCACTGGTTGGAGATGAAGTAAGGATAAATCATCAATCCGAGCCCGATCACCCGGGGTTGCCAGAGATCGAGTTTTTTGCCGTAGGAAAACGCCCCGATCCCGATCGTTGAGAAGACGATGCCCGCAAGGATGCTGTAGGGATTGAAGTTGAACATGGGGTGTGTGGCGGAGTTTGCCCGATGGGTTCTGGTTTTCGAGCATCGTTTTCCGGAAAATCACAGGCCCGGTTTGAGGGTTGCTGGCAAGGCGGGAATGCGGTTGGTTGGTCGTGATGAAACCCAATCCGTTGTTTGCCGGGATTTCCCTGGTGTTTGCTGCCGCCACCGCCCTTCCAGCCGCCGTGATTCCAGCCATCGAATCCCGGATGAAGGCATTTGTGGATTCCCACGAAATCGCTGGGGCGGTCACCTTGGTCGCAGGCCCGGACGAGATTCTCCACTTTTCCGCAACCGGCATGGCGGATATCGAGCAAGGTCAGGCAATGGCCGAGGATTCGATTTTCTGGATTGCCTCGATGACCAAGCCGGTGACCGCCACGGCTGTGATGATGATGGCGGAAGAGGGAAAACTTTCCGTCGATGATCCGGTTTCGAAACATCTGCCCGAATTCGCCCGGCTCAAGGATGGGAGTGGCAATCCCGTTTCCATCACCATCCGCCAATGCCTCACCCACAGCGCCGGACTCTCCGAAGTGAGTGGAGCCGAAGCGGAAGACATCAAGACGCTCGCGGAATTGATGCCGGCGATTCTCAGCAAGCCGGTGCAGTTTGCTCCCGGGACTGAGTGGCGTTACTGCCAGACGGGCATCAATACTGCGGCCCGCATCGTGGAGGTGGTGTCGGGGAAATCATTTCCCGACTTTCTGGATGAGCGCTTGTTCCGCCCGCTTGGCATGAAGGATACCACGTTCTATCCGACAAAGGAGCAGCTCCCGCGCATTGCTTCCAGTTATCTCAAAGGGGCGGATGGAAAGTTGCAAAAAACGCCGATTCGTTTTCTCGGTGAAAAATCCATAACGGACCGCAACCGTTATCCGCTCGCGAATGGTGGCTTGTTTTCCACGGCGGGCGATTATTTGAACTTCTCCCGGATGATCCTCAATCATGGATCCTATGGTGGAAAATCCTATCTCAAACCAGAGTCCGTCAAACTCATGACCACCGTGCAAAGCGGTGACTTGAAGACCGGCTTCCTCCCCGGCAACGCATGGGGGCTCGGGTGGTGCATCGTGCGCGAACCTCTCGACGTGACCGCCACGCTTTCCCCGGGGACATTCGGTCACGGTGGGGTCTATGGCACGCAGGCATGGATCGATCCGGTGAAACAACGCATCCACCTGCTTTTCGTCCAACGTGCGGATTTTCCGAATTCGGATGGTTCCGACGTGCGCCGCGGATTTCATGAGGCATACTCCGCGCCATGAAGCAGCTTCTCCTCATCGGTCACGGCTATCTCGGCCAGCAGATCACCCGCGAGTTCCGCAACAATGACTGGGAAGTGCTGCCCGTTTCCCTGTCAGCACATGAAGGAACCCTGCCATGTGATGTCGGAGATTCGACATCGGTGGAGGCTCTGAAGAAACATGCATCTCCGGATTTCATCATCCACTGCGCCGCCTCCGGCAGGGGAGGGGCAGAAGCCTATCAGCATGTTTATGTGGATGGTTGTAGGAATCTAACGGAACATTTCCCCGGTGTGCCTTTGCTATTCACCTCCAGCACTTCCGTCTATGCGCAGACCGATGGCTCGGTGGTTGCCGAAGAGAGTCCCGCGATACCTGATCGTGAAACCGGAGCATTGTTGTTAGAGGCAGAAAGGATCGTCATCGCAGCGGGAGGAATCGTCGCCCGGCTCTCCGGCATCTATGGCCCGGGGCGCAGTGTCATTCTCAAAAAATTCCTCTCCGGCGAGGCGATCATCGAAGAAGACGGAAGGCGCTTTCTCAATCAGATTCACCGCGAAGACGCGGCAAGAGGCATCCATCATCTTGCAACGATTGGCGCGAGTGGAGTTTTCAATGTGAGCGACTCCACTCCGCTTTCTCAACTTGACTGCTACCAAGCACTTTCCGCGCAGTTTTCCCTTCCGCTTCCGCCTTCTGGTCCGCGTGATCTCAATCGCAAACGCGGTTGGACCCACAAGCAGGTTTCCAATGCCAAACTCCGCGCCTCGGGATGGCAACCTGGTTTTCCTTCCTTCGTCGATGCCGCAGCGACGATTGCCGGGACCTTGTGATCGCCTGTCCCGTCACCGGAGTGGATTGCCCATCACGATCATGCGATCAACTTGTTCTGAGTGATTGGCGGGTCGTTCATTCCCGCATCGCGGAGAGTTCTTCCCGATCGGCTTAGCGATCACGGCTTCATTTCGAGGGGCAAGGAGATCGTTTGGGCTCAGTCCTCACCCTTGTCTTGGATCCTTGCAAAATCCCAACCATTTCGAATGAAGCATGTATCTTCCTGGTGGAGAGCAATCAGCGCTAACCCGAACGAAAACCCGGATCACTTTCGCGCCAGTTTCCAGCGCAGCGGTGATTGGTTTTCGATCCGCTGGAAGGCGCGCTGGAAGGTGCGCAGACTGCCGAAGCCGCATGCTTCCGCCACATCCTCGATTTTCCGGTTACCCTGGGTAAGCATGTCCTTCGCCGAACGCAGGCGCATCCTCAGCAAACAAGCCATCGGAGTGCTTCTCAGGTCCTTTTCAAATTCGCGATAAAGCACCCGCAGCGAGACACCGCAATGGTCCGCCACCGCCCGCGCGTCAAGAGAGGGGTCTTGCATTTGGTCCGCCATGCAGGCGAGTGCCCGTTTGACGAGTTCCAGACGCGCCGCCACCGAGTTGGTGCTTTCTCGCGCAATCAACCCCACCGGTGGAAAAATGAGTTGGGTTTTCGAGACTTTCTTCCCTGATAACAGGTTGTCCAACATGCCCGCGGCCTGATAGGCTTGTTCTTCGATGGGACATGCGATGCTGGTGATTGGCACCGCGCCAAACTCACAGACGAGATCGATGTTTCCACAGCCAACCACCGCCAGATCACCCGGCACATGCCAACCCGCTTCGGCTGCGGTTTCGATCACGCGTGCCGCAAGAAGGTCGTCCTCGGCAAACAAGCCCAATGGTTTCGGCAGCCAGGCAAGTTGTTTGCGGAACCACTCACCCGCGCCGTTGCCGTGCTCGGAAATTTTATCGAGCTCCACGCATTCATGTCCGGCTTTCCGCAAGGTTTCCTGGAATCCATCCCTGCGACGTAGAGCATGAATGTTGTCGGAATACCGGAAATAGGCAAAATTCCGATGATCCTGCTCCAGCAAATGCTCCGCCGCCATCCGGCCGACCATGAATTCATCACACTCCACATTCGGAACTTTCAGTTTCAGGTCATCGCACCCATGTAGCACCGTCGGCACCAACTTCGCGGTCTTGCGGACAAAGCGCACCAGATCCGGGCGGAAAACATTGGTTGTCAGCAAACCATGTGCCTTCCAGTCTGGTGGTACTACATTGTGATAGAGTGAAAATGCATTCAGAATCCAATTGGCTTCTCTCGCATAACGCGAAAAACCCGCCTGAATGCTCGGATTCAGGAATCCCAATACCACCAGAATGCGTTTGCGCTTGTTCATGGATCATGATGGCCCTGCGGCCCTTGAAGGAGTATGCGCAAATTGTCGCCCTTTATGCAAGCAGCGTCATTGAATGTCCTGCCATGAAATCCTAGCCTCGGCGCTTGAAACCCTGAACCATCGAGCATGCCACTCCCGCCAGCACCTGCCATCGTCGCCGCCCTGATCACCCTGTCGGGCTTGATACTGCATGCCGGACAGCAACCCAAGTGGTTTTGTGAATTCCACCTTTCGCCCGCCGGGTCGGACACGCATCCGGGCACCCGGTCCCAACCGTTCCTAACCTTGGACAAGGCGCGGCAAGCCGTACGAGCCGCCATCCCTGGCATGCAGGGAGACATCGCGGTCACGATCCACGGTGGCAGGTATCCCCTGGCTTCCACGGTGATATTCGAACCCGCGGATTCCGGCCTTGGCTCGCACCGCATCCACTACCGCGCCGCGATGGGCGAATCTCCCGTTTTCACCGGAGGCATACCAGTCACCGGCTGGCAGCCCCACAAGGATGGCATCTGGAAGGCACCGCTGGATCGCGATGAAAAACTCCGCGCCCTCTACGTGGACCGATCGCGCGCCGTCATGGCCAAGAGCGGACGGAAAATCCGCGCCCAGGGCGGCTGGGGAACCTACACGGTCACCGCCGGCCAGGCGCCTTGGGCATGGCAGAGCGGACAGGCAGCGGATGGCATCCGCTACCAAAACGCCGACCTTCCCCACATCACCCACAACGTCTCCGATGTGGAAATCGAAAACCAAACCACTTGGAACAAAAACTTCGTCGGCGTCCGCGAGATCATCCGGGAAAACGATCAATATATCTTCAAGCTCCAACAACCCTACGGCGCCATCGCCCAACAGATCGGCTGGACGGCCGGACTCACCCTCGATAGCGAACAAATCATCCACAACGCCCTGGAACTGCTCGACCAACCCGGCGAGTTTTACTTCGATCGCTCGCAGAAGACCGTTTATTATATTCCCCGACCCGGCGAAGATATGCGAACGGCCAGGGTGGTCGCACCTGTCACGGAAACCCTCATCCGCCTCGAAGGCCAGCCAATCCGGAACCGTGTGCGCAATCTCACCTTCGAGGGTCTTGTATTCGCACACACGGATTACAACCTCATGGAGATCGATGGCTCCCATGGCACGGCCACCGTCCAGACGGGCTGCGTCAACACCGCCTTTGCCAACTCCAATTGGCATTACGATGTTTACCGTTCCTACGATGTCCTCCCGGCCGCGATCACCGGAAATGCGATCGAAGGAATCATCTTCAAACGCAACACCATCGCGCACACCGGCTGCCAGGGGATCGTGATGAGCAACGATGTCAGCGACGTCGAAATCATCGGCAACGTCATCCGCGATGCGGGCGGCAGCGCCATCACCATCGGCCATCCCCATCATACTTATGAAAATGACACTCCGGACCTCAAGCACCCTGAAGGCGCGGGAGTCGAGCGTGAGAAGTTCGCCCCCGGCACCGAGTCCGTTCCACGGCGCGTGCTGATATCTAACAATTTCCTGCCCGGCAACTCAGCCCTCTTCAACGGCCACACGATCATCACCGTCTTTTATGCCTACCAGTTGAAGATCGAACACAACTGGATCCCGGACGCACCCTACTCCGGCATGAACCTCGGCTGGGGCTGGTGTGACTTCGATGGCAGCGATGTCGCCAACCACCCGCAGTGGGGCCAAGGCGCACGACCTTCAGTGTTTCCCGGCAATCCCACCATGGTATCCGGAAACAACCGGATCCACGCCAACCGTGTCGAACGCACGATGAGCATCCTCCACGACGGCGGTGCCATCTACACCCTCGGCCGCCAACCAGGCACTCTCATCGATCGCAACTATTGCCGCCGCTCCTCATGGACGATTTACAACGATGAAGGCTCCACCCTCATCATCAACCGCGCAAACGTCCTCGAAGGTCCCTTTGGTCTCGCCTACTACGGCGGAGATTTTGGCAGAAAGCATAACCTACATGTCGAGGGCTGCTTCGCCAGCGAAGACAAGTGGGATTTCTCATCACCCGGCACCCGGGGCATCAACAACATCGTCTCCCCTCCCGATGCGTGGCCCGCCGAGGCGCGGGCCATCATCGAGGAAAGCGGCCTGGAACCCGCATGGAAAGACATCATCCCAGCGGATTGGAAACCGCTACCCGAAGAACGCAGCGGCCCGGACCCGGAGTGGATTGCCAATGCCATCGACTTCGTGATACCCGGAACCGCTAGCGACACCTCGCGCATCGTTTCCCAGCGCAATTCCCAAACCGGACCGGCCCATGGCAGCACCTATCGTCAGGGCGAGGAGTTTGCCTATCGGATGAAATTTCCATCCAACCAAAAAGCGGCGCTCGTCGTCCGCTATTGGGGCGAAGAACAACAACAGCGGAAATTCAGCATCTTCATCAACGATCGACTGCTCGCCACCCAGGAATTGTTCCGCGCCCAGCCCGGAGCCTTCATTGATCAATCCTATCCGATCCCCGCGGACTTTCTGCCGACCTCAAGCTCCGGCGAGTCCGTGGAAGGCATCGCCCGCTTCACCGTGGAGGAGAACGGCTACACCGCAGGAGGCGTGTTCGGGCTCAAGGTCATCCCTGTGGAGTGAACAAGTGACAGACGATCGATTTTCAAAACCCAATTCCCGATGCACACCCAATCTCCCACCGCGCCGCTGCCGCTATCCGGCCGCCTGAGTTACGCCGCCAGCGATGCCGCCGGGCAACTCGTGTTTTGTGTTATCTCTTTCTATCTGCTCAAGTTCTACACCGACGTCGTAGGCCTCTCCGCCGCCACCGCCGGGACCATCCTGCTCATCGCACGCCTCATCGATGCTATCGACGCCCCGATCTGGGGCATCGTCTTCGACAAAACCCAGAGCCGCTGGGGCAAGAGCCGCCCGTGGTTCCTCTGGTTGTGTTTTCCCTTCGCGGCCTTCGGCGTGCTCACCTTCCTCGCCCCGGATCTGGATGCCACCGCCAAGGCGATCTACTCCGGCACCACCTATATCATTTGCAGCATCCTCTACACCGGTATCAACACGCCGGTCACCTCCATCCTCTCCGCCCTCACACCGGATCCCAAGGAACGCGTGGTGCTCACCAGCTTCCGGATGTTCGGCTCGAAGCTGGGGGTGTTGCTGGTCAATGCCACCGCGCTGCCGCTGGTCGGATTGTTAGGTAAAGGCGATGACAAACTCGGCTTCATGCTCACCATGCCAATCTTCGCCGCAGGCTCGGTGCTGCTCTTCCTCATCGCCTTCCGCAACCTGCGTGAAACCATCGTCACCCAACAGAAACCCATGCCCGTGCGCGAAGGCTTCCGCGCCCTCAAGGGGAACTGGCCATGGATCATCGTTTTCACCAGCAGCCTGTTCTTCTGGGTTGCCTTCATTTCCCGCATCTCGATGGTGCCCTACTTTTTCGAATACAACTGGCAAAGCAAACAACTTACGCCACTTGCCAACAGCCTGGATATCGTTTCCCTCGCCTCGATCCTCCTGCTGCCATGGTTGTGCAAATGGACCAGCAAATCCAATATCTGGTTGTATGGACTCATCGGATCGGTGCTTAGCCAGTTGATCCTTTACGCTGGTGTGGCCACGGGATCCACGCCCCTGCTCTTCACCGGATGGATCGCCGGCATCATCGCCAGTGGTGCGGCCATGGCCATGCCGTTTTCGCTGCTCTCCGATAGCGTGGACTATGGCGAATGGAAAACCGGCGTGCGCGCCGCCGGCCTGCTCACCGCCCTCGGTGCCGCCTTCTGCCTCAAGGCCGGCAGCGGTCTTGGTGGCGCTCTGCCCGCATGGATTCTCGGTGCAAGCGGTTACGTCGCCAACACCACACAATCCGCCTCGGCACTCCGGGGCATCGAGATCGGCTTCATCTGGCTGCCAGCATTGTTCTATCTGCTCTCCTCTATCCCGGTCCTCTTCTATCGGAAATACGAAAGCATGGAACCCAAGATCCACGCGGAACTCGATGCACGCCGCAGCGTAATCTGATTTTCCATTCCTTCGCCCGTCATGTTCACTCTCGAAAGCAATCGCGGACCCGTCGTCCTCGTTTCCTCCCAGACCCGCCTGCGTATCGCATTTGTCACCCCCTCCATCGCCCGCATCACTCTCACCCGGGACAAGCCGTTTCTGGAGCGGCCGAGCCTGATCGTCACTTGTCGGGATGCATATAACCATTACTCGCTGAAAGAGGATAACACGTCTTTCCATATCTCCACGCCCGAACTCACACTCGTCATCGCGAAATCCAACGGTGCGATCCGCTATCTCGATGCGTCTGGCAAGACGCTGCTCACCGAACTCGGCAAATCCCTCACGCCCAGAAAACTCACACGCAACGTCTTCCGCAAAGACGCCGCCATCGCCGGCGGACAAAGCATCGATGGTGCCCGCGTCACGGTCGAGGAGTATGAGACGGTTTTTGATCGCGATGCGTTCGAAGCGAAGCTGGAGTGGATGCCTGCGGAAAACGAAGCGCTCTTCGGACTCGGCTCCCACGAGGAAGGCCACGGCAACCTGCGGGGAAAATCGCGCGAACTCTATCAGCAGAACATGAAGATGGTCGTGCCGCATATCGTCTCCACCCGCGGTTACAGCATCCTTCTCGACTGCTGCTCGTTGATGACTTTCCACGATGACGAATCCGGCTCCTGCTGGTGGGCGGATGCGGTGGATGAATTGGACTACTATTTCATCCGCGGCAACAACTTCGACGAGGTGATCCGGAACTATCATATCCTCACCGGCCCCGTCCCGATGCTTCCGAAGTGGGCCTTCGGCTTCGTGCAGTCGAAGGAAAGATATGTCAATGCGGAGGAACTGTTAGAGGTCGTCCGGGAACACCGCCGCCGCAAGATTCCCCTCGACATGATCGTGCTCGACTGGAAGTCATGGCCTAACGGAAGCGGCTGGGGGCAGAAATCATTCGATCCCGCCCGCTTCCCGGATCCCGCCGCGCTTACGGGTCAATTGCACCAACTCGGAGTCAAACTCATGGTGTCCATCTGGCCGATCATGACCCACGGCTGCCCGGATCAGTTGGAAATGCTCGAACGCGGGAAGATGCTGGGCAACCAATCAACCTACGACGCCTTCGATTCCGAGGCCCGCGCGGTCTATTGGGAACAAGTGAACCGTGGTTTGTTTTCACACGGAGTGGATGCCTGGTGGTGCGACTGCACGGAGCCCTTCGAGGCCGACTGGTCCGGTGCGGAAAAACCGGAGCCTGCGGAACGACTCCGGATCAACACGGAAGCCTCCAGCAAGTATCTCGACCCCACCCTCATCAACGCCTACTCGCTGCTCCACTCGCAGGGAATTTACGAAGGCCAACTCGCAAGCGCCCCGAACAAACGCGTGCTCAACCTTACCCGTTCGTCCTACGCAGGCCAGCACCGCTATGGCACGGTCAGTTGGAACGGCGACATTTGCGCGACCTGGGAAACCCTGCGACGCTGCATCCCCGAGGGCCTGAACTTCTGCGCTACCGGTGAACCTTGGTGGACCCTCGATATCGGCGGATTTTTCATCAACTCTGATCCGGAATTCTGGTTCTGGCGCGGTGATTTCCCTGAAGGCTGCCGCGGGCTCACTGGTATGGAAGCGATGGAGCCCGATCCTGCCGACACCGGATGCAAGGATCTCGGGTTTCACGAACTCTACACCCGCTGGCTGCAATACGCGGTGTTCCTGCCCATGTTCCGCTCCCATGGCACCGATGCCGCCCGCGAGATCTGGCGCTTTGGCGATGAGGGAAGTCCGTTTTATGATGCCATCGCAGAATCCATCCGGCTCCGCTACCGCCTGCTTCCCCATATCTATAGTCTTGCTTCCGATGTCAGCCGCAATAGCCGCATGATGCTGCGAGCCATGGCATTGGATTTTCCAGACGATCCAGCCACCCATGCGATTGACAACCAGTTCCTCTTCGGCACTTCCCTGTTGGTATGCCCCGTCACTCATCCAATGTTCTATGGCCCTTGCTCCGAGCCGCTGAATGGAGTTGATCAATCCCGGAATGTCTATCTCCCGCTAGGCTGTGATTGGTATGACTTCCGCAACGGCGAGAAACATCGCGGCGGCCAGACCATCAGCGCCGCAGCCCCGCTGGATTCGATTCCGGTCTTTGTCCGCGAAGGCACGATTCTGCCACTTGGCCCCGTCATCCAATATGCTTTGGAAACCACAACGGACCCGCTTGAAATTCGGGTTTATCCCGGAGCAGATGCCACCTACACCCTTTACGAGGACTCGGGTGAAGACAATGGCTTCGAACAAGGAGAATTTTCTCTGATTCTGTTCCATTGGGATGAAATGAACCAGCAGCTCACGATTGAATCCACAAAAGGCACTTTTCCCGGCATGGAAGTGAACCGGAAACTGAAGGTCGTCCTCATGACGAATCCACTGATCATGAACGAGTTGGTTTATGACGGCAAAACGAAGAATATTTCGTTTTTCGGCCGTAATCTTGCAAAAGACCATCCGAAATTCCCGCCTGCCGTCTCCCTTGGTGTTCTAGCAGAATGATGGGAAACCAGACTTGTGCATTCAATGAACGCTCAGATCCCGCAGGCTGGCATGAATTGTCGTCTATTATGCATGTAACGTCGTTGCGTGTTGGTGGAGGATTTCCTATTCTAAGCCTTTGGTTCAAAATCCATTTTCACCCCGGCTGAAGTCCCGGTGTTCTTTTTCCAGGGAAATCACAACCAATCACCATCCGTTTCTCCCGGCGGATATGTCCAATCAAACCTGAATCACCTCTCCATGATGAAATCCATATTCAATCCGTTTTTCCGCCATTCCCTCGCGTTCGTGGCATCCTCCCTTTTTCTTTCCATCGGTTCCGTTTCTGCCGCGACTTATGACTGGAATGGCTCCGTGGATTCCAACTTCACCAACGGCAGCAACTGGGAACAGAATGACTGGACCCAATGGGATGACTACCGCTTCGGCAGCGCCGTCACCAGCGGTGTGGTCACCATCAACGGCTACTTCGGTATCGCCAGCCTCACTCTCGAAAGCGGGCTGACGCAAGATATCGTGATCACCAGCAGCAGTGCGCAGCCGTTCATCATGAGCACGGCCATCGCGAATAGCGGCCTTGCTTTGATTTCCATCGACTCCGCTTCCAAGGATCTTACCATCAATGGCGATTGCATTGCATCCACTGCAGTGACCTGGGAAATCGGAACTGGCCGCACGTTCACGTTGAATGGTCCGCTCAACAATTGGTTCAATCCAGCTGCCGTGGTCAAGAATGGATCAGGCAATGCCATACTCACGCAAAAGAGCAACTACACCGGTGGAACAACGGTCAACGGCGGCACATTGAGTCTCGCCGATGGCGACTGGGTCACTGGACAGCCTTGGGACGGCACAGGCGCGACGGGTGCCGTCACCGTCGGCTCCGGTGCCACGCTCAGCACGTCTGCTGGCGTGACCCAGTTCAAGAATGGCCTGAACATGAATGGTGGAACCTTGAGTTCGCGGGGCAACACTTATGGCTTCGGCCACGACACTTGGGGCAACGTATTGCTGGGCTCAAACATCACTGCGGGCAATTCCACGACCTCCTTGATCTCCTCGGAAATCAGACTCGATTCCGACCGCACGATCGATGTGGGCATTGGCAGCACATTGAACATTTCCGGCGGTATTGCCATCAGTCCGAATTATACCGGCGGTATTGGCAACTGCGGCATCACCAAGACTGGTCTGGGCACTTTGGTCTTCTCCGGGTCGACCAGTTATACTGGCAACACCGTCATCAGCGATGGCGCATTGGATCTCAATGTGGCGAGCGGCGTGCGGGACTCGGCGGGCACGAGCTTCAGCGGCATGGGGACATTGCGCAAGACCGGAGCAGGCGGGATCGTCTGGGGTGGGGGTGCCTCCACATTTGCCATGAGTGCCGGTTCATGGATCGATGTGCAGGAGGGGGCCTTCACCGGTGGCAGCAACGCGAATGAAAACTGGAGCGGCAACCTCTCCGGATTGAACGTGGCCAGCGGTGCAAGTTTTCACGGCGTCGAGGCGAATATCCGGGTCGATGCACTCACCGGCGCGGGCACCATCACGTCCGGCTACCCCGGCGCGGGCTATCAGAATTTTACCTTCGGCGTCAACAATGGCAGCGGCACCTTCAGCGGCTCGCTGACCGATTCGGATACGGCTGCAGCGAACTTCGTCAAGGTCGGCAGCGGCACGCAGACGCTCACCGGCACACTCAACTACGACGGCTCCACCACTGTCAGCGGGGGAACGCTGGAACTCCCCGATGGCGACTGGAAAACTGGTGGTCGATTTTCCAGCGGCATGGGTGCCAGCGGCACCATCATCGTAGGAGCCGGCGCCACCCTCTCCACCTCGGCAGGCGTCACGGGACTTCAAAACGGCCTGGTCTTGAACGGCGGAACAGTCAACTCACGCGGGCTCGTCTATTCCAATTATCGCAACTTGCTGCTGGAATCGAACATCACTGCCGAAGGTGCCGCGACGTCCACGATTTCCTCGGAAATCAGTCTCGCGGGAGATCGTGGGATAGCAGTCGGCGCTGATAGCACTTTGAACATCACAGGCAGCATTGCCAACGATGGCTTTTTCGGTGGTTCTCAGGGCATCACCAAGACCGGTGCGGGTATTCTCTCGCTCTCCGCTGCGAATACCTACACAGGCAACACCTCGGTCAACGAAGGCCAACTCATCCTCGGTGGCGGCGTGAACAATACCGCACTCTCTGACTCTGCCGACCTGATCGTTGCCTCCGGTGCCACTCTCCAGCTCAACTATTCTGCCGGGAATACCGACACCATCGACGAACTCTGGCTCGGCGGCGTGCAGCAATCGCCTGGATTTTATGGTGCGGGCACCTATTCGGGTGTCACCATTTCCGGCACGGGTCTGCTTTATGTATCCAATGGCCCGCCCGCCGATCCTTTCGCCAACTGGATGTCCACCAATTACCCGACCATCGTTTCCCCCGACAACCAACCCGACGCGGACCCTGATGATGACGGCATCGAAAACCTGGTGGAATACGTTCTGGAAGGTGGCGACCCATCTGCTTCCAGCACCCTCATCCTGCCAACCGTGGAGGCCTCCGGAGCGAGTTTCGTTTTCACTTACTACCGCCGCGCCGCCGCCACTGGCACCACCCAGACCTTTCAATACGGAACCGATCTAACAGGCTGGACGGATCTTGCCATTCCCGGCGGTTTCGGTGTCGCCGTCACCGACGAGGGCGGAGGTATCGACAAGGTGGAAATCACCGTTCCGAAAGGTTCCAATACTAAACTCTTCGGCCGCCTCCAAGTGGTGAAGTGAACAAGAGAAACCATACGAATGTGATGTTTTATCGATGTTTGAGCGGCCTGAAGCGGTGCATGCTTCTTTCAGGAATGATGTGTCTCTGTCTGACCGGTGTCGTGCAAGTGGCTGCGGCGGTTCAGATCAAGGTGGACTGGCCGGATTTCATGGCGCGCAACGATTTGATATGGGAGCGGATGCCGACCTCTTACTTCGAAGGTCCGTTTCAGGGCAATGGCATGCTCGGCACGGTTTTCTTTTTGGATCATGAGGCGGAGAACACGGTCCGGTTCGAGATCGGGCGCACCGATGTGTATGATCCGCGCCATTCTATGGGAGGCGGTAAATTTACGTCTAATTTCCAGACCTACGATGTCAGGCTACCGATCGGGCAGTTGCTGTTAGAACCGGTCGGGCAGATCACTGGTGCTCAATTCAGGACAGATCTTTGGAACGCCGAAACACGGGGTGCAATCACCACCACCGCCGGCACCATTGGCCTGCGCGTTCTGGTTCCGCATGGCGACGATGTGATCGTGATCGAGATCAAGACCACCGAGAAAGAGCGTGAAGCCAGGTTTCGACTCCGGCCTGAGCAGGGCAATAATCCCTTGGGCACGCTGCAGGGTTCCATTGGCGACGAACCCGGAAAGATGAAACCCAATCCGGCATTTGTGGTCAAACAGGTGGAGGGGATGGAGGTGGCCGTGCAGCCCTTGTTGGTCGGCGGAGATTACGCCACCACCTGGAAAGAAATCCGGCACGATGTGGATACCCGCACGGTTTATCTAACCGTTTCGAGCGCTATTCCCGGAGGCGGAGCGGAAGCAAAGGCCGTCAAGTCACTCAATGATTCGATTGCTCGTGGCACAGAGACCATGGTAAAGGCCCATCGCGACTGGTGGCATGCGTTCTATCCTGCCAGTTTTTTGACCGTGCCCGATGCACGCATGGAGAGTTTTTACTGGATCCAATGGTATAAATTGGCCAGTGCCATGCGGAAAGGAGGGCCGGTGGTGGACTTGATGGGACCTTGGTTCAAGAAGTCAATCTGGCCGGCCTGCTGGGTGAATCTCAATCTGCAACTGTCACACTTCACGGTGCATACCGGCAATCACCTGGAATTGGGTGAGGGTTTGTGTGACTGGCTGGAGAGGGATAAGCAACATTTGATCAACAATTGTCCGGAGGAGATACGCGAAGATTCGGCAGTGCTGGGCAATCCGGTAGGCCTTCGCCTTTCGGCGACGGATAATGGCTACCCAAAGCATCTCATCGCGCTGCCATGGTTGATGCATCTGTATTACACACACGATCGTTGCACGATGGATGATGAGCGCCTGCGCAGCTCCATTTTTCCGCTCTTGCGCCGGACGATGAATGTTTACTTGCACCGGGCCAAGCTGGGGGACGATGGATTCTATCATCTGGGGCGTGGCTATTCGGACGAATACGGTTACGCGGAAGATCCGAACCTCGACCTGCAAATGTTGCGATGGGGCCTGGAGACGTTGGTGGCCAGTGCGCATCGCCTGCAAATCGAGGATCCGCTGCTTCTGAAGTGGAAGGATGTCCTGAAAAAATTGGTCCCATACCCGGTGGATGAGCATGGTTTGATGATCGGGTCCGACGTTCCTTTTGCCAAGCCGCACCGGCACTATAGCCATCTCCTCGGGATTTTCCCCCTGTATGTCATCAATATCGATGATCAGCCGGACATGCTGGAGATCCTGAAAAAATCCATCGCCCGGCATACCGACATCGACGGGGACAACTGCATGTATAAGTTCACTGGATCGTCTTCGTTGTCAGCCGCGCTGGGTGACGGCGACCGGGCCTTACAGATGCTTGATCGTTCGCTGCAGCTACTGCCACCGCAGCAGGCTCCCACAGTGATGCCGAACACCTTGTATAGCGAGGGTCAGCACCCGACGTTCGAGTCGCCCATCTCGGCGGCGCGGTGTGTGCTCGACATGCTTCTGCAGAGTTGGGGCAAATCGATCCGCGTATTTCCCGCCTGCCCATTAACTTGGAAGGACGCTGCGTTTCACGATCTGCGCGCGGAAGGCGCATTTCTCGTCAGCGCCATGCGGAAAGGCGGTCGCACGCAATTTGTGCGGGTGAAGAGCCTGGCTGGCGAGCCCTGTAGAATCAAATGCGACCTGCCAGATCCTGTTCGATGGATTGGCCCCGCCACCCTGAACTTGCGCCGCAACGGGGGAGCCATCGAACTTGATCTCAAGAAAGGCGAGGAAGCCGTGCTTTACAGTGGCGATACTCCGCTTCCTCTTGAGATCTCCCCATTAACAGCGCCCGGTGAAACAATCAACGCCTGGGGTATGAAAACGAACGACCCAAAACAATGAAGGGCACAATCATTCATTCAATATTCACTCACTTGTCCGGTGTTGCCATGTAAAGCCGGATTCATCCATCCAATCTCCCAACCCCTCGGCTCCCATGAAACCAAATTACAATCCGCTCCTCCGCCACTCCCTCGCCGTGTTTTTTACGTTCGCCATCGGGGCTGCCCATGCCGCAACCTACGATTGGACAGGTGCTAACAACTCCGATTTTACCAACGGTGCCAACTGGTCCCAGAATAGCTGGACCCAGTGGGATGACTATCGTTTTGGTGGCACGCCCACCAACTCCACCGTCACCATCAACGGCTATTTCGGAATTGGCAGCCTTACCCTGCAAAGCGGTCTGACGACGGACATGGTGATCAACAGCACCAACGCCCAGCCGGTCATCATGCACACGGGGATTGCTAACAGCGGCTTGGCTCTGATTTCCATCGCCGCTGATAGCAGAGACCTCACGATCAATGGCGACTACATCGCAGCATCCGCTGTCACTTGGGATGTCGGAGCCGGTCGGACATTCACGATGAACGGACCACTGAACAATTGGTTCGCCCCTGCTTCCATCGTCAAGAATGGATCAGGCAATGCCATACTCACGCAAAAGAGTAACTACACTGGCGGCACGACGGTCAATGGCGGCACCTTGAGTCTCGCTGATGGCGACTGGGTCACGGGACAACCTTGGGATGGCAGCGGGGCGACCGGTGCCATCACTGTCGGCTCCGGAGCCACGCTCAGCACGTCTGCTGGTGTGACCCAGATCAAGAACGGTCTGGCCATGAACGGCGGCACCTTGAGTTCGCGCGGGAATACCTATGGTTTTGGTAACAACAGCTGGGGCAACCTGCTGCTGGGCTCAAACATCACCGCAGGAAATTCCGCATCTTCCTTGATCTCCTCGGAGATTCGCCTCGATTCCGACCGCTCGATCGATGTGGGCAGTGGCAGCACGCTGACGATCTCCGGAGGCATCGCGATCGCACCGAATTACAACGGCGGCAGCGGCATCTACGGCATCACCAAGACGGGCGACGGCACGCTGACACTGTCCGGCGCGAACGGCTATGGCGGCGCTACCACGCTCAACGGCGGCAAGCTGGTTTTGCAAAATACATATAGTAGCTCGGGCTTCGCCATCAGCAGCGGAGCGACTTTGGAGTTCAATGTGGCAAGTGGCTCGCGAGATCTGGCCAGCACGACCTTCAGTGGCTCGGGCACCTTGGCCAAGACCGGTATGGGGAGTTCCGGCTGGGGGGCAAGCAGCGCCACCTTTGCGATGGGGGCAGGCTCCTTGATCGAAGTGCAGGAAGGCACATTCGGCGGTGGAAGCCATGCAAATGAAAACTGGAGCGCCAACCTCTCCGGTCTGAACGTCGCGGGAGGGGCGACCTTCAATGGTGTGGAAGCCAACGTCCGGGTGGATGCGCTCACTGGCGCGGGCACCATCACCTCCGGCTACCCCGGCGCTGGCTATCAGAATTTCACCTTCGGCGTCAACAACGGCAGCGGCATCTTCAGCGGTTCGCTAACCGATTCGGATTCTGCCGCCGCAAACTTCGTCAAGGCAGGTAGCGGCACCCAGACACTCACCGGCACACTCAACTACGACGGCACCACCACAGTCAGCGGGGGAACCTTGGAACTCCCCGATGGCGACTGGAAGACTGGGGGACTCTATTCCGGCGGCACCGGTGCCAGTGGCACCATCATCGTGGGAGCCGGTGCCACTCTTTCCACTTCGGCAGGAGTCACGGGACTCCAAAACGGCCTGGTCTTGAACGGCGGCACCGTCAGCTCGCGCGGGCTTACCCATTCCAATTATCGCAATCTGCTTTTGGAATCGAACATCACCGCCGCTGGTGCCGCAACATCCACGATTTCTTCGGAGATCAGCCTCCGGGGCAATCGTTCGATCGATGTTGGCACTGACAGCACCTTGAACATCACAGGCGGCATTGCCAACGACGGGTTCGATGGTGGCTCCCAGGGCATCACCAAGATTGGAGACGGGATGCTCCATCTCACTGGCACAAGCACTTACTCCGGGGCGACGACGATCACCGATGGGACTCTCATTGTAAACGGCAGCATCTCCACCAGTAACATGACGACAGTGGAAAACGGAGCCGCCCTCAGTGGTTCGGGCACGGTGGGTTCGCTCACGGTGAACTCCGGGGCCTCTCTGAATCCCGGAAACAGCCCGGGCATCCTCACCGTCGATGGTGACTACTCCCAAGCTGGGGCGCTCACCATCGAGATTGCCGGACTCATCGCTGGCAGTCAGCACGACCAGCTCAATGTGAACCGCGTATCCGGTGACAGCTCCGTTTCCCTGAGCGGCAGCCTTGTCACCGCATTCAGCGGAGGCTCCTACACCAACGGCAATCTCCTCTTTATCCTGCTCAACGATGGAAACGACGCGATCAGCGGCACCTTCTCCGGCCTGGCCCAGGACGCGATTGTCACCACCTATGGCGGCTTCGACTGGAAGATCAGCTACACCGCCGACGCCACTGGAACCACCTTCATCGGTGGAAACGATGTTGCCCTGATGGCTGTGCCCGAGCCGGGGAGTGTGCTTCTGGGCAGCCTTGGCATGCTTGCCTTGCTGCGTCGGAAGAGATGATCCATTGACAAAACAGGAAGACTTTGGGCGCATGGATGGTCTCGTTTCTAACCCGACTTCGCGGACTGGAGGGGGTGATGGGGCTGGAACCCTTGTTTTTGCG
>JBBARN010000099.1:1735-22897 GCA_040399845.1 Luteolibacter sp. | reverse complement strand
GGCGGCACCGCCGGGGCCGCAGGCGAAAGAGGTGAGAACGGGGAGACCAAACGTGCCGGAACGGCTCACCTTGGGCAAAATCGTTCGCCCCCCTTTCGCCCGGTTCCCCCGGTGGTGGAACCCTACCATTTTGCCGAATCGTTCGCCCCCCTTTCGCGCGGTTCCCCCGGCGGTGGAACCCTACCTTTGCACCCCGGTGGGCCTATTGTTTCGCCATGTTTCGTTGCCAGAGTGGCGATGGCGGGAGATCATTCGGGCGGCAGATGATGATGCCTGCGTGTTTGGAACTTTGGTTTAAATAGTCCGTGATCGGTCGGTCGATGATGGTCATCCGCCCCTTGTCCCGATCCGATGTGGCATGGGTGAAATAGGCGCGGTTGTTGAGGCGGACGATCAATCCAACATGCGACGTATATCCAGTGTGCCAGTTCGTCGTGATGGCACAGATATCACCGTTTTGCAGATAGTTTTCCACCGCTCGCACTTTGGCTTTGGGGATGTGATAGACTGGAAACTTCGAGACTTGTGCCTCGATCCTGCCCATCGGCTCGATGAGTGATGGATTGGCTTTCAGATAGCGATAGCTTTTCCATTGCACGGTCATTTCGTGGATTTCCCTTCTCAATCGCACCGCACCCGGCAGTCGCGGAGTGATGTTGCTGGCATATCCCCGGCGCTGATTGTCGGCGAAGACCTCCTCCAAATGATGCATGCGGCTCAGGTAACTGCCGGTGCAGATGCCGTTCCGGTAACGCTCCACTTCCACCATGTGCAACATGTCCGCCGGTTTGTAGGGGCCTGGTTTGTAGGTGAGCATCCTCGCGATCGCCAAGGCATTTTCATAATAGGTCCAGCAGTCCATGCCCTTGAAATTCACGACGGGGGATTCGATGCGGTCATCGACTTCCAGCGTGTAATTCACATAGGGCGTGCCCACCAATTCCCGGGCTATGCGGATCGTGCGCTCACCAATCGGAAGCTTGCGCCAGTTTTCGCGCTCGGCCTTGGCCACAACGGCGTAAAACTTCGATTCGCCCTTGAAGACCACACTCATTGGCAAACGCGCCGGAGAGGGTGGGGGAACCGGCTGAACCGCCATGGCCAGACCCAAGCCAAGACAGGTGACTCCGATGAAAATGATGCGGGCAATCCATTGCATGCTCTTTCCCTAGCCGATCCGGCGGCTCGGGGAAAGGCGAAGATGACTTGTATCGCCGAAAAGTCAGCCGAGCCCTTCTTTCCGACTCAAGAATTCCTCGAAAACAAACCATTGCGGCCAAAATCGGCTCGCCGGATCAAACACCGCTTTGGCCCAGATTTCCCCTACCACCGCTTCGTCCCCACGCTTTCGGGGCGGCAACTCGATGGGAGCGTGGACATGCACGCGATACCTCCGCCAGCCATCGCGGGTGATGAAGAGCGGATAGCATGGCGCGCCGCTCGCCCGGGCCAGAAACAGGGGACCTTTCGGCAATCGCATCCACAGTCCGGGCCTGACTTCCACTTGCATCGGGGAAACATCGAAGATCACTCGATCGCCCTGAACGGCAACAATGTTTCCCTCCGCCAGCAATCGTGCCAGTTCCACCCCCAGCAAGCCACCCTCGCGGTTGAAGAGGGTGCGGAAATGCGGATACATCTGCTCCTTGAGGCGGAGTTCCTCTTCGCGGATTTTCTGGGTTTCCGGTTCACGCTCGGGGGCGCGGACCGTGTAGAGGGTCCGCCGGAAGCGCGACGCGAAGACCGGCGCGGCGATGTCATAATTTCCCATGTGGGCAGTGAGCACGATGCAACCATCGGTCCGCTGTGAAAGCTCTTCCATGTGACGGAGTCCCTCGATCGTCCAATCCAGCGCTCCCGTTCCCGTATTGCTTCGCATCGCATCCACGTAGGTCACTGCGAAGTTCCAAAACACCCGCCATGCACCCAAGGTCGCCCGCGCGATGCCCCAGTGGGGAAATAGGGCGCGCAAGTTGCTGGCAACGGCCCGTCGTTGTTTGGCGGCGATGCCAAAGAACAATCCCGTCCACCCGAGAACCAAGGCTGGCTCCAAAAACCATGGCGTGATCCGCAACGAATGTGCCAGCAAGCGCGTCGGCAAGTCACCAAACACCCCGAGCCGATCCGGCCATCGCGATGCGCCGGACTTCGCTGCTTTTTCTGGTTCTGCTGGATCCTCCACAGGGCCGAAAGCAAACGCCGCCGAGGCTCGCGAGGCAAGCCACGAACCTCACGACGGGGCTCCATCGGAAAATGAACGCCTTCCGCTTCGCACGAATCAGGCACTCGGGAAGAGCCTGGCTCTGTGCGTCGCTTCGAAATGGCTCCGATTTTTACGAACCGGAAACGCCTGGGGGCAGAACGAATTCGACCAACAGGGGGCGATGGTCGGAGGCGATGGGTTCTGGTAGGATTGAAACACTTGTTTGAGTGCTCAGAAGCGATTCTCCGGCCAGAGTGAAAAAATAGTCGATTTCGTCGGTCGGTTGACCAGCAGGATGGGTGAAGGCTGAGCCCTGTTTGGGGATGGGCTTCCACGCCTTGAACTGCCCGAGAGTCTCGGAATCCGGATGATCATTAAAGTCGCCACACAAGATCACCGGCATTTCCAGCTTCGGAAACAAACCCGCCAACAGCTTCGCTTGGGCCAGACGCGGGATGGGGGAAACCTCAAGATGGGTGGAGACAAATTTTAGTTTGAATTGATTGATTGAAACGATTGCTTCAAACGCGATTCTGGGTTCGCCCTCTCCCGGGAGCGGGTGAACTTTGTTCGATAGGATGGGATGTTTCGAAAGGATGGCCAGGCCGTAGGCGCCGCCGCTGAAATTCATCGCTTTTCCGAAAATGCCGGTGAGGCCGGTGAGTCGTGCGAGTTCGGCAGTCTGATCCACTTTTCCAGTGCGTTGGGTTGTGTGATCGACTTCCTGAAGCGCTACCAAGTCGGGCTGGGCCTTGCGGATCACGGTGGCGATCCGTTGCAAATCGAGTTTTCCATCGGTTCCTTCCCCGTGATGGATATTCCAACAAAGGACCCGGAGCTTCTGCGTTGCGTCCGCAGCACTGGCCGCCAAGGGAATCAAGAGGTTGAGAATGCAGCAAAACCAAGGGACCATTCACCCATAAACGCGGACTCCGACACGGAATTTGCATCCACCTGCTTTTTGCCCCTCCTCCATCGGCGCGATCACGAACGCTCCGGAAACTCCGATTTCCAGCGGACGAGAGCGGTCCGGATTTCGTCGGCATCCCGAGTCGGGCTGAGTTCCCAGATGAGCGGGCAGCCGGGGGGGAAGTTTTTCAAAAGCGGTGCATAGTCCAAGGTGCCTCCGAATGGCACCCGGTGGTCGCGGGCCGGCCACTCGACGTCGTGCACGTGACCACCGATGAGATGGGGTGAAATCCGCTCCAGCCACTGTGAGTGGTCGAGCAGGCCCAGGTTGTGCTTGAGCTGGACGTGGCCGAAATCATGCCAGTATCCTACCCACGGATTTTCGGCGAAATGCTGCTGGAGTGCGATCATTTCCCTTTCGGTGGGCATGTCCTCAAAGCGGGAGCGGGATTCGATGGCCAGTTTCACGCCAAGCTCTGCCGCTTTTTCGGCGATTTTCTCCAAGGACTCGATCGCCCGGTTGAAATAGATGGGGGCGATTTTCTCCCGCTTTCGGACGAAGGCGATCTTGTGATGAACGTAATCCGGGTCGTGCGATTTTCCCTCGGAAACCATGGTGGTCAGCACTTTGGTCCATTTTCCTGGGTTCATGGGGACAGAGCCCATGTGGAGCACGAGGTATTTGGCACCAAACTCTGCGGCGACGTTGAGCGTGCGCATTGTCATTTCCAAGGCCCGCTGGCGATCAAATGGACGGTGGGACGTGTATTCGTAAGCGTCTGGAGCATCGATCATCACTTCCACGGGTGCGGGGAAAAAATTGTGAACTCCCGAGCAGGTGAAAATCCCCCGCTTGAAGGCCTGTTGGATCCCCGGCAGCTTCGCGATGGTCATGCCGTGCGACA
Organism: Luteolibacter sp.; assembly: GCA_040399845.1. Taxonomy (GTDB): domain Bacteria; phylum Verrucomicrobiota; class Verrucomicrobiia; order Verrucomicrobiales; family Akkermansiaceae; genus Luteolibacter. The sequence continues at coordinate 18,880 of JBBARN010000099.1, read as the reverse complement.
GCTCGATATTGTGGAAGCCAAGGTCCACAATTTCCTCGATCATTTTCTCGCCGTCCGAGTGGCGACCGTTATTCCAGCAGGTCGAAAACGCAAGCATCCCCCGGCATTCAATACCAAGCATCCGCCCGGCACCAACTCAGAATTATCAGAAAGCGCGGTCTGCGGTTCAGGGTCCATGGATTGTTTTTCGGAAGGGATGGGCATTGTTTGAATCATCCGTTTGACATGGCGTTTGGAACGGATTGAATGGGCCTGCCCATGCGTGAGATCAAGTTTCCTCAATCGGATGCCAAACGGCGTCTTCTCGAAGCAGCCGAACAACTGTTTGCCGACAAGGGATTTGAGGTGGTTTCCGTCCGTGACATCACCAAAGCCGCCGAAGCGAATGTGGCGTCGGTCAATTATCATTTCGGCAGCCGGGAGGGATTGATCGCAGCAGTGGTGACTCGTTACATGTTGCCAGTCAACGAGGAGCGTCTGGCCCGGGTCGAGGTGTTGGAGAAACGCTGGGCGGGAAAAACGGCCCCGCTCGAGGAAATCATCGAAGCTTTTGCCCGGCCTTTGGTTGGGATGGTGCGCAAATCCGAGCTGTCCGAGCGACTGTTTTGCCGATTGTTGGGGCGGATCTTTACGATGCCGAAGGATGGTCTGCCGCTGGTGGTGGAAGAGCAAATGAAAGTTTTAAGCGATCGTTTAGGTCGCTTGTTGGCCAAGGCCCTGCCGACGGTGGCCCCCGAAGAATTGGCGTGGCGCATGCACTTTGTGGCCGGCGCGATGATTCATGCTTTGTTGAATCAGGACGTCCTCCATCGGCTGACGAACGGAGCCTCCGGAGCTCCTTCGATGGAAGCGGTGGTGAGCCGTTTCATCCGCTTTGCTGCTGCCGGACTCAGGGAAGGGGTGGAGCTTGCGGTGGTCGAGCCCAAGGGACCCCAGGCGACCTTTGATTTCTGACCCGAGAAACTGCGCTCAGGCTTGTGGGAGTCTGACGGCGAGCAGTTTGTCCACGTGCTTGGCAAGCATGTCTGCCTCCAGATTCACCGTCTGACCGAGCATGGCCCTGTGAAGATGGGTGTGTTCCCAGGTATGCGGGGTGATCCAGAAGATGGCTTCCTCTGCTGTCAGTTCGGCAATCGTGAGCGAAATGCCATCCACCGAAAGCGAGCCCTTGTCCACACAAAGCCGGTGGATGGCAGGCGGCAGGGAAACGCCCAAAATGTGGTCTTGGCCGTTGGTTTCGAGTCGGGTGATGCGCCCCGTGGCATCCACGTGGCCCTGCACGAAATGCCCGCCGAAGCGGTCGCCAAGCATCATCGCCCGCTCGAGATTCACCTTGGAGCCTGCGGCCAATTCCCCGAGCGAGGTCACGCGCAGGGTTTGGGCGAGCAAATCGAAGGCAGTGCCGTCCGAGGCCAGATCCGCGACGGTGAGGCAGCAGCCGTTGATGGCCACCGAATCGCCCAGCTGGAGATCCGCCGCAAAGGGGATATCCAGCCGGAGCCGCGCCTGTTCGCCGAGGTTTTCCAGGGAAATGACGGTTCCCACCGCTTCAACCAGACCCGTGAACATGGCTCAGTGGGCGGGGCTGGATTGTTCCGTCGGATGCACGGCATCGGGCTTCACCGGTGGGTGCTCCTTGGCGGGACCGTTCGGCAGCAGGACGAAGCAGAGATAAACCACGATGGTTGGGATCAGCGCTCCGCAAAACAAGCCGAGCGGCGAAACACCATCCTTGAAGAAGCGCGCCAGCACACTCTGGCCGGCGGGGTTCGGCGCGTTGGCGATGACGGTGAGTCCTCCCCCGGTGACGGCACCGGCGACGACGGCGTGTTTCGCACTCAAGGGAAGGTCCTGCACTTGGGCGGCGAGGTAGGTGATGGCGGCGTTGTCGTTGAAGGCAGTCAGAATCGTGGCTCCGAGCATGAGCGCCTGATCGTTGAGCGACGTGATCACCGGAGCGATCCACCAAGCCTGGCATCCACCGTGGATGACCAACCCAGCTAGGAAGAATCCAACGAGAATCGGCCCACGCAGGGACATCGGATTCTGGTGATGCTGGGTGGCCGTCGTGAATGCCATGAAAAACAGGAATCCACCGATGAACAACACCGGGTAATGCGCGGCATAGACGGTCCAAGCGAGGAAAATCAAGTGCACGAAAGTCACCCACGACGGGATGGGATTTTCACGCTCCGCCCAAGAAGTGGTTTCCACAACCCCATCCTGTTTGCCATCCGCCTTGTCGGACAACTCGAAGAGCGCCTTGCGGAAATAGATGAAATAGAGCGAACTTGAAATCACGATGCCGACCACGGCCTTCCAGCCGAAGTGCTCCAGCATGAAAAGCGTGTCCCAGCCCCATTTTCCAGCCACCATCAGCACCGGAGGCGCGGCGAAGTGAGTGAGCGTGCCGCCGACGGAAATGTTGACGAACAGCAGACCGAGGGTGCCATAGGCGAGCTTGGCGGGAGGGTTGAAGCGGTAGAATTTTTTCGCCAACAACAAGGCTCCGATGGTCATGGCGGCGGGCTCGGTAATGAACGAGCCGAGCACAGGAGCGATGATCAGAACGCTCAGCCACCAAGCCGAGGGGCTGCCTTTTCCAAGCGCGGCGGCCTTGGACATCATGTATTCGGCAAACCGAAGCACCGGCCGACTGGAAGCGATCGCCATGATGACCACCACGAACAAGGGTTCCACAAAGACACGATCCTTGCCGACGTAGAGTTTGAAATCCTCCCAGGAGTGGAAATAGACGGCGGCCCCGGCGAGCGCGATGGCCCACAAGCCGAATACCGCCTCCACCTCGCCCAGGAAATGGAACAACGTGGCCTTGAAGGAAACCTCATCCACTCCATCCGGGTGCTCTTTGTCGCGGCGTCCGCGTTTCTTGAGTTCTTCCTCGTGATCGTGCTCGAACTCGTGGGACAGCTTGGTGAAGGTGCTGGCGGCAAAGGTGTGGAGAATGGCCAACAGGAAAATCACCGATGCCGCCACGTTGAAGGGCTCTGCTGCTGCGCGGGCTTTGATGGTGGCCATCGCACCGCCTTCGACCTTCGGATAGGATTCCAACGGCTTCGGAAACACCGCATATTGGGTGCTGCCATCGCTGAGGGTGGGGTAGGCGGGCTTGAGGGCTCCGTCGGCTCCCAGGGTGGCTGGTGCCAGAAGGAGGTTCACGGCGACCAGGAGATGAATCAGATGCTTCATGGTGGGGCACGGGTTCTAGTCCGCCGCGCCGGGGGCGGCAAGCGGTTTGTCAGAGGCGCATTTCCACCAGCCACTGCTCGCGCCGGAACCAAGTTTCCTGGCGCTTGGCATACTGCCGGGTGGCGGCGTTGATGAGTTCCTCGCAGGTGGCGCGGTCGATCTCGCCAGCGATGAACGAGCGGATTTCCCGGAAACCAATGGCCTTTTCACAGTTGGCGGAGATCTCCCCAATGGCGGCAACCTCCCCGATCGCCCCCCCATTGAGCATCTGCCGGGTGCGCTTGGCGATGCGGGCGTGGAGGTCCGGGCGGGTGCGCTGGATGACGATCCCCCGCAAGCTTGCTGAGATTTCCGCAGTTTTGCTTTCCCATTGATCGCGCAGTGTGGACGCCTTTTCGCCTGTGAGAAGGCAGATTTCCAGGGCGCGCGAAACAAAGCGCCGGTTTTGCAGGGCAGTGCGCCCGTGCTCCTCCGGATCGAGCGCTGCCAATTGAGCAACCAGTTCGTCCAACGGCTGTGCATCGAGCTCCGAGCGGAGTTTGGCATCGCCCGTGGGGAGGGGAGCTGGGCCGTGAGTGAGGAATTTCAGATAGAGCCCTGAGCCGCCCGTGACGATGGGAGTTTTGCCGCGCGATTGAATTTCCTCAATGACGGGTTTGGCGAGACGCAAGTAGCTACCTGCATCGGAAGAGTCCGTCGGCGCGAGCACGCCGAAGAGATGGTGGGGGACGATCGCCCGTTCTTCTGAAGAGGGTGCAGCGCTGACGATTTCCAGACCGCGATACAGTTGGAATGCATCCGCGTTCACGATCTCGCCATCCAGCTCGCGGGCTCTCTGAAGGGCTAGCGCGGTCTTGCCGGAGGCCGTAGGGCCACAGATGTAAAACGCTGCGGGGCAAGTTCCCCTGTTCTCGCAAGCTTGCGAGTTCATGAAGTCGTTGTCTTGGCTTGCGAATGATCCACTCGATTGTCCCTGCTGCCAAAAACCTGATCAACACGTACGGTCACGTCAATCGTTGTCTTGCCCTACGGTGCCCGATGTGTTGCCAGCCGCGACAAAACAACCAAGCCATCGGCAGCAAGTTGGATGGGCCAACTATGGCAGGCCGTGCGCGAATGATTGCGGATATCGTTATCGTTTCTCGATGGAAACTGCGCATGCCTTGTAATTGGGCTGGCGCGAATGGGGATCGAAGGACGGATGGGTGAGCTGATTGAGCTCCGGGTAGTGCATGGGAATAAACACTTGCCCTTTCTGCACGGTTGGCGCGATGCAAACACTCGCGCTGAGTTTGCCACGGCGGGAGCAGACGAGTGCATGGTCGTTTTGTTGCAGGCCGAGTGCTGCCGCGTCGTCCGGGTGCATCTCGACATAGGCCGCAGAGGGGCAGAGTTTTTTCAGAATCGCGGATTTGCCGGTGCGGCTGAGCGTGTGCCACTGGCTGCTGGTGCCGCGGCCTGTCAGCAGAGTGAAGGGAAATTCGCGGTCAGGCGACTCCGGGAGCTCGGCGGGAGGTGAAAAGAGCAATTTTGCCTTTTGGGTTGGAGTATAGAATTTCCCATCCTCGAACAGCCGACGCTCACGACATGGCGATTGGGATGAAGAAGGCCACGGCCATTGGATGCCGCCTTGCTCGTCGAGATGGGCGTAGTCTCGGATGCCGGTGATGTCGCAGGGGCGATCCTTCGTGATGTCGCGAAGAAGTTTGAAAGTGGCTTCGGGATCGGTCCACTTGGCGAACATTTCACCGCAGCCCCAGGCGTGGGCGATCAGCCGGAAGATCCGGAAATCGGAGAGGGCATGTCCAGGGGCTTTGCGGACTGCTTTGGTAGTGGCGATGCGGCGTTCGGAGTTGATGAAACATCCGTTTTTTTCACCCCATCCCGCAGCGGGCAGGACAAGATCCGCAACACGCGCACTTTCGGTGGAGTGATACATGTCCTGAACAACAAGGAAATCGAGTTTTTCGCGGAGCTTGGACAAGTGGCTTTGATTGACCCACGAGTGAAAAGGATTGGTGGCAACAATCCATAACATCTTGATGGTTCCGCTATCCACGGCATCGAAGATCTGATCGTAGGTGAGCGAGGAATCAGACGGAATGGATTCAAACGGGATGCCAAGAGAGTCTGCAACTTTCCTGCGGTGGGAGTCGTCGGCGAAGTCATGGCCACCGACGAGCGAGGTGGTGTTGGAAAACAAGCGCGAGCCCATCGCATTGCATTGACCGGTGATCGAATTCGCCCCGGTGCCGGGCTTCCCGATGTTCCCCGTGATCATACAAAGATTGATCATGGCTTGGGCCGCGCGCACCCCCTCGTAGGATTGGTTGATCCCCATCGTCCACCACCAGGAAACACGCTTGCCAGGCATGGAAACCGTGCGAGCGAGCGCTTCAATGGTTTCAATCGTCTGTCCCGTTTGCTCCATCACCTCTGAAGGAGGATAGTCCTCGACGAACTTCGCAAATGCCTCATAGCCCTCGGTGTTTGCGATGCTTTCCGGATCGATTCGGCCGTCGCGGATAATGCAGTGGGCAAGTGAGTAAAACAGTGCGAGATCACCCTTGGGCTTGAGGGCGATGTGCTGAGTGGCCACTTGGGCAGTCTCGGTGGCGCGTGGGTCGATGACGATGATTTGGGGATTTCTCCGATTCCGCATCACCCGCTGCCAAAGAATGGGATGGGCGATGCATAGATTCGCGCCGACGAGGACGATCACATCGCTTTCCTCGAAATCCGCATAGGTGGCAGGCGGAGCATCGAAGCCAAAGGATTGTTTGTAGGCGGTGACGGCAGTGGCCATGCATTGCCGCGTATTGGCATCCCCGTGGAGAAAGCCCATGCCGAATTTCCACAGGCAACCGAGATATGCCATTTCCTCGAAGGGGATCTGACCGGTGGATAGAAACGCAGCAGAATCACGGCCGTGGGTCTTCTGAATTGATCGGAGGCGTGAGACAAATGCATCGAGCGCCACCGTCCAGTTCACCGGTTTCAGATCACCCGATTCATCGCGCAGCTGCGGGGTGATTGCGCGGTCCGGTGAGTCGAGCGGATCAAGTGCCTGCCAGCCTTTCGGGCAAGCCATGCCGAGGTTGACAGGAAATCCCGCTTGTGGTGTCAGATTGATGGCGTTTCCATGTTCATCAAGGTGGACTTTCAGTTGGCAGCCAGTTGCGCAATAGCCACAAATCGAAGTCACGGTGGATGCGGGTTTCAATCGGGAGGGAACTTGTCCGAGCCCAAACTCGCCTGGCGTTTGCACCAGATCGCGGGTGAGAGGACCATCGTGTTGTTTTAGAAGGTTGGTGAGCATGGCAAGTGGGTTTCAGTGGCCGGAGGCGGGGCCGAAATTTCCAGGCATCTTGGGTGCCTGGACGGATTGGAAAAACAATTGGCGCTCGAGGATTTCGGCGGCGAGCAGGAGCGGTAGTGCAAGCCACGGCAGAATGGTGGATGAGGCGATGGAGATGAGTGCCAACGTGGTGCGGGCGATGAGAATGGGACGGAGTGGGCCAAGTTGCAAACGGGTGCTGTGCACGTCAGGGCTCCAGAGCTTGCTTTGATGATGGCGGAGAAACAGGAGTTCGGGGATGAGTTTCAATAAAATGATGCCAGCCAGAATCATGACGGCAGCGGATGAACCTGGATGCACGATGAGGTATCCAAGCGCAGAACAGGAGGCGAGCGTGCCAAAGAAGCGCAAGGCACCGCGAGGGAAATGCCAGAGGGCGCGGCGGGTGTCGTGATAGATCAGAATACTTGTGAAAACGGCGATGATACCGAGGGGCAAGGTGGCGTGGGCAGTGATCAGCAAGCAAAGTTTCCTCAGCGGAAAATCGGGCATGAATGGCAGTAGGATCAGGACCAGAGGAATCGGAGCAAACAGCGAAAAGGCGAGGATTTCCCGGGAGAGCCAGGAGGTTCTGAGGCCGAGGAAGAAACGCCAAGCCTTGAGTGGTTGGCCAAGATGGAAAACGGAGGCGGCCATGCCGGCGAAGAAGATGCCAGTGCCAGTCAGAAGGAGGGAAAGGTTGCTTGTGGAAGCAGAGAGGTGCACGCTCATGGAAATCTGCCCGATCCCGGCCTGGGTCAGGACGAGCATGAGAATGAGCGGCCAGTGCGCATGTTGCGGGACCAGTGCGGAACGGTCTACAGCGTGTGCGGTGGCGGGAACCTCCCGGCCGACGTAACGAGTGGTGGGAAGCGTCGTGTGCGACGATGGTATCGAAGATGATGCATGGAGGTTGGCGGATTTGAAAAGCGAGGGGGCACTCTTTCTCTCTGCTCGCGTCTCTTTGCTCACAGCAATGATGCGAATGGCCTCTGTGGGACAGGCCTGAACGCACGCGGGCGCCTCGCCTTCGGCAAGACGCTGATGACACATGTCACATTTTCTGACAATACCCCGTTTTTTCGAATATTTGGGAACATCATAAGGACACTTCAGGATGCAATAGGAACAACCGATGCATTGGTCATCCAGATGGCGGACGATGCCGGTGTCGGCCTCCTTTTCATAAGCGCCAACCGGGCAACCGTTGAGGCAGCCGGGGTCTTCGCAGTGATGGCATGCGGTGGTGATGGTTTGCTGCCATCCAGGGGACTCATCCCCTCCTAACAGAACGCCGGTGTCGCGCCAAGCTTCATGGTCGTCCAGTCCATTCAGCGAGTGGCACGCGGAGACACAAGCTTTGCAGCCTGTGCAGCGGTCGAGTGAGACTTCGAAGGCGTATTGTTCTCCGGAGCCGGGCTTGGTCAGAGGAATGAGGCTGCGATAGTGGGGGGCCAGATCGGGTGTGCGGTCATGGATTTCCGAAAAGCGGGCGACGGGCGTCTGGAGAGAGGATTGTTCGGCGAGCAGTTGGTCAATGAGTGTCCGGACTTCCGGTGCGGAGGCTGCCGCTTTCTTTGCGAAGGGCGGTGCCGGAAGGCGCTGGAGGGTGGAGGGCACGGAACTTGTGATTTCAGAGATCCTGATTCGCCAAAACGCAAGGAGGCGTCCGCATCAAGCGGCTGTTAGGACTTGTTCGATTTGTTGAATCCACGCAGCAAAAGGTTGATCGTAATCGACATCGCATTCAACGATCGGCACGAGACGTTTCGCTCCGAGAGCGGCCAGGCGTTGGTCGAAATCGTGTCCGCATTTGCAGAAGGCTGGGTAGTTTGAATCGCCAAGGGCGAGCACGGAGTAGCTGAGCGAAGAGAGTCCGGGGACGTCATCAGCATGCAGTTCCGAGTAAAGGCTGGCGGCGTTGTCAGGTGGTTCGCCGTCTCCATAAGTGGAGGTGATGATGAATAGATGGCCGAGACTGGTCAGATCGCCAGGGCTCAGTTCTGACATGTCCTTGACGATTGGCTGATGACCTTTGGAGCTGAGTGTTTTGGCGAGCTTTTTGCCGAGCGATTCACAATTGCCGGTTTGGGAACCCCATGCGATGGTCAGCGGGAGGCCAGAGGGTTGTTTGGGAGACGGCGCAGTCGTGGGACTGGATGGGACTGGTTCCAGAGCGAGAGTGGAGGAGATGCCATCAAGAAAACCCTTCAGCCACATTCTCTGTGGGCCGGTGAAAGGAGCGTTGTCGGGTAGGGTGAGCATGGGGGATTTTCGATTTTCGATTTTCGAATTAGCCAGCCATGGCTTTGAGGGCTTCTGGCGTGTGGCGATTGGTAAACCGGGCGAAGGTTTCGCCGGACGCTCGCTGGAGCTGATAGGCTTTGAGCAGCCTTTCAAGAAGTGGGGGAATGTCGGTGTAGGCGACCGCCTTCCAGACCTCGCGTGCGACGGCTTGAGTATCATCGACACCGCCGCCAAGCACGATGTTGTAGCCATCGACCGAATCTCCAGTGGGTGTTTTGACACGGACCCCCATCATGCCAATGTCGCCGATGTAATGCTGGGCGCAGGAATGCGGGCAACCTGTTAGATGAATGTTGACGGGTGAATCGAGTTCGACCCGGGACTTGAGATACTCGCCGAGAGCGACGGCGTTGCCTTTGGTATCGGCTGCTGCATATTTGCATCCGCGACTGCCGGTGCAGGCAATGATGCCGCCAGTAAGTGACGACGGGCGGTAATCGAATCCAGCTGCGATGACTGCTGCGGCAGCGGCATCCATTTTCTCACCCGGGATGCCTGGAATGATGAGATTCTGCCAAACGGTCAGGCGGATTTCGCTGCGTCCATAGCGGTCCGCGATTTCACAGATGTCCCGGACTTGTTGGCAACTCATGGCCCCAACAGGGACGAGCACGCCGAGGTAGTGATTGCCATCGGATTGAGGATGGATGCCGAGGTGGCCATGCTTGGACTTCGGCAAGGACGGCTCACATGCTTCAAGCGGGATGTGGCGTAAAGGGAAAGCCAGTTTCTTCTGGGTTTCCTCGAGGGTCTTGGGAATTCCCCATTGATCGACAAGATATTTGAGTCGGGCTTTCTTGCGGTTGGTGCGGTCGCCGTTTTCAATGAAAACCCGGATAAGCGCTGCGGCTACCGGAACTGTTTCTTCAGGAGTCAGCAGCAATCCGCAATCGGTAGCAAACTGTTGATGGCCGGTGATGCCACAGAGTTGCATGCGGAAGTAGATGCCCGGTGATGGGGGATGAGTGCCCGGTAATGGCCACTGCGAGATGGAGGATTCCGTGACGCGGACGGCATAAAAAGCAATGTCGTTGGTATCGGCACAGACCGAAACCCTCCCGCCGGAGTCATAGGAAATATTGAACTTGCGCGGAAGTCCGTAGAGATCGCGATTCTTGAGGATGTAATGATGCATGGCCCTTGCGTAGGGCATCACATCGATGAGTTCGTCCGGATCGAAGCCCGTGGTGGGAGTGGCGGTGATATTACGAATGTTGTCGGCACCTGCCCCTTGTGAGGTAAGGCCAAGATCGGTGAGTTTCATGAGCACATCAGGGCAATCGCGTGGCATGATTTCACGGACCTGCGTGTTGGCGCGCGTCGTCAGATCGATGCGTCCCGGCCCCCAATCGGCTGCGATTTCTGCGAGTCCTCGGAATTGGTGGGTGGTAAGCGCGCCTCCGGCGATGCGACAGCGGAGCATCAGGCTTTCCTGGGCGGGTGTCACGAAGAAGAGCCCGTGGAATTTGTAGCGAAAGATATCGCCGTCTTGCGGAAAGGTGTCGGTGGCGGCGTTTGCGAGGATGGAATCGTAGCAATCGAGGCCGTTTTTTTCGTGTTTGATACGCTCTTCTTTGCAAAGATCGTCGATTGGGACGCCAAAGACGGATTCCTCCACCGCAAGTGCGGGCTCATGGGTGAAACGCCGGTCGGCATCCTGGCCGAGGAATGGCAAGGCGCGTGATTGCAACACGCCGGAAACAAAGCCAGAGAGGTATTGGGTTTGCTCCTCGGTAAAGCCGGAATTTTCGAATTGGACCATGGCGATAATTGAATGTTGGCGTGGATTCAGCACCACTCATGCCGCTGTCGGAAATCGACGGTTCGCAGTTGGGAATCACAGCCATCATCGGAATGAGCGGATCTCATAATGCCCTCGGCATCGGGCATCCCATTCAGCCAGCGATATTTGCAACGCCAGGGACATCGATCTCCGCAAGTTCCACCAATCCGGCAGTCTTTGCAGGTTGAATCCGGCTGGGCCGGATGTGGGAACGTTCATTCAGAAATGTAAGCAGATAATTGCGGATTTCCTGATACCGTGGGTCGGCCAGAATGGCCGCTCGGTTGCGCGGGCGTTCGAACGGAATGTCGAGAATGTCACCCACTTCCGCCTCCGGGCCATCGGTCATCATGACCACACGATCGGATAAAAAGATCGCCTCATCCACATCATGGGTGACCATGAGGGTGGTGAGTCTGTTGCGCCGCCAGAGGTCGAGCAAAACTTCCTGGAGTTCCATCTTCGTGAGGGAATCGAGCATGCCGAAGGGTTCATCGAGCAACAGCATCTTGGGTTGCAGGGCAAAGGCGCGGGCGATGCCAACCCGCTGGCGCATGCCTTGGGAGAGTTCAGCGGGGTATTTGTGCATCGCATTGCCGAGACCGACGACAGTGAGGTAATACTCGGCGAGTTCGCGACGTTCCGTTTTTGAAGCGGTGAAATAGACCTGATTCACACCGAGCATGACGTTTTCAAAAGCGCTCATCCATGGGAGCAGGCAAGGGGATTGAAATACGACACCACGGTCCGGGCCAGCCTCGTTGGTCTCGCGACCGGCGAGAATCATCGCGCCATCGGTGATGTCGGTCAGTCCAGCCACCATGGAGAGGACCGTCGATTTCCCGCAGCCGGAGTGGCCAATCAGGGTGATGAACTCCCCGGAGGCGAAGTTGAGGGTGAAATCCTTGACGATGACGGCCGGGCCCTTCGGGGAAGGATAGGCTTTGCAAAGTTTGAAAAGTTCGAGAACGGGTGCGGACATGGGAAGATTTCCGATTGAAGATTTTCGATGGCGGATTGGCTTAACCGGCTTCCACTTTCATTTCCTCGCGGGCGAGCTGCGAGCGGCGGCGGGGACTCGGGCGATCGAAGATTGAATAGTTCCGCTTTTGGGAAAGGTCCTCGGGCAAAATGTCCGGAACCGCCAGCTTTTTGGTGACCGTGGAAGCGCTGTCCTTTTTTGCACCGAGCAATGTGTTCACGAGTTGAATTTTGATGTTTTTGAATTCCGCCGTTTTCAGCAACTCGCGGCGATCGCGCGGGCGCGGCATTTCGATGTTTAGCTCCTCGCCGAGCGTCGCTCCTTCCCTGCCAGGGAGCAGTGGCACCACACGGTCGGCGACGAGGATGGCCTCATCGGGATCGTTGGTGATCCAGATGACGGTGGTTCGGTTTTTTTGCCAAATTTCAGCGATTTCGTCCTGCAGGGTGGCGCGAGTGAGGGCATCGAGAGCTGACAGTGGCTCATCTAACAGGAGAATCCTTGGATTGGCGGCAAGCGTCCGTGCAACGGATACACGCTGGCGCATTCCACCGGATAGCTCCTTGGGATACTTGCCTGCGGCAGGAGTGAGTTTCACCATGTCCACATAATGGGCCGTATATTCTTTTCGCTCCAGTTCCGACTTGGCAGGAAAGAGTTGGTCCACGGCGAGGCGGACGTTTTCGGTGACGGTGAGCCAAGGGAGCAAGGAGTAGTTTTGGAAGACGATTCCCCGTTCCGGACCGGGGCCGGTAATGATTTGGCCATCCATGCGGGCGGTTCCGGCGTCGGGTTTGAGGAGACCGGCGATCAAGTTGATGAGTGTGCTTTTGCCGGTACCGGAGTAGCCGATGATGGAGACAAAATCGCCTTCCTGCACGGCGAGATTGACATCGCGCAGCACGGCATTCCGTTCATGTGTGCGCCCAAAAGACTTCGAAACGCCAGAAAGTTCAAGGATGTTGGACATGGTGGTCAGGCAGTGCGGAAGCGTCCTTCGACCAAGCTCATGGCGCGGTCGAGGATGAAGCCGATCAGGCCGATGGTGAGGATGGAGAGGATGATGTGAGCATAACTGTTTGCATTGTATTGCTGCCAAAGAAAGCCACCGACTCCGGGTTTGCCGATGAGCATTTCCACCGCCACGATCACGAGCCATGCAATGCCGAGGGACAGGCGGAATCCGGTGAACATATAGGGCAGAGCTGAAGGAATGAGGATCTTGAAGAGTGTCTTGGTCTTCGAAAGCTTTAGGACTTTGGCGACATTGAGATAGTCTTGCGGAACGGCCCGCACGCCGACTGCCGTATTCAAAACGGTGGGCCACATCGCGCAGATGGCGATGGTGAACAGCGCGGCTGCATCGGAAGTGCCGAAAACGGATCGGCCACTGGCATCCATGACCTTTAATCCGCTGAAGAGGACCATGCCGAGCGGCAGCCATGCGAGTGGGGAAACCGGGCGCAGGATCTGGATGATCGGATCGAACGCGCGGGTGAAGTTTTTGGAAAGGCCAAGAAAAAAACCGATCGGCGTGCCCAACAACAGGGCGATGGCATATCCTTGAGCCACGAGCTTCAACGACAGCCAGGCAAAGCGGAGGATTCCCTGGTCGAGTTCGCCCCGCTTGGCGAAGGGTTCCATGATGTAAGGTTTGCTGGCGGCCCAGGTTTCGGCAGGTGATGGGAGATTCTTGGAAAGACCGAATCGCTCGGTCTTGGTCGCCTTGTCCCCCCAGTCATCGACGTAGGTGGTGGTTTTGGAATGGCCCGAAATGGCGGCCCAGCCTCCAACACAAATCAGGAGGGCGATGACAGGCAGCAGGATGGCGTCGAGCTTGAGTTGGTAGAAGAGCTTCATTTTGTCGAAGATGGTGCCCGGGGAGCTGGTTGCCCCCCCGGGCGGATGGGGGACTGATGTTCGGTTCTGAAAAATTCAACCTTTGAGAGTCTTGACGGCAAAGGAAGCGGCATAGGCTTCCAAGTCCCCGGTGGGATCGAATACGGATCCGTCGAAGAATGTTTCCTTGGCGGTTGAAAGTCCTCCGTGGGTGTAGCCGATTTCCTTCATGGCCTCTTCATAGATATCATTGCGCATGACTTGTTTGGAAACCCCTTCATAATCCGGAGCGCCTTGGGTGAAGCCCCAGCGACGGAGTTGGGTGAGCCACCACTTTCCGTAGGATGGTTGTGGATAGTTGCAGTTTCGCTCACTGAATATCATATAATTGGGATCACGCAGTTTGCGGCCATCTCCCATGTCGTATTTGCCCTGGAGACGGGGAAGGATTGCCTCCGGCGGGCAGTTGATATAGGTGGGGGCGCTGACAATTTTTGCCTGCTCGGGGCGGTTGTCCATGACGTCGAGCCAGACGCTGGCTTCATGGAGTGCCTTGAGAACCGCTTTGACGGTCTTTGGATTTTTCGCGGCGAAGGCTTCGGTGAAGGCACAGACTTTCTCCGGGTGATCCTTCCAGATGTCCTGCGTGTTGATCGCGGTGAAGCCGATATCATCCTTGATGGTTTTGGCATTCCAGGGTTCACCCACGCAGAAGCCATCCATTTTTCCGGCCTGCATGTTGGCGACCATCTGTGGTGGTGGGATGGTGATAAGCGAAATATCCGCGCCAGCCCCGGCTGCGTCGCCTGGATTGATGCCACCGGCAGCGAGCCAATAGCGGATCCACATGGCATGGGTGCCAGGGGGAAAGGTCATGGCGAAGGAAAGCGGGGTGCCGGAGGCCTTGGCTGCATCGACAATTGGCTTGAGGGCTTTCGGATCGGCGGCCACCTTGCCCTTGAGACTTTTAGCGAGGCTGATAGACTGGCCATTGCGATTGAGAATCCAAGGGGCGATCATCGGAACCTTGGGTGCGCCACCGAGACCCATCGTCGAGGCGATGGGCATTCCGATGAGCATGTGGGTGGCTTGGATGTCGCCATTTGCAAGCGAGTCACGGATGGCGGCCCAACTTGCACCTTTGGTGACGGTCGAGTTGATGCCGTATTTTTTGAACAGTCCCTTTTCGTGGGCGATGACGATGGGCGAACAATCGGTAAGAGCAATGATGCCGAAGTTGATGTTCGCTGTTTCGGGGGCTTCCGATGCGGTTTGTGCGCCTAGCCAGCCAGTCGGGAGGCCTGAGGCAAGCAGTCCGAGAGCAGAGGTTTTGGCAGAATTGGAAAGAAATTTCCGGCGGGATAGGGACAATTGGTTGGTCATGGTGGAGTGGTCGAGGTTCTCCTGACAATGAGCGGCATCGGTGCCAAGATCGACCGGATGCGTTGATTGGGCCGGATGTGATTTCATTGGCTGGATGAAATCGAATCATGGTGGCCGCGGTTGGACCTGCGGAACTGGGAAATGCTGGATTTTCTGAAAGGGATGGCCCTGATCATGGCGGGGCCTTAAGCGTGCAGGGTGCCAAGTGGACGGAATTCCATCGTCGTTTCCTTACAAAAAGCCGGGCTGTCACGATTACTCGCGACAGCCCGGCCCAAGCTACAACCGCACAGAATTGGATCAGAACGTGTAGTTCAACTCAATCGAGAAGCGGGTGGCGTCCGGCAGTGGGGCAGCACCGACGTATGCATCTCCTTCAGAATTGAACCAGGCGAATTTGGCGATGGCGGTGAAGTGGTCGTCGAATTTCTTGGCAAGCACCGAATCATATTCCCAGCCGTAGCCGGCTGAAAGCTCGTTGTCTCCCATGGCGTGGAGCATGTTGGTCCATTTAATGCCGAAGCATATGGGGATCGTGTGTGCAAGATAGAGGTCCGTGAGTCCGTTGTGAGCGCCAGAGATGCGTGCGCCATCGGTCACGTCGGCGAAGCCGTTGAAGGCGTGCACTGTGGCGAGTGGGGTTTTGAATCCGGCGTCCAAATGTTCGAGTCCGAAGGTAAGAGCACCGAGCTTGGTATCACCGGCGGCAAGCTCTTTGGTGGCGGTCATGTGCGCATACATCGCATCCTCCTCACCGAGCAGTCCGGCTTTGTCCTGCCACGCAAGTTCTCCATAAAGCGCCATCCCAAAGAGATTTCCCTTGCCGCTCAGGCCAAACGTGTTGTTGTCCCAAGCGCCCACATCCTCGAAGTTCATGATGTAGGCATAACTCCCAAGTGTGAGACCTTCGATGCCAGTGTAGGAGGCATTCATAAGGTGGGCGCTTGCCGCGATGTCTTCGACGTTGGCAAAGCCCGGGGCCAGCGGGGCGTCGGCATCGGAACCGAAGATCCGGTTGACTTGGTTCAAATAGGCATAATTGAAAGTCAGGCCGTCGATGGACTTGTTGGTTAGTGAGATCGCATCGTAGGTTTGCTGGTTCTGACGCCAGACCACATCACCGATGAAGGCGGCGTTGTCATAAACGATCTTTTGCCTTCCGACCCGGGCGGTCGTGTCGAACCCTTCGTATTGCAGGTAAGCTTGGTTGAGCTCATTGGTTTCAGGATCAAAGATCGGGGAATTCGATGGATCGAATGGATCGGCCCCTGGTGCTCCGCCGTTGTAGTCATCCACGGCAGCTTGGGAGAACTCTCCTTCGATGAGCGTGCTGAATCCATTCCACGCCATGGTTTTCAATCCGACACGCTCGCGGAAGGTCCAGGCATGGGAAACATCGAGTCCGTCGATATCAGCGAACTCGTAGCGGGTGCGGATGTCGATGAGTGGTTTGATCCAGTCGCCTTGTGAAGGCGGCGGCGTGACTGCGGGCTCAGGAGCTCCGGCCCACAAGGCAGGGGCGGTGATGAACAGGATGGCGGCTTTTCTTTTCATGGTGTGTGTTGAGGTTGGCAACCCATGAAAAGCGCATTGCCTGCCAAACTGGCGTATGAGGGTTGACTGCGGGTGAAACGTGTTTGCCACGGTGATGAGGGAAAGTCATGGGTTCCCCCGTCAGTGTATTCCAACACACTGGTGCCTCGAATGGGCGAGGCTAAAATCAAATGGTGGAGGCGAGGGGAGTCGAACCCTTAAATGATCCTATATTATATAAGCGTTACAGGCGATTATTTGGAAAAACACACGCCAAACACACAACATTTTTTTCGTTTTCAATTTTCAGAGTCATGGGGAGCGGTCTCGGATGTCCTGTTGGGATACCTTTTAGAAAACACATGGCAAGCCATGTGTTGGACGGGTGATTGAGCGCGTGATTGCCGCCCGCCCGTCATAGGCATGCCATGCCCTGGAGATCACTCACGCCGCACGCGTGCCGCGCGGCTGCCGAATTCCTAACTTCCGTCGAGGCTGGTGTGGCGTTCCAGCTTGCCTTCGGCATCGTATTGGTAGCCGACACTGCCGGATGGATTGGAGGCGAAATGCTTACCCCTCGGTGATTATTCGGCCTGCGGCATGCTAGATGCAGGTAATGGCAGCGGGTAATGTAAGGAAAAAAGTCTGATGAAACTCGTGGCGTTTTCTAATTTCCCAAACGATTCGCCACCCAAGCCCCTTGCAATTCCGGATGAAGTAGCCAGTCTCTTGCGCAATCAAAAGAGTGATTACCCCCCCCCAACACCCCCC
>JBBARN010000099.1:0-1725 GCA_040399845.1 Luteolibacter sp. | reverse complement strand
ACAAAACCCCATTTCCCCCCCGCAACCCCCCCCTACCGATGAAGCCTCAAGATTCTCACCGCTCTGCAACTTTACCGCCCACGAATCCTCATTTCGTTGCCCTCAAGGCCTTCCTCGGCACATCCAATGATCTGAGTTTCCCGAACATTCTTCTTCCGACAGCAATTGAAACTGGTGATCCGCCAAGAATTTTATCGCCGGAAATTCCTGTTCAAAATATCCAGACGGGTCTTCGAATCGGCTTAAGTTTCAACCCTCATCAAGCACTAAAGACACTACGACTGGCACTCGATGCGCACGAAATACTATGGGCGAATCAGCTCATTCCCAAGGACTCTATCATAGGAATCGAACACTGGTATGCAGATTTTGAGCGAGTCTCATCATTGACTATAGATTTGTTCGGATACTATTCCGGCGAGGTTTGTAATGAACTCCAGTCCACCCAGGCATCTGCTTCCATCTTCTGTTCTCTGATTGGAAATCCGCAAGACATTAGCCATGGATTGATCGAGTATGAAGCAATAACGATTCTTGGAAGCGAAGCGAACGAGATACTGCGAAAAGCGTTCATTCCGGGCAGTTCATACCAGTCTGCTGCAATTTTTCTCGATCTGCTTGTGGCTGAACTTCCAGAAGAAAAGGTCAAGGGAGCCAAACCCGAAACGCCACCGCTCCAAAAGGCAACCGAGTCCAGGCCTGCTTCAACTCGCAGGAAGCGAAAACGTAAAGCCTCAGGATTCCTTCTGCCTACAGTAGCGATTCTAGTATTGTCCATCGGAGGGTTCTTCGCCTACAAGCATTTTTCCCCGAAAACCGTAGACTCAAACCTCATGATACTTCATGGCGACGATGTTCCCACCATCGTTCGCAAACTTGAAACTGCGGATGATAACGAGACACGCGATCATCTTTTCGCCCAAGCGAACCAGCTCATCGGCTTCCACCCGGACATCCGCAAATTCAACCCTGGAGTCCCTTCGAGATACGAAAGCATCGCAGAGGCAATTGAGATGGCAGCACCCGGTGAGGAAATCTTCATCGCACCGGGGGACTATACCGAAAACCTCCAGTTGAAACCCGGCATCACTCTGACCGGCCTCTCCTTTGATACCGGTGATGCACCGAAAATCACCGCGCCGGACGATTTCCTTGGCCCGATTATCGAAGGTCGGAATTGCAAAACCGTGAAGCTCAAGAACCTTGTAATTCAGAGAGAGGAGGAGCTGGGCTTTGAAGTTCCAAATATCGAGTTGAGAAACACTTCACTGGTCATGGAAGACTGCCGGGTTCTAAATTCTTCCGGAATCGGCATTCTCTTGGAAGGAATAGCCGAGCGTCCATCCCAGATTATCCGCGCCATTGTTGATCGTTCTGCTTCCCACGGACTCAGCGTGACCAATGGGGCAACGGTAGCCCTCGCAGGATGTGAAATGACAAATTCGAAAGGCAATGGGCTCAACGTCAAGGGAATCGGTTGCTTCGCCCGGGTGGAAAAATCCCAGTTTCTTAAAAACAAAAGCGGCATCATGTTTGAAAACCAAGCCTTCGGAGAGGTGTTCGACTCCATCTGTCGTGAAAACTCCTTCCTAGGATTTGCCGTTTTTCTCTCCAAGCTCACTGAGGTCAGGAACCTCACATGCGTAGAGAATGGTGATTCAGGCCTCTACATGCGCGTGCAACATTGTGTCTGTAAAAGTCCGAAGCACCAGCAAACCGGCACTT
>JBBARN010000098.1:0-23031 GCA_040399845.1 Luteolibacter sp. | reverse complement strand
AGGCCGGAGACCGTGGCGATGCTCACCATGCTGCCGGTGCTGGTCCGCCAGATGAACTGCACGCCTGAGGATGGAGTCACATAGACACCGGCGCAGCGGGCGTTCGCAGCCAACGATTCACGGATCATCACGCCTTTCTTGGCGCTCGTTGATGGCGCGGTGAGGCTGTCCACCCGGGCGATGAGCTGGCAGTCGCCGGATGAATTCTGATAGACCATGCGGAACTGGTCGCTGCTCGCATAGACGCCGGTGCCGGAGCCGTTAACGGTGTAAATGCCACTCGCTGCGGACGCGGAGCCGGCAATGCCGACGGACCCGATGTCCGCCGTGACCCATGGCGACGGCAGCGTGGCGATGGTGCAGGAGGCACTGCTGCTGTTCGCGCCCTCTCCCGCGGCATTTACGGCGCTGACGACGAAGTAATAGGTCGTTCCTCCGGCGAGGCTGGTCGCGGTGAACGAATTCGTGGCGGGGGATCCGATCAGCGTGAAGGGACCGCTGGCGGAGGTGCCTTGTTTGACGCGATAGCTGGTGGCTCCGGAAACCGCGGACCATGCGAGAGCCGCCGAATTTCCACTGGGCGTGGCGCTGAGGCCGGTGGGTGCGGGCGGCAGGGTGATGATGGTGCCGAGGTTGACGATGTTGCCGGGCAGGACCAGCGACGGCGAGCTGTTGATGATGGTGCCGTAGTTGGTGATGGTGCCGCCCGCGGAGAACACCGCCGATCCGGAGAAGACGAGGGTGCCGGAATTGGTCACATTTCCCGAAGTCTGGAGCGTGCCGCTGGAGCGGAGTTCCGCACCGGCCGCGATGCTGATGGACGAGGTGGACTGGATGCTGCCGGTGACCGAGAGGACGCCTTGGTTGACCGAAGTGGCACCGTCGAAGGTGCTGGTGCCCGCGAGGACCATCGTGCCGGTTCCCGTTTTGACGAGAGCCGAGGGGGCCGCCCACCAAACTTCCGGCGATTGGTCGGAGAGGTTGGCATCGACCTGGAGATCGGTGGCCGCCGTGCCGTCCGCCACATTGAAAGTGTGGTTCGCGCCGGCGTCGGAGCGCAGCACGAGACTGCCGGAGATCGTGTTGGTGCTGTTGCCCGAGGACGCGAAGCCGAGCGAGCCGTCGCCGTTCCACTGCCAGTTGCCGGCGATGGTGCCGCCCTGGTTGAGGGAAACGCCGGTGGCGGCGCCGAAGCCGATGTGCGAGGTGCCGGACGCGTTGACGGTGCCGCCGTTGACCGTGAGGCTTGTCACGGTGTTCGACCAGCCGAAACCGGTACCGTCGCCGCCGGTGATGGCCAAGGTTGCCCCGGCGTTCACGGTGACCGCGCCCTGGATGCGGCCGATTCCCCCCGTCGCACCGTTCAGATCCAGCGTGCCGGCGTTGACCGTGGTGCCTCCGCTATAGCTGTTGGTGCCTGTGAGCGTCCAGGTGCCCGCGCCGTTTTTCACGAGGGCACCGCTGCCGGGAATCGCTTTGGACATCAGGCCGCCGCCCGTTCCGGCGAGGGTGAGCGAGCCGCCATTGCTGGCGATGCCGTAGTAGGGATTCGGGCTGGCATTGATGTTCCAGACCTGCCCGGCGGGTGCGGCTGATTCGAGCGTGGCACCGGCGGTTCCGATGACGAAACCGGCACCATCGCCTGTGGCGTTGGTGTTGCCGGTGTAGCGGATGGTGCCGCCATTGATGACTAGATTGCCCTGATTGTAGTTGAGCTGGCCGAGGCTGCCGTTGCCATCCCAACGATCCGCCTGGAGAGTGCCGCCGCTGTTGACCGTGACTGTGGCGTCCGCCCAGTTGAGCGTGGAGTAAAGCTGGCCCGATCCGGTCAGCGCAAGCACGCCGCCGTTGATGGTCGTCGAGCCGGTGTAGATGTTGGCCGCGTTCAGCGCCAGCGAGCCGCTGTTGACCACGACATTGCCGCTGTTGCCCATGCCACAACTGTTGAATGCCACGTCGCCCTCGAAGGTCACCGTCTGGCTGTTCAGGTTGAATGCGAGAACCTGCGCGTTGCTGGTGTGGTTGAAGCGGATGGCCGCTCCCGGTGCGGCGAGGACCGTGGTCGGCCTCACGAGGTAGAAGTTGTCCACGTTGCCGGTGAAGCTGACCGTGCCGTTCAGTGCCTCGATGCCGGAGAAGTCGCCGTGGATGCCCGAGTTGTAAGCGGCGATGCTGACGTCGTAGGCCAGCGGAGCTCCGGGCGCGGTGGCGGCGAAGGCCGCCTTGGCACCGGAGATCCAGCCGCCGGGGGTGTTGGTGCCCCCTTGGGCCGGGGACCAGTTGCTGCCGATCCACGAGTAGCTTCCGCCATTGGCCACGGAGCCGGCGGTGGAGCCGTTGGGATCGAAGTAAAGCTTGTCGGGAAGGACGGTGATGCGGACCACGCCGCTGCCGCTGCGGGCGGGCGTGCCGTTGTCGGTGACCGAGAAGGTGAGGTCGTAGTAGGGATTCGTGATCAGATTGAACTGCCCGGCCTGGGCCAGGGTCACGTTGCCGGTGTTGGGGTCGATGGCGAAGAGCCCGGCGCTGTTTCCGGCGGTGATGGCATAGTTGGACAGGCTGTCCTGGGTGTTCACGTCGAGCACGGGAAGCTTGCCGATCAGCGTTCCGGCCGCGGCCACTTGCGAGACGCTCAGGTTGCCGCCGGGACGCGGCGCGTAGTTCTGATAGAAGGGCGCGAGATACCTGCCGGGAATCACCTGCCGGGAAATGCCCGGGCCGCTCCAGGCCGCGGCGGCATGATCCCCGCCGCCGCCTTCCTTCTGGCGCATTTCGATGTAGTAGGGTTGCCCTGCCGTTAGATTGACCGTGGCGGAGGTAGCGCTGGGCGTGGCGTCCCAGTCGTAGGGATTGGTCCATCCGGAAATGGACGCGATCACCGGCGAGGAAACCTGGGCCGTGCCGCTGCCGAGAATCAGCTGCGAGGCGTCATCGGAGGCGATGTAGAAGGTGTAGGTGCCGGTGGTTGGCGGGATCACGTAGCCGCGGAGGGTGCTGCCGTAGTTATCGCTGTAGCTGCCGCCGTCGAAGGAGGACAGGAAGGTTTCCTGGTCCGGGCTGTCTGGGAACGCAGCGCTGCCGGTAAGGTCAGCAACCGTGCCTCCGCCGATATTGTTGAAGAAGGTGCGATACAGGCCTCCAGGGATGGCCGTGAAGCCGGTGGGCAGGTTCCGCACGGTGAGGTTCACCGGCGTGGTGCTGGTCAGCCCGTCGGTATCGGTGGCTTGGATGACCAGGTTGTAAACGGTGTCGGCGCTCACCGAGGGAGCACTGGCCAGCGAGAGTTGGCCGGTGCCGGAGTTGATGGCGAAATAGCCGGAGCTGTTTCCTGAAACGATGGAGAAGACCGGGAAGTCGAAGCGGTCCACATCGGTGGCGCTCGCCTGGCCAAGGACCATTCCGGCGGGGGTGTTCTCGATGACGATGATGTCCGCCAAGGGCGAAATGACGGGTGCCTCGTTCGCATCGATGACGGTCGCCAACACGCGCACGGTTTCCGATCCGCCGGTGGTGTTGGATATGGTGACGAACAGTTCGATCGTCGCCGGATCGTCGTAGCGGGTGGAGAGGATTTCATAATCAAGAGCCGCGCTGTTGGCAACCGTGAGGGCTCCGGTCGAAGCGTTGATCGCAAAGGCTCCGCCGGCGTTTCCGGCGCTGATGGTGTAGGTGAGAGTGCCGGAGATGCCGACAGGCGACACCGTGCCCAGATTCGCGCCGTTCGCGCTGTTCTCCGCGATGGAAAGGCCCTGATAGCCTGCGCCGCCGCTCACCGTGCCGTCGATGCGGTAGGAACCGAGGCTGCCGTAGTTGGAATAGCCGGTGTTGTTGGCCGGGCTGGGATAACCGACGCCGCTGATTTTCAGCAGATACTCACCCGCGGGGACGGATGCGGAGAGGGTGACATTGACCTCCGGATCGTCGGGATTGGTGGCGGCGACCTGCTGGCCGTTTGCGGCATTCACCAATTGCGCGTAGAGGTCGAGGTTCGGGGCGAAGGAGGTGGCGAAATTGAGGTTCACCGAGCCGCCGCTGGTCTTGAAGCGGTAGGCATCGATCTCGCCGGTGGTGCCGATGATTCCCTGCTGGTTGGTCACCGTGCCGCCGGACGCGATGTTCAGGTAAGCCGCGGATCCGAGGGCGTCCCCGACGTCATCGGCGCGATAGGCGACGCCGTTGTTCTGGCTGGTGATGACCGCGAGATCGTCCTGCCAGGAAGCGGTGGCGAGGTTGTAGTCGCCCTTGGACCACTGCTTGATGTTGCGGCCGTAGCCCGCGCCCATGATCGGAGCCCATGAGGTGACCCCGCTTCCTTGGCCTCCGTAGTATTCGCTGCCATTGTGGCCGTGATGGTAGAGGCCGAGGGTGTGGCCGATTTCGTGTGAAATGACCGTCACCGCTCCGTCCCACGAGTAGTTCAGGGTCCAACAGGTCGGTTCCCCGCCCCAGTTGAACGAGCCGACGTAGGCGACGCCGCCCGCGCCGTGGAAATTGGTGGGCGTGATGATGCAGCGGATGCGCTGGCCCTGTGGAGCCGCCTGCCATACCTTCACGTCGGTGGTGACGTTGAGATTGAAGGGCAGGAAATCCTCCGCCACGCGGATCCAGGCGTCGCGGATGGTGTTGTTGTCGAATCCCGAGTGCGCCACATTGCCATCATACCAACCCGGGAACGGACCGGTCTCGCCGTCGAAGTCGAGATAGATCACGCCGGTGGCACCGGGCAGGCTCTGCAAGGGGATGACCGCTTGGTAGGGAGGATTCGGAACCGTGGAGCCGTCGGGATGATCCTGCGGCATCTCCTCGGGGCCGGGCAGGCTCCTGCAGACCACCGCGTCCGCGGGGACTTCCTTGAGCACCGGGGCACCGCCGGGACCTTCCGGTAACACTTTCCAAGCCGTGTCGCTGCCATCGAACAACACGTGTCCGATCATTTCACCGGCCACTCCGGGGAAGTCCTGGCGCTGGAGGAAAATTGAGCCCGGTTCCGGAGAAGTGATTTTCCCGGAGATCCGCAGCACGCCCTTGGCATCGCGCTCGATCCGGGCCCCTTCGCCGACCACCTTGCGTCCATCGGGCAAGGCGAATGCGACTTTGGAATCCGTCGCGATCCGATCCAGGAAACCGGAGGTCAATCCGACTTGGCGCGGATTTTCCAGTGCTGGCGCATGTCCTTTGCATGGCTCGCCCTTCGCGTGCCCGGCGTGGTCCGGGTGATTGCATTGGGAGACGTGAAGCGGCGGGGGGGTGGTATCCGGCCGCGCATGGGACTCGACCGTTGTCGGGGATTCGGCCTTCGCCGTCGAAGGCATCGGCGGGACCGCCTTGGCGGCCGGTTCCGGGTTCAAGGTGCGGAGGACGAGCGCACCGGATCCGCAAGCAAGCAGGGTGGCGACGGCGAGGGTTTTTTGCTTCATGATGGGTAGGTTTTTGGACTGGGATTTTTTGGGTTGGTGAATCAGGGATGATCAGGGCGTGGCCGTGACGTTGGAGAACACGCCGGTGCTGAGCGCCGAGTTTGTCCCGCTGGTCACTGCTTGGCCGAGGTAGGCGTTGGTGGCCATCGAGATGGTCTTGTTGCCACCGAACTGCGTCCAGGTGCTGCCATTGGCCGAATGGAAGGCGCGGAACGAGTTGCCGACCCGCTGGATGCGCACCCAGCGCGGAGCCGTTAGGCCGGAGACCGTGGCGATGCTCACCATGCTGCCGGTGCTGGTCCGCCAGATGAACTGCACGCCTGAGGATGGAGTCACATAGACACCGGCGCAGCGGGCGTTGGACGCCAGCGATTCGCGGATCATAACGCCCGTCTTGGCGCTGACCGACGGCCCAGTGAGACTGTCCACCCGGGCGATGAGCTGGCAATCGCCGGAGGAATTCTGATAGACCATGCGGAACTGGTCGGTGCTCGCATAGACGCCGGTGCCGGAACCGTTGACGGTGTAAACACCATTCGCCGCAGACGCGTTTCCGGCGATACCCACGGAACCGATGTCCGCGGTGACCCATGGCAAGGGAAGAGCGCCGATCGGACAGGAGGCGGAGTTGCTGTTCGAGCCCTCGCCGACGGAATTCACAGCACTGACCACAAAGTAGTAGGTCGTGCCCGCGGTGAGTCCGGTCGCCGTGAACGAGTTCGTGGTGGGAGATCCGATCAAGGTGAAGGGACCGCTGGCGGAGCTGCCTTGTTTCACCTGATAGCTGGTGGCTCCGGAAACGGCGGTCCATGTGAGGGACGCCGAATTTCCACCGGGCGTCGCGCTGAGACCGGTGGGTGCGGACGGCAGAGTGAGGATGGTGCCGAGGTTGACGATGTTGCCGGGCAGGACCAGCGACGGCGAGCTGTTGATGATGGTGCCGTAGTTGGTGATCGTGCCGCCTGCGGAGAACACCGCCGATCCGGAGAAGACGAGGGTTCCGAAGTTGGTCACATTTCCGGAAGTCTGGAGTGTGCCGCTGGAACGGAGCTCCGCGCCCGCGGCGATGGTGATGGACGAGGTGGATGGGATACTGCCGGTGACCGAGAGCACACCTTGGTTCACGGTCGTTGCCCCGGCGTAGCTGTTGTTGCCTGAGAGAAGCATCGTGCCGCTGCCATTCTTGGTGATGCCGACCGCGCCGTTGGCTTCCGTGATGGCGGCACTGACCAGCAAGTCGGTGGCCGCCGTGCCATCGGCGACGGTAAAGTCGATGCCGCCGTATCCGCCATCCGAGCGGATGCGGATGCGCCCGCCGATGGTGGAGCTGTTCGCGCTGGCAAGGGTGGTCACGGATGTGCCGTGCCATTCGAGGAAGCCGCCGCTTGGGTTGCTGACGCCACCGTTGCTCGCGAGCGTGCCGCCCATCAGAGTAACCCCGCCCGCCAGATCCCAGACGTGCATGATTCCACCGCTGATCACCGTTCCGCCGTTGATCGCGAGCGAGGTGATCTTGGAACCGGTCGTCCAGCCAAGGCCGGTGCCGTCGTCGTTGGCGAAGTTCACGCTGGCTCCGCTGTTGACGGTGAGCGTGTCCTTGATGCGGGCGTAGCCGCTGGTGCCTCCGTCCAGCAGCAAGCTGCCTTCATTGACCGTGGTGCCGCCGCTGTAGTTGTTGGCCGCCGTGATCCTGAGCGTGCCCGCGCCTTCTTTTTTCAAGCCGTTCGATCCGGTGATCGCGCTGGCGACCGTGGCGGTCGCGCCGGAGGCAACCGACACGATGGGTTGGCTGCCATTCAGGTTGATGGCATTGCCTTGGATCACGTAGCCGTTGGTGTCGAACGACAGACGGTTGGCGTTGACGTTGGCCGCGAGGTTGACGGTTCCCGCGGTCCCGGCGAAGTGCGCAGAGTAGTCCGGCGCACCGAAGTCATACCATCCCGTGGCGTTGGCCCCATCCCACCAGTTGGTGGTGGTGTTCGCGTCCCAAGTGCCGCTGCCGCCACCGCCGGATGCGCCCCATTTCAGAGCGGGACCGGAGCCGGGCCGGTTCTTGTAAACCCGGAAGGCATCCACCGCGATGCTGCCGAAGCCGCGGTTGTGCGACATGCTGAGACTGTAATTGTCCAGGCCGAGGTTCGCCACGTTGCGGCTGGCGAAGCTCAGGATTTGCGACCGGTATTCCCCTGCAAACTGGCTGATGAATTGGCGGGCGGCGGTTTGATAACCCGAGCCTTGGAGATCGACGGCCACTGTGCCGCCGGAAGATTGGTGCGGCGCGATGATTTCGAGTCCGGTGCCCTGGAACGACAGCGTGGCTGCATCGCCATAAGCGGAGGAGCGCCGATAGCTGCCGCCGACCGCCGCGCTGTCCGTTTGGCTGGACCAGCTTGAGTTCGCGTCGTTATAAACGAAGAAGGCATCCACGAGCAGATAGGTGTCGCCCACCTTCACTCCCTTGAGCGTGTGGTTGCCAGGAGGCAATCCTCTGAGATCAAGCCCCAGGCAGCGGGCCATGCCGCCGATGTCTTTCATGTTCACGCGTTTGACAAAAACCTCGTCGATGTAGAAATCGACAATGCCGTCATAGGTGCCGATGAATTGCACGCCGGTGCCGTTGAAGTGGATCCAGAAGGTGCTGCCGTTCCCTTGGGACCAGTGGGCATCATAGTTATACTCATTGCGATCGCGCTGTTGCCAGGACCAGTTCCAGTCATACTCGATGTAGCCGATAGGATGGGGCGTGGTGGCCGTGTTGTTGAAAAAGGTGAGCGCCTGGTAGCTGACGTCCGGGTCGGTGCTGTCGATCAGTTCGGTGGCCTTGAAGGCATCGATGGCGAGGAAGGTGCCGCCGGTTTTCACCACCTTGAGCGTGTGGTTCCCGGGGGTGAATCCCGAGCCCTGATAGACGGTTTTGCGCAGGCCATCGGTAGTCGAGTAACCGTTCACTGTCTGTTGGAAAACATTGTCCACATAAATGTCCATGGTGCCGCGGTTCGTCCCGGTGGAGACGACCAGTTCGATGTTGGTGCCTTGGAAGGCGTATTCGACGGAATCGCCGTTGGTGGCGGCCACGTGGACATCGCGACCGAATTCGGGAGTGGCTCGGTTGCCGCTATAGACCCACGATGCGCCAATGTATTTGGCATCCGGCGTGGTGTTGTTCGCGAGATAGGGATCGCCAGCAGAAACGACGTCCATGACAATGACCGTGTCGTTGGCGTCCCAGGTGTTCGTGCCGGTCAGCGTAAGGCGCACGGCGCGGCCGTTCTGGGTGAGAGTGACGGGCTGGCCATTGGCCAGCAGGCGGGCGTTGGCGAAGAACTTGCCATCGGCGGGAGCAGGCAGAGTGAGTGTGTTGCCGGATGGTGGCCAGAGCACGTGGATGTATTCCTTCGCGTCATCCACCGAGCGGGTGGCTCCACCCCAAGACCCGGAGAATGTGAACGAGGTGCTGGGGTAGGTGTTCTTGATCGATTCCGCCACGGGAGCCATCAAGGCGCCTGCGCCTTGCATGGCTTCGAGCACGCCTTGTTCCCATTGGCCGCCCGGGAATGGACCCGCTGCCCATGCGGTGCCGCCTCCGTCCGTGCAAGAGCAGGCTGCTGTGACGGCACCGCGGAAGATCCCTTCCGCACTGCGGGTGGCGGCATACTGGGTGACCGGCACCTGGGCGCTCCAACTGTTCGACATCACCTGCGCATAGGAGGTGACGGATGGCCAGGAAACGTCCTTGCTGAAATTCGCCGTGGCGGGGCCGGATTCGCCCATCGGCACGCTGTTGCAATAAAGGTTTCCGTAGAAATTCTGGATCAACATCAAGTCGGGATTCCGGCGGTGGATCGTTTGTCCCAAGCGCACGAAATCGACCATGCCGTCCTGGTTGCCGCCCGGATCGTTCTCGTCCATGTAGAAGCCGTCGATCTGGTCACCGTAGCGGTCGATCATTTCCGCGTAGATGTCGTTGATCATGTTGTTGTGCGTCCACCAGTTGAAGTCGATGGGCTGGTTCGGATGGGTGTAGAACAGCACGCGGATGCCTTTGGATTTCACGGCGGTGATCATGTCGCCGAGCATGTCGCGCTGGGAGCGGCGGTACCAGTAGCCATACTTGTCGAAGGTGGAGCTGTTGAAGAGCGGGTTGAAGTTGGCGTGCCAGGCGGTGAAGATGACGTATTCGACGCCCATGGATTGCAGGTCGTCGGCGTACTTCGCGGCATCGAAGTTGTTCGCCACGTAGTCGATGCTCGGGGAAGCGCTGCCATCGGGCAGTCGGGTGACCTGGCCGGCGCCGTCCCACACGTAGTGGGTGAACTGGCCGTATTTCAAGCGCTTCCAGCGCTCGCGGTTGGAAATGTCGGTATCGGTGACTTGCAGGATGCCGCTACCGGTGAGCGCGGACGACACGTTGGCCGCTCCGCTGCCGGGCGCGCCCCAGGTGCCTGCGGTGAGCCGTTGGCCGGCGATGAAAACGTTCTTCACCGAGGTGGTGCCTGCGTTTGATAGATTCAAATGTGCGCCGTCGGCCACGGTGATGCGCAGCGACGGGGAAACCGCGGACGGGGCGAAGTCGAGCGTGCCGGCTTCCACGTTGATGGTGCCGGTGATTTGCACCGAGCCGGTGATGCGAAGAGTGCCGGGGCCGATTTTCAGTAGGTTGCTGCGGGACGATTCGGTAAGCGCGGCGCTCACGAGCAGGTCGGTGGCGGCCGCGCCATCGGCGACATCGATGGTGTGGAGCGTGCCGGCGTCCGGGCGGAATCTGACACGGCCTGCAATCACGGAGGGATTCGCGTTGGCCTGGCTGGTGATCGTGGTGCCGGACCATTCGAGCTGCGGCCCGGCTGCATCGCTGATGCCGTTGTTGCTTTGGAAGGTGCCTCCGGCGAGCGTCAGGCTGTTGCCAAGATTCCAGACGTGCATGAGGCCCGGCGAGGTGACGGTGCCGCCATTGATGGCGAGCGAGGTGATTTTGGCACCGTTGTTCCAGCCGAGTCCGGTGCCGTCGCTGTCGGTGAACGCGACTGTGGCTCCGGTGTTGACGGTGAGCGCGCCGCGGATCCGGGAGTTGCCGCCGGATGCGCCGTCGAGTGCCAGGGTGCCGGCGTTGACCGTGGTGCCGCCACTATAGCTATTGGTTCCACTCAAGGTCAGCGTGCCGGTGCCATTTTTCACCAAAGCGGCCGCATTCCAGCTCCAGTCCGCAGACACATCCGCGAGGACCGCCGAGACCGAAAGATCGGGATTCGCGTTGCCCGTGACATCCGCCACGTCGAACACCGAACTGTCGGTGCCGGTGCCGCGGAGGTTGAAGAATGAGGAAGCGGAGATGGTGGAAGCGGCGGTTCCGCTTGCCGTGACCTGATTGAGAATCCCGGCCCCCCAGTTGTGGTAGTTTCCGTTGCCGTTGAAATTACCGCCCTGGAGAATCAAGTTGTTGTATCCGGAGTAGGTGTTGGTGCCATTCCAGTTGTAGGCGTGGAGAGTTCCTCCCGCAACCGTGATCGCGCCGACATTGCCGGCACCGGCCACGTTGATATGAACATTCCCGCTGTTGATGGTGGCGGTTTCGTATGTCGAGGTCGGTCCGCTGCCGGGGCCGGGATTCCAATTCGCGTCGCCCCAGCTTCCATCTCCGCCGATCCATGTGAAGCTGTTGCTCGCGCTCGGATTGGTATCGATCTGGTATTCCTGGAAATTGGTGTAAGCGTCCGAGTCCGGGTTACCGGTGGCGATCTGGGCGAGGTTGCCAAAGCGGAACATTTCCCAATCGTCCGGCAGTCCATCCTGGTCGTCGTCAAAGATGCCATCGTCCTCATTGACACCGACGATGCCCATGTCCCGGCGCATGGCGGCGACGATCTTGACGTGGCGTACCGCGTTCTGCGCCGAATATTCGTGGTCGTAGTTCAGCCCGTAAGGCCAGAAATGAATGGTATCGCAGCCGATGCTGGCGGATGGACCATCGAACAATTGGGCAAAGCGGGTCGTTTCCGCGCCAGTCCATTGGCCGCCGGACTGTTTGGATTGCCAGGCCCAGTGGGTGCCGCAGCCGAGCGTGTGGGCGATCTCGTGGAGGGTCACCCGCGTGCCGAAGCTGTTGCCGAAGTCCATCCAGCCGCCGTAGCCCGCTTGGGCGGTGGGGACGCCGGCGTTGTAATTGGCGTAGAGGAATTTCGGGAAATGGCCGTTGCCGTTGTAGAGGCCCACGGCTTCCTCCATCGCGGCGATGATCGAAGCGCGTTTGTCGGCTGGCCAGTTGGCGTTGCCGGTCCAGAGCATCCACTTCAGCGGGGTAGCTGGATTTTCCACCCGGATGCTCAGGTTGTCGAACACGGCGATGTTCCAGGATCCATTGTAGGGGCAGGCGGAGAAATTCAGGTAGCCATCCGATGCCGTGAGCTGCGAGAGCGTGTAGGTGCCGATATAATTCGAGCCATTGTAAACCACGGCGCGCGAGCCTTTGCCATTGAAGGCCGACCCGGTTCCTGCCGTGTCGGTAAGCAAGATGTGGAAATTGTTTCCGCTGCGGGTGGCGAGGAATTGCTGGCTTCCGTTGATGATCACTTGCAGGCCGCCACCGAGTTCGGGGAGAATGGCGAACTTCGCGCCAAAGTCATTGGGGAGGAGGTTTTGGCCGCTGCCGATCGTGATCCCGGCCCAGCAGAAGTTGTTGGTTGTTCCGGTGACCGAGGCATCCATTTGGAATGCGAGCGGCAGGTCCGAGGCATTGGCCAGGGTGGCGAAGTTTTGGTTCAGGCTCGAACGGGCAGCGTAGCCGGCATCGCCGCAAAGGATCATGGAGCCGCCATTGCCGTGCTGGGCCTGCCAATCAGCGCTGGGCGCGTAGAACGAGTAGGAAGTTCCCGCCAGGGTGCCGCCTTGGTCCGCCGCGATCGTGCTGTTGAACGAGGACGCGCCGTAGCTGGCGCTGTCGAAGTTGTCGGTGAGATGGGGAGATGCCTGGGCGGTGGATGATGCCATCAAGTGGGAGGCTGCGATCAGGAGCGCCAAACGTCGGAAATCAAAGGGAAACAGGGTTATCTGATGCCGCAGAGGCTGTTTCACCGGAATGATTCCGGAGTTATCGGCGGATGCCTGGCGATTCGTCAGGTCGGATGGTTTCGGCGGGAGTTTCATGGGGTTTTTCTTTGCGATCTGGCAGGCGAGGTTGCCGGGTTTGCCGACAAAGGAATCAAAGGGCTGAACGAACGACCCTGTGCGATCGCCCGTTGCTGTGGTGTGGATTGGATGGATTTATGAGGCATGGCTTATGGCCGGAACAAAGACGCGACTATCAGGATGCGCCGGAGTGCCTACCCGTTGGAATGTGGCGGATCGGCAACCGATCAGTCCCCTCCGACAGCACGCTGCGGGAGTTCGTGAAAACGGAATCCACCCGCTTGATGGAACCATGGATTAGGAAAACCGCCGGATTGCGAGTCGAGGCCAGGCGTGAATCCGGTGAGGTTGATGTTCTAACAAAAAATTCGGTTGCTGGTGCGACGATCAAACAGATCATCTTGATGCTCGGTCGTGACTTGAGACTCAAGCTCCCGATTGTCACCTGATCGGGTGATGGATGTGGATGGTGTGGGAAAACCCGGGCGATTGCGGTTGGATTCCGGACTTGTTGGGCGCGGATCATCTTGCAGTCCGTACGGACTGCGGCAATCCGGTCATTGCGCGACAACGCGGATGAAAAGCTTGGAACCTGCAACCCCCGCAGGACTGAGGGTAACTTCGACCGTTTCCTTATCCGAGGACGGGATGGGGGTGGAGGTTTGGGACGCTCCGGCATCCAGGTCCCAATCGATCAGATTGGTGGAAGTCCAGATCGTGAAACCGAGTCCGGTGAGACTGCTCTTCCGTCGCGCATAGGTGAACATCAGGTTCGAGGGAGTCGGCATCGTGAGATAGGGGCTGGTGGAACTGCCGCTCCTTGGATCGAGGCCGAAGGCGTATTCCGAATGGTTGCTGAGTCCGTCATGATCATCATCATCGGAAGGACCGCCAGTGACGTTGTTGGCGGTTTTCCACGTGTCGTAGTCGTTTGGAGGCCCGGTGAGCACGGTGAGCGTGCCGGTGCCGGTGATGAAGGGGCTGTTAGATGATGAATAGACACCGGGGGATTTCGCAATGCCGCCGACGCTGAGGGCGTTGACGGTGTCGGTTCCGCTGTAGTTGAGGTTCAGAGTGGTGCCGCTGGCGAGGATGACGGCGGAAGTATCGGCGAGATTGGTTTTTGTGGTCCCATTGCCGAGGCTGAGGGTGCCGGCGTTGACGGTGGTGGGACCGGTGTAGCTGTTAGAAGCGGTGAGTGTGAGCGTGCCGGGCCCGTTTTTGGTGAGTCCGCCAGTTCCGAGAAGTTTTACTTGGATGCCGATGCTGCGGTTGTTGGTGTCGATGATCGCACCGCCGGATTGGATATAGGCGGCTTGGGCGGGATTCGCGCCGTTGGAGCCGTCGCCGTAGAGGGTGATGAAATTGGCGTTGTCCGGGCCGATGGCTTTGAGCGTGCCGCCGTTCCAGATCAGGTGGGCGTCGTTGATGTTGCCGGGGCCTGCTTCGTTGAGATCGCGGTTGGCAACGCGGATCGACGGGGTCTCGAGGGTGCCGCCTTTGAGTTCGAGCTGGAAGGTGGCGGCGGTGTTCACGGAGCCGTCCACGCCGTTGGTGGCGGTGACGGTGCCACCTGAAATCGCGAGACGTCCCCAATCGGCGCTGGCGGGGTTGCTGGTGATGCGGTTGGCGGAGAGACTTCCGCCAGTGACTGTTAGATTGGCGCGGCCGATGGAGACGTCACCGGTGAAGGTTAGTGCGGAGTTAAGGGTCAGCGTTGGATTCGCGGCATAGTCCCCGTTATTGGAGTTGTAGCCCTGCACGCTGAGATTCGCCGCGCTGAGGCTGCCTCCGGAGAACGAGGTGGCTGGGAAGTTTGTCGAGGTGTTTCCGATATTCAGATTTCCCGCGATCAGTCCGGACGCAAGAGTGATTTCGCCGCCGGTGGCTTGGAACCATGCATTGTTGGAAACCGAGTTCACCCACGCGGTTCCAAGCCAGTTGGCGTCTGCGGTGCTCCATATGTTCATAGTCGCGCCGTTGTCCCAGATGAAATCCGGTCCCGGCGACCACTGGGCGTGGAGTGTGACCGGGGTGGTGATGGTGAAGGTATCGCCCGGGTTGTATGAGATGCCACTGCCATTGGCGGCGGTGTTCCAGTTGGCAAAAGAGTATCCGGTTTTCAACAGGGCACCGGTGTTTCCTAAGATGGTGACGGTGGAGTTCTGCGCGTATGGGCTGGCGGAGTCGATGGGAGGAAAGCCGCCGGTGCTGCCGTTGGCGTTGTAAGTGAGGGTGTAGGTCGGCGTGCTGACGACGGAGATGCTGAGGTTGTCGTAGATGGCGAAGGCACCATACGCCTCGAAGGAAACGTATCCATCGCCACCGGTCATTTGGGGAAGCGTGTAGTTGCCGGCCAGCGTGCCGTTCACATACAACCGCGCCACCGAGCCGTTGCCATTGAAGGGCGATCCAGCGCCGGCCGTGTCGGAAAGAACCACGGCGATTGTCGAACCGGATGCCGCCCAGGAAATCCCGTTGCTGATGTCCGCGCCCGACACGAGCTGGCCCGACCCGCCGCTGTGGCGGAAGAAGCTGCCGAACTTATTGGCGGCGTTGGTCACGAAGGTATTCTGGGCGCTGCCGATGGTAAAGGCCGTCCAGTTGCTGGCATCCGACGAATCGATGATTTTCACATCGAACTGAATCTTCAGCGGTTTGTCCAAACCGTTCGCCTCCGTGGCGAAGTTGTGATTCAGGCTGGCATGGAGATCGGCCCAGTTTCCGCCGTTCCACCCGGCCAGAAGCATCCCTCCGCCGTTGCCGTGCTGGATTTGCCAGTCTTGGCTGTTGCCGCTGACGGTGTAAGTGGTTGGCGCGAGCAGGCCCTGCTGGTCGGCGGAGAGCGTCGAGTTGAAGACGGCCGCGCCGTTGCTGTTAGAGTTGAAATTATCGGAAAGCAGAACGTCTCCGGCGAGGGGCGTGGTGACGGAGGCTACCTGCTCCGGAGTGAGGGCGCTGGAGAAGAACTGCACGTCGTCGATAGCGCCTTGGAACATCGGCATCAGCGTGCCTTCGGAGCGGGCGAGGTAGTTGTGTTGGAGGCCGGTGGTCGTGTTCGCAGCGAGCAGTTGGTCAGGAGTGAGGGTGATCGGGCCGCTGGCTGCGGTGGAGCCGTTGATTTGCAAGGTGCCGGTGCTGCCATCGAGCGTGATGGCCACATGCGACCAGACACCGCTGGGCAGCGCGGCGCTTGTTAGATTTTGCTCCGCGCCGCCATTGACGATAGAGAACTTCGAGTGGCCGCCGCCGTCGTTGGGGGTGAAATAGAGACGTTTGGTGGAGGATGAACCCAGCCAGAGCACGGACTGATTGGCTGCTCCTCCTGTAGGTTTCACCCAAGCCGCGAAGGTGAAGGCGCGCATGTCTGCCACGCTGCGGTCGAGGGCGACATACTGATCGCTGCCATTGAACGACAGGAAGCCCTTGCGTTTCCAATCGGTGGAGGTCCACGCCGGCGAACCGATGGGGAAGGAATCGGTGACGCCGTAGCGGTCGAGCACGCGGGAGTCGTGGGCATTGCTGAAATCGTAGGAAACGTAGTGTCCCGCAGGAGTGGCGGTGGTGAAATTGTCCGGGATGCCGACGAAGGGGAGGTGGCCGAATGTGATGCCACCTGTTAGGGATTTGTTTCCCATGTAGTCGCCATCGACGATGGCATTGCCGCTGAGCGTGCCGCCGTTCTGATGCCAGGCGCTGCCCTTGGCGACGGCGCTGTCTTGGAGGTTGCCCTCGACGGTGGCGTGTTCGAGCACGCGGGCGTTGCCGGAGATCGTGCCGCTGTCGATGATGGCCCAATCCCGCACGCGGGCATTGCCGGTGATCGTGCCGCCGCGCACCCAGGCGTGGCCGCCGATGACGGCATTGCTGTTGACGGTTCCGCCCGAGACCACCGCGTAGTCTTCGAGCCGCGCGCTGCCGCTGACCGAGCCGCCGGTGACGCGGGCATTGGGGCCGATAAATACACTGTTGGGCACAGAAACGGATCGATAGCCGCCGCCGTTCGAGTGCTGGGTCAAGCCGGTCGTCGCACCGTTGGTCCGCTCGCGCGGGGTGGCCCCGGTGACCTGGACCTGATAGTGGAAACGGGAACGCGAGGGATGGGAGCGGAAGGGTTCCGCGGGCTCGTTGAAGCCGCCGTTCGCATACCAATCAGGGGTGCCTGCCACGGAGAGGTAGAGCTTGTTTTCGTTGGCAGCGAGCGTGATCGAACTGCTGCCGTTGTTCCAAAGGGGAGTGTAGCGCTCGACGCCGGTGTCGCTGACGGCGACGAAGGACGCGCGCCAGTCCGCACCGCGGGCGGAGTCGGCGAGGCCCTGCAGGTTCACGGTGACCACGCGACCCGCGCCGCTGCCGGTGGGGATGAGTTCGTGCATCGCGTAGGCCCCTTGGGCGGGGGCTTTGTTCGGCGGCACGCGCCACCAACCGGGGGCGTCGGGGCGCTGGATGAGATCGGTGAAAAGATGGCGCGCGTTGCGGGTGGGATCTTGGAGATTGAGTTCGGCCGTCATTGCGGCCTGGTTGGAGAAATCCCATGTCGCGCAGCGGCGGGCGTAGTAGCCGGAGATGTCCTTTAGGGAAGTCGTCGGCGTGAGGCGGTCGAGCGTCGCCGGCCAGAACTCGCCGGGCAGGCCTTCCTGCCAGAGGCGCTTGATCAGGCCGTCGGAGAGGTCCGGGAGATTGTCCGGATTGTCGTCGATATAATAGAGGAAGGGCCAGGTGAGATAATAGTTCCGGCCTGAGGAAATCATAAAATGCCCGTCGCGCACGCCGAGTGCCTCGATGTTGGAGCGGTTGGGATAGAAGGCCTGGTAGTGCTGGATCCAGCGTTCCCTGCCATAGTTTGCGTGGGTTTCCCACTGGCCGGAATAGTGGCCGTTGTTGTTGTGATGCTGGAAGACGTGCATCAGTTCGTGTGGGATGATCCAGGTGGGCGGGTCCACCTGGAGGCCGCTGGGCTCGATGTTCATGTAGCCAAAGCCACCGCCGGTGCTGCTCATCCAGAAGCCGTCGTGAATGCAGAGGAAGTTGGTCTTGTATTTGTTTCCGTTTGGGCTGTGGGTCGATTCAGCGGTCTCGCGGTAGCCCATGACTTTCACATAGACCTGCCATGCTTCTTCGGCATTGCGCAAAGCACCGCGTGCGGTGGCGGCGTTGACGCCTTGGGCGGCGCGGGCGGCACTCCAGAGGAAACGGAAATGCTTCGATGTCATTTCGTTGTCACTGCCGAGCTCGGGGTTGATCAGATAGACATCGCCCGGCAGGTCTCCAACGCGCAGGTAGTCGATGGCGAAGGCTTGACCGGAGGTGTTGGACGGCTCGATGCGCAGGTCGCGGAGATTCGCCCGCCACCAGGGTTCGGGACCGACATCGATCCGGTAGGTGTGGAAGTTTCCGTCGGTAGGCACCAAGGCATCGGGGATGCTGAGCACGCGTGCGGCGTTGAATCCGGTCGTGGCAGTGGTGCCGTAGGAGATCCGGATGTCGCCGGTGTGGCTGGCGGGCACCTGGATTCGAAGTTCGAGATAATCGTTGAAGCCGAGGTCCAGATCGGGACCGGCGAAGTTCGAGCGGATGACGCGAGGAGTGATGCCGTTGGTGGTGCCGGAAAACCTGCCATTGCCGACCGAGACAGAGGTCACCTGGCTGGTGGTCCAGCTTTCGGTATTGCCGTCGGTGTTCCATTCCACGGCATAAGTCCCGGTGAGCGGGGTGGCAGGATCCACTTCGACGGGCAGGGCGGATGCGATGCCCGGAAGCAGCATTGCGGACATGGCCATCGACCGAAGAGCCCTGTGCCGAAGCACCTCGAACATGCAGGAAAAGATCATGGAAAAAGATGAATGGGCCGAAATCGGGATTTCAGCGAGTGAATGAAATGGGGTGGCGCGCGGAAAACCCAATCCGCTCACCACCCCGGGGTTTGCCCCTCCAGAGGCAAAGTTTGAACGATGCCTTGAAGCGGCATTCGTGATGAAAACATGAATCGCTTTCAAACCCGCCGGCGGCGGAGCAAGGCGAGTGCGCCGATGCCACCAAGAAGCGAGGCAGCGGGTTCCGGAACCAGAGTGACGGAAAGGTTGTCGAAGGTTCCGAGACCGAACTCGTCGTTGCCGTAGTTGAAGGCGCTGAAGGTGAGGTAGGCGTTGGTTTGTTGTGCGAGGGTGAAGGTGCCGAAGTTGGTGGCCCCGACCGAGATGGTCGCCTTGCTGCCGTTGCCGTTGAAGGCGGAACCGAATCCGCTGGAGCCGGTGAGCGTAATGGTGACGAGGTCGTCGGCGGCCCAGGTGCCCGGGCTGCCGATCCCGCCGCCGCCGCTCAAGGCCCCGGCTTCGCCATTGACGCGGAAGAGGACTCCGGCACCTACCGTGCCATTTCCGACATCAAGGTGCTGGAAGTTTCCGACATTGAATTGGACCCATTTGGTGGTGTTGCCGTAGCCACCCACCTCGTGGATGTTGAAGGTGATTTGGAGGGCTTCGTTGGTGGCGTTCGCCTGGGTGGCGAAGTCGTTGTTCAGGCTGACGCTGCCATTGCCTTCCCAACTGTTGGAGGTGGCGACCAGCAGGCGATTGCCATTGCTGTGTTGGGCGACCCAATTGGCTCCATTCACCGAGTAGGTGGTGGTGGCGAGGGTGCCGGCTTGGGTCGATGCCAGGTTGTTGTTGAAGGTCGAAGCGGAGCCGTTGGGGTCGTCGTTGAAGTTATCCGAGAGCAACAATGTCGAGGCCTGCAACGAACCTACGATGGCGACGGACGAGAGAAGTATGGGCAGGTTTTTGTATTTCATTTTTACTTTGATTAGGAATGCAAATGAGTGGGATTAAGAAAAAGTGATTCAGTCTGTGAAATTCACTCTGCGCGGACTTGGATAAAGATTTTGGAGTTGGTGAGGAGCGTGCCAGTGAGGGTGACGGGAATGGTTTCCACCTCCCCGACGACAGAGGGTGTGCCTTGGGTAGCCCCTGCGTCCTGAGTCCAAGAAGAGAGGTCGGTCGAATACCAAACCGTGTAGGTAAGGCCGGTGAGAGACTGGAGGCGACGGGTGTAGGAGAAGGTGCCGGAAGTCTTGTCGAGTTGGACAGCAATGGGATTGACCGAGGAGCCGCCGGTGGGATCGAGACCAAAGGCGTATTCGTCGTGGTTGGTGAGCCCATCGTTGTCATCATCATCGTTGGCACCACCGGTCACGCCGTTGGCGGTGACCCAATTGTCGTAATCGGTGGCGGTGACCTCGTAGGCGAGGTTTCCATTGGCTTCGGTGAAGATCCATTCGGCACCGGTGACCGGGAGTTTCCAGGTGCCTGTCGGGCCTTCGGTGAAGGTGCCAAGGTTGCTGGTGACGCCCGCGATGGACGAAAGGTCGGGTGCGGTGGTGAAGCTGGCGAGGTTGAACAGGTTCCAGACGTTGCCGTCGGTGGTGTCCGCGGCACCCAGATCGAGGTCGATGGTGCCGAGCATGGAGAGCGTGCCGGATGCGGATCCGCTGACCGAGTTGGTGGCACCGTTGGTGGTCGGGCGGAAATGGAGGCTGCCCGCCGCGGTGACCTCGAGCGCGCCGGCACCGACCACGGTATTGCCGTCGTAGGTGTTGGAACCGTTGAGGACCATGGTTCCTGCGCCGGACTTGGTGAGGCCGGAGGCGGGGACCCACCAGACGGCGGGCCATTGGTCGGAGAGGTTGGCGTCGATCTGGAGGTCGGTGGAGGAGGCACCGTCATCGACGAAGAAGGTGTGGCTGACACCCGCATCGCCGCGAAGGACCAGATTTCCGCTGATGGTGTTGGTGGTGTCCCCATAGCTGGAGAATCCGAGGAGGCCATCGCCGTTCCATTGCCAATTGCCCTGAACGGAACTGCCGTTGTCCAAGATCATCGTGGCAAACGACCCAAACCCGAGGTGGGCGCCACCGGTGGCGTTGATGGTGCCACCATCGAGGTTCAATGTGGTGACCGGGTTGTTCCATC
Organism: Luteolibacter sp.; assembly: GCA_040399845.1. Classification (GTDB taxonomy): domain Bacteria; phylum Verrucomicrobiota; class Verrucomicrobiia; order Verrucomicrobiales; family Akkermansiaceae; genus Luteolibacter. The sequence continues at coordinate 2,525 of JBBARN010000098.1, read as the reverse complement.
CGAAGCCGGTGCCATCGCCGCCTGAGAGTGTGACGGTGGCTCCGGGTTGGATGTTGAGAGTTCCACGGATGATGGAGTTTCCGCTGTTTGAACCGGAAAGTTCCAAGTTGCCTCCGGTGACGGTGGTGCCGCCGGTGTAGGTTTTGATGCCGCTGAAAACGAGGTTGCCCGCTCCGGTTTTCTGCATGCCCAAAGTACCCGCCAAACCAGCGGAAATGGTGGCCGTGCGACCGGTGGTGACGCTGATGGCTGGAGTTGAAGCCGCGTCGAGGGTCAGGGTGCTGGGACCGGCGAGGGTGTAGTCGGAAACATCGAAGGCGAGGTTGCCGATCTTGCGGTTGGACTCCACGGTGACGGTGACGCCGGTGGCGGCGTTGAAAGTGGCGGTCGCGTCATAGCCGACGGCAACGGTGTTTCCGGCCCAGTTCGGGGCGTCTCCCCAGTTTCCATCGGAAAGCGATGTCCAGGTGCCGTTCGCGCCGAGAATCTCCAGCGAGCCGCCACCGGTGAAGTAGGAGCCGTAGGTGCCGTGGCTGGAGTTGTAGAGGCCTGCGGGAAGCGGGCCACTGCCGTCGATTTCGAGGCTGCCGACCACATCGTTGCCGGTGAAATTCAAATTGACCTGGGCACCGGAGGCGATGGAGACCGCGACCACGTCGTTGAGGTTCGTTGGATTGGTCCCGTCGCCGAGGCTGAGGACACCGCCGTTGACAGTGACGGCGCCGGTGGCGGCGGAGCTGTTGCCGGAAAGGACGAGCGTGCCTGCGTTGACCGTGGTCGTGCCGGTGTAATTGTTCGCGCCGGAGAGCACCATGGTGCCTGCGCCGCTCTTGGAGATGCTCTGGCCGCCAGAGGCCTCGGTGACCGCCGCACTCACCAGCAGGTCGGTCGCAGCCGCGCCATCGGCCACATTGAAGATGATGCCCACGCCAAAGTCGGGCCTCATGCGGATGCGGCCGCCGATGGTTGCCGTGTTGGCGCTGGCGTTGGTGTTGACGGTGGAATTGCTCCACTCCAACTGCGGCCCGTTCGCGTCGCTCACGCCGCCATTGCTCTGCAAGGTGCCGCCGGTCATGTTGACCCCGCCGCCGATGTTCCAGACGTGCATAACCCCGGGTGCTGTCACCGTTCCGCCGTTGATATTCAAAGTCGTCACCATCGAGCCGGCCTGCCAGCCGAGGCCGGTGCCGTCACCCAGGATCGAGACCGTGCCGCCCGCGTTCACCGTGAGCAGATTGCGGAGGAGGCTCCAGCCACCGCCGGGCGCATACTCCAAGGTGCCAGCGTTCACCGTCGTGCCACCCGAGTGCTCGCTCCAATTGAGCGTGAGCTTGCCAAGTCCGTCTTTGGTGAGCGTGCCCTCGCCGGCGTAGTTCTGCAGAGTCCGGTTGATCGCGATATCGAAGCCGTTGGTGTTGATGTTCGCCCCGGCCGGACCGACGCCGAGGTTGTTGCGGATCCCCCAATTGCCGATACCGGTATGAGTCTGGATAAAGTCGCTGCTGCTAGCCGTGGCATAAAGGGTTCCTCCGTTGAGGACGACACCGTCCGAGGGGAAATTTGTGAAGTTTACCGTAGTGGTCTTGATGTAGGGTGTGTAGAGTGACCCGCCTTGGAGAAGGACGTTGAAGGTGTTTCCGTTGTTGATGGAGTCGTCGATGCCATTGGTGGCCGTCACCGTGCCGCCACTGATCAGGAGGCGTCCCCAGGAATCTCCGGAAAGGACCCGGTTCGCCGTGATGGTGCCACTGGTGATTTCCACCACGCGCCGGCCAATGATGAGATCGCCGCCGATGCTCACATTGTTTGAGAAGGACAGCATCGGGCCGCCAGGTCCGTTGGTGTTGAGCGCCAGTGCCGTGAGGTTTCCGTTGATCGTCAGGTTGGAACCGGAGAAAGCGCCGGAAGTGTTGGAACCCGAGTTTCCGAAGGTGAAGCTCCCGGCGGTGATGTTCTCGGTAAGGTTGATCGTGCCGGTGTTCGTGTTGAAAATGGCGTTATCCGGTGTGCCGTTGCTCCAGATAGCGGTGGTCCAGTTGGCGTCGGTGGTGTTCCAACTGCCGGTGGCGGCGCCGTTATCCCATGTGAGATCAGCGGCGTGGGCGGAGGCGATGGTGGCAGCGGCGAGGATGGAGGAGAAACGAACGAATGGATTGATGCGGGGTTTCATTGGGTTGTGATGAGGTTAGAGAGCCTTGAAAAACAAGCTTAGTTAAAAATTATGATAACAGAGAGCATGGGCCTGCCTACCCGTTAAAATGTGCGGGGCACTGGGTTCCCAAGACAAATGAGTAAGGTTTTCGAAACAGCGAGACGTCTTAAATCTAAGGTTGGGGGTGTCTTGCAGCCAGAGTCATTTTGTCACCCGATCAGGTGAATTGGGCTACATTCCACCTCTCGAAGAGGATCTGAAACCGGCTTGATCAACGCTCAGCGCAGCAATCCCAAGGCAATCGCCCGCATGGCGAGGCTGGTGCGGTCGTGCACTTCGAGCTTGCCCATGATGCGGGTGAGGTGGGTTTTTA
>JBBARN010000097.1:0-23045 GCA_040399845.1 Luteolibacter sp. | reverse complement strand
AGTAATCCACTTTTGCTCGATTTAATTCAGTCCACTTTTGCTCAGCCCGCTACAGCTTATTCGGGCCGCGCCCGAGAATTTCCCTGAGGCTTTGAGTAGCGAAGTCCCCCACCCTGTTCATTACGGCTTGATCCCCGGATGGGAAAAAACAAATCTTTCCGCCCATGTCTGCCTTGCAACACACTCTCGCCGGCCCGGCCACCCTTGAGGGCACCTCTCTCCACACCGGCCAGAAAGTCTCCCTGACGCTCCGCCCCGCGCCGGAAGGCCACGGCTTCAAGTTCCGCCGCGTCGATCTCCCGGACCAGCCATTCATCAGCGCGGACGTGGAAAAGGTGCAGACCGTCGAGCGCGCGACCACCCTCGCCGAAGGCTCCGTGAAGGTTCACACTGTCGAGCACGTCATCTCCGCCCTCACCGGCATGGGTGTGGACAATGCGATCATCGAAATGGACGCCAACGAACCGCCCATTGGCGACGGTTCGTCCCGGCCATTTGTGGAACTCATCAAAAAGGTCGGCCTCGTTGCCCAATCCGCACCGCGCCGCGTGTGGGAAATCCGCGAGCCGATCCATCATGAAACGGCGGATGGCACCATCATCACCATCGTGCCTTGCAAGACCTTCAAGGTGTCCGTCACCAATGTGGGACCGGAAGGACGTTTCACCCAGTATTTCTCCACCGAGGTCAATCCTGAAACCTACGAACGCGAGATCGCCGCTGCCCGGACATTTGTCTATTACGAGGATGTCAAACCGCTGTTAGAGAAAGGCCTGATCAAAGGCGGATCGCTCGAAAGCGCAGTGGTCATCCGTGGCAATGAAATCATGTCCAAGGAGCCGATGCGCTTCACCAACGAGTTTGCCCGCCACAAGGCGCTGGACATCATCGGCGACCTGATGCTTGCCGGTGTGCGGATCATCGGCCATGTGATCGCGGTGAAACCAGGCCACGGCCCCAACACCAAAATGGCCGCCACGCTCAAGGCGGAATACCTCCGCATGCGCTCGATGGTGCCTGCCGATGTCATCCTGCCGACGGGCGAGAGCGTTCTGGATATCAATGAAGTCCTTCGCATCCTGCCTCACCGCTATCCTTTCCTGATGGTGGACCGCATCATCGATTGCTTCAGCGAAACCAAGTGCACCGGCGTCAAGAACGTGACGATCAACGAGCCCTACTTCCCCGGCCACTTCCCCGGCCATCCGATCATGCCGGGCGTGCTTCAGCTCGAAGCAATGGCGCAGGTGTCGTCGGTTCTCATGCTCCGCAAACCGGAGAACACCGGAAAAATCGGCTATTTCATGAGTGCGGACCACGTCAAATGGCGCCGCCCCGTGTTGCCGGGCGATACGCTTTTCATCGAAACGGAGATTCTCAAAATGCGCGGCTCCATCGGCCAAACCCGCTGCCGCTGCCTCGTCAATGGCGAAGTGGTGTCAGAAGCCGAGCTCAAATTCGCCTTGCTTGATCGTTGATGCTCGCGGGGCAGGAGTCAGGAAAAACTTCCGCCCACATCGGTGCTTCACACGCATTTCATCCTTCCCCGGATGAAAAATGATTGGGCGGGAACCTCATCCGCCCTTATATCATCCGCAGATGAACGAAGTGCCTACCGAATCCAAACGTCCCCGCGTCAACGTCCGCCGTCCTGATGTGATGGAACTCGTATCCGCAGAAGTGGCGGTGCATTTCCATTCATCCATCGTCGAGAAACTACGCGATCAAGGCGGTCGCATCACGGTGGGCAACACCAGCTTGCTGCTCGCCGAGCAATTCGGATTTTGTTATGGGGTGGAACGCGCGATCGATCTTGCTTACGCGTCCCGCCGGGTTTTCCCCGAGAACCGCATCTATCTCATCGGCGAAATCATCCACAACCCCGACGTCAACCGGCACCTCCGGGAAATGGGCATTGTTTCACTTCCATGGCAGGAAATGACCGCATGTTATGACACCCTCACCGAGGACGACGTGGTGATTGTGCCTGCATTTGGTGCTCCCACCGCGTTCATGGACAAAGTGGCGGAACGCGGATGTTATGTGGTGGATACCACCTGTGGAGATGTCATGAAGGTCTGGCGGCGGGTTCGAGGATACGCCAAGGATGGCATCACTTCCATCATCCACGGCAAGGCCAACCACGAAGAAACCCGGGCCACCGCTTCACGGGCACTGGGCGAGCAAGGCGAAGGACACTATCTGGTCGTGCTGACCCTTGCCGACGTCGATTATGTGTGCGGCTACATCCGCCAAGGAGGCGATCCACAGGCGTTTCTCGACCGCTTTGCTGGGAGTTACTCCCCCGGCTTCGAACCCGACCAGCACCTCAACAAGGTTGGAGTGGCGAATCAAACGACCATGCTCAAGAGCGAGACCGAGGAAATCCAGCGCCGCATCCGCGCTGCAGTGACGGATCGCGACGGTGACAGCGGGCGCTTCCAGGTTTTCGATACCATCTGCGGTGCCACCCAGGAACGGCAGGACGCCCTGATCGAAATGTTGCGCAGACCCATGGATCTGCTGCTCGTCGTCGGCGGATACAACAGTTCCAACACCGCCCACCTTGTCGAGATGGCCGAGCCGGAGTTACCCACGTTCTTCATCCGCGGAGCGTCCTGCATCCGTTCTCTGGAAGAAATCGTCCATTACGACCTCCATCGCAAAGAAGAGGTCACTTCGAACTACGCCTCATTGTTTTCGCCAGAAAAACCAGTGACCATCGGCATCACGGCCGGTGCATCCTGTCCGAACAACCTAATCGAGGAAACCATCTTCAAGGTCTTCGAACTCCGCGGAGTGGAGCGATCCGCGCTGAGCGGAGATTGAGCGCCCCGACCTCAAAGATGGGGCATGAAGGCCGTATAAACTTCCGATGGGATATCGAGCAGGCTGTAATCCTTGGAAGAAACGAACAGCAGGCTCTGCTTTCCTTTGCCGAGCAACTCGTTTTCCGAACCAAAGATCTGATGCTCCAGCGTGCAGAACTTGCGATTGAAGTCCGACACGCGGATCTTCACCGTGATGACATCAAACTCACGCGCCTCGCGCACGAACTTGTGCTCGAATGATCTTGTTAGAATGAAAAACTTCGTAGTCTTGAGGTCGAAGTCCGGCATCGCCACGTTGAAAAACAGCTCACGGGTCTTGCCAACAAACAACCCATACATGCCGAAATACACATTCCCCACCGAGTTGGTGTCCTGATAGGTGGCGATGAACGAATAGACGAACCACTTGCCCTCGAAGTGCCCGCTCAGGGTGTGCGCATCCTGCGGTGCGGGCGCACTCACTTGGGTGGCGCTGATCGCGGAAGCGGTTTTGGTGATGGTCTTGATCGCCGGGATTTCCGAAGCGGCGGCATCCAGCACCTCGCCCGCTTTTTCCGTGACGACGCGGAGGAGGTCCGTGTTGAAGACGAGCCATGCCACATAGATGAGCGGCAATACCGATCCCAGAATGAGCAGGAAATTCGCCCCCGTGCAGTAGCCGAATGAGAAGATCACCAACGAGATGCTTGCCAAAGAAAACATCCGGATTTGTGGCAGCGGTTGTTGCGAGTTCGGCACGAAACAACGGGCGATCGCAAGGGCGGCATAACCGACGAAGAACGAGGCGTAGAATACCATGAAGTATTCCAGCTCCAACTTCGCGACCAGTCCGATCAGCGTGATCATCATGATCAGGAAAAAGGTGGGAATCGGCGACTCCAGCAAGCGCTGGGGCAACATGCCGATCAGGATGTTCTGGCTCTTGCCGAGGTTCGCACCGAGGAACCACTTCAGTGCCACATACCCGCTGTCGAGAGTGGTCAGCGCGCAAATTCCAAGGAAGGAATAATAGGCAGCAGGCAGCAGACCTTTGGATTTTTCATCGAGGCCATCGATGTACTGCACAACGAGTTCGTGCGCATACCGGAATCCATCGAGTCCGTTTTTACCATAAAGCTCGACGCCCCCCTTGCTCATCACCCAGGCCGCGAGGCAGCCGTGGAAGATCAACATCAGGAAAAAGATGCTACCGCCAAAGAGATAGCTGGTCCGGATCGAGGTATTTTCCCGATGGATCTGAATGGCCCTTTGCCAGTGTTGCAGATCCAGCCAGGGGCCTACCAGCAGACCTACCAACAGGGGAATCGAGTAACCCAGAAGGTTAGGTCCCTTCCAGCCATCTTGCAACGCGGGGCCCGCAGGAATCGTCTCTGGAAACAATGGCTTCAGATGTGCGAGAATCACCACCACACAGATTAAAAGCAACCCGCCCAGACCGGCGTGGCCAATCTTGATTCTCTGAATCCCGAATTCCTCACCAAAGAGACAGCCCGCGGCGAGTACCACAAAGACGACCATGCACAAATAGAGTGCCGTGAGCCCGGGACCTGAAACCAGATCCAGCGGGGCAAAGAGGTATTTTGTCAGCGCAAAAACCGTCAGGGTCAGGGCAACCACCTGATAGAGGTAAAATATCAGCCGGAAGGGTTTGGAAAATTTATCGAAGAAAAGAGCCAGCGACTCTTGGCCCCCGGAGTGCCTCTTGGCCACAATCTGGGTGAGGAAACCGAACAACATCAGTCCCAGAGCATTCGGCACCGCGAAAAGAAACAGACCCTGCAGGCCGAACATGAAGGTCATCTGAACGCTGAAAAACAGCCCAAGCCCCCACATCCAGGCCAAGGCCACGGAATTCCCCCACAACAGCGCGTTGATCCATCGAAAGTTCATCAATGACCCAACCAACCCGCATTCCCCCACCCCGGCAAGCCGGATTCTTTGCAAATTCGAAGCATTTCCATCGTTTTAGCCGACCGGACGGGCTGAGCGCCCGCCCGGAACCCACTTTCCCCGGTGGGACGATCCGCGAATCCATCAAGAATTACCATTGATGCCCGCGCCATCGCACTCTTAACTCACGCCGTTCGAAGAACCCGCAGCACTCGCTTCATGATTGAAAACATTCGCAAATACAAGGGACTGATCATCCTCGGCCTCGTCGTCGTAGTGGTTGGCCTCGTCCTCGGCTTTGGCAGTGACATCACCCGCGGCTCTGCCGGCGGGCAGGCCGTTTTGAAAATCGGCGGTCGCACTTACAGTGACAAGGAATTCAACAAACTCGGCCAAGGCACTTTCGATCTGGCGTCGAATCTCGCCCGTTCCGGTGATTTCGGTCTCTACCAATTCATCATGAGCCTCTCCTCCGGTGCCGCCAGCCAGGACGATGCCGCTGAGAAATTCTTCATCGGCCGCATGTTGATCCGTCAGGCTAAGGACGAATTCGGCGTCTATCCTGGCGAGGAAGAGATTTCCACCTACATCCGTTCGCTGCGTGCCTTCACCAGCAATGATGGGAAGTTCAATCAGGAAGCCTACAGCAATTTCATCGAAAAAGGCATCGGCCGGCTCGGCATGACCGAAGGCGACCTCCGTGATTTGGCCTCGGACGTCCTCGCTTCCAAGAAAATCACCGCCATCGTCGGCACCGGCCTTGGTGCCAACCGCGATGTCGTCGCCCAGCTGCTCGCCCTCGACAACCAACAGATTGACGGCGAAATCGCCCGTCTGAACATCGATACCTACGAATCCGCCATCGAGCCCAAGGACGAGGAAATCAAGACCTACTGGGAAACCATTCAGGACTCGTTCACCACCGAGCCGCTTCGCAAATTCACCTACATCATCGCCACCCCGGACATGCCCGCCGACGTGACGGCAGAAGATGAGGCCAAGGACACCATCGCCGATGCCGCCTTGTCCGATGAGGCCAAGAAGGAAGCGGAGAAGAAAAAGGCAGACGAAAAAGCCAAGAAAACCGCTGAAATCGCCGAGATCCGCCGCAAAAAACAAATGGAAATCGATGCCAAGGTCGACGACTTCACCTTCAGCCTGGAAGAACAGAAGGGCGCAGGTTTCGAGGATCTGGCCAAGACCAACAACTGGGAGGTGAAAACCACCGAGCTTTTCTCAGCCACCACTCCGCCCAAAGAGCTCGATTTCGCCTTGCGTTCCTCCAGCCGCGGCGGCAAGGCCGTGGACGAATTGTTCAAGATCGAGCCGACCACGGATCCGGTCTCCAAGCTCTCCCCACCCATCGCCATCGGCGAAAACCAATGGCTTGTCGCCCGTCTCGACGGAGAGGAAAAATCCCGCACCAAGACCTTCGAGGAGGCCAAGGACGAAGCGCGTGACAAGTTCATCAATGAGAAGGCAACCGAGGCCATGAAGAAGGCGGCCGACGAGGCTGTCGCCAAAATCAAGGAAGGTCTCGCCGCTGGCAAATCCTTCGCAGATGCCGCCAAGGAGGCTGGTATTTCCGAAACCAAAGCCTTCACCAAGGCGACAACATCCTACAGCCCGGATGCTGCTTCCGAGCCCAAGAACCTCTTCGAGGCCACCCGCAATGTCGATCCTGGCTCACTCGCCGAAGTGATCGTGGAAGCCGATCGCGCGTTCATCGTCCACGTTGCAAAACGCGAGGTCGTCAAAGAGGAAAATGCTGCCGCACGGATCGACAGCGCAGTCACCTCCCGCGCCAATGAGAACGAGATGCACGCCTTCAACGGCTGGCTTTCGGATCGCATGGAAGCTGCCAAGGTCGAGCAACTTTACCGGAAGTGACACCAGATTCTCCCCACAACGGGCTCCAGGATCTTTTCGATGATGCCAACGGCCACCTTGCCGTTGGCGAAATGGATGAAGCGGTCACGCTTTATCGCAGGTGCGTGGAGATCGACCCGAATTTTTTCGATGGGTGGCACGCCCTTGGCATGGCATTGTTGAAAGTCGGCCAAGTCAAGGAGGCCATCGGTTGCGGACTCCAATCCGTGACCCTCCAACCCAACGACCTGCTTGCATGGACCAGCCTTTCGCAGATGTATGTCCGCGATGGCAACATCCCCGAAGCGGAAGCCGCCAAAGGCAATGCCCGGATCCTCTCGCTGGGCGGGAAAATCGTGAAATAAGGCCCGCGCGATCATGGCGAGTGGGCAGTAGCGGGGAAACTCCATCCCACGCCGCAGCGCGTCGTTTCTCATTGTGCTTGAACTCGGCTGTCCCACGGAAGCACAACAGACCTGATCTTTACCCGAGGATTTCCCTGTGATGAATCCCACGCCCGCCAAGCCAGCCAAGCGCCGCAAGCTGACGCTTGATGATTACGAACAAGGAGTCATCCGCTCGGACCTCAGTGTGCTTTCCCGCGCCATCACATTGGTGGAGAGCAACCACCCGGATCACGAGGCGCTCGCCCAGGAATTGCTCACGCGTTTGTTGCCGAGAACCGGGAAATCCATCCGCGTCGGCATCACCGGCGTGCCGGGTGCGGGCAAAAGTACCTTGATCGAATCGCTCGGCTGCCAACTTTGCGAGCAAGGCCATCGGGTGGCCGTACTGGCGGTGGATCCTTCCAGCAGCGTGACTGGCGGCAGCATTCTCGGCGACAAGACCCGCATGGAAAACCTCGTCCGCCAGCCCAACGCCTACATCCGCCCCTCCCCTTCCGGCGGCTCGCTCGGCGGAGTTGGCCGCAAGAGCCGTGAAACGATGTTGTTATGTGAAGCGGCCGGCTACGATGTGATCCTCGTGGAAACCGTGGGCGTCGGACAAAACGAGGTGACTGTGCGCTCGATGGTCGATTTTTTCCTGCTGATCATGATCGCCGGTGCGGGCGATGAACTTCAGGGCATGAAGAAGGGCGTGATTGAAATCGCCGACCTGCTCGCCGTGAACAAGGCCGATGGCGACAACGCCCGTCGCGCCAAACTCGCCAGCACCGAATACAGCCGCGTGCTCGGCATCCTGCAACCCGCAACTCCGGGATGGAAAACCCGCTGCACCACCTGCTCCGCTCTCATCCCCGAAACGCTCGCCGCCTTGTGGGAGACGATTGAGAAATTCGCCCTCAGCACCCGCGAATCCGGTGCCTTCGAAAACCGCCGCAAACACCAATCCATCGAGTGGATGCATGCGATGATCGAAGAAGAACTCCGCAATCGCTTTTTCCGCGATGAGCGGGTTCGGCAACTGCTTCCCGGAATCGAAAAACAAGTCGCCGATCAGACATTGCCTGCGGCCACGGCTGTTAGAATGATGATGGAAGGGCTGTGATCTCACAAAATTGGAGCGCGGAATTCATTCCGCAGCAAAGATACGCTCCACCCTGCGGAATAAATTCCGCGCTCCAGTCTCACCACTCCGAGCCAAGGCCATAGCGACCCGCCAGCTCTAACAAATCCTCACGCATCGGCCATTCATCGGGGCGCTCGCTGGTGGCGTGGCGTTTGCTGGCTCCTTTGAGAGTCATGCATCCGGTGTTGTCGCCGATCTTGCGAACCGATTCGACTTCTTCCGCCGTGAAACGCACATCGGGCAATGCACCGAACTCGCGGATCTTGTCTTCGATGGGCCGCGCCGTTTCGCCGGATTCCTGGATGAAGGTGGGCACGACGCTCTCCACCGCCGGGTGGCTGAGATTCCAGATCGAGGCGAATTGCAACAAGGTGAGGTTGTATTTGTCCGCGATGGGTTTCATGCGTTCGGCTTTTTCCATCCCGTGCTGCACCCAGCCTTCCGGGCGATAGGTGCGATGGTCGCCCGGTTTGAATTCATGGCCGGGCACACCCAGATCGCCATGAAAAACGCCGCCGTAATCGACCACGCGGGTCATCACTTTCACGCCGTGTTTTTCACAGGCCGGAAGCGTCAAGCCGACGGGCCATGGCTCCAGCGGATTGAGAATCAACATCGACCAATCGATGATTTCACCGAACCTCTCGAAGCAGCCGATCAGATCGAGTGAAAACCCGTTGGCCGGACCCGGAGCGATGCCGAGACGGTCGGTTAGACCCTCGTCTTTGGCAGCTTGCATCGCCTTCCACAAGGCCTCGCTCGTATAACCGATTTCGTCCGGGTTGTGCAGCATCAGCAGATCGAATCGATCGCTGCCGCAGCGTTCCAACTCCTTGCTGGCAGCCATCCGGATGAAGTCCGCATATTGATCCGGCCCGCGCAGTTCAGGATCCGTAAAACGCGGATAGCCGCGGCTGCCTTGGCGCTGGCCTTCATAAAAGTCATGGCCGATCATTCCCACGAGGCAATACGTCGAGCGGTCGATGCCCTTGAGCGCAACGCCGAGCAGATCATCCGCCTTGCCATTTCCATACACATCCGAGGTCACAAAGGTGCGGATGCCCGACTGGTAGGCCGTCTGGATGCACTCGATGAAGCGCTGCTCGCTGAGGGTTTCTCCGAAATGCATGAAGCGTCCGCCGCTCCAAGTGCCGTAGGCTGTGGTGGTGAGGTCCATAATTGTCTGGCGGATGACTAATCTCCACACGCCACACGGTCAACCCCAAGTCTCGAATCCCGACCCAACCGGACTCGGGCACCCATGCCCCGTTTTACAGGGGACATGGGACCGATCCCGAAGCCTAGCGATGGCAGCCATTTCCACACCCCCACAAGCCATCAACGATCATCGTTTGACATCCCATGGTCTTCCGCGATGTTCTCATTCATGGCGGACAGGGATCCGTCACGATCCTCATGAGCGCCGACCGCCAACACCCACTCCGCAACGTCATGATCCCATGGGTCATCACGCTGCTGGCCTTGATCGGGTGGAATGCGTTGGCTCCGGAACAAGGACGCCCTCGGAAGGGAGATATTCTCGGAGAAATCGGCCTTTCACAAATCGCAGACGAGCCTGAACTCGCCTGTCGAGCGGCCAACCCAGAGGTGTTTGCTCCCGCAAAATGCAGTCCGCAGTGGATGGAGCCCGGCCCTACCTGGGATCTGGTGTTGATTGCAAAGAACCGCCCACAGTGCGTAGAGTGCGTCGCCGCCGGTCGAGTCCGTGGAAGGGCACCGCCCGCCATTGGCGAAGCACTCATGGCTTGAAGTGGCATGGTAATCCTGACGGATATCCCACTCGTCGCGGATGGATTCATGAGAAAACCAGTGATTCATCCGGCCAGCCCTATGGGCAGGCCGGGTTTGCAGGGTCAGCCATGAATTGCCGGCCCTGTCCCCTTCCCCACCTTTTTCATCATCCGGAACCATCCGGCATCCAAAGAAATTTTTCACATGATCCAATGGCTTTTTCCCAAACTCATCGGCGGCAAAAACGAGCGCGAAATCAACCGCATCCGGCCGACCGTTTCCCGCATCAATGAAATCGAGGCCGCCTTGCAGCGCGAACCCGATGACCACCTGCGCCATCTCACCGCCAACTGGCAGCGGCATCTGGCTCTTTACCACCCGCTTCAAGTCCCTGCCAAAGCGGTGTTGACCCCGATGGATTCCGAGGCACTCAGAGCCCTTGCGAGCTCTATCGAGGCGCGCTTCTCGGCGATGCAAAAAGAGTTTCCCTCACTGCCGCGCCGTATCGAGGCCAGCGTCGAGGGAATCGAAAACGCCAAAGCCGCCTTTCACAGAATCGAGGTCGGCTTCGGCAAATCCCGGGCCCGTTACCTCGATCAAATCCTGCCTGACGCCTACGCCGTGGTAAAAAACGCGGCACGCCGACTGTGCGGGACCGAGGTCCCCGTCACCGGGCAGATCCAGACCTGGTCAATGGTTCACTTCGATGTGCAGCTCATCGGTGGCATCGCCCTCCATCGGGGCATGATCGCGGAAATGCAGACCGGAGAGGGAAAAACCCTGGTCGCCACCCTGCCCGCCTACCTCAACGCCCTGAGCGGTTTGGGCGTGCATGTGGTCACAGTGAATGACTACCTCGCCCAGCGGGACGCGGATTGGATGGGGGCCTTGTTCCGCTTCCTCGGCCTCAGCGTGGGCTGCATTCACAACGACATGCCGCCTGCCGAGCGGCGCGAGGCTTATGCCTGCGACATCACCTATGGCACCAACTCGGAATTCGGCTTTGACTACCTGCGCGACAACGGCATGGCTCGCAACCAGCGCCAACTGGTCCAGCGAGGCCACTATCTTGCCCTCATCGACGAAGTGGACTCCATTCTCATCGATGACGCACGCACGCCGCTCATCATCAGCGGAGCCTCAGGAAACTCATCCGGAATCTTCGAATCCTGCCGGCCGCAAATCGAACAACTGGTCAAACGCCAGACCGAACTCTGCAATGGATTCGCCGCCCGGATTGATTCCCTGCTGGTTGCCGGAGACAGCACCGAAGCGGGCCTCCACCTCCTCAAGCTCAAGCTCGGTCAACCGCGCAACCGGCGTTTTCTCCGGTTCATGGAAGACCCGGAAATCCGCAGGCTCCTGGAGAAAACAGAACTCGCCTATCAAAAAGGCCCATTCCAGAAAGATATCTTCAAGCTAAAGGAAGAGTTATACTTTGTGATCGATGAAAAGAACCACGACGCAGACCTTATGGAAAAGGGTCGCCGTTTCCTCGCTCCGGGCCATCCGGACTCGTTCACCCTGCCGGACATCAACGCCCTGCTCGCGGCAGTCGATGCCAACCACGCACTTTCCGCCGAGGAGAAATCCACGGCCCGCAGTGGCATCCGCAGAATGGTGGATGATAGGGCAGGCACGATTCATGGCATTTCCCAGATGTTGAAAGCCTACTGTCTGTACGAAAAGGACATCCATTACGTGGTTCGCGAGGACAAGGTCACCATCATCGATGAAAGCACCGGACGGGAGATGCCCGGACGCCGTTGGTCGGACGGACTGCACCAGGCCGTGGAAGCCAAGGAGCGGGTGTCGATCGAAAAGGAAACCCACACCTATGCGACCATCACCATCCAGAACTATTTCCGCCTGTATGAAAAACTCGCCGGCATGACGGGCACCGCCGAGACGGAGGCGGCGGAGTTTCATGATATCTATCAACTCGACGTGCTGCCCATCCCCACCCACCGGCCCAACATCCGGGTGGATGATCCAGATCAGATCTTCAAGACACGCCGAGAGAAGTTCAATGCCGTGATTGCCCGCATCGAGGAAGCGCACGGGGCGGGCCAACCGGTTCTGGTGGGCACCGCCTCGGTGGAGTCCTCGGAGACCCTCTCACGGATGCTGAAACGCGCAGCCATCCCCCACTCGGTTCTCAATGCAAAATTCCACCAGCAGGAAGCCGCCATCGTGGCTCTCGCCGGCCGCAAGGGGGCCGTCACCGTCTCCACCAACATGGCAGGACGCGGAACCGACATCAAACTCGGCGAAGGCGTCGCCGAATTGGGCGGCTTGTATGTCATCGGCACCGAGCGCCATGCATCACGCCGCGTGGACCGCCAGCTGCGGGGACGCTGCTCACGCCAGGGCGACCCCGGACGCTCGCAGTTTTTCGTCTCGCTGGAAGATGATCTCATGCGCCACCACGCATCCCAGGGACACATGGCGACCCTCATCGAACAGGCCGCTGCGGGAGATGGCAAAACCCTGCGCCAACACTCTTTGGGTAAACTCGTGGAGACTGCCCAACGCCTGGTGGAACAACGCGATTACAAAAGCCGCAAGCGGGTTCTCGATTTCGATGACGTGATGAATCTCCAGCGCGAAATCGTCTATGGCTACCGCAAGGATGTGCTTCACGCAGAAGACACGGACAGCCTCGTGCATGACATCATCCGGGAAACCATCACCCACGGCGTCAGCGAGTGTTTCACCGATGAAGACGCCGAATCTCGCGACACCGATCGCCTCCTGCACTGGATCCGCTCGGTGGTTCCCGGGGAATGGACCGAGGATGATATCCTTCATCCCGATCCGAAACTCGTCATCGAAGCCTGGATCGGCAAAACTGAAAACTTGTACAAGCAACAGATCCGCGACCTGCCCCGGGAGCATCTGGATGAACTGGCGCGATTCCTGATCCTATCCTCCATCGATGACCATTGGCAGCGGCACTTGGATGACATGGATGAACTCCGTGAAGGAGTCTATCTTCGCGCTCAAGGACAGAAAGATCCATTGGTGGAGTACAAGAACGAAGCCTATGAATTGTTCGTGGTATTGATGGAACGGATCCGTGAGGATGCCATGAAACACTTGTTCCGTCTCAGCCCCGCGCCTTCTCAAGAGCCGGAATCCGTTGAAGCAGCCTTCGCCCATGACCTCAGCCTCAACGTGCCGCCAGCCAAACCCGTCGCGGCCAACGCCAGGAACCAACCCTGCTCCTGTGGGTCCGGGAAAAAGTCCAAACATTGTTGTGCAAGTCCCCGCTGATGCGTGCGGGGCGGAGTGGGAGATGACAGAAGCCGGAGATTCGACAATCGTTGAATTTCCTCCGTGACGAAGCAACGGGGACTATTCAGCCTCCCGGCGTTCCGTTTGTGCATCTGTCTTTTTCGTGAAAACTCTCCGACTCCGCCCCTCAGCCATCAGCCTCCTGCTGGCGAGCGCCTCCTTGGCCGCCGCGCTGGAGATTCCAGCCTTCACGGCCTACACGCTTCCCAGTCCGGATACCCTGCGCATCAGTGAGCGCGATGGCATCACCCGCTGGACTCAGCCCGATACCAGCGAGCATTGGTATGGCGGGTTTTCACAAGGAAGTCACCGGCATTACCAATCCGCCCGCCACGTTTTACATGGCCTGTGGATTCCATCGTCGCCACTTCATGGGCATCGAAAACGGCTCTTTTTACTCAGCCATGGCGGTTTCATCGAAGGATTCACCGAATACGGCACCCGATTTGATCGCCCCGCAAGCGGCCTGGCCCCGGCGGATCTCAACCTGCCGCCACTGCCGGAACAGGTCCGGGACTCTCCAGCGCGCGCCATGATTCCAGTTTTCGGCGTTGCTTAATTGGATTGGCCTAATTAGATTTTCCCAATGTCCGAAAACCCAAATCGTCGGTCCATCTCATGGGCGCTCCCCATTGCGCTCGCACTTCTCGGACTGGGAGTCCATCTCGGCTCTCGCCAAGCCGATACCCCTTCCGATGGCTCCGCAGTCTTTGCGGTTCCGGCCAAAACAGAAGCCACCCGCACAGCGGTGTCTGAACTCCAGGAATCGCCCACGCTTCCAGTGGGCACCACCGAAGCGCAGGATGTGGCGGATGCCGGTTTCGAATTCGATGGAGAAAAAATCCTACCAGCTGATTTCATGGAACGAGTGGTTTCAGGAAACACCGCTTCGTTCTCACTTCCGGATGGAAGAAGCGTGCGTACCGCCATCGAACTGATCAAACGGGATGACCACGGCATTCTGTTTGTGCAAGGTTCGTTCCGCGTTCCGGAACCAGGATTTTTCTATTTCCACCGCCAAACTGCGCCCGGCGTCGCAGGCCCCTTCTTCGGCCATGTGCGTTTTCACAACAATCCCGATGCATGGAAAATCGAACCCAGCGCGGACCTCGCTACGGCACGGCTGGTTCGCGCGTCCATCGACGAGATCATCTGCGTCAATTACTCGATGCCCCCGGATGAAGCGAGAATGGCGGAGGATGATACAGCCAATGCCCCGCAGACCCATCCCTCCGACCTCGCGACCGTTCCCCTGCCCCCTTATCAAACCATCATCCCCCTCCAAAGTCTGCCCGGTGCGGTAGGAGTGGTCTATCTCGACTTCGATGGCGAAACCGGCCCCTTCTCCGGCTGGGGAAGTTTCGATGCCGCCCCGGCAAATGCCACCAACGCCCAGATTTATGATGTTTGGAAAATGGTTTCTGAGGATTTCCAGGGATTCACCTTGAATGTCACGACCGACCGCAAGGTGTATGACAATGCCGCGGAAGGCCGCCGCATCCATTGCATCGTCACTCCCACCACCACCGCCGCGCCAGGAGCTGGCGGTGTGGCTTATCTGAACTCGTTCAACTCGACAGGCGATCAGGTTTGCTGGGCGTTTTACTCTACCGGCAAGTCAGCCGCCGAAGTCATCTCCCACGAAATCGGCCACACGCTCAAGTTGAGACACGATGGCCGCGTCAGCCCGGCGGAAGAATACTACGGCGGCCATGGCACCGACCCCACCGGATGGGCACCCATCATGGGCGTGGGATATTATAAGAAACTATCACAATGGTCGAAAGGAGAATATCTGAGCGCCAACCGGACCGAGGATGACCTCGCGATGATTGTCACCAACAACAGTGTCACTTACCGGCCCGATGACATGGGAGACACGCTGGCAACGGCGGCCTATCTGGAAATTTCAGCAACCAATGCAGTCTCCAATGAAGGAATCATCGAACGCACCGGCGACGTGGATTCCTTCCGATTTGTCACCACAGGCGGCCTAGCCACTCTCAACATCAATCCCGTCACGCTGAACCCTAACCTCGATGTGCTCGCCGAAATTGTCAATGCCGCCACAACCACCGTCGTGGCGACTTCGAATCCGGACCTCAACATCAATGCCACATTCTCCACCACCTTGAGTGCCGGGGAATACCTCCTGCGCATCCGCGGCACCGGACGTGGCGATCCCCTTGGAGACGGTTATACGAACTACGGAAGCCTGGGTACTTATATCATCACCGGAAGTGTGGTCGGCGGCATCAAGCCCGACCGGTTCTCCATCGTGGAAAACACTGCTGCCGGCACGACAGTTGGAACGGTGCTCCCCCGCAACAATCATGCGGGGGCCACCCTCGGCTATGCCATCGCCAGTGGCAATGTCAGCGGGGCCTTTGCCATCGATCCATCTACCGGCATCATCACCGTGGCCAACCCTTCCGCACTCAATTATGAGGCGCTCTCCCTCCGCTGGGACGATCCTTCCACCATCCAACTCTTCGTTACCATCACCAACGCGGCAAACCCTGCACTCGATGAAACCCTCCGCACGGTAATCACGGTCACCAATATGAATGAAAGTCCAACCCTGACCGGTGGTGCGGTGACGATGCTGGAAAAAACCCGTATCGGGACTCCTGTGATCAGCGTGACCGGCACCGATCCGGATCGCTTTGATTTCCCAAGCTACTCCATCACAGCAGGCAACACTGGCAATGCATTTGCGATCAATTCCGGCACCGGCCAAATCACAGTCGCTGCCAACCTCGACGTCTCCGCGCAGACCGTTTACACACTCACCATCCAGGCGACTGACAAAGGCACCCCTGTCAACTCGGTGACGACGACGGTCACGATCACGGTGTTGAACATAGCGGATGGATACCAGCCCGGAAGAATCGTCCGCACCTACTTCGAAGGAATCTCGGGCAATACAGTGGCAAATCTAACCGGGGCCACTGCCAAATTTCCGAACAATCCGGACAGCGAGGAATTCCTGACCAATTTCGACGGAGCCGAACATGGCAACAACTACGGCAGCACCATCCGGGGATATGTGATTCCTCCGGTGACGGGCAGTTATCGGTTCTGGATCGCCTCGGATGACTCCAGCGCCCTGCTCCTCTCCACCGGCACGAATCCGGCCAATGCCACATCGCGCGCCACTGTGAGCGGCAGCACCGGCGCCTACTCATGGGGCACCGGAACCCAGCAGTCAGCACTCATCCCCCTGAACGCCGGGCAGCCTTACTACATTGAAGCACGCCACAAGGAAGGAACGGGTTCAGACCACGTTTCCGTTGCTTGGAGCGGTCCCACCATCACCAAACAACTTCTATCAGGTCTCTATCTGGCTCCCTACGATCAGAATTATGCGCCCAAGGTGACAACCGCTACGTTCAACGTTCGGGAAAACACCCTGCCTCCCCGGATCATCGGAACCGTCGCGGTCACCGATGTGAACCAAGAGGACACGTTCAGCAATTACACCATTACTGGTGGCAACATCGGCAATGTGTTCGGCATCAATCCATCCACCGGTGCCTTGTTTATCGCCCAGTCAGGCGTCCTCAATCCCAGCACCCGGCCATCCTATACCCTCACCATCCAAGTGACCGACAATGGCAGCCCCGCATTGGTTGGCACCGGCACGGTCACCGTCAACGTCACACCGAGCGGCACCATCTCCGTCGCTGGAGTCACCCAGGAAATCTGGACCGGCATCAGTGGCTCCACGCTCACCAGCCTCACGGGAAATACGAACTACCCCTTCAAGCCAGGGGTGCGCAGGACACTTGCAAACTTCGATTCCGGGGCGAACTATGCCGACAACTACGGCTCCCGCATCCGCGCCCTGTTCACGCCACCGGTATCGGGCGACTATCGTTTTTATATCTCCGGAGATGATGACTGTCGCCTTCTTTTGAGCACGAACACCAGCGGCGCAGGTGCGTCCGCCATCGCCACGATCAGCGGTTGGTCAGCTGTCGGCGAGTGGACGAAATATGCATCCCAGACATCGGGCGTGCACACACTCGTCGCTGGGCAACCAGTCTATCTGGAGACGCTCCACAAAGAAGGCGGAGGTGGCGATCATGTGATGGTCGGTTACACCAACCCCACCACCACCACTGTCACGGTGATTCCCGGTTCGATGCTCCAGCCTTTCAACATCAATTCCGCACCGACATTTGCCAGCAGTTCCTACCTCTTCAACCTGAACGGACCGGCGGCCGTGGTCGGCACCGCAGTCGGGACAGTGACTGCGACCGAACCGAATGCCGAAACGCTCAATTATGCCATCACCTCGGGCAATGCATCCGGAATCTTCACCATCAACTCAGCGAACGGAGTCATCACCATTGCCAATCCGGCACCACTTGCCAATGGTGATGTGACCTTGCAAGTCTCCGCCCAGGATTCAGGCCTCGGCGCAACTTATCCGCTCGCCACTGCCACGGCCACCGTCGTGGTTCGGGTCAGTGGTTTCAATGTGGCTCCGGTTTTTGCCACCAATCCGATTTCCAAACCGAGCGCCACCGAGGACCAGCCCTACAGCCAAACGCTCGCCGCTTCCGCGACGGATGCCAATCCCGGCGACACTGTGACTTATTCCAAAGTCTCCGGTCCATCATGGTTGAATGTTGCCGCGAACGGAGCCCTCACCGGCACCCCGCTCGAAGCCAACACGGGAGCCAATGCCTTCGTCGTCCGCGCCACGGATGGTGGCGGACTGTTTGCGCAAGCCACCCTCAATCTCCAGGTGATTGCGGTCAATGAAGCCCCTTCGCTGACCTCGTCTCCACCTAACAGCTCGATGCTAAGGGACATTCCTTACGAGTTCACAGCCATTGCCACCGATCCAGATGCGGGTGACGTTCTCACGTTTTCGAAAGTTTCCGGACCCGCCTGGTTATCGGTCGCGCCCAATGGCAGCATCACGGGAAGCCCCACGGCTACCAACGCGGGAGCGAATGGATTCGTCTTGAGAGCTACCGACAGCGGCGGACTTTTCACTCAGTCCTCCTTCACCATCACCGTAGTGGACCACCCGACATGGACCAACCCCGCAGGAGGAAGCTGGCAAGTGATTGGCAATTGGTTGGCCGAAATTCCTGCGAACGGCGCGGGATTGGTGGCGGATTTCTCCACCCTCAACCTTTCCAGCAACACAGTTGTCTCCCTCAACGGCAGTCAAAGCGTCGGGCACCTCGTTTTCGGAGACACCGCGCCGAGTCATGACTGGTCCATCGTAAGCGGCACCGAAGGCAGCCTGCAGCTTGCGACGCCATCTGGCACACCAAGCATCACAGTCACCAACCGTAGCGTCGCGATTTCCCCGGTAATCACCGGCAACCAGGGATTCATAAAAAACGGAGCAGGCACACTCTCCCTCACCGGGAGCCATTCCTACACCGGTCCCACCCAAATTGCGGAAGGCTCCTTGTCCCTCAGCGGCTCCCTCCCAACAGGCAATGTGACGGTTTCACCGGGTGCCACCCTTACTGGCAATGGCAGCATCGCGGGGCCCCTCGTCCTTTCGGGAAATTTAGCCCCCGGCAACGATGGTGTCGGCACCCTGACACTCCTCAACACATTCACGCTGGCTCCGGGCTCTTCGCTCGATTGGCAAATCAACGATTGGATCGGAGCTCCGGGCAGTGCTTACGATCAGGTGACTTGTAGTGCTTTGAACCTCACGGCCACTCCCGCGCAAAAAACCGTGGTTCGAATCTCCGGTCTGATACCAGCCAACTTCACGGAAACCGGGAAATCTTTTGTCCTGGTCGATGCGGCGGAACCGATCACTGGTTTCGATGCCGCCGCATTTGAAATCGATGCCACCGGTTTCACCATAGGCATGGGCACTTGGAGGATTGCAACGGAGGGATCGGATCTCATGCTGGTTTACACCCGTTTCAATACCACTCCCCTTTTCACCACCGACTTGATCTCATGGAATGCCTTCGAAGATCAGGCGTTCTCGGAAACCATCAGTGCCGCGGATCCCGATGCGGGAGAAACTCTCACTTACTCCAAAGTCAGCGGCCCGGAATGGATGACTGTTTCGCCCGCAGGAACGATCTCTGGCACACCGGCAAACTCCGATGTGGGAGTCTTCCTTCTCGCCGTGGCAGTCCACGATTCATTTGGTGCCACCAATACCAAATCGATCTTCGTCGGGGTGGCGAATGAAAACGATGCGCCGGTTTTTTCATCGGATCCCATCGCCGCCCCGGCCGCTACCGAGGACATAGCCTATGCTTATGATGTTTCTACTTTCGTCGCAGATCCGGATTCCGGCGACACGCGCTTGTTTAGTAAAATCTCAGGTCCCGCATGGATCGAGATTTCCCCGAGTGGCATGGTTTCAGGGCTTCCGCTCAATGAGCATATCGGACCTGTATCCCTGCTCGTCCGCGTCACAGATGGAGTCGGACTCTGGGCGGAGTCATCCGTGCAATTCGATGTGATCAATACCAACGACGCACCCGCATTCGGCCCCGCAGGCCTCGCTGGGCTTGCGGCGACGGAGGGCACACCCGTCAGCGCGTCGCTCGCCGGCACCGCATCCGACCCCGATGGGGGAGACGGACTGATTTTCTCGAAAACCTCCGGCCCTGACTGGCTTCTCGTGGCGGCCGATGGTTCGCTTTCCGGCACTCCCTTGGCAGCGGATGCAGGCAGCAATCAGTTCACCCTACGCGTGACCGATTCCGGAGGGCTCTGGGCTGAAGCGAATCTGATGATCGAAGTCGCAGGACTCAACCCGGACACAAATGACAACGGAATCTCCGATGCCTGGGAGATCGAAAAATTCGGTTCCGCCCCCGAGGATACCCATCCTGCCACTGGCGACGAGGACGGCGACGGGCTTTCCAATCTTCTGGAGTTCGCCCTCGACACCCATCCGGCAGAAGGAAACTCCAACCCTCTGGCAAGCAGCTTTGTGGAAGCTGAAAATGGACCGGTCCTGCAACTCAGCATCCCCAAAAACCCCTTGGCAGAAAACCTCGTTTACGTCGTGGAAGTCTGCGACGACCCGGTCAATGGCACCTGGTCCGCGGCTCCCACCGTGGTGGTTTCCGAGACAGCCACCCGACTCGTCGTCCGGGACACCCAGCCCAGGAATTCCGCCACAAGCCGCTTCATCCGCCTCAGGGTGAGCGCGGCACCTGATGCCCCCTAACAAAACCGGGATGGACGGCGCCTGGAAATCACGCTTGGATGCTCCGCACCGATGGCTGACACCGATCTGGACAAACTTCTCGCCAACAACCGCAACTGGGCGGACTCCATCAGCGCCAGCGATCCCGAGTTTTTCTCCCGCCTCGCCAATCAACAACGACCCGAATACCTGTGGATCGGTTGCTCGGACAGCCGGGTTCCCGCCAACCAAATCACCGGCCTCGCCCCCGGTGAGGTGTTTGTTCACCGCAACGTCGCCAACATTGTCGCGGAAACGGATTTCAACGTGCTGGCTGTCCTCCAGTATGCCGTGGACGTGCTCAAAGTCCGCCACATCATCATCTGCGGCCACTACGGCTGCGGCGGCGTGACGGCGGCGCTCGAGAATTTCCGTCACGGCATGATCGACAACTGGCTGTCCGGCATCCGCGCCATCCGTCGGCTCCATCGGACCGAACTCGATAGCTTGCCACCTGAAGCCGCGGCGGATCGCCTCTGTGAGCTCAATGTGCTCGCCCAGGCCCGTCACGTGGCCCACACCACCATCCTCGAGGACGCTTGGGAACGCGGTCAGGACATCGCCATTCACAGCTGGATCTACCGCCTCGACAACGGCCTCATCACCCCTCTCGCTCCGGCCATTCACCAGCCCTTGATCTATTTCGATCCCCACAGCAGGCCGGACAGTGGAGAAATTCCATGATTGGAGTTGATAAATCCCTCATCCGTTGCATCTTCTGCCTCGACAGCAAATGGGGGCGTTCCGGTTTCGACGGGATGTCTGATGCGCTGGTTGCACGTGGAGGTTGATCGGCTGGCCTCCTAAAAAGCCGCTCAAAACAAATAAATGCAGACTCTAACGAGCTCGCACTGGCTGCTTAATTGACAGTCACGTCAGAACCCCGACGCCTTCTGAGGGGGATGGCGACACTTAGAAGGCTGGGCATGAGATCGGGAGACCGGGTTTCAAGCCGAGACAAAACAGGTTCCTAGGAAAGGCAACGCCGCAAGCGGGCCCAGCCTCTCCGAAATCCCAGACCGCCTGCTAAACGTGTAGATACCTGTGTTGACGGCGTCTCGGACAGGGGTTCGACTCCCCTCGCCTCCACCATTTGAAAATCACCCGTAACAATCTCTAAATCAGCTCGTTACGGGTTTTTTATGGCCATTTTTGAAGGTGCCATATTGGCAAAAAATAGCCGATTTTGGCAAAAATTCCGTGTGTTTTCCGTGTGTTCAGGTAGGCTTCCTCCATGCCCTTCGACTCGGAAATTGGCTCTGTGAAACTCTACTCGCCGTCGGCTCCTGGAAAGCCATGGCGCGTGACATGGACTCCGCCCGGAATGACCCGACAGGTCAAGGACAGGAAAACCAAGGCGGGAGCCGAAAAATTGGCGAAGGAAATCAAGGGGCAGATGAAGCGGGGCGAAGTTGGCCGGGTGCATCGGGCCACAACAGAAGAACAGGCACTCCTTGAATTGTGCCGGAAGCTCCGGGATCCAAAATCCATCCTCCAGGAAGCACTCGCCCGGCAGGAGAATTTCAAACGCGCTACCGTCGCCGCTTGCTGCGACCTCTACATCGCCGAATACAAGGACCGGGATAGCTCGATGACCCGCAACGACGCCACCAGCAAGGCCGGGGTCATTAAAGAGACGCTTGGAGAGCGATACCTCGATTCGCTCACGGAGCGGGACATCGAGGAATGGCGGGATACCAAACTGAAAGGCTCGAACCGCTACCGCAACAACATCCTCGCGCACCTCCGCCACCTGTTCGAGCGGGCGCGGGTCTGGGGCTTTGTGCCGAAGGGCCACAACCCCGCCCGCGAAGCGTCGTCCCTGAAAATCCCCCGCGCCGAGCCGGTCGTCTGGACACCGAAGACGCTGCAAAACTGCCTTGAGCATTACGGAAAATCCGAGAAGCCCGACACGGGAGCCAAGATCGTCTTTCTCGCGCTGGGAGCATTCGCCGGAATGCGCCCCAGTGAAATCGAAGGAGTAGTCGGCGAGCGCGATGGCCTCCAATGGGACGACATCGATTTCAAGCAACGGCACATCCGCATCCGTGCCGAGGTAGCCGGGAAACTTGCCGAACCCCGCTACATCGCCTTCACCGAGAAACCCGGTTCCGGCCTCACCAAGGAACTAGCCGACAACATCTGGATGACGCTTTGCAGTTGGATCGAACCTCACCGGCAAAAATCCGGCCCGGTTACCTTCCGAAAATGCCAGCGCTTGGTCAGCCCCGAGCTACGCGAGGCAAAACTCATCACCGGCTGGCCTAAGGACGGGCTGCGCCACACGTGGATCAGCTCGATGCTCGCCCTTGGCGTCGCTCGCGACTGGGTCGCGGAACTGGCTGGGAACAGCCCGGAAATCATCCGCACGAACTACAAGCGGCCTCTTCCCGAAAAGGTCGCCAAAGAATGGTTTGCAATAAGCCCCTAAAATGAGTGGGGTAACTTCAGCGTAAGGTACTTGTTCGTCCAAACGATTAAAATGCGACATGATTTACTTGCCAAGAAAGATGGTTATTGTAAAAGAAAGTCCTAATGAAGAAAAGAGAATGTCCGCTTTGTAAAGGCACCGGAAAATGCAGGACGTGCAATGGATCAGGTAATCCTTACGTAATTGGATGGTAAGCGTAGTCCGAAGCGCCGTGTGGAGGGCTTTGCCAGGGCGGATTCATAGG
>JBBARN010000096.1:0-23118 GCA_040399845.1 Luteolibacter sp. | reverse complement strand
GAGAAAAGCCTATGGTTACCGCAGCTTCGATCTGCTGCAAATATCTCTCTATCATCCACTTGGAGATCTACCGGAGCCAAAGTTCACCCACAAATTTTGCTGAAGAGCCTCATTTTTGAATACCTGTGCATCCAGCATCATGCAGTAACCGCACCAGTCGGAACCGGTAAAATCGATCAAAAGGTCGTTGTGGTTTTCCTTGGCGGATTTTTTCGCAGCCGAGAAATCCTCCGTCCAATAGGCGGCGAATCCTGAGGGAGCGAGAATCAGAAGGGAGGCGATGGCGAGAACGTTTTTCATGGTTTGGAGGTTCCCTTCGTCTTCTCCTTGTTGGTGATGGGGAGTTCCAGCGAAACGGTTAGGAGTCCCCGCCCCGGCAGGCGGGTGGTGATGCGCCCATTTTCCACCTGGCCGGATGGCAGCTCCACGAAGTCTTCTTCTCTTCCCGTTCGCCACATACGGAAAGATGCACCATCGAATGGCGGGGCGATGCGGATTTCGATGTCGGCGTCTGGATCCTGGACGGCGGCGACGTGGACGATGAGTTTGCTGCTGTCGGGACTGATAAACGATGAAGCTTTGACTCCGGGTTTGGCGATGCCGCTGGCGAATGGCCCGCTGACCTTGCTGTCCACGATGCGCATGCCGGGAACAAGCGGCGCGCACCATTGACGGAAGCCATGATAAATCTTGGTGTGATGATAGCTTTTTCCCCAATGGAGGTGGATCAGCGCCTCGCCCCCCTGGCGCGGCGGATAGACCCAATCATAGGCCATCCAGACGTTCACGCCCTCATTGAATGCTTCAGTCATGTATAGCCAGAACTCGCCTGCGGAATTGATCAATCCGGGCGACTTGTCCACACCGTTGAAACAGGCTTCGGTCATCCATAGCGGCTTGTTTCCGGCGACTTCCCGCATCTTCGCCCAGCGGTGGCCGCGGCGGTCATAGTCGTGGTTTCCCACCACATCCAGTTGGTCGGCGGCGGCTGCAAGCAGCGCGGGAAGCGAATGGTTCGCGGTGTCCACGGCGCTGAGCATGTTGGGTGCGACCAGTTTGGGGCTTGGCACCTCGGGATTCCGCCGGGACATTTCATCGAGATACTCCGCGATTCTAACAAAAAGTTGGGTATGTTGCTCAGTAGTGAGGAAATAACCCGGCTGGTCATGTCCCCAGTCAGCCTCGTTGGAAATGCTGAGGTAGTCGATGGTTTGGCCATGCTTCTGCATGTGTACGAGGAAAGCCCAGATGTATTCGCCGACTTCGAGTTCAAGGCCCTCCTTGATGGTGGCCTTGTCCTTGCCGCCACCGCTGGCATCATTGTTGGTCTTCATCCAGGGCGGCGGCGTGTAGAGCACGGCATACAGTTTCATGCCGGGATTGCGCTTCTTCGCAGCGGCTGATATCTCCAACGGGTGCTCGCAGTAGGCGAAGTCCTTGGGATCGAAGTTCTGGGTATAGGGGTCTTCGTTGTCGTTTTTCGGTTCGTGGTCGTGGCGGATTTGAAGTTGAAGATAATCCGTTCGAACCTTGCTGAAGAGGTCATCGTAGAGTTTCTCCTGCGCCTCCGGATGACCGTTTTTACCGAGGCTGGTGACGTGAGCCTCATAGAAAATGGCACCGCAGCCCATGCCCTGAAATTCCTGCCGCTCATCCTGCGGCGAGATCGTGACAACGGTGGGTTCTGTGGCACCAAGCAGCGAAGAGCATACAATCGCCAGAGTTAATACATGGATGGATTTCATGGAGGATGAATCATTGAATGCTGTTCAGCCAGCGGGTGATCATTGGTTTTTGGCATATCGGAAAGTCACCGGACCGAGCATGCCCGAAGGCACCAAGGGGTCCGCAGGTTTGATCAGGATGCCAGAACTTGGTGGGGCCATCAATATCGGATTGATAATCAGCCCTCTCAGAACGTGGCCGCCTTGAACCTCACGAAAAACGAATCCACACCCTCTGGGGGCATGATCCGCACCCGGGTGAAACCTTCCGCCACCCCCGCCTGATTCGGCGATGGCGCGACCGTCGCACCCGGGGCATTCCAATCGTTGAGGTTCGTGGAAAACTCGAAGCCAGCGGAAATCCGGTCCGATGCCACCAAGTTGCGCAGAACCATCTCAAATGTCTGCCCCGCCACCTGCATTGGCTGCAAGGCCGGAACCGGAGTGTCACTCCCCGTCACGAATGCCAGCAAGGCCTCAGGAGCAATTCCTTCCCGACCGCTGCCCGTCGCAAGTCCCTCGTCCCGCGCCCAGTCGAGATACCGGTCACGAAGCCCCGCCGGACCATACGTCAACTGGGCGGAAGCGGTCGTCGCCGCACTGGAACGAAAGCGCACCCAGTGGGCATGGAAACCTTCCGGAAACACATGGGTTAGCTGTTGTCCCGCAGTCAATGTAAAGGTCTGATAGACCGACCAAGTGTTGTCCGCCAGAAAGTCCACCTCCACGGCAATCGTCGTGGCATCCGCCGCCTGCATCCGCATCTCCTTGCGATCATAACCATACATCAGATAGGGATCCGATACGGCATCCGCAGCCACAAGCGTATCTTTCCAAGGCCCGCCTTCGCCGCGCGGCTCGCCCATCCTCCAGAGATCATCGATCTCCCCGAGCCACAAGGCCGCCGTGCCATCGGCATTCCGCACCAGCTTGTCCGACTCCGGAGCATCGTCCAAAACCCCGGTCAGAACAAACAACCCGCGCCAGGAAGCGAAATCGGTGATCCGTTTTCCATGGGTCGCTAAAGCCCGCATTTTCCGATATCCGCCGGAATTGCTACGGGGAACCTCGTAAAACGTTCCATGGCAATTGAGCAACTCGCGCTCGGTCACCGCCTCGCGCACACCCCGAGCCCACCCGGCCCCGAAGGCCGCGTCATACGCAGCATCCAGTCGCGGCAAGCGGAAACGAGTTCCGCCACTCAGAATCCACACCGATGCATCATCTCCTCCGAAGGCCTTCGTCGTCGCCGCGCCCGTCCGCATCGCGGACTCCGCCGTCGCATTCGCCACATCCTCCAGCTCGATGGCCGCGCCGATCCGATGATAGCGGTGCGCCGAAGCCGTGCCTCCCGAAGAAACACGCGATGATGCAAACTCCAGCGAAAGATCCGCATTGTCGCGAACCCGGATCAAGCCATCTGAAATCGAACGATCATCCCGAATGTCCGCCAGCGCCGCAAACTCGCTCGATGCGGCAGACGCCGGAGTCACATGTGGATAAGGCGAATGCAGATGGAAAAATGCGGTTAGATTGCTGGAGGCATCGTTCGCCACCAGGCGCACCCACGGCGCATTGATTGCATCCAACAATGCAAACTGATAAGCATTCGCTGCCACCGTCACCGTTTGCGCCGTCGTCCAGACCGGCGTTCCGTTGGAGGTTTGGATGTCGATGGAAACCGCGGCCCCACCTGCATTGCGCACATGCAGGGTGCGGTGGGTGAATCCTTCGATCAGAAATGGATCGGACGCCTCACTTTGCGCCACCGCCTCATTCATCCAAACCGCACCATGCCCGGAAGGCGATCCCCAGGCCTTGATATCATCCATGTCGCCAAACCAGAAGTTCGACTGATTTTTCTGCGCTAGAGGATTGGAAAACTTCGACGCATCGTTTTTCCCCATTACGATCCGGCCACCAAAGGTCGCGTAGTCGGTCGGCATCTTGTAATAACTGGAAATCGGCTTCAGCCCACCAAACTGCGCCGCGGAGAAGGTCTTCGGAAAGTCGAAGAAAATGCCATGCATGTGCATCAGATAAGGGCTTTGCGGATCCGCCGGATCGAGTTGGCGGATGCGCGGCCACTCGGTGTGCCAACCGTGCGAGCCATCGTGCGAATAGGAGCCCTTCGGCAAACGCCACAAATTCCACTGCTGGTTTTCCATTACATGCAAGAGCACCGATTTCGCATCGAAGCCAGTGGACCAGATCGGGTCCGTCGCCGGATTCGGATTGCCATAAATCCCGCCTGGGCCGGTGACCTCGCAATGTTGGGTTTTGGAAACCTGATTCCAACCGGCGATATAATTCGGCTGCGCAGCCACCGGATTGCTCGTGTTTTCCTCGGCCGTGTTGTTCGGATCATTCGTAGCAAGATAAGCCCCACCATTGTCCGCCACGGTCACACCATCCCAAGTCGCCAAGACTCCGGCCGGACCGGTTGGTGTGCCTTGATTCGATGGACGCCCGTTGTTGGCCACCACCAAACGCCCCTGCCCGGTGTAGGCCCCTTTGCCATGATAACCGAAGAGAAAGCGGTCGCCCGTCCCCTGACGGTCGGGATAACGCGTGATGAATGTGAGATCCGTGGCATTCACATCATAAACACCATCTTCCATCGTGAACAGATAGAGCCGGTTCGGATCGGTGAGATGCGCTGCCGTTCCGGTGTGCCTGCCCGGTGCAAGCGAATAGGGCAAGGTGCGGACATTTCCGGATGCATCGATGAAATGCGGACCGATGTTTAACTGGTTGCTGGCCGCATGAATGAACCGGTTTGCCGGCGTGCCACCGATCGACTCCGAGCGCACGATGCGGTTCAGATCCAAATCGATTTCATATAACTTGTCGGTCGAACCCGTCGGAAGATGCGGACCATACGTGATCGCCCACAGTTTCCCGGCCCACGGCACCACTGCCCCCACGCCGCACTCGTCATGGGTATTGGTCATCGCCAAGTGCGGATAGACGCCTGAAATGTTCACCACCTTCGGCGGCGACGGCGGATTTGGCGGCACCAACGTGTAATCTGTTGAAGGGGGCGTCGCACTTCCGGCGCGCACCACCGCATCGTCCACCACGTAGGAATTTCCTAACAAAACATCATGTGGAAAACGCACTGCACTCAAGGGCGCGGTCGTCGCGGCTGTGGTTGGGAAAGCCTTCAAACCGACCGCCGCATGGGTGAGCAAATTCACTCCCGGATCTGACCAGGCCACATCGTATTCCGCATTGGCGGTTCCGAAGCCACGCCCGATCACCCGCACCCGGACCGATTGATTGTTCGGGACCACAAACGTCGCGCCGTCGGAAATCTGATAGATCGGTTTCCAAGTCGCTGCATCCTTCACCTGCAAGAGTCCACCGGTTGCCGTGCGCAACTCCACCGCTGGCTGCCCGCCCGCTTCAAGAACCCACCGGAACGCCTGCTCTTCGCCGCTCCCCGGAATTTGAAGTATCACATCCGCCGTGAAGTCCTGCGCCGTCGCACTCAAGGTCTGCGCCAGGGATGAAGTTGTGTTATAGGGAAGCCGCGCAGCGGTGAGGCTGCCACCCAAACCGGCGACGGAAACCGGTGCCCCGGTGGACGTCCAAGATGTCGGAAATGGCAGAGTCTCGAAATCCGGATTTCCCGCCAGTAACGCACCTGCCCCAATACCCGGCAATGAAACATTGTCCACACTCAGGCTATTCCCCGCTCCGGACTCGAAGGTCAGGGTTTCGAAGCGGAAGGTGCCTTCCGTCGTATTGGAAAGCGCCCCGCCGCTGTGCCAGGTGTTCCTGACAGGACCCGTGGTAATGCTTCCTCCCGACCCGATGCTCACCTGATATTCCAGAGCCGGATCCGCATCCAGATTTCCAGCGGTCACGGAAATCTGATAGATCGTGCCCAACTGCGGTGTGAACGCCACATCGGTCACCCACGCGGTTCCGAAAGTTTGCAATCCTGCCGAACTCAGCCGCAGCGTGATGAGATCTCCCGCATTGTTGTTTCCCCGGAGACGGACGCGGGTGGTGTCGTTCGCCAGCGCCCCGGTCCCCGCGAGCCGTAAACTGAAGGCGGTAGTGAAAGTGATGAGCCCATCGGCAAACGTCGGCGCGAAGTCCTGCCGGATCGACGAAGACGCGTCCAAAGCAGCCGCTGTAGGACTCAGCATTCCCGGACCAGCAGTCACCGTGCCGGTGCTCGTCCAGCCATTCGGAAACGGCGCCTCATCAAACCCCGGATTCATCGGGGTGATCGCCGCATTCGCCGTCCAGAGGACCGATGCCGTCGCGAGGGACATCACAAAGAAGTATGGATCGATTCTCATATTTGGTTTGGGAGCTTGAAATCCGGAATCCTCCAGCCCCATACTCTCCATTGTTTCGAGCCCTTCAAGCTGACACGGAAATTTGAAAAATTTAGAACGGCCGATTCCCCCGCTCCGGAGATGGACGAGAAGGTGCTTCATGTTGTTTTTGAAGTTCAAAAATTCGTCAGGTGCGGACTTCAAAACCCGAGTGGTGGACATCAAATTCCTCAAGCGCTTCGTTTGTATCATTAGCAGTATTCAAAAACCTTCATTCACCGGGCTAGAACCCGGTTCCAACCACTCATTTAACACTCTATTCAAGCCCGATTCGATTCATTTTGCGGAGAACCCTTGCGGCCGGGGCCGGGGATGGGTGCTGTTTTCAGGGCGTTCCGGTCATCTTCTCGAAATCGAACTCATACACAGCGCGGTTGGAGCCACCGATCAGCAGGCGTTTCCCATCGGCCGAAAGGGAAAGCGAGGTTGCCGTCCATTGGAATGGTTGCGAGTGGATCAGTTGGCGTTTGGTGACATCCATCACGGCGAGCAGCGAGCCGCTGCCCCAGACGACTGGAATGGCAACGATCCACTTGCCGTCGGAACTCACGATTGCATTTTCGGGACGCAGATCAGAACCGGGAGGCAGGGATGCCACGATGGCGGATTCCTTTTTGTTTCCAATCGGAAAGGTGCGCACCTGGCTATTCAATCCGGAGGGTTCCGCGCTGAACAAGTGAGTGCCTGTGGGATCCATTCCGAACACGTATTGGCCGAGGACCGAGTATTTCTGCTTTCCGGTGAGATCCAGCGTGTAGGCATCGAATCCCGGCCTGACGATGATCGAAGAGTTGTCACGGCCGGGCATGAAAATGCGGGGCATCATCATGATATCATTCTCCGGCACCGGCACCTCGATCGGAGCCGCTGTCGCGATCGGCCGGAAGCGCAAGACGTAACGGGTGGCCGTGATGATGTTTTCGCCGTTGGCATCGATCCGGATATTCATGACTTCCGGATTGGCGTTTGCCTTTTTGCGATCCCTGAAAACCACCTCGCCGATCACCCGCGGGATGTTATCGGGCTTGCGGTCGAGCCTCTTGTGAATGGCTGCTATATCCCATACCAGAAAGTCGAATCCATCGGCTGCATAGATTTTCCCCTGTTCTTCCAGAATGATGGGAGACTGCATGGTTACACCCTGATTGGCATCGGTGCGCGAGGAGTATAGCTCCGCGAGTTGCTGGCCGTCCTTCGACCACAACAAGAGGCGCAGTTTGTCGCAGGAAACGATATAGTTTCCACTCATCGAGAAACCAGCCTCGCTGATCGGGCAGCAGTGAGGCGGGTGGAGCTTGGATTCAAAACTCCGTACGACTTTCCATGATGCGACGTCCCAAACCCGTGCGCCACCATCGTCGAAGGTGATGAAGAACTTTCCGTCTTCGGAGAAATCCGCGAGGGCTGAGCCTTGGGGAAACTCCTTGTTCTTTCCCGCGCCGGAGGTGGGAATGAAAGTCGTTTTCATACAACTCGATACCGCGAGAACCTTGCCATCCGGAGTGAACCTCACGGTGCTTTCGTAGGGGTATCCATCGGGTGATGATTCAAGCTCCAGCTCTTCCAGCTTGGCGAGATCGCCATCGCCATCACGTCGGAAAAGCGCCACTTGATCGTCACCATGGAAGACCACAAATTCGCCATTCTTGCCGCCGACTGCCACGCGGGGACTTTCCTCGTTGGCGAGCGCTTCCACTTCGATTTTTTTCGGTTTGGCAGCTCCGGCTTGGATGACAAAGCACTCGCCTCCGCTATCATCGCCGGGCCGGGCAAGATAAAGGCGGTCTCCGGAAAATGCCATGAATGATCCTCTGTCATCACCGGAGATCCCCGGGATTTCCACACGCCGGGTCAATTCTCCGGACTGTGCACCATACCATGAAACTGCGGCCGAAGCAGACGGAGTGGATTGATCGAGGGCGTCGGTTTGAATCTTGGGCGGGGGATCGGGCAACTTGTGAAGGACGACCACCTCTTTTCCGTCGGGTGTGAAGCAGGTGCTCATGACGGTGAGGGATTTTTCGAAGGTCCATTTCGATTCCCCACTTGTCAGGTCGTAGCACTCGTTGACGAATTGATGCGTCTTCGTCTTGAGACGCGCAACCATGAGTTTTTCGTCCGGAGAAACACACCATTGATCGCCAACCTGGATGAGTTCCCTGACCATCACATCACCGGTTTTGTAGTTCGCTTCCATCCGAGCGACACCATTTTTCACTTCCAGATACCAGCTTCCATCGGACACCCGCTGAACCCGGTCACCGGCACCGGATGGCAATCCGAGGTGTGGCTTGCCATGGGCCTTGATGAGAAACTGTGGCACTGCTGCGTAGGGATCCGAACGAATCAAGGGGCCGAGCGAATCGAGCCGGTTTTCCAAAGCAGCCAGCGCAGGAAACTTCGAGGCAAGGAAAATCGCAACGGTTGCAAGGAGAATGGAGAAGCGCTTCATGACCATTGAAATGATGGGGATGGAATCTATAAAGAGGACCCCGGGCATATGGTAAGCCGAAATCTGATGGCAAATTCCTATAACTTGTGGAGGTGCTGAGTAAACCACAAAAAGTCTGCTTTATCTGTCGGCCGATTCAAACTGTTAGTGAATATCTAGAGGATAGAGATCGCCTGTCTGGTTTGATGGATTGTTGTAATGGTCCTTCGCGGACGGGATGGGGTGATGGAGCTGGAACCCTTGATTTGGCCATGGATGAGATGAAGAGATGTCGCGGCATTTCACCGGCGAGGGAGGGTCTGACTTCCAGTTCTCCAAGAACCACCGCGCCGGGCTCAGTGCCACGCCACGATGCCTTCGGGTTGTCGTCGAGTATGGCTTTCGTGCGAGCCTCACAGGGGCGAAATTGGACGACTTGTTTGGGATTTTCTTGGAGTCGCGATACGCTGAGGGGAATTTCAAGCAAAAGGAAAATGGCTCGGGGGGATTGAAGACTTGGATTTTCCGCCTTGTTCCTTGGGAAGTCGGTGGCAAGCTTGCGGGCGTTTCCCGCTCCCGAAATTATGGCCGCTCCACAGAATACCATCGCCCTGGTTTACGATTATGACCAGACGCTCAGTCCGCGCTACATGCAGGATGATGTTTTGTTTCCTGAATTTGGGATCGATCCGGCGCAGTTTTGGAACAAGTGCAACGTGCTGGTCCACGAGCACAAGTGGGATGGCGAGTTGGCCTACATGAAGTGCCTGCTGGACTATCTGGGCATGGACAATGTGACCAATGCCAAGCTCACCGAACTGGGTCGCGGCCTGCGGTTTTTCCCGGGTTTGCCGGACTTGTTCGAAGCGTTGCCCAAGGCAGCGCTCACGGCGGAGCACGAGTTTGCGGGCATCAAGGTGGAGCACTACATCATTTCCTCCGGTCTCAAGGCCTTGCTGGATGGCTCGCGCTTGCAGCCGTATGTCCGGGCGATGTTCGGTTGCGAGTTCGGTGAGGATGCGGAAGGTCGCATCAGTTTCCCGAAGCGGGCGATTTCCCACACGACCAAAACGCAGTTTCTGTTCCGCATCAATAAGGGCATGCTGACCTACGATCAGGATGTGAATGACCACATGCCTGCGGACCAGCGGCCGATCCCGTTTGAAAACATGGTCTATGTGGGCGATGGCCCGACGGATGTGCCGTGTTTCACGGTGATGAACCGCAATGGCGGCCATGGCATCGCGGTTTACAACCCGGAGGATCCGACCGGTCGTTCATTCCGGAAATGTTACCAACTCTCGACCCATGCCGGGCGGGTGAAACACATTGCCCCAGCGGATTACCGCGAGGGTTCGCACTTGTGGTTGCTGCTCTCGGAGATGGTGCGGGAGATTGCCGACCGGATCCTGCGCCGGCGGACCGAGGAGCGCGACAATGCGACAGTGGCAGCTCCCGGATTCTGAAGTTTCAGATTTCAGATTTGGGATTTCAAATCAGGTCGGATCGTCGCCGTATTGGTTCGGTCCGTCGGTGCCGCGGAGGCAGCCACATTCGACAAATGCCCAGATGCCGCCGACGATGGGAATGAAGTTGATGAGGACCATGGCACCCGATTTGCCGCGGTCATGCCAGCGCTTCACCTGGATTGCCAGGATGCTCCACACGTAGGCGACGAGGAAAATCAGGAATAGCCCGAGGAAAATGAGCGGCAGCACCGCGTTTTCGCTGGATCCGAGCACGGGCGCGACGAAGGAGAACAACATCAGCACTCCCACCCAAGCCATGCTGGCACCCCAAAACGTCCGGCGCGGGATGCGGCCTTGGAAACTCCAGAGGATCTGGCTCCAGGTGAGTGTGTTTTTCAGGTGGGGACCTTGGAAACTGGTTGCTTGTGGGGGTTGGTAGGGATTTCCCAATGCGCCTTGGCGGGCGGCTGGAGAGCCCAAGGCCGAGCCTGTCCCCGTGCGGAGCTGGGCTGCGGGATTCGTCTGCGGCTGACCGCCCGTGATGAGGCGAGGTTGGCCGCCGGTGGCGGCTGCCGTTGCCGGGAGATGGACTGCCAACTCGGTTTGCCCGACAGGGAGCCAATCCGTCATGCCCTCGCGCCAGATAAAAGTGGACGCCGGAAGTGCGCCGCTGAGGAAAAGTTGGATGAGTGCGCCTTCTTCAATCGGGCCTTCCTGTCCGCCGTTTTGCGTGTAATACCACATGGTGCTGGAGGTTGGTGGGAGATCGGGACCCAGGCGAAATGACTGCCCTGACCCTTGCGGGATTCCAGCCCGGATCTAACGATGATGCGAGCATTTCTTTGCGCTTTTCTCGCCCTGTTTTCCACCCTAGGTTTGCGCCGTGTTTCAAATCGTCTTCAACGAAATCAGCGCTGCAGAGCTCTCCAGCCTAGGCACTCTCGAGCAATTGGAGTTGTTGGAAGAGTTCAAGGTGGGGCGCGAGGATCTGGACAATCTGAGCGGCGAGCGCTTCGGCAAGATCGAGCGCGATGGCCGGGTTCTGTATCGTTTCCGGGCAAAAGAATATCGTTTCTACTTCGAGGTGAAGGAAGGTTCCGTGATCGTTCACCGGGTGCTGCACAAGGGAACTTTTTCGGATTTCCTGTTCCGTTCGAAGATGCCACTCGCTGAGGATGAGGCGTTGGCGAATTCCAAGCACTTCTGGAAACTCATCGACGAGGGCCGCAACGCCAAGCCACTCTGAGCTGGTCGGGTGTGTGATGGCAGGTCCGGCTTCACGGCGGGTTTCCCACCTCCCGGAATTCGGTTAATTTTTACTTCCGGTCGGGAGGTGATTCCCGCAATCTCCAGCAATCATGAAATGGATAATGCTTCTGGTGCTGGGAATCTTGATGGGTACATGCTGGATGTTTTTCTCGAAAAAAGGGAAAGAGGTGCAGGACATCCGTGATGACATCGCCCGCAACGAAGCCATTTGGGAGCCGGAAATGCTGGCGGAAAGGAAGACCGCGGCGGACTCGCTGGATAATGAAAAGACGTTTTCCGGGATTCTGCTGACATTTGTGAGTGCTGGGTTTGTGGGGATTTTGTTCGTGGTCTATTTGCTGCCATTCTTCGCCCACCGCGTGACGCATGCCGTGTATGACAGCGCGGAAATGATCGAGAAGGATGTCATGCACGATGCGCGCTCTCTGCTCGCCCAAGGCGACTATGCCGGGGCTATCGAGGCCTTCAAGCAAGCGGCTGCGGCAGAGCCCACCAATCGCCTGCCATGGGTGGAAATTGCCAAAATCTATCGTGACAACTTCGGCGATACCGCCTCGGCCATCCAGACCGCGCGCCATGCCTTGGAGAGCCAGGCCTGGTCGGTGGACGATGCCGCCTATTTCATGTTCCGCCTCGCCGAGTTGTATCCGGAGGTTGAGGGGCATCACGGGACCTCCATGGCCATCATGCAGCAGGTGATCGAGCAGTTCCCCGGCACGCGCCACTCGGCCAATGCCACGCACAAGCTTCAGGAGCTCGCAGTCCTTGCCGATGCCGAACGCGCGGCGGCGGAAGAACGCGAGTATCTCGAACGCATGCAGGCCCAGAATGGTGGCCAAGGCCCGGCCTGATCGCCCTCACCTCCCACGGTCATGCGGCACCCGGATTCCGGCATGCGTGGGTGCTTCAGGGGGTGGGTTGACCGCCATCCGCTGTTTTTCGCTGCTTTGGTGGCAGCGGGAGCTTTGGTGCTTTCGCGGTGGAGTTTGCCTGCGGCTGGATTGTTTTTGATCGGAAGCGGCATCGCGGGGCTCGTCTTGCATCGTTGGCGGGCTGCCATTGCGTGGGTTTTGTGCGGATGCATTTCGCTCACCGTGATGTCGTGGCGTGAGCGCTCCCGCGACGTGGCGGCAGCAAGTTTGCCGGCGCTCGCACCCTCAGCAGCCACGGGAGTGGTCCTAAAGGATGCCCGCGGATCGGAGCGCTTCTGGTCTGCCCGCGCCCGCCTTGTCGAGGGCCCGGCGGCGGGCTGCGAGGTGCTGTGGGAAGGCCGGGGTGAATTGCCGGTGGCTGGTTCCCGGGTCAAGGGCCGGGGAATTTTTGCGCCACTTCCCGGTCCCCGCAATCCGGGGGAATTCGATCGGGCGAAATGGCTCGAAAAACAAGGAGTGGCCGCTGCATTTCAAACCGGTTGGGCACCTACCGAGGTGATGACTGGCAGGTGGGCGGAAATCGGATCCAATCTGCGGCAGGGATTCCGCACGGCGGTGACGGCAGGTCTGGAAGAAGACTCGCCGGAAGCCTCGGTCATCCGCGCCGTGGTGATCGGCGAGCCCCCACCGGATGCGGAGGAATTGATCTCCGCGTTCCGGAACAGCGGGACCTTGCATGCGTTTTCCGTGAGTGGTCTCCACGTCGCCATGGTGGGAAGCATCGGCTGGCTGCTGCTGGGGTGGGTGGGAGTGCCCCGGCGTTGGGCGGTGGCCATCCTGATTCCGCTGATTTTCGGCTACTCATGGATCACGGGCAACAGCGCTCCCGCCGTGCGTTCGGCATGGATGGCGGCAGTGTTTTTGAGCGCGTTTGTGTTTCGGCGGAATCCGGATTTGCTCAATGCCCTCGGCGCGGTGCTTCTGGTAGCCTTGCTCAGGGATGGGCGGCTCTTGTTCCAACCCGGAGTGCAGCTTTCCTACGGCGTGGTCGCCGCCATCGCGATCGGCACCCGCTGGGCCACTCGCAGCTTCCAATGGATGGCTGCGCCGGAACTTTACCTGCCCGGCCGCCGCATGACCTGGTGGCAGAAACGCTGGCATCAGTTCCGGGCGGGGCTCGCGAGTTCGCTCTCGGTTTCGCTCGCCGCCGGGATCGGCTCCACCCCGCTCACGGCCTTGCATTTCGGGCTGGTGACCCCGGTATCGGTCATCGCCGGGGTGGTTTTGGTGCCGGTGGTTTATGTGCTGCTGGCTGCCGGATTGTTGGCGGCCGCTTTGTTTCCAGTGATCCCCGCCGCCGCGCGGGGCGTGAATTGGGCGAATGCAAAAATGGCGAAATTCTGCGTGATCTCTGCCGAGGCCTTTGCCGCCATCCCCGGCGGCCACTTCCAGGTCGGACAGGAAAAACGCCCGCAGCTGCTGGTCTTCGATCTTCCCTTCGGAGCGGGTGCCGCTTGTTTTTCAGCAGGAAATGACGGCGCGGTCCTGATCGATTGCGGGGATCGTCGGTCCTTCAAACGCATCGTCGCGCCATCCCTTCGCAATCTGGGCACCGAGCCGGATTCGGTCGTGCTCAGCCACCCGGATGGCAACCACTTGGGTGGCGGCAGTGCCGTCTGGCGCAGTTTCCCCATCCGGCAGGCGCTCGTGCCTGTAAAACTTTCCCGCAGCCCGTCATTTCGCTCCTGGATGGCAGATGCACCTGCGGCCGGAGTCAGCCTGATTCCTGCCGAAACCGCCGCGACGATGACCATGCCCGATGCCGCGACCTTGGAAATTCTCCACGCACCGGACCCGCTTGCCAAAAACGCCCTCGCCGATGAACGCGTCGCGGTTTTCCGCCTCCATTGGCGCGGTTGGAAAATTCTCCTCACCAGCGATGCCGGCATGAAGACCGAGCTCAAACTCCTCGATGCCAAAAAAGACATCAGCGCCGATGTCATCATCGCCGGTAGGAATCGCAGCGACATTTCGCTCTGCGATCGGTTTCTGAATGCCGTCGATCCCCAAGCGATCATCGCTTCCAATCCACCCGCCCCCGTCGAGGAGAAGCTGCCGGAAGCAGCGGTCGCCTATTGGAAATCACGCGGCATCCAGGTGATCGATCAAGGAGCCAGCGGCGGCGTGACCCTGCACATCGATGAGGAAGGACGCTTGAGGCTCGAAGGATTTCTCAACGCCGATCCGATCCTTCTCACGCCTCGTTGAGCGCCTTGCGGCAGCGCAGCCGCCACATGCATTTTCCCTCGCTCTCCCACTGGATTTGGAAATCGGTTTTCGGATAGAAAAAATCGCCATCCTCCCACGGCAGGATCTCGAATTTTCCAAATTCCTGCACTTTTTCCCGAGCCCATTGGAAGTATTCCTCGTGGTCGGTCATGAACAAAAACTCCCCGCCCGGTAGCAGGCAGCGCCGCACGCAGTCGAGAAAATCCACCTGCACCAGGCGCCGCCGGTGATGCCTTACCTTCGGCCATGGATCCGGACACAGCAAATGCAGCCGCGAAACGGTGTTCTCCGGCAGCATCCACTCGGTCACATAGCGGCTCTCCAGACGCAACACCCGCGCATTGACCAGTCCTCGACGCGTGGCCTTTTTGC
Organism: Luteolibacter sp.; assembly: GCA_040399845.1. GTDB lineage: Bacteria > Verrucomicrobiota > Verrucomicrobiia > Verrucomicrobiales > Akkermansiaceae > Luteolibacter. The sequence goes on along the minus strand of JBBARN010000096.1, from coordinate 8,337 downwards.
AGACTTTCCGCACGCGCCCCAAGAGCCGCTCTACCCCCAGAAAATCCCGCTCGGGAAATTGCGCCGCCATTTCCATCAAAAACGATCCATCCCCACACCCCAGATCCAACTCCAGCGGCCGGCCATCCCTGCAAATTTCCTCCCGACCCAACTTCCGGAAATAGTGCGCAGGCACAAACTCCCCCGCCATCGCAGGCCGCGGCAAAACATGAAGCTCTTGATCCATCATACGCGCCCCCCTTCTACCCAACCCGCCCCATCCCGCAATCTTCAATCGGCAATCATACCACCCTTCTTCCCGCTTGACGCTGTTTCCCCTTGCCGCCTAGCTTTCGCGAGCGAAGTCTCGCCCAAAAGGGGCGCTTCCTTTTCTTTTCTCAACTCCCAACCCCGCAGCTACCGTGGACCTCCAGGAAATCCGTCGAATCGTCGAACTCATGAACGAGCATGGCCTCACTCATTTCGACCTCACCAAGAAGGACTTTCATCTGAAACTCAAGAAGGGCGCGGATCTCGATGACTTGCGCGGTCTGCTTGCCAGCCTGCCCGCTGCCGCTCCGGCTTACCACTCGGCCCCATCCGCCGCTCCCGCATCCGCTCCGGCTGCTGCCGCTGCCCCAGCCGCACCCGCCCTCGAAGGCACGGAAATCACCTCGCCCATGGTCGGCACCTTCTACCGCAAACCCGCCCCGGATGCCCCGAATTTCGTCGAAATCGGCTCTACGGTCTCCGTCGGCCAAGTCGTCTGCATCATCGAGGCCATGAAGGTGATGAATGAAATCAAAGCGGAAAAATCCGGCACCATCTGCGCCCTCGTCGCCGAAGACGGCAACCCCGTCCAATACGGCGACGTCCTCTTCCGCATCAAGTAACTTCGCTTCAGGCTCCAAGCTCCCCGCTCCAAGCTCTTTATGTTCAAACGCGTCCTGGTCGCCAATCGAGGCGAAATCGCCCTCCGCATCATCCGCGCCTGCCGCGAGCTCGATGTGGAATCCGTCGCTGTTTATTCCGAGGCGGACGTGGATTCCATGCACGTCCAACTCGCCGATGAAGCGGTCTGCATCGGCCCCGCCTCCAGCAAGGAGTCCTATCTCAAGATGGATCGTATCATCGCCGCCGCCGAAATTACCGGCGCGGATGCCATCCACCCGGGTTACGGATTCCTCTCGGAAAATGCGCGGTTTGCGGAAATTTGCGAATCGTCCGGCATCACCTTCATCGGCCCCTCCGCCAAGGTGATTTCGATGATGGGCGACAAGGCCACGGCCCGCGCCACCGCCATCGCCAACGGCGTGCCCATCACCCCCGGCTCGGACATCATGCCGGATGCGGAGACCGCCCTCGAAGAAGCCCGCAAAATTGGTTTCCCCGTGATGATCAAGGCCACCGCCGGCGGTGGAGGCCGCGGCATGCGCCCCTGCCTTCGTGAGGAAGACTTCATCTCGCTCTTCCAAGCCGCGTCCAGCGAGGCGATCGTTTGTTTCGGAAATGGCAGTTGCTACCTCGAAAAACTGGTCCTCAATCCCCATCACATCGAGTTCCAGATCATCGGCGATTCCCACGGCAATTTCATCCACCTCGGTGAACGCGATTGCTCGATGCAACGCCGCAACCAGAAGGTCATCGAGGAATGCCCATCGCCCCTGCTCACCCCGGAACTCCGTGCACGCATGGGCGAGGCTTCCGTCAATCTGATCAAGAACATCGGTTACCAGAACGCTGGAACCATCGAATACCTCGTCGATGAAGCTGCGGAAAATTTCTATTTCATGGAAATGAATACCCGCATCCAGGTGGAGCATCCGGTCACCGAGGAAGTCATGGGTTGCGAACTCATCAAGGAGCAAATCCGCGTCGCCGCTGGCGAGCCGCTCTCCCACCACGTCCTCCAAGCCACCCCGCGCGGCCACGCCATCGAGTGCCGCATCAATGCCGAGGATCCCTTCAACAATTTCGCCCCCAGCCCCGGCACCATCGACCTCTGGTATGCCCCCGGCGGCAAGGGCGTGCGCGTCGATACCCACGTTTACTCCGGCTACACCGTGCCGCCGCACTACGACTCGATGATCGCCAAGCTCATCGTCACCGCCGCCACCCGTGAGATCGCCATCGCCCGCATGAAACGCGCCCTTGCCGAGTTCACCATCCGCGGCATCAAGACCACCATCCCCTTCCAGCAGGAAATCATCTCCCATCCCGATTTTATCAGCGGAAACTACGACATCGGCTGGGTCGCCCGATTCCTCGAAGAGCGCAAGGCTTGAAAAAGGAAACCGATATCTACCATCGCTGGGTTGCTTGGTAGGAGGACGACCAAACCTATGTCGGGCGTTGCCCGGACCTTTTTTTGGGCGGAGTTCATGGAGACGATCCTATCAAAGTGGCAAAACAGCTTCAGATGTTGATCGATGAGTGGGAAGTTGAACATCGCATTTCTTCTACAGCCCTGCCCCCGGCAAAGGTCAAACCCATGATGGAAGTCGCCTGAACATCCCTTTGCTTCCAATCGGCAATCCCCACCTCCCGCTCCAAATCTTGTGTCTTGTGTCTTGTGTCTTCTCTCTATCTCAGCTTCTCAGAATTTCAGCATCTACCCCAAAGTGCTCTACGCCATCCTCGACCTCGGCTACACCCCCGAGGAAAACGCCATCCCCACCACCGCCGCCTTGTTGGCCGGCGGTGCGGACCTCCTCCAGCTCCGCGCCAAGAACCATGACCTCGCCACCATCCGGCGCGTCGCGGAGACCCTGATCCCGCTGTGCCGTGAAGCCGGGGTCCCCTTCATCCTCAACGACCACCCAAGCCTCGCTGGCGAACTCGGGGCCGACGGCGTCCACATCGGCCAAGACGACGGCACCCTAGAAACCGCCCGCCAACAATTCCTCGCCGCGTCCAAAAATCTTCAATCGGAAATCGAAAATCTGAAATCTCAAATTCCAGATTCCCAATCTGAAATCCCCAATCTGAAATCCCCAATCTCCAATCGCCCCTTGTTTGGCCGTTCCACCCATTCCCTCGACCAAGCCCGTGCTGCCCTTGAGGAAGGCTTCGACTACATTGGCTTCGGCCCGCTTTTTCCGACTCCCACCAAGCTCGGGCGACCCGGCATCGGTCTCGACGACATCGTCACCATGGAACGCGACGTCGGCTCGAAAATCCCCGCCTTTTGCATCGGTGGCATCAAGCGCGACAACCTCCACGCCGTTCTCGCCGCAGGTGCCCGCCGCGTCGTGATCGTCTCCGACCTTCTCACGGCCGACGATATCAAGGGAGCAACCGCCTCGGTGAAAGAGGTGCTTCGGCAGGAATAAATATTTTCAATCCCGCGCCAGTCCTTTTCACTCACGCGCCTTCCAGCTTTCTTCAAATCACCAATCCCTCATTCCCATGTCATCCCATTCCATCATCATCGGCGGCACCATCGCCATCGACCACGTCAAGACCCCGGATTCCGAGGGTTCCAATCTTCTCGGTGGTTCCGCCGCCTATGCCGCGCTGGCAGCCTCTTTTTTCAGCAAGCCGGTTTCTCTCATCGGCATCATCGGCCATGATTTCCCCCAAGAGCATCTTGCCATGCTCAAAAGCCGCGGCATCACCCTGGATGGTGTCGAGCGTTCGGAAAACGAATCGTTCACCTGGTCCGGCGAATACCACGCCAACATGAACGAGCGCACCACCCACCGCGTCGGCCTCAACGTGCTTGAAAACTGGCAGGTCAAGGTGCCGGAAAGTTCCGCCTCCTCCACCATCGTCGTCCTCGCCAACATGTCGCCGGACAACCAAATCGAAATGCTCGGCCAGTGCGGCATCGACAAGGGAGCCTCTTCCGAAGGTCGCTTCGTCATCGCAGATACCATGGACCTCTGGATCTCCATCGCCAACGAGCGGCTGCATGATGTCCTCCCACAACTCGATCTCTTCGTGCTCAACGAAGGCGAGGCCCGCGAACTCGCAGGGACTTCCAATCTCGTCAAGGCTGGCCGCCTTCTCCTCGAAAAAGGCCCCCGCCACGTGGTGGTCAAACTCGGCGAATTCGGAGCCATGCTTTTCTCGCCCAACGGCGAGATTTTCCGCGCCACCGCATGGCCACTTGAAACCGTCGCCGATCCGACCGGGGCCGGCGATACCTTCCTCGGTGCCATGGCGGGATACCTCGCAGCACAAGGCGCGCCGCCCTACGATACCGCCACGCTCCGCCAGGCCGTCATCAAAGGCTCCATCCTCGCCTCCTTCACCTGCGAAGCCTTCTCCACCCGTCGCCTCGAAGCCATCTCCGACGCGGATCTCGAGGGACGCCTCGAACAATTCCGCCAAACCACCAGTTGGTGAAGCGTTGGTGGCTGCCGCTGTTGTGATTGTGCCCATGCTTGAATCTGGATGGCTTTCAAACAGCGTCCACGCCCTCAGACCGGTTGCGGCGATTTCGATTGGTTTGCCTTTCCAGCCGCCATACAGCGCACCAGCTTCTCCAAACGATGAGTTCCAAAAGCATCGAAGTCCGCGGTGACCGCAAATCTGAAATCATCGGCACGCTCGCCGGGTGGTTGATGCGGGCTTGGTGCAAGACCCTCCGCTATGAGGTGGTTGATCGCTGCGGTGTAATCACTCCCAAAAACAGCACGCGCCCGGTCATTTTCGCGCTTTGGCACAACCGCATCTTCACCATGCCTCCGATCTGGTATTACACGGGTGGGCACCAACGCAAATCCGTCGTCCTCACCAGCGCCAGCAAGGACGGAGCCATCCTCTCCGCCGCCATGGCAGTCTTCGGGCTCGGTGCGGTGCGCGGTTCTTCCTCCCGCCGCGCCGTCGCGGCCCTCATCGGCATGAAGCGCGCCCTCAAGGAGGGTTTTGACATTTGCATCACCCCGGATGGCCCTCGCGGCCCTCGCTATGTCTTTCACTCCGGAGTCATCAAGCTGGCGGAATCCTCGGGCGCGCCCATCGTGCCCATCCACCTCCAGTTTGCCTCCGCATGGAAACTCAAAACCTGGGACCAACTCGTCATCCCCAAACCCTTCAGCCGGGTGAAGGTCGTGTTCGATGAACTCATTGTCATCCCGCCTAAACTCAGCGAGGATGAATTCAACCACCACGTCCAACGCGTCCAAAGCATCCTGCTTGCCGAAGTGGACGACGCCTGAACCCATCCTTACCCTCTAACCACTCATGACCACGCCCCTTATCCTTGACGGCAAAGCTGTCGCCGCCGCGGTGCTCGAAGAATGCCGCGCGGAAGCCGCAATCCTCACTCAAAATGGCATCACGCCCGGACTCGCCGTGGTGGTGGTGGGCGATGACCCGGCATCGAAGGTCTATGTCGGCTCGAAGGCTCGCACTTGTGCCGAACTCGGATTCCACTCGGTGAAAATCGAACTCCCCACGGCAACCACCCAGGAGGAATTGTTGGAAGTCGTGCGCCAACTCAATGCGGATCCCGCCGTGCACGGCATTCTGGTGCAATCCCCGCCACCCAAGCACATCAACGAAGAGGAAATCATCCGCGCCATCGATCCGCGCAAGGATGTCGATGGATTCCACCCGGAAAATGTCGCCAAGCTCGCCCTCGAAGATCCCACTGGATTTGTTCCCTGCACTCCGGCCGGCTGCATGAAGCTGCTGGAAGTATCGGGCATCGATACCAACGGCGCGGAGGCCGTGGTGATCGGGCGCAGCATGATCGTCGGCAAACCCATGGCTCTCCTATTGGTTTCCAAAAACTCCAATGCCACGGTGACCATCGCCCACTCGCGCTCCAAGGACCTTCCCGGCATCTGCCGCCGTGCGGACATTCTCATCGCCGCCGTTGGCCGCCCGGACATGGTCAAAGCGGATTGGGTGAAACCAGGTGCAGTCGTCATCGATGTCGGCATCAACCGCGTGGAAGACAGCAGCAAAAAATCCGGCTACCGCCTCACCGGTGATGTCGCCTACGATGAAGTCGCGCCCAAGTGCTCCGCCATCACCCCAGTGCCCGGCGGCGTTGGCCCCATGACCATCGCCATGCTCATGAAAAACACCCTCCAAGCCGCCCGGCAAATCTCAAACTCCAAGCTCTAAGCTCCTCGCTCCAAGCTCCCCTCATGAAACTCGTCAAACTCCTTGCCAATCTTGGCTACGGCTCGCGCAAGGAAGTGCAGCGAATGATCAAGTCCGGTGCCGTCACCGACCTTGATGGCCGCGTGCTCGGCGAGGGCAACCTGCCTGACCACGAAAACATCCGCATCCGGGGCGAGGAATTGGATCCTCCATCGCCGCTGACGATTGTGCTCAACAAGCCCGATGGTTATACCTGCAGTGCTGAAGATCCGGGAGATACCATTTATGATTTGCTTCCGCACCGCTTTGCCTGCCGCAACCCGGGTTTGAATTCCATCGGCCGGCTCGACAAGGATACCACCGGGCTGTTGTTGCTCACCGACGACGGCAAATTGCTGCATCGCATCATCCACCCGAAGTCCCATTGCCTCAAAGTTTATCATGCCATTCTGGATCGGCCGCTGGAAGGTCACGAAGGCGAATTGTTTGCCTCCGGCACGCTGCTGTTGAATGGCGAAACCAAACCGCTTCTGCCTGCGGGCTTTGAGGCGATCGGTGCGAACGAGGCATTGATCACCCTTCATGAAGGCCGCTATCATCAGGTGCGTCGCATGTTTGCCGCTGCCGGCAACCATGTGAACGAGCTCAAGAGGATATCGATCGGCAGTTTCCAACTTCCGGAGGATCTGGAAGAAGGAGAATGGCGGCCGCTTCTTGATTGCGAACTGGAAGCCGTGCTCACACCACCACCCTCCAGCGCTGATTCGGAACCGGCGTCTTGCTGAGCCGTCTCCTGCATCAATTTCCCGTTCGTGTTTGCTCGGCATCACAGGGCATGGGCACCGTGACCTTGACGACAGCGCCCATGTTCGGGGCATTTGAAAACTCCACCGTGCCGCCAAGGCTGCCGACGCGCTCGCGGATGCCCAACAAGCCGAGTGCCTTCACTCGAGTCGTCGAATTCGGGGCAAATCCGCAACCGTTGTCCCGGATTTCGAGTTCCAGCTGGAGATTGATGAGGTTGAGGCACACATCGACCCGGGTGGCCCGGGCGTGGCGGGTCACATTGGTGAGCGCTTCCTGAACGATGCGGAACAGGGGCAGGGCAATGTCCTCGTGCAACTCGAATTCGCCTGCGGGCAGTGACAACGAGCAATTCAGGCCGGTGCGTTTCGCCAGATCGTCAGTCTGCCATTCGATGGCGGCGGCCAAGCCGAGTTCGAACAACACATGCGGTCGCAGCGAGGCGCAGAGGCTTTGGGTTTGCTCGGTGATGCACTCGACCATGGGCACCATGGCCACGACCCGGTCGAGACATTCCGTTAGATCCGGGGGCTGTGTGGACCGCAATTGCCGGTCCAGCCACATCAGATCCATCTGCAAGGCGGTCAATCGAGGACCGAATGAATCATGCAACTCGCGGGCCAGGCTGGTGCGTTCCTCTTCGCGCACGGTTTGCAGGTGCGCCGTCAGGACTTGCAAGTCGGCCTGGGTGTGGCGCAATTCGTCGGCCTTGGAAATGAGCACGTCCTGCATTTCGATCATGCGGCGGCCGACTTGCAGGCGGGCGAAAAGTTCGCCGATATCGAACGGTTTGGCGAGGTAATCGTCGGCACCGGCGGCCAGCCCCGCGATGACGTCAGCCTTCTCCCCTTTGGAGGTGAGCATGATGATGTAGGGCGGTCGGTCGGATCGCAGGGCACGAATCCGCCGCAGCACCTCAAGGCCATCCATTTCAGGCATCAACCAGTCGAGGATCACCAATCGTGGTGCGTCTGGCTGCTGGAGCGCCAACCACGCGTCCTTGCCGTCCAGGGCTTCCGTCACGCAGAATCCGTTCTTTCTCAAGACCCTGCGCAAAATGGAGCGGGAGATGGAATCGTCGTCGGCTATCAGGATGTTCATGATCGGTCGCAACGGTTGGGATTCAGCATGGCTACAGCCATCGCCTCCATTTCGAGGTCCTCGAAGGGGCGTCGGGTGGCGAATTGCTAGAAATCTGCTATTGGCGGAAGACTTCTGAGACAGCCGTAGGGCCGGCCCAGATAACGGGGACGTTGGGGGTGCGGGGGAAGAAGGGGGCGGATTGTAGCGAAGATTGCCGAGATTGCAGCGAGTAGGGGAGCCGCTGCGGCTCGGAGGATGGCGATCACCATTTCTGGTGCTTACCATCAACTTCACATGCCCTTAGCTTAGTTATCCTGACCGTTTTGCCAAGATTTCATTTGGAGGCGGCATTTCAACGGCAGGGCGATTGGCTGGCTAGGGGCATTGGAGGGGGGCAGTTTGCGTGAGGAG
>JBBARN010000095.1:0-23606 GCA_040399845.1 Luteolibacter sp. | reverse complement strand
AGAAGCGGGATTCTTCAATCCGACCGGTATCGCGGTAGATGCACAATAGCCTGAGGACCAACGATATTCTTTCGAAACGATCATCTCACACCAAACAAAACCAATCATGAAAACCCCACTCCTCGCCTTTAGCGCATCAGCAATCGTCCTCACAACATCCACCTATGCGGGCGTCAATGGAACTTACAAGGTTTCCGGATCTGAAACCGTCAACGGACAAAGATATGCCTTCACGGGAACGGTTGCGGTTTCTAAATACAAATCCGGAACGTATGCATTCAAATTCTCCGATGGCGAGAAGGTGACTTATACTTTCGCATTCAGCAAACCGCTCAAGGAAACCAAGCAGACCCAAACCGTGAGCGCCTTCAACAATCTGGGAACCTCGACCGCCACCTTTGTGGAAAAAGGCGGCAAGGCCACCATCAAGTTCACCTACCGGTCCAAAGACGGTTCCGTTCGCGGCACCGGCTCCGGTTCCAAGTGATGGTGATGATTCCTGAAGGCCTCCACTACAGCCCCCGCGCGGCTCGCATCTTTTAGTATCCGCGAGATGCTGGTCCATCCCTCATCCTTGCCCGCTCTGCGGATTGGGAGCGGTGTTCGGCGCGGTATTGGCTGGGATGATGCCACCCAGCAGCCCGATCGAAATCAGGAACCTGAAATTGAACATGGCGGACGAACCAATGGCGATGGGGATTGTAACATCGCTGCCTTGGTTGGCACTTGCCATTTCGAGACAAGATCCATCTCGTGCAATCGTGGAATCGGTGTAAGTCGAAATTCAGGGTGCCGTTGCGGCAAGCGGTGTGGTTTTCTCCGAATCGAGGTTTGTGGTTTGCCAAAATCAAAATTCCGGCATGTTCCTGCCCGTGGATTCAATCACGCAGGCAGCGCTGGGAGCGGCGGTAGGGGAATGGTTGCTGGGCAAGCGGCTGAGCAACCGTGCCTTGGCGTGGGGAGCGGCGTTCGGGACCTTGCCGGACCTCGATGTGCTGCTATCGCCGGTGCTGGATTCCGCCTCTGACCTCTGGTGGCACCGCGGCCCGAGCCACTCGCTGCTAATCATGATCGCCGCCTCCTACTGGTTGTCCCCGTGGCTGGCAAGACGGTGGAAACGCGATAAAGTCACGCGAACCCAAGCCGCGTGGTTCATTTTCGCAGTTTGGAGCAGCCACGTGCTCATCGATTGCTTCACGGTCTATGGCACCTCGGTGCTGTGGCCGTTTTCCTCCTATCGCGTGGGTTTCAACCACTTGTTCATCATCGATTTTTTCTTCACCCTGCCCATGCTCGTCACGCTGGTCTGGTTGGCATTTCTGAGGACTAAAAAGCAGCTTCCCAAACGCCGCCGCCTCAATGCCTGGGGACTCGGACTGGCCTCCGCTTACGCCTTGCTGAGCGTGGGCATGAAGTTCGTGGCATCCGCCGGGTTCGAGGCTGATCTCGCCCGCCGCGGGGTGAAATTCGAGCGGAGGATGGAGGCTCCCACCCCCTTCAACATCGTGGTTTGGCGCTCGGTGGTCGATCGCGGGGACGAATTCTGGGTGGGCTACCGCACCGTGTTTGAACGGCGCGACACTCCGGTGCGGTGGACGATCTACCCGCAGGGAGCGGCGGCGCTCGACGCCTTGGGCGATTCACGCGAGGCCAGAATGGTCCAGTGGTTCTCGGACGGCTGGTGGATCGCCCGGCCCCATGCCAAAGGCGCCTGGGTGGGCGACCTGCGTTTCGGCGAAGGCCGCCGCTGGGGTGACAAGAAATCGATGGTGGACAGCCGCCTGGTGTTCGCTTGGGACATCCTGCCGCGAGCAGAATCTGGCGAACGCCTCCGCAGTCTCAGCTCAGGCCGGGACAATGCCGGCGAAGCCCTCAAGCGCCTCGCCCGCCGCGCCGTGGGCGATCGCGAGGCATGGGAAGCCAATCCGCGCCTCGCCGGGGTCACAGGGAGTTTGCCGGAGTTTCTCGCTGTGGAGGAATGATTGGAAAAAATCGCCCGTCACTCTGTAAATCAGCGCTTTAGTCAGGCATGATTTGGGTCTATTCATTCCACAGTGAAATCACTCGCCATCCTTCTTTCCCTGCTCGTCCATGCGGTGGCAGCTCCCTCGGATCCGGGAGAAACGGCCCTCCGTCATCTGGAGAAAATCCGGACCCGCGAAATCGATCTGACCCCAGGGAAGGATACGGCCCTGTCGCCGCAAACGAGCGAGAGCAAGCGCAAGGAGATTGCCCGCCGTCTGGACCGAATGGCGCGTGACCTTGGCGCGGATCCCTTGGAAGTCGGATCGATCAAGCAGGAGGGTGATCTCGCTGCGGTGTTGGTGAGGAAAGCTGGCGGATTTGATCCCAGCCGACTTCAGGTGTTTCCCGTCGCGCTGATCAAACGCGAAAACGGCTGGTCCGCTGCGCCCTTGCCCGCGTCATTTGAAAACTCAGGCATCGGCTACGGTGCCGATCTTCGAAACCGCATCCGCTCGCTCGAAACGTGGATGCTCAGCCAGCGCGCGTTGGATTTGGAGCTGCTGCGCGATCAATCAGCCAACCAAATGCGCAGCCGCATCGAGGCCGCATTGCCGGCTCAGGTGCTCCGGGCCATGGATGCCCTCACCGCCACCGAGCGCTTCCTGAGCGCCTGCGAAAACCGCAATCTCCCGGAGGTGCTCGGCCTGCTCGGCGGGCTTTCCTCCGTATTGCCGGACGATTGGCCCCTGCGCCTGAAAGCGGCCGACACCGCGATCGCCCAAACCGCCGATGCCCTGCGTCCGTGGCGGCTCCTGATCGCTCCGGAAGTCCTGCGGGTGAAGGTCTATCATGAAGAAGACGGCCAAGGGGCCATGGCGTCCATCGCCTGCCTCGATCCGATGGGGCAGCCACCGGAATTCCGCAACCCACGGGTAGAGCTCATCCACTTGGAATTGAACAAATCAAGCGATGGCCTCTGGCGCGTGGATCCACCGGAGAGTTTCACCCAGGAAACCAGCTCCGAGGAGGAGGACGAAGAGAATCTGGACGCCGACCTGCTCGATCTTTTCCCGGCCAAGCTCGCGCTCAAGGCCCCGGTCGCTCCTGCAGCAACGGCAACCGCTGCCCGCGATGCCTTGCTCGCCACCTTTGCCAGTGATTCGCCTCTTTCGTGGTGCCCGCTGGTTCATGCCGAGGGCGAGCCTGCGAAATTCCGCGAAACCTGCGCCATCGCCAGCCGCACTTGGTGGGAAACCCGCTCGAAAAGCCTCTCCCGCAAGGCCCTTCCCCTCGCATTCCACGAGGCCGGCGATACCGCCGCGTGCATCGCCCAATTTTTCGACCCTCGGAACCCGGATAAACTCGATCTCCGCGTCTTGTATTTTCACAAAACCGACATGGGCTGGCTCTGGTCACCGGTGCCATCCGCCGAGATCACCCAGCCGCTCGAAGCGTGGGTGAGCGATCAAGAGGACGCCTGGGCCGATGGTTGGCAGCCGAAATTGTTGGTCGATTCCATCGAAATCGAGCAAATCCAAGCCGACACCGCCCCCACCGAGGCCGAAGCTCAAAAGGTGGTCGAGACGTGGATTGCAGCCATCCGGGATCGCAACGTCGCGCAGGCCCTTGCGCTCACCGCTAGGTTCAAGGCCGCTGACAGCTCGGAAATCCTTCTCCGCAATTTCGGCTACGAACTCGCCGGTGCACAGCGGGCGACCCAGCCCACCACCCTCGGCAGCAGCCAAAAAGGCAGCTACTGGACCGCCGTCAGCGCCAAGGCCCAATTGGAGGGAAAACCAAATTTCCATCTCTACCCGGTCATTTCCACCCCCGCTGGGCCTCGCATCCTGTTGGAAGTGGACTTGGTATCGACCGGCAGCCGCAGCCGCGATTACCTCAACAAAACTGCGCTCAGCCGCCTCCGCAAGTTGGATCCCGCCGCAACGCCCGAACTCGAAAAGGCATTCAGCCAGGAACAGGAAACCAAACGCAGTTCCCAGGGTGGCTGAGTTCCAAGGAAGCGATCGATCATTCGTTCGATTCGTGGTTCCTCCATTCGATTCGCGCGACTATCGACTCCAGATCCGTCGCACTTCGTCAGCCGCGAGAATCCGCCAATTGCCTTGAGGAGGAGTTTCCGAAAATCCGCCGATCGCTGTGCGGATCAAGCGCAGGGTCGGAAAGCCAACCGCCGCCGTCATCCGCCGCACCTGGCGGTTCTTGCCCTCGATCAGCTGCAATTCCAACCAAGTGGTCGGTATGGACTGACGGAATCGGACCGGCGGGTCGCGGGGCGGCAGATCCGGCTGTGGCTCGGGCACACGGGCGCGGCAGGGACGGGTCTTGTGACCTTGGATATCGATGCCCCCGCGAGCCAAGCGCGCTACCGCCTCCGGCGTGGGAAGGCCCTCGACCTGTGCCAGATAGGTGCGGGGATGCGCCGTCTTCGGATCGAGCAGGCGGTTGTTGAATCCCGCTTCATCGCTCAGCAGCAAGAGCCCTTCGGAATCCAGATCCAGCCGCCCCACCGGATACACCCCGGCCGGAAATCCGAACTCCGCCAAAGTCCGCTGGCCCTCCTGGTCCGGCGTGAACTGGCATAAGATTCCGTAGGGTTTATGAAATGCGATGACCATGGATGTTGGGAAGCTTCAGCAGCAGGATGATTTTCAGCCCCATCATGCCCGGCGCGTATCCACTGCCCGCCTCTTGGGTAAGTTGAATTGTCATCGTCATTTGAGGTTCTTGGGTTTTCCGCAAGAAATCAAGTGTTCCCAGCGGAGCAAAGACTCGCGTTTCAGTCCCTCCAGTGGCTTCCAGTATTTCATTGGTTTCAAATGCTCAGATTCAGCTTCGAACACCATGACTGATGACCCAGCTAGCAAATCCACATCAATGATTGGGCTCATCCCCAGCGGATCAATCTCGGAATCATCTGGCCCCACGTCCGGTGACCGTAATGTCGAAAGGACTCTCGTCCGCATCGTTACTTCCCAGCATCACCGTAGCCTTGCGGACTCCGGCCCCTCGGGGAATGAAGGTGACCATGAAGGTAGTGCTCTTACCGGGAGCGATCTCTCTCTCAGACAATCCGCTGATGATGAAATCTCGTGGATGAGTCCCTGCTTTTGTTAGGATAAGATCATTCAGGGTCGAATCGCCCGTGTTGGTAACCCGGAAGGTGAGGGTTTTCCCTCTGCTGCGTGGTTTGGCCTTTCCGAAGCTGCTGCTTGCCTTGCCATCTACAAGCAGTCTGGTTACGGGCTCATACACTTCGATTTCGGGCTTTGGTTCTGCATTGGGCGCTGCAAGGATCCCGTTGATGGCCGCTCTTGCAACCGTGTTGTTGCTGGAAGAGTAGGAATTGGTGTTAATGACAATCTCCCTGAAAGAGTGCGAGGCGGAACCTTTTACAAGATTCAGGACAACGAGGCGCCGCCTGTCGTTGCCCCAGTCATAGAGATTGCTTGAGTTGATGAAGCCGCCGCGGAAGTATCCGAGCATTTTTCGTGGGTTCTGCCGCTGGGCATCGGCATCAAGACCCCATTGGCCGAAACCGTTCGTAATTGAGAATGAAGTATTCACACCGTCCCATGAAGCGGATTCCTCAGTGGAAAGCAGGATGCTTTCAATGGGGACCCCGTTGTCGTTTTTTCCCCGAAGCAAGCCTCTGGAAGGATCGTTGAAATGTGCGAGAAGACCGCTTCCAACTCCCTGGGCGTTGCTTTGGCAAATCGGGCACCATGGAGTCATCATCATCAGAATGAGAATCCTGCCTTCATAAGCATTCAAATCGGTGGCATTGAACCCAGAGGATGACACCCGGGCCAAAGCAAACTGCTGATTTTCCGAAACGGAGCCAATCCCCTGAGCAGCAAGTTTGGCGAATGAAGCGATAACCCAGAAAAGGAAGAGTGTTAGATTGGTTTTCATGGTGATGATTCGATGGTATGGTTGGAAAAATCAAAACTTATAGGAAGCGGCGAACCGAAGAGTCAGCCAATCGCGGTCTTTGTAAAGATTACCGAAGAATTCGTTGTCCTCGGACAATGGATCGTAATCCGATTCCAGAAAACCGATTCCGGAGCTGACCGTGAGATCCCCCTTGTCCCATGTCAGCCCTCCGAAAATCTCGGATGACTCGACGGGCGGGGCGAGCGCGTTGAATCCCGATGCCTGGATTTCCCCGCTATCCCGGTAGGTACGGACGCCGATGTTCGCCGACCACTCCGGCATGAAATTCCATTCCAGAACCGCCGCGACATGGGATGAGTCGAAGCTGGGAGATTCCTCGCTATATCCACCCGTGACGCGCAACGACAGAGGACCTTTGGTGGCCGCCCAGGAATTGACAATGCCGAGACGGGGATCGCGATCGCTGGTGTTGCGAGCGCTCAGCATCAATCGTCCCTTGAGCCAAGGGTTGAGAGCCTGATCGATGATCAAACTGGCACCGAAGGTTTCAAGCAAGTCGTCTCCGGGCGCGGGGACTCCGGCTGCGGAATCAAAGCTCCAGCCGGGTGCGATTTCATCTACCGCATAAAACACGGAAAGCGTCGATGTGCCCGAGCCCCGCAGATAGCTCCATGAAGGAGCCGCATTGATGGAATAACCATGAGGTTCCGGTGCCTGATAGGTGGAAAACGCTCCGAAAAGCTGGCTGTAGTATTCCGAAATCCAAATGGAGCGATAATCCGAAAATCCATCATACGCGCTCAATAAAAGCGTTCCCGACCATGCCTTGCTCCACTCCCGGGTCAGCCCGAGAGAGGCCTGGAGCGTCTGCTCGGTGAGCGTTTCGTCAGTTCCGAAAAGCACAGGCACGTAGGATTCCCGATAAGTGGCGAGCGACATCCTTCCTTCCAAAGTCCACTCCTGATCGACCCCAGAAAACATCAGTCCGTAGGTTTGGATATCAATGTCACCCGAAGATAGCGACTCTGCGGCCAGTTCGAGTTCCTGCGGACCCGTGAACCATCGAGCCGAACCCAGAACACAGGTGGTAGTCGCCAATAGGCTGATGAGGATGGGTTTCATGGGACTCATTCAGTTGCATGACGCACATCCGCCTGCTGAAACATTGGAGGAATCCGCCCTTCCGGTCTCGATTTGACGGCTGAGCCCGCAATCGTAGGACCGGGTCCCACTGCCATCGAAATCGAAAATCGGACGGCTCAACTGTGCCTGATCAGCAATGCCCACCGGCTGACAGGCACCCAACAACAAGGTCAATTTGATGGGGATAGCCCAAATTCGGATTTGCATAACTCAGAAGAGCAGCACCGACGGCAACTTATTCCATGGATCATGGAAATAGTTTGAGAACGAATCGTGGAATCGTACAGGATACGGTCCCAATGACTACCGCTGAGACGGAAACTCACAAAAAGCAGACCTATTTCGCCCCGTAGATTTTCTTGTAATACTCGTCTGCCATGCGGTCGGCATCGAAGAAGGGGACGACGTCGTTCATGGAATTGAAAACAATCCGTTTCCACTCATCCGGGCGGTCGTAATAGGTGGGCAACACCTTGTTGTTGAGAACGTCGTAGAAACCATGGAGATCATGGCGGTCGCGGTCCTCCGGGCTCAGCGAGCGGTCGGCTTCCGGGATGATGAAGGAGTTTTCCCCGTCCTTGGCGAATTCGCAGACCCAGCCATCGTAGGTGGAGAGGTTGACGGAGGCGTTCATGGCGGCGGTCATGCCGGAGGTGCCGGAGGCTTCGCGGGTGACGACCGGGTTGTTCAGCCAGATGTCCGAGCCGTTTTTGAGGAAACGGGAAAGCTCGAGTTCGTAGCCAACGAGCACGGTGGCATTCGGGTAATCCCGGGTGAGGCGGATGAGGTGATTGAAGGTCTCGATGGCACCGTAATCGAAGGGATAGGGCTTGCCGGCCCAGATGACCTGGACGGGATATTTCGAGTTGTTGAGCAGGTCGCGGAACAACTGGATTTCCCGAGTGATGAGGTCCGGGCGCTTGTATCCGGCGAAACGGCGAGCCCAGACGATGGTCAGGACATCCGGCTTGAAAAGCTTGCCCGTCTGGTCTGCCACGACGCGGAAAAGCCGCTCCTTGAGTTCGCGCTTGCGGTGGCCGAGCTCGATGGGGTCGTTTTGGACGCGGGCGTGTTCGAGGCCGTGGTCCACCCAGTATTTTTTGTTCTGGGCGTTGGTGACGTGGGTGATCTCGCAGATGCCCGGATGGTCCTTCCACATCTGGCGGGACACTTCGCCATGGAGTTTGGAAACGCCATTGGCAACACGCGCCAGACGAAGCGCTGCGAGAGAGTGGTTGAATTCATCGCCGTGGATGCCGGTGATTTTCCGCACCTCCTCCTCAGGCACGCCGCCGAAAAAGGAGAAGTCGCGCAGCAGGTTGAAACCATGGCGCTCGTTTCCTGCTTCCTCTGGCGTGTGGGTGGTGAAAATGAGGCGTTTTTTCACCTCCTCCAAGCTGTGATGCTTCTCGTAAAGATGGAAGGCGGCCGAGAGTCCGTGAGCCTCGTTGAGATGCCAGATCTCGGGATCGACACCGAGCTCATCCAGCAATCGCGCCCCTCCCGCGCCGAGAATGATGTATTGGGCGATGCGACGGAGGTGGTCCTGATCGTAGAGGCGGTGGGTGATGGCGCGGGACAGCGAGTCGTTTTCCTCGACATCCGTGCTGAGGAAAAACATCGGCACCGTGCCGAAAATATCGCCCGGAAGGAACATGGCCTTCACCCAGACCGGGTGACCATGGACGGGCACGGTGAAGCGGATGCCGGTGTCTTGAAGGAATGCGTATTCCTTTTTCCGGAATTGCACGGCCAGCTCGCGATCCTCGCCACGGGCCTGATTGTAGTAGCCGTAGGTCCAGAGAATGCCGATGCCGCAGAGGTTCTGCTTCAGATCGGCCGCGGAACGCATGTGCGAGCCGGCGAGGAAACCGAGGCCGCCGGAGTAGATTTTGTAAATCTGATCGATGGCGAATTCACAGGAAAAATAAACCGCACTCTTCGCATACTCGGGTGCGATCTCGTAGTGGTGACTGAATGGTTTGGGAAGAAAGGAGGATGCCATGGCGGGTGAGTGGGAAAAATGCTTGGGTCGTGACTCAATATGTGGCCCGCGGCATGATGGTTGCGATCAACCCGTCCAATCCAGAACGATTTTCCCGGATTTTCCGGACATCATCATTTCGAAGCCTTTCTCGAATTCTGTGTAGTGGTAGCGATGGGTGATCACCGGTGAGATATCCAAACCGGCACGGATCATGCTGCTCATTTTGTACCAAGTTTCGAACATTTCCCGGCCATAGATCCCCTTGAGGATGAGGCCCTTGAAGATGACCTTGTCCCAATCGATGGCGATCTTATCGGGAAAAATCCCGAGCAGGGAAATTTTCGCGCCGTTCGAACTGTGTTCGAGGATGTCGGTGAGGCCGGAGGGATGACCGGACATTTCCAGGGCGATGTCGAAGCCTTCCTTCATGCCCAACTCGTGTTTCACGTCTGTTAGATTTTCCTTCGAGACATCGACGGTGCGGGTGGCACCGAGTTTGGCGGCGAGTTCGAGCCGGTAGGGATTCACATCCGTGACCACCACATGGCGGGCACCCGCGAAGCGGCACACCGCGGCAGCCATGCAGCCGATCGGACCCGCGCCGGTGATCAGGACGTCCTCCGCCACCAGATCCCACGAAAGCGCGGTGTGGACAGCATTTCCCAACGGATCGAAAGTGGAAATCACCTCCTCGGGGATGGACGGATCCACCTTGTAAACATTCTGACTGGGAATCGAGAGATACTCAGCGAAAGCTCCCGGGCGGTTCACCCCCACACCCAGCGTGTTCGGGCACAGATGGCGGCGGCCGGCGAGGCAATTGCGGCAACGACCGCAAACGATGTGACCTTCGCCGGAAACCAGCTCGCCCGGCACCACATCCGTGACGCCCGATCCCACCGCTTCCACCACACCGCAGAATTCGTGACCCACGTGCATCGGCACCGGAATCGTCCGCTGCGCCCAGGCATCCCATTTCCAAATGTGGACATCCGTCCCGCAGATCGAGGTTTTCTTCACCTTGATCAACACATCCGTAGGCCCCACCTCGGGCTCCGGCACATCCTGAAGCCACAAACCGGGCTCCGCCTTCGATTTCACAAGCGCTTTCATGACAAAATAAGAACGCGTCAATCGTGCACGGAGAAGCACGCCCGGCGAGCGCAATTTTTGGAGAATCCACGGAACGAAAGAACCTTGTGGTTGTCCCCCACCTGGAAAAGCGAGGGCAACCTTTCAACTCAATGACCGGAGTTGAAACGCCGGATCTCTAAGGCTGGGGCATGGATATGGCTAAAGGGCATCCAATCGAATTGTCTCGTCGGGCACCCGCAAATGGTGCGTTTGTGCACAAGATGGAAACTCTGATTGCGGAAATGAAACAATATGGCTGGGCAAGCATGCCTGGACCCAATCCCGATAATGACTCCATCCGCCTCATGCAGGAATGCGCCGCCACCTGCTTGGCGGGAAATTTCACCAAAGCCGGCATCGGCCGTGGGGCGGCCCAGCAAGTGGACGGCGGAGTCCGCGGCGATCAAATTCTCTGGCTGCCTCCCGGCGGCGGCACCGACGACCAGAAGGCCTGGCTCGCACGGCTCGAATCCCTGCGGCTCGCGCTCAATCAACAGCTGTTTCTCGGGCTATTCGAATACGAAGGCCACTTCGCGGTTTACCCGGTGGGCTCGTTCTACAAAGCCCATCTCGATCAGCACGCCGGAGCCCGCGACCGCATCCTCACCGTCATCCTCTATCTCAATTCCGACTGGCAACCCGGTGATGGCGGCGAGTTGAAACTATGGACAAGCCCCGCAGGACGGGAAGGCGACTTCCAACTCATCGAACCCCGCATGGGGACCATCGTATGCTTCATGTCCGACGAATTCTGGCACGAAGTCCTGCCTGCCAACAAAACCCGGATGAGCATCACCGGATGGTTCCGGAATGCTCCCAGCGCCTGAAAGCGAACCCACAAAACACCGCCCGAGCGAACTGCAACCGTGCCCAGCATTGGGATTACAAGTGGGAATAGGCTCCTCAAAATCGACCTCACCGCCACCCGCAGCCTTCCGAAAAAACGCCAGCGAGCCATGCTCGATCCCTGCCACCGCGACTCCTTGCTCTCCCTGGCTTGATGCCGTGTCCTGTTCCCCCACAAAATTGATTGATTGTTTCTGATTTTTGGTGTTGCCTCGCGCCTTTACATCAGGGCTTAAGGCAATGACACTCCCCAAACATCCGACACATATCGGACTCCCCCGATCAAGGCGTATGCTGATTCCAGGCATGACGCTTATGGAGTTGACCGTAGTGATTGTGGTCTTGATTGGGTTCATCGCGATCATGTTCGCAGGCGCCAGCGCATGGAAGCGTGGCTCAGACCGCGCCTTCTGCGTGTTGAACATCCGGGACGTGCAGAACGGTATGCGCGCATATTCGAATCTTTCCGCTCTGAGCCCAGGATCAAGCACCCCGGGTCTGCGGAACCAAATCATCGGGGCCGGACGCTTCGTTCAAAGCACCCCGATTTGCCCAAGCGGCGGCACCTATATCTTTGGACCTGATGAGATTCCTCCCTTTGGTACGCTTTACATGAAGTGTTCTGCGGCAGCGAGCCTCAGTCATGAGCCGACCGCTTATGATGAATGGTGATCCTCCTCCGGTTTGGGTCGTCATCCGAACGGAAATCCGATGAGGGCGTGAATCACGATCACAAAGTCGAACCAGTGCATCCACGCCGCCATTACTTGCCAAAGAGCTTTTTCGTGGCGGTGCGGAGGGTGATGAAAAATACCAACCCAATCACAAAAAGTGCCATCAATGAGCCCCCAAACACCACCAACACACGCATGCGCTCCAAGATGATGAGAAGGAAAAAGGTGAGCGCCAGCACCAGAATGAGTGACGAGAGACGCTCAAATCCTGGCAGCGGCGTAAACTCGACTTTGCGACCTATCAGGAAAAGGGTGAGCCCCATGGCAACGATTGGGAGAAAAGTAACGAACACGTTCATTTGCATTAAATTCGATCGCGTAAAAAACAACGCATATGCCGTCAGCGTTGTGGCCAGCATGCCCGGCACGCAGGAGGTGAAAATCACCGAGCTATAGAACCAATTCAACGGTGGTCGAGCTTGACGGACACCAGAGGGCTGGAAAAAGCCCAGCACCCATGCGGACACCGGAGGTGCGAGGAGCGTCGCTGCCACTGCACCCGGATACCTCCCCAATAAGTTCACTCCGTCCTCAATCGTCACACTCGCTGTATCCACGAAAGGGCTGGGTCATTCAAGGGTTAATCCCTGAATCGAGCCCGGCAATAGCAGGAGACAGAAATGATCAAATGCCGCTAGAGCCCTCCGGATGAGAGCGGGATCGGTGCTCCGGCGCGGCATTATTCGGATGCTCCGAGACCGATGAGTTCGAGGAGGCGCTGGAGGTCGTCGTCGCCGTAGTATTCGATTTCGATTTTGCCCTTTTTGGCGGAGTGCTGGATGGCGACGTGGGTGGCGAGGTGCTCGCGGAGGCGGTTGGCGATGGCGCGGATGTGGATGTCCACTTCGCGGGGAGCGGCTTTTTTGGAATCGCCGGAGTCGCCGTTCTGGGATGAGCCTTCGAGGAAGGACTGGGCCAGTTTTTCCGCGGCGCGCACGGTGAGCTGGCGGCGGATGACTTGGTCGGAGGCGAGGAGTTGGGTATCCTGGTCCTTGATCGAGAGGATGGCCTTGGCGTGGCCCACGGTGAGGCGGCCTTGGGCGACGAGAAGCTGCACGTCGCCATGGAGGTCCAGCAAGCGCATGGCATTGGCCACGCTGGCACGGGACTTGCCGACGCGGCCAGCGATTTCATCCTGCTTGAGGGAAAATTCCTTGGCGAGGCGGACGTAGCCCTTGGCCTCTTCCATCGGGTTGAGATCCTCACGCTGGAGGTTCTCGATGAGGGCCATCTCCAGCACATCGCGGTCGGACGCTTCGCGTTCGATGATGGGCACGGTGGCGAGGCCGAGCTTGCTGGAGGCGCGCCAACGGCGCTCGCCAGCAATGAGCTCAAGCTTGCCATTCACCGCCCGGACGATCAGCGGCTGGATGATGCCGTGCTGGCGGATGGATTCCACGAGGTCATCCAGAGGCGATTCGCCAAACTGGAGTCGGGGTTGCAGCGGGCTGGGGACCACCATGTCGAGGGGCACATCGCGCACGCGCTTGAAGTCGTCCGGCGCGATCTCCGCCTGAGGGACAGGAGTGGGTTCGCTTTTCCGGATGAGTGCTCCGAGTCCTTTTCCGAGTGCCTGTTTCGCCATGGGGGGGAGACCCTTATGCAAACCCTGCGCCAATTCCAAGCGGATTTCCCGGAGACTTTTCGCCTTGTGCAGGCGAGACCGTCCGGGCGCTTGACGCCGGAGCGATGCGAGGGCATCCATTGCGCCGTGAAACCGATCTTTGCTGTGTGTCTTTGTGCTGTATTTGCCCTTGTTCCAAGCATGGTGGCAGCCCAAGCCGAGGTGGCTCCTGCCCCTGCGAGCGGCGAGGCCGAGGTGATGAGCGATCCCGTGCCGCCGGAAATCGTGGCATCCGCAGTGGCGGCCGTGGGAAAACTCGGGGACGAGGTGGTGCTGGGCCGGTATCAGGCTGCGGTGGATCGCATGAATCCGTTGTGGAAGGAGCGCACCGCCAAACGCATGGGGGGAAAAGACGAGCTTGAGAAAAAATTAGCGGCGGTTGCGGCACAGATGGTGCAGCAGGGGATCAGCATGATTTCATTCAAGCCGCAAGGACAGCCGCGCGTCTATCAGGTCTCGCCGACGAGCCGCAAGGTGAAGGACAACGGGGTGGAGGTGGAGCGTTTGGTCTATCAGCAATGGATGATTTTCGTGCCGACCGCGACCAAGTTCCGCATCATGCAAAAAGTGGATGGCCAGGCTCCGCGCAGTTACATGATCGAGAGCACTGGTTTTCAGGTCGCGATTTCCGACAAGGGTAAGGAAGACTGGACATTCATCGACGGGGCCAATCTCAACACGGCCGACCTGCGCAGCTTGTTTGTGACACTGCCGCAAGATTTGCAGCTGCCACCTGTGGGCAAAAAAGAAGTTCGTTAATCAATTCTATGGCATCGAGCAAAACGGGGATCTCGCAGGAACGAATCCTGCATCGCAAATTGTTGGCACTCTGGAATCGCGGGCAGAGCGAGCTTTGCGAAGTGCGGGGCTCGGACATTCATGGCAGGGGTGTTTACGCCACTACCTTCATTGCCAAGGAAGCGCGCATCATCGAATACATCGGCGAATTGATCGACAAGAAGGAGAGCGAAAAGCGCGGGATTTCCCAGCATGAGAAGTCGCTGCAGACGGGCGATGCCGCCGTTTATATTTTCACTCTAACCAAAAACCATGACATTGATGGCAATGTCCCGTGGAACACGGCGCGATTGATCAATCATTCCTGTGCACCCAACTGTGAGGCATGGATCGAGGGGCGGAAAATTTTCATCCACGCCTTGCGCGACATCGAATCGGGCGAGGAGCTGACCTTTGACTATGGGTTTGATGTGGATTGTTACGAGGATCATCCATGTCTCTGCGGCAAGGACGAATGCGTCGGCTACATCGTGAGCCGCGAGCAATGGCCGGAGCTCAAGGCCCGCTTGGCGGCGAGCCCGCTGGCCAAGCCGCTCAAGAAAAAACCATCACCGCGGAGCAAGTGATGGTTGGTTCTGGAGTCATCCTCACTGCCGGGTGAGGTGCCGGGCGGATCAAGTCCCTTGCATCAGCCGCAGGCCCCACCAAATGAGCGAGCAGGTGGCGGCGATGAGCAGGAACAGCATGACCAGACTGCGGTTCTGGTCTCTGCGCACGTTGGCGACTTCGCCACGGGATACGATTTGCTCGTGGTGTTTGCGCTGCATGCGGACCTGGATTTCATCGAGTGGAGGCATCATGCTTTCCCGCTCGATGCGTTCCTGAGCGATGCGCTTGCAACTTTCCGCGAAGTCTTTCTGGCGCTGAAGCAGTTGCTGCTCGGTCTCGCGGATGAGATCCAGCTCCAATTCTTCCTTGAAAACAGTGGGGCGGCTCATGGTGGTGGAAGTCCGTTGTTTACTTGAGGAGATAGACGATCAGGGCAAGGGTGCCGAGAGCGACGACCGGGAGATTGAAGGCCAAACCATTGCGCAGGTTGTTGAGAAACTCGCTGTTGTTCTGGTTGCGTGCGGCACGGCTTTTCTTGGATGCGCGCCCGAAAATTGCACCGCTGCGGCTACCCTCGAAATGGGCGGCGGCTTGGTCGTATTCATCTTCTGCGAGCTCGATGGAAATCGATGCGCGTTCGAGTTTTTCCGAGGTGTTTTCGCGGGTCCAGCTTTCCGGGTTGAACTTCTGGATCTTGTCGAGGTGGGCGGCGAAGCAGGCGCGGCATTGCTCCAGGTCCTGAGTCTCCTCGCGCATGGCATACAGCTCGCGGTCGATCAAGGTGAGTGCGGAGCTGAGCTTCTCAGAAAGCTCGACCTGCTGGGACATGAAGTCCCGCTTGCGGTTGGTGAGTTCCTCGAGCTCGATCTTCTTGCGTTCGAGCTCCTCGCGCTGTTGCTGGATGCGCTCGATTTCTTCCTGCGTGTCCTTGAGCTTGCGATCATAATCCTCCGTGCGGCCGGCAAGGCCCGAAGAAGGGATCTCCAACTGCGTCGAGCGGATCTTGATGTGATGAGTGTGTTCGGAAGTCGATGCCATGGAAGGAGCGGATTGGAGAGACGCCATGCCCTTACACAAACCTCATTCATCCAGCCAGCGAAATATTTTACTTTTCCTGATATACCACATGATCCTTAGAACCCGTCGTGTCACGCTCATCTTCGGCCGTGCGGAAGGGTCGCCAATACCACTGCCAGGCACGGTGAAGATGGCCCTTGATTTCCTCGGCAACCACGTAGGCCGAGGGGATCAGATACAAGGTGATGACGGTGGCAAAAAGGATCCCAAACGCCAGCGAGGCCGCCATGGGGATGAGAAACTGACCTTGCAGCGAGCGATCGAACAATAGCGGAAACAGGCCCGCGAAGGTGGTGGCGGAGGTAAGGAAAATCGGCCGGAATCGCCGGGTCCCGGAGTGAATGACCGACTCGAAAAGGTCTTCTCCGGCGCGGGTTTTCTGGTTGATGAAATCGACCATTACCAACGAATCGTTCACCACCACTCCGGCCAGGGCGAGGATGCCGAAGACCGAAAGGTAAGAGGGTGTGATGTCCATGATGATGTGCCCGAACAAGGCCCCCATCGCTCCGAAGGGGACGGCGAGCATCACGAAAAACGGCTGATAGAGCGAGCGGAACGGAATGGCCAGCAAGGCATAGAGCCCGAGGAACAAGGCGATGCCGCCAATCGTCGCGCGGGTCTTGGTTTCCTCATGCTCGGCGACGTATCCGGTGTAGCGCCAGGAGAGATCGGGATGCTGGTTGAGCAACACATCGAGGCGGGGGGCGAGATTGCGGGCAATGTTGACGGCGTCCACATTTTCATCCTCGGGCTTGGCGGAAATGGAAACCACTTGCGCGCCATCGATGCGGGTAATGTCCGAGCGGGCGCGCATGAACGTGGCGGTGGCCACCGAGTGGAAGGGTGCCTCCCCACCGGATGGGGTGCGGATGCGCAGGTGATCGAGGGTGGCGAGAGATTGCCTCTGGGCGAGGGGCAGGCGCACCATCACGCGGATGTCATCGCGGTCGCGCTGGACGCGCTGGGCTTGCTCACCAAAAAAAGCGCCGCGCACCTGGCGGGCGAGCTCGCGCTGGGTAAGCCCGAGTGCTTCCCCCTCCGGGCGGATGGTGATGTGGAGTTCATCGCGATTTCCACCGGCATCGTCCCATGCATCGGCGATGCCCTCGTAGGACTCTAGGATGGTATTGATTTCCTCTACTACCGCATCCTTGTCATCGCCGGCGGGGCCGCGGATCTCGATGGTGATGGACTCCATTTCACCGCTGCCACCACCACGGAAACCGCCGCCGCGATCGCCGGAGATCCAGAACGACTGGACGTCCGGCATCTCGCCGACCAATTCCGTCCAACGTTTGGCGATGACGCTGTTCTTGGGGCCGGGAACCGTGCGGAAACCGGGATCAATGACGGAAATGGTGACATAACCCGTGCGGGAATCCACCCCGGGTCGGCCGGCCCAGCCGCCGCTGGACGTGACGACATCGCCGATGATGGACTTGCCGTTGCCGGGATCGACAAACTCCTTGCGCAAGGTTTCCACGGCTTTGGCGACATGGAGCACGCGTTGGTCGGTGACCTCCACCGGAGTGTCGCGCGGCATTTGGATCTGGGCGTTGATTTTATTCCGATCGATCGAAGGCATGTTCACAAACCCCAGCGCGCCGCTGCTGAAGTAGCCGAGCGTTGCCATGCCGGTCGCAATGAAAAACGAAAGCGTGACATAGCGGTGGCGGGTGGCAAAGCGGAGGGAGGGCTCGTAGAGGCGATCCACGAATGTTTCCAATCCATCAGCGATGGCTTTCTGGAAGCGCTCAAAGAAATTCAGCTTTCTCCGGTGCACTTTCACGTGCTTGAGATGGCTGGGAAGGCATAACTTCGATTCGAGTAGTGAAACCAACAAAACCGCAGTCACCACCGGCGGAATCTGCTTGGTGAAGGAACCGTAGAAACCATCGAAAAACATCAAGGGAATGAATGCCACGATCGTGGTCAGCGCGCCAAAGGTGACAGGGAGCGCGACTTCCTGGGTTCCCTCCGTGGCGGCATCGAGCGGATCCATGCCTTCGCGCAATTTGATATAAACATTTTCTGCCGTGACGATGGCGTCATCGACGATGATGCCCACCACGATGATGAATCCGAAAATGCTCATCACGTTCGCAGTGATGCCGAACCATGGCATGAAGATGAAGCCACCGGCGAAGGAAACGGGAATTCCAAAGGTCACCCAGAACGCAATGCTCGGCCGCAGGAAAAGACCGAGCACGATGAGCACCAGCAGGCTGCCTTGGACGAGACTTCCGAGCAGCGTGCCCAGGCGGCCCTCGAGTTCTTCGGACGAGTCATCCCAGATGTGCAGGGTGATGCCTTCCGGAAACCGTTCGCGGGCGGTGGCAGCGTAGTTTTTCACCGAAGCGGCGATTTCCAGGGCATTCTCGTCGTTGAGGCGGAGGGCTTCGATGAGGAGGCAGGGTTTGCCGTTGAAGCGCAGGATTTTGCGGTTTTCCTCGAAGCCATCGCTCACCTTGGCGACTTTGCCGACACGGACCTCCGCGCCATCGCGGTTTTGGATGACGATGTTCTCGAAATCTGTCCGCACGTAGGCCTGACCTTTGGAACGGATGGTGAGGCTACCTTCATCCGTCTGGATCTGCCCGGCGGGGAGATCCACCGACGAGCGTTGGATGGCGGCACTGAGATCCGCGAAGGTCAGGCCGAAGTCCCGCAGGCGCATGGGATCCGCCTCGATGGAGATTTCCAGCGGGCTGGTGCCTTGGATCGCGGCTTGGGAAATGCCGGGCATTTCAATCAAATCATCGCGCACCCGGCGGGCAGCTCGTAGCAGGTCGATTTCATCCATTTCCCCGGCCACGGCCACCTTGATGACGTCGAACCACTGGTTGCTGTCCGGGATGTTGATTTGTGGTGGCTCGATTTCCTGGGGAAAGGTGGTGATGCGGGCGATGCGGGTTTTGACATCCTCGAGCAGCTCCTTGGTGTCTTTCCCTTCCTTGGCCAGCACCCGCACCCGGGCATTGCCGCTGCGCGCATCGGCCACGATCGAGTCCACCCCCTGGAGGCCTTCGAGCGCGCTCTCGATGGGGATCACCACGGCCTTTTCCACATCCTCCGGGCTGCCGCCGCGGTAGGGAACGTTGATGTCGATTTCCTCGAACTTCAGTGCCGGCTGCACTTCCAAGGGGACCCGCTCGATGGCCGAATATCCTCCCCACAGCAGGATGGCGATGATGAGGAAATTCGAGGCAATGTCATTGCGGGCAAACCAGCGGATCATGGCAAAAGAAATACATTACGCGTTGCGGCGCGGGATCTTCTGAAAATCCCCCCGAGCGGCTCAGATGTAGAACATGGGGCCGCCGGCGCTGCTCGCAAGGGACTCGAGCGTGATTTGATCCAATGCGTTTTGGAGGCTGGTGGAAATCTGGTCCCAGGCATTGCGGACGGCCACACCGGATTCACCCTCGCGGCTGACCGAGCATTGCAGCAAGGCGGGATCCACCGCATCGACGATTTGGCGCAGCGTGATGGCTTCCGGCGGACGCCCGAGCAGGTAGCCTCCGGATTTGCCGCGGCGGCTGTCGATGAGCCCGGCGCGGCGGAGATCGTTGAGAATCTGCACGAGAAAATTTCCTGAGACGGCTTCGCGTTGCGCTAAGTCTTCAAGCCGTGTAAGAGTCCTCCCGTCATGGTGCTTCGCGAGCTGGGCCAACGCCCGGCACGCGTATTCCAATTTCTGCGAGATCTTCATGAGCGAATCCCAACAAACCGAAGCCCGCCCGGCGAGCAAGAATGCCAACAAGCTGTGTGCCGGCAAAACGGCCGATGTCGAACAAGTCTGGGAAACCCTCCGCTCCGAGGCCCAACGGGTCGTCGTGGAAGAGCCGACACTGCGCCATCTGGTCAACGACGTGATCCTCAGCCGCGAGACGCCCGGTTGTTCACTTGGGGCCCGTCTGGCCCGCCGCCTGGCCCGTGAGGACATGCCGCGCACGACGATGGAGCCCTTGCTGACCGGCGTGTTTGAGGAAAATCCCCACCTCGTCCACAGTGCGATGCGGGATCTGGTGGCGATGTATCAGAGGGATCCCGCGTGTTTTTCCCAGTTGGAGCCCTTGTTGTTTTTCAAAGGATTCCTGGCCCTCACCACCTACCGCGTTTCGAATCAACTCTGGCGCGATGGCCGCCGCTGGCTTGCACTTTACCTGCAAAGCGTCGCCAGCGAGGCCTTTGCCGTGGACATCCACCCCGCCGCCCGCATCGGTTGCGGGATTTTGTTGGACCACGCTACTTCATTCGTCGTGGGTGAGACGGCGATCATTGAGGACGACGTGTCCATCCTGCACGAGGTCACCCTCGGCGGCACCGGCAAGGATACCGGCGACCGCCACCCGATCATCCGCTCCGGAGTGCTGCTCGGGGCCGGGGCGAAAATCCTCGGTCGCGTCGAAATCGGCACCGGGGCCAAGGTGGGAGCTGGCAGTGTGGTCCTCAACGATGTGCCTCCTCACAAAACCGTCGCCGGCGTCCCAGCCGTGATCGTCGGTGAGTCCAGCGAACAAAACCCCGCCATCGAGATGAATCAGAAGCTCGATTGCAAAGGCCGCATCATCCCATGATCCGCCGCTCCTTCATCTCCGGGCTCACACTGCTTGCGGCGCTGCCGCTGAGCTCCTGTGACAAGGCCCGGAGCCTTGCCAACAAGGCTTCATCGGTGGTGACGGATAAACTCGCGGAAGAGGCCACGAACCAGGGCAGCAAGGCCGATCCCGAATTGCAAAAATCGGTGGATCAAACGGCCGAGGGCGTCGTTTTCCGCAAAGATCTGCCATTCCCACCGCGCATTGAGATCCGCACCACACGGCGGCGATCCATCGAGTGCCGTTTGCTGAGCCAGTCCGTTTTCGAAAAACGCGCGGTATCGATCCGCGGCACCGAAGTCCGTGTTTCCAAAATCGAGCGCGCCTCCCACCACGTCCGCTATACTTTGGAGGAATCGAGTTTTTCCATCCCATCAAAGGACCCGGAAAAGAAAAATGACCAGAAAATCATCAACCCGCTCGAACCCTCCACCCCCAGCACCCGGCCGATCAATTTTCGCAAAAAGGATGGAAAATGGATCGCCGATGCCACCGATGACTTCCGCTCCACCGTCGTTGCGAAGCAAATCAGCCCCGTTTTCGATCGACTTCTAGCCGATCATGCCGCCGCGCCGCGGCCACTTTGGTTTTCCAAACGCCGGTTCAAACCAGGCGACCGGATCGAGGTCTCGGGGGAAACCCTGCCCATGCTGATGGAAGGCGCGAAAAAGGGTGCCATCACCCTGGTGCTGGAAAAATTCGAGGCGGTGGATGGCCATCCTTGCGCGGTGTTTCAGGTCTCCGGCAACTACATGCGCAAGGATTTCCCGGATTTCGACGGCACCGTGGCGGACGAGGATGTCACGATTTCCTCCGGGAGAATGTGGTTTTCACTCCTCTATCCGATCATCCTGAGGGAGGAGTTGGAAACCATCCAGACCTTCAGCGCCGGCCCCGGAGGCGCCCAAGCCTCGCGCGGGCAGGGCACGGTGAAGATTTCCGTAAAACGATCCTGGAAATCGATTTGAGCGGTCCAGACGTCAAAGCTGCCCGCGAAATTGCGTCTTGAACGCTCCCTCGCTGGCAATCAGGGTGTTGTCAGTCCATGGCGAAATCCGGAACCGAGCCAGAAATCATCTACGAGGGAATTCCCGCTTCTCCCGGTGTCGCCATCGCTCCCGTTCACGTCATCGCACGCGGCTTCTCCGCGCCGGAAGTCTACGAAATCGCGGAATCGGAAATCCCCCGCGAGCAGGATCGTTTTCGCCAGGCGATCGAGATCACCAAACGCCAACTCATCGAGCTCCAAAGCCGTCTCGAAGACCTCGCTGGCGACAACGAGAGCGGAATCTTCGAGGCCCACGTGATGATGCTCGAAGACCGCGCCGTGGTGGAGCGGGTGCTCACCGCCATCAGCAAGCGCCAACAGAATGCCGAATACGCGTTCTATGCCGTGATGCAGAATTTCCTGGAGGCCATGCGCCGCATCCCGGATCCGTTTTTGCGGGAACGCACGGCCGATATCGAGGACGTGGCGCAGCGGGTTTTGAGAAATTTCTCTTCCGACGGAGATTCGCGCCCGCAGGGACCGGATGGCCGCCATATCCTTGTTGCCTACGATCTGGCCCCCTCGGACACCGCGTCCATGAACCGCCGCCACGTGCTCGGTTTCGCCACCGAGCAAGGCAGCGTGAATTCCCACACCGCCATCCTCGCCCGCGCCTTCGGCGTGCCCGCCGTGGTGGGGCTGGAAGGAGCGGTCATCGACGTGATGGCCCTCGCTCCCGCCATCCTCGATGGCTACACCGGCAAGCTCATCCTCCATCCCTCGGAAGCCACCCTCGAGCGCTATCGCAAACTCAGCGATGCCAAAGCCAAGGTCCGGAACTCGCTGGAACTGAAACGCGATGCCGCCACCGAGACGGTCGATGGCCGCGCGCTTACGGTTTCCGCCAACATCGAAATCGTCGAGGAACTCCCGCTCGTCAAACGCAGCGGAGCCAAGGGCATCGGCCTCTACCGCACCGAGTTTCTCCTGCTCAACGGCGAGGAAATGCCGGATGAAAAACGCCAGATGGAGATCTACTCCAAGGTCTCGCGGGAAATGGCTCCCCACACCGTCATCGTCCGCACCCTGGATGCCGGCGGCGACAAGCTGCCGGTCGAGCCGCTCACCGACCCCGAACCGAACCCCTTCCTCGGCTGGCGCGGCATCCGTGTTTCCCTTGCCCGCCCGGCGATGTTCCGGGAACAGGTCCGCGCCATCCTCCGCGCCAGCGCCCAGGGCAAGGTCGCGGTGATGTTCCCGATGATTTCAGGGCTCTCGGAAGTTTGGCGATGCAAGGAAATGGTCCGCCGCTGCATGGATGAACTCTCCAAGGAAAACATCCCCTTCGATGAAAACCTGCCCGTCGGCGTCATGATCGAAGTGCCCGCCGCTGCCATCTGCGCAGACCTGCTTGCGCCGGAAGTGGACTTTTTCTCCATCGGCACCAACGACCTCATTCAATACACCGTCGCCGCCGATCGCGTGAACCCGCACGTGGCCGATCTCTATCGGCCCACCCACCCGGCCGTCATCCGCCTCATCAAGAAAACCATCGATGCCGCCACCGACAACGGCATCTGGACCGGCATCTGCGGTGAAATGGCCGGCGACATCCGCCTCACCCCGCTCCTCATCGGACTCGGCGTGGAAGAACTCTCCGTCGGCCCCCAACAAGTCCCCAGCGTCGGCCAGGCCATTCGCTCGCTCAGCTACGCCGAGTGCGCCGCCATGTCCGACGAAGCGCTCCGCCACAACCGCAGCCAAGGCGTGCTCGACCTCTCCCTCGAACTCGCCCGCAAACGCTACGGTGAGCTGCTGGATTGAGCTTGGCAGGTGGATTATGGCTCATGAATCGCAGATCAGTCCTCATCGGCTATCCGAACGTGAAACCAAGCTATCCAACAAAATCCACCATGAAATTCGCTTCTATATTGGTTTTCGTATTTGCGCTGATCGCCCATGGATTAGCTGTAGAAGTCAAAACGAGTCTTTTGAAGGTCGGCAACATGGAATACCAAGACGTAACCGTTACCTTAGAGAGCCGATTCCGGGCCAAGATAATTCATTCGTCAGGGGTCTCACGGGTAGCCACTTCCGATTTGCCCGAGAAAATCAAAAGAGAGCTTAACTTGATAACCGATGCGCCGACACCAAAACCTTCATTCGTTTTGATCTCTCAAACCAAAGATGCGCGTGCAACATTGTGTCTGTAAAAGTCCGAAGCACCAGCAAACCGGCACTT
>JBBARN010000094.1:0-23652 GCA_040399845.1 Luteolibacter sp. | reverse complement strand
GCCCAGCCGGGTTCGAGCACCAGGTCCAGCCATTCCTTCACGATGGCCGGCGAGCTATACCAATAAAACGGATGCTGGAGAATGATCACATCGTGTTGCTCCAGCAGCTTCTGTTCCGCCCGCACATCGATGAGGAAATCCGGATAGATTTCATACAAGTGCCGGACGGTGATCCCTTCAGTTTCCTCCGCTGCGGTCACCAGATGGCGGTTGACCAGCGATTTGTGGGGCGCGGGATGGGCGAAGAGAATCAACACGCGGTTCATGGTCGTGAGCGCAGACTGGAACCGCTGCATGAAACGGTCAATCCTGCGCCGTGGAATCCGCGTGGATCTTCACATGCAGATGGATGAGGTCATTCACCACGTGTTTGCCAAGGAACTTGAAAAAGCGGCCCGAGCCATAGATGCTGCCGAATTCCGTGCGATCGAGCTCGATCTGGCCTTGGCCGGTGATGCGTTTGCCATCGGCCGTGGCGATCACGACCGGGAACTCGATAGGCTTGCTTACACCACGCAGGGTGAAATTTCCGCGCAGCAGATAGTTCGGGCTGCCGGGAGTGCAGGCCTCGATGGGCTGGGCTTCGGTTGCCTCGAAGGTGGCGGTGGGGTGTTTTTCCACTTCGAAAAAATCGGCATCCCGCAAGTGGCGGATGAGCATGGCATTCATTGCGGAATCCGTGATGTCCTCGCAGGCGATGCTGTTGAGATCGATGGTGAACTCTGCAGATATGAGTTTACCCTCCGCCAACACGATACCTCCCGATGATAACTTCACCGTGCCGCTGTGATGATTGAATAGATTGCGACCGGTCCAGCGGATGATGCTTTCCGCGGAATCGATATGGAAATCTCCATGCGGAACCGGCTCCTGCGGCAGATTGCCATGGCCTCTCACCGGAAAACCAGCGGCCTGCCATCCGGATAGACCAGGCGAGAGTTCCATCACATTCATATAACCCGCAGCCTTGAGTTTTCCCAGAGCGGCTTTGGAATCCTGAGATCCCCCACCCGCTCCGTAAACGACGATGAAGGTATCTTTTTGCGGAGCCAATTCACCCACCTTGTCCAGAAAGGACATTTCATAAATACATACATTGGCGGAGCCGGAGATATGCCTAGCCGCATGGACCTCCTCGGGAAGGACGTCGATGAGCAGATGGGGTTGACCGGACAGGATGAGTGAATTGAGCTCGTCGGCATTCATGATAGCGTGGGGTAATCCGTATATCCCTCTGGTCCCGGCGAGTAGAAGGTCGCGGGATTGGGTGCGTTGAGCGGTGCGCCGGCCTTGAAGCGGGCGGGCAGGTCGGGATTCGCGAGGAAGGAGGTGCCGAAGGCCACCGCATCAAGCGAACCGGCGGCGATGGCTGCCTCCGCTTCCGCAGCGTCGTAGCCCATGTTCGCGATCAACACCCCTTCGTAGTGGGCGCGGATGGGCGTCAGGACATCGCCGGTTTGTTGTTGGAAAAAATCGGACCGCATCACATGGAGGTAGGCCAATTTGCACGAGTTGAGCCGTTTCGCAAGCCAAGTCGAGAGCCCGATGGGATCACTGTCGATCATGCTGTTGTAGCTGTTGAGCGGGGAAATGCGGACGCCCACGCGGTCGCTGCCCCAGACCGATGAAACCGCATCGATGACTTCCAGCAGCAAGCGCGCCCTGTTTTCCACCGGTCCACCATAAGGGCCGCTGCGGTGGTTCGCACCATCGCGGAGGAATTCATCGAGCAAATAGCCATTCGCGCCGTGCACTTCCACGCCATCGAAGCCGGCCGCCTTGGCATTTTCCGCCGCTTTTTTGAATCCGGCGATGATGCCGGGAATTTCATCATCGGCCAATTCGCGGGGCATGACGTAAGGCTTTTTCCCTTCCGGCGTGTGGACCTCATCGCCGGTGATGGGTATTGCGCTCGGAGCCACGGGTTGCACGCCGCCGTTGAGCAAAGGATGGCAGGCGCGGCCACCGTGCCAGATTTGCAGGAAGATGCAACCGCCCGCGGCGTGCACTGCATCCGTGGTCAGCTTCCAGCCTGCGACTTGCGCATCCGAATAAATGCCTGGCTCCATCCAGAATGATGAATTTCCCTCCATCGCCATGGTGGCCTCGGCGATGATGAGGCCCGCGCTGGCACGCTGGGCATAATACTCGGCGATCAGCGGGCTGGGGACGTGGTCGGCATCCGCCCGGCAACGGGTGAGCGGCGCCATGAGGATGCGATTGGGGAGTTCGAGCGAACCGAGGGAAAGCGGGGAAAACAAGGATGACATGGAAAGGAGGTGTGGGAGAGTGGATAGATTCGGGCACAGAAGCGAGGAATCGCCCCCGCGCAAGGAAAGATGGGTGATTTTTTAATCGAATATCAGTTGATTCAGGCGAGGTCGAAGAGAAGGGCTTCGGCTTCTTCGCT
Organism: Luteolibacter sp.; assembly: GCA_040399845.1. Classification (GTDB taxonomy): domain Bacteria; phylum Verrucomicrobiota; class Verrucomicrobiia; order Verrucomicrobiales; family Akkermansiaceae; genus Luteolibacter. Next base: position 21,242 of record JBBARN010000094.1, on the reverse strand, counting down.
GGCGGTGATTTGGAATACGCCGGCGGTTTCGATGCTAACCGCATCGCCGGGTTCCAGATAGATGCCATCGGCGGTGAGTTTGCCGGAGATGAGCTGGAGCCAGAGGCCGCGGCCTGCAGTGAGTTCGTGGCTGAGCGATTCACCGGCCTTGAGGCGGATGCGATAGATATCAGCATCCTGTTGGATGGTGGCTGAGTTGTCGCGACCATCGGACGAGATGACGAGCACTTTGTTCTGGTTTTCACTTTCGGCGGATGGATGCCACTCGGTATAGGAAGGAGTGAGACCTTGGGCGCGGGGCTTGATCCAGATTTGCAGAAAATGGGCGGACTCGCTGCGGGATGGATTGAACTCGGAGTGAGCCACACCCGAACCGGCGCTCATGAGCTGGATCTGACCGGGCTTGAGCTGGCGGCCATTGCCCATGCTGTCCTTGTGCTCCAGCGTGCCGGCAACGACATAACTGAAGATTTCCATGTCGCGATGCGGATGGGTCGGAAATCCGCCGCCCGCTGCGACGCGATCTTCATTGATGACGCGCAAACTGCGGAAGCCCATGTGAGCGGGATCATAGTAGTCGGCGAAACTGAAAGTGTGGTGGCTATCGAGCCAGCCGTGGTTGGCATGGCCGCGATCGGAGGATTTGCGAAGGTTCGTTTTCATGACGGCAAGATCCTTCCATGTTTCCCGGAATGCATCCAATACCACTTGCCTTGATAGTTCATGCCCTGCGGTTATGAACTTGCCGTGATGCATCCGGTGCCTCAAGCTGTGGGCGGCCCATGAAAATCCTTACCCCACTCCTCCCCTGCTGCCTACTTGCCCTGGCCCATGCGGAATCGCTGGTGGTGGCAACGCCGATGATTTCCCTGAGTGCGGTGAAGGGCAAACCAGCGATTTCAATTCCGCTGAAGCTGCGGAACACGGGTAAAACGACCTTGACCATGTCGGGCGAACTGCGCGGACGGGATGGAGCGGCCTTCCGGGTGGAGGGCTTGTGTGACATTGTGGCCGCCGGGCAAACAAAGGATCTCCAAGTGCATCTTGATCCGATCCGGGGGAAGGATTTGTATGAAGCTGAATTGGTGATCGATGGGACCATCGTTCCACTGCGGGGCATCGGGCTGGATGCCTTCGAGGGAAAAAACGAGCCACCGCTGGATCGGATCGTCAAGGCATTGGGCATTCCCCTGGATGTGGGCGGGACGAAATTGGAACTCGATGTGAAACCCGAGGCAATCGGACAAGGAGTGGCGGTGAAGCGCTTCAAAGGCATTCCTGGCACCAAAGCACGGATCACGCCGCTCGCCCGATTTTCGCCACCGGGCGAGACGCCTTTCGGATGGGTGGTGAAAGAGGGCCAACCCAAGGAAATCGGCGTGCTCGACGACAGCACTAAACGAGCAGACAACCACCAATGCCTGTTTCCGTCCTTGAAAGGAAACGCGACTTCCATCTCCTTCGAGGCTCCGCCCGAGGCGTTTGCGATTTACATGAAGGGTCATCTTTACACTGCATTCACGGATGCCACTTTGCCAACACAGGCAAAAATCCCACACACCATTCGGGTTTATCCGGTGAAAGATTTTCAAGGGAGGAAGATGAAAAACTGCTATCTCATCGGATGTGAGGAAGCGAGCAATGGCGACTATCAGGATGCGGTTTTCCTGTTGGAGAATGTCACTCCCGAATAGATATCATTATGGAATTCCATCAACTCCGTTATTTCGTGGCGGCTGCCGAGGAAATGAGCATGTCGCGCGCGGCCGAGCGGGTGCATGTTTCGCAACCCGCGCTCAGCCGCCAGATCGCCTTGTTGGAAGAGGAGATCGGCGTGTTGTTGTTCGATCGCATCCGCAAGCGCATCCATCTCACGGAGGCGGGCGGATTTTTTTTGACCAAAGCGCGCCAGCTTTTATGCGATGCCGAGTCCGGCATCCAGCAGGTGCGTGAGCAGTTCGGCGGCGTGAGGCGCACGCTGCGGCTGGGTTTCATCAGCCCCTTCCTTGATGATCTCGTGGCACCGGCGGTGAGGGAGTTTCAGCAGCGGCATCCGAATTCCAAGGTCAGCCTTTTCGATCTGCCACCCAACGCCCAGATCGGCCGGCTCCGCCAGCATGAACTGGATGCGGCCATCCTGGGAAACATCGATGACCACGATCGCGAGATTTTCCAGGTCAAGCGCCTCTCCAAACACAAAATGGCCGTGGTGCTGCCGGAGGATCATGCCTTGGCGGGAAAGAAATCGGTGAAGCTCGCCGCATTTAAAAACGAGGATTGGGTGTCGCTTTCCAACACCCATTTTCCAGGCAGGCGGCAATTTCTAACAGACTGTTGCGTGCAGGCCGGATTCACGCCGCGGATTGTCGCGGAATTGGAATCGCTGCCGCTCATGCTCGCCACCATCGCCACCAATGGCGGAGTTGGATTGATTCCCGGTCATGCGAGAAAACTTCCCCACGGGGGCTGTGTGGTCCTGCCACTGGCTGCACCGGTGATCACTACGCAACTGCTGTTGATCCTTCCAAAACAGACACCGACTCTGGAACTCGCCGGACTGATTGCATTGATCAGCGAGCGGGCTGCGGAACTCGGTGATGCATGAAACCTAGCCTAAAAAAACGAGGCCAGATCACCAACATTCCAACTTCTCGGGCCAGAAAAAGTAGCCTCACTAGGGCTCGAACCTAGAATAACGGAATCAAAATCCGGGGTGTTACCATTACACTATGAGGCTTTTGAGGGCGTTCGCCCCGCAGCGGGCGGAAGCTAAACTGAGCTCCGGGCATTTGGCAACAGGGAAAATCGGACAATTTCAGGAGATTTTCGCCGCGCTTTCGATCATCGCCCGGGCCATCTCGAAATCCGCCTCGGTCCGGGCATGAATGCGGCATATCGGCTGCCCCGCCTGAATGGATTCGCCCACTTTTGCCAGTCGATCAAATCCGACGGCAAAGTCCACCCCCTGCCCTGCCTTTGCGCGGCCCGCTCCGAGTTGCAGTGCGGCTTGTCCGATCAGTCCGGCATCCATTTTCTCGATGATTCCGTCGATGGGCGAAATGACCTCCCGGATGATGTCCGCCCGGTGAATTTCCCCCAACGTCTTCAAATCCGCCGGATTTCCCCCGTGAGCCGTGACCAGCTCATCGAATTTCCGCCTCGCAGAGCCGTCATCAATCATGCGTTCCAATGCAGCCCTCGGCACCCCGGCAATTTTCTCCGAAAGCACCAGAACCGCCTCGCGGAGATCGGAAGGACCACCACCTTCGAGACATTCTAGCGCCTCGATGACTTCCAAGGCGTTTCCAACAGCCCGACCGGTAGGTTCGTCCATCGGATTGAGCACCGCATGGACCTCCACCCCCATCTCATGCCCCACGGCGATCATGCTGGCAGCAAGAATCTCGGCATCTCCGCGGGTTTTCATGAAGGCACCGCTGCCGAATTTGACATCGAGCACCAGGCGGTCCAGCGATTCCGCCATCTTCTTCGACATGATGGACGCCGTGATCAGCGGGATCGACGGAACTGTCCCGGTGACATCCCGCAGCGCGTAGAGCTTTTTGTCAGCAGGGCAAAAGCGATCGGTCTGCCCCATCATCACCACGCCAATCCGCTCCAATTGTAACGCCGCTTCGGCGAGTTGGATGTGAACGTTGAAGCCCGGGATCGACTCCAGTTTGTCCAGCGTCCCGCCCGTGATTCCGAGCCCCCGACCGGAAACCATGGGCACCCAGCACCCGGTGCAGGCGACCAACGGCGCGAGAATCAGTGAGGTCTTGTCGCCGATGCCTCCCGTGGAATGCTTGTCCACCACGGCGGGATGTCCGTCCCGGTGGGAAAAACAATCGCCGCTTTCCAACATCGCTTGGGTCAGTGCGGCCGTCTCACGGGCCGTCATGCCCTTGAAAAAAACCGCCATCGCAAAAGCAGACATCTGGTAGTCCGGCACCTCACCCACCGTGAATGACGAGACAAGCTCTGCAATCTCATCGGGCAATAACTCCTCGCCCTCGCGTTTTCTGGAAATCAATGTCGGAACGTGCATGCCGCACGCATCTAGCCCAATTCCTGGCAAATCACGAGAACTCAATTGAGAATCACAAGGTCTGGGCAGCGGCATTTTCTTTTTGCATGAAATCCCTTCTGCATATCGCGATTCGATGAATCACCCGGGATGCTTTACGAGGGAGGCGGCATAGAAGCCGTCGAAGCCTGTGGCGGCTGGGGATACGGGGCGTTCGGCGGTGAGGGTGAAGTTTCCTGTTTCCAGGAGGGAATCAATGGCGGCGCGGTTTTCAGAGGGGAGAATGGAACAGGTGGCATAAACCAGCGTACCACCGGGCTTGAGCATGGCCGTGTAGGTGGCGAGAAGTTCTTTCTGGATGCCGCGGACGCGTTCGAGTTGGGCGGGCTTGAGACGCCATTTGAGGTCGGGCTGGCGCTTCAGGGTACCGAGGCCGGAACAAGGCGCATCGATTAGCAGGCGATCGGCGACCTCCGCGAAATCGACGGGAGTGGTCTGGGTGATGGTTTTGGTTTTCACGCAGCGGGCACCGGCGCGTTTGGCGCGGCGTTCGAGTTCGGAGAGTTTCTTCTCATCCACATCCATGGCGAAAATCCGGCCATCGTCGCCCATCAGGGCAGCGAGGTGAAGCGACTTGCCGCCTGCGCCGGAGCAGGCATCGATGACGCGTTCGCAGGCTTGCGGATCGAGCAGCGGTGCGATGAGTTGGGAGCCACCGTCCTGAATTTCCACCCGGCCTTCGGTGCGCAATGGCTTGGGGAGGGCCTTGCCGGGGGCGAGCACGAGGGCGTCCGGGAGGCCCGGGACTTCGCTGGCGGTAACCTGATGAGATGCTAGCCACTCGATGGCCTCCGCGCGGCTGCCTTTGAGGGTGTTGACGCGGAGGAAAACGGGCGCGCGCTGGTTCAAGGCGGCGATTTCCGCGTCCCAGGCATCGCCGAGTTCGCTGGAACCGAGTTCGTCCATCCAATCCGGGATCGATTCCCGCACGGCGCGGGGTTGGCCGGCGAGGTCGGGTTCGCGGGCGCGGATTTCTTCGGCTCCGAGGCCTTTGTAGGTCCACCAATCGGGGATTTCGTAGCCCATGCGCACCCACTGGGCGGCGCAGATGGCATTGCCTTCCTCGCTATCGACCAGGAAACTCAAAGCCCGCCGCCAGCGCACGACTTCGAAGACCGTCTCGGCAATGAATCCGCGATCGCGTTTTCCCCAACGGGGGTTTTCCTCAAAGGCTGCGGCAAGGGCGTGATCTAGCACCTTGTGTTCCTTGAAGACGGATTTGGCGATGCCGGAAGCGGCTTCGGCGAGGATGCGGTGCATTTTCATGAAGGCGGAAGGTTCCTGAAAAGCGGCGGCGTGGCAAATGAAACGAAGCCATCGCCAAGGATCATTGGCGGCGAGGGCCGATGGATTGAGCTTGGCGGCGGGTGGATTTGCCCCTATTCCGCTCGCCCGCCGTGTCGTTTTCCGTTCTCCAGAAAGATCCCGCCAGTTCCGCCCGCCTTGGGAGGCTGGAATTGCCACATGGCACCGTGCAGACGCCGATTTTCATGCCAGTGGGCACGCAGGGCTCGGTGAAAACGCTGCATCCGGCGGAATTGGAGGAACTCGGCTCGCAGATCATTCTAGGAAACACCTATCACCTCTGGTTGCGGCCGGGGCATGAGTTGATCCGAGAGATGGGTGGTCTGCATGGTTTCACCACCTGGCAGAAGCCGTTTCTCACCGACTCCGGCGGATTCCAAGTCTGGTCGCTGGCCAAACTGCGCAAAATCACCGAAGAGGGCGTTCGTTTCAACAACCACCTCGATGGTTCGAAAATGCTGCTGACCCCGGAGTTGAGCATGGAAATCCAGGCCTCGCTGGGGTCGGACATCGCGATGCTCTTCGACGAATGCCCCCCCTACCCATGCGATGAAACCTACGCGGCCAAGTCGCTGGCACTCACCACCCGCTGGGCACGGCGTTGCAAGGAATGGGTAACTGCCAACGAGCCACGGTCGGGAGACGGCAGGCAATTGCATTTCGGAATCGTCCAGGGATCGGTTTATGCCGCGCTGCGCGAACAATCGGCGCGGGAGTTGGTGGAACTCGGTTTCGATGGCTACGCGATCGGCGGCGTTTCGGTAGGGGAACCGGAGCACGAGATGTTCCGCGCCATCGAGAATGCGGTGCCGTTTTTACCCGAGGACAAGCCTCGCTACGCCATGGGCTTGGGCACGCCGCCGCAGATTCTGGAAATGATCGCCCGCGGGGTGGACATGTTCGACTGCGTGATGCCGACCCGGGTGGCGCGCCACGGGGTGGCCTTCACCTTGGATGGCCCCCTCCACATCAAGAACCTCATCCACGCCAAGGACCCGCGGCCAATCTGCGAGAGTGCGCATCCGCACGTCGCCGGATTCTCCCGCGCCTACCTCCGCCACCTGTTCCGGGCGGGGGAAATCCTCGCTTTGCGGTTGCTTTCCTTCCACAATCTGCATTTCTACCTGCGCCTCGTCGCCGGGGCGCGGGAGTCAATCGCCGCGGGGAACTTCCCTGAATACAAAGACTCCTTCATCCGGCGCTACACCCGATCAGAAACTCCATGACTCAGATTCCCTTCGTTTTCACCACATCCCTGCTTGCCGAAACCCCACCGCCACCGCCAGGCGGACTGCTCGGGAGCCCGTTTGTCATGATGGGACTGATGGTGGTGATGTTCTATTTTCTCCTCATTCGTCCGCAACAGCGCCAGCGCAAGGAGCAGGCCGCACGGATCGCAGCCCTTCAGAATGGCGACAAAGTGGTGACCAGCGCCGGAATTCACGGACTTGTCCACAACGTCAAGGAACACACGGTGGTGGTCAAAGTGGCGGAAGGCACCATGATCGAGTTCGACAAGCTCGCCATTACCTCCGTTCACAAGAAGGACGCTGCGTCCAAATAAGCTGGAAATTCCCGAGTTTTCCAACGCAAACCCTCCACTGATTTCCCACACACGCCATGCTCGCCGCCATCTCTTTTCTGGAAGATCCACTCGTCGTTTTCACGACCGGAATGATCCTGCTGGTTTTGTTTTTCTGGTATTTCGCCACGGAAATCGAGCGCCGGAAGCGGAATGTCGGCACCGTGCTTTTGATCGGCGTCTGCGCGCTTTGCGTGCTAGCGGCCACTCCCGTCCATGAGCGGCTCAAAGGGGGCATCGACATCGTTGGCGGCTCTTCCTTTTCCTTGCGCGTCCAGCAACGCGAAAGTGAAAACGGCGAGAAAATGCCGATCACACGCGAACAGATCGAGCAGGCCATTATCGTCATCGAAAAACGTCTCAACGGGATGGGAACCGCCGAGCCACTCATCGCACAGCAAGGAACTGATGGCATCCTGGTCCAGATGCCCGGCGTAGAGCCTGAAGAATCCGCAAGAATCCGCGCCACCCTCGAACAGGTGGCCAAGTTGGAACTCCGCAAAGTCAGCGAGCGCAGCGAAGAACCCGGCCCGAACGGCAAAACTCTTGCCGACCGGGTGCTCAACGATGGCGAGCTCGCCGTGGGCGAGCGTGCTTACCTCTACACGAGCAAGGATGAGGAAGGGAATGAATTCAAACGCCCCATCCTTCTGAGCCGCCGCTCTGCGCTGGGTGGATCCGACATTGCCAATGCAGTCCCCTCTCCTCAGCAAGCGGACGCGGTCGCCATCACTCTCAACAACGAGGGCACCGATAAAATGATCGCCCTCACGAAAAACATGCGCCCCGGAGTGGATCGCATCGCCATCGTGCTGGACGGCGAAGTGATCAGCGCACCGACCGTCAATCAGGTGCCACTGGGCAAGCAGTTCATCGTCGAAGGGCTGCGTGAGCCCGGCGAAGTTCAGACTCTCGCCAACGCCCTGATGAACCCTCTTGAGAATCCCCTGGTCGTTGAACAAGCAAGCGCGGTATCCCCCACCCTTGGCAAGGCAGTGGTCGAACAGGGCATTTGGGCGGGCATCATCGGCCTGTCCATCACATGTGTGTTCGTTCTGCTCTATTATCGCATGGCTGGAATCGTCGCGTTGTTCGGCTTGGCCGTGAACGGCATCATCCTCTTCGGCGTGATGGCCATGTTCGGCTTTACCTTTTCGCTTCCCGGCATTGCGGGCATGATTCTCACCATCGGTATGGCCGTGGATGCAAACGTGCTGATCTACGAGCGCTTGCGTGAGGAAATGGCCGCTGGCAAGTCGCTCAAGAACGCCATCGCAGCATCCTATGACAAGGCCTTTACCGCAATTTTCGACTCGAACTTCACCTCATTGATCACCGCTGTGATTCTGATCGTGATGGGCAGTGGAACGATCAAGGGATTCGCAGTCACCCTAACCATCGGCGTCGTGGCATCAATGTTTTCCGCCATTCTGGTGACGCGTGTGCTGTTCCGTTGGGGCATTGATCTCAATCTCCTTCAGAAAAACCTGACCTTTCTCGATCTCATCAAGGCCACGAAATTCGATTTCCTCGGTAAGGCCCGGAAATGCATGCTCGTCTCGGTCGGCCTGGTCGTGATGGCTCTTGGTGCCTTTGGCATCAAGCAGGAAAAAGCCTTCGGCATCGACTTCACCGGTGGTTCGCTGATTCAGTTCCAACTCGGAAAGGAAGTGAAGATTCCCGTTGAAGATGTCGACAAAGCCTTGCAATCCCTCAAGGGCCAACTCGCCAAAGCCGCATTCCCCCAAGAGCAGAGCAATCCGGTTACCGGAACCCTCCTTACCGTGCGTTGCGATACCCGCGATGTGGCGCTCATCACCAAAACGCTTCGCGAAAGCATTCCCTTGCTTGGCGAGAAAAAGCCGGGATCCGAAGGTACTGCTGCTTCCGACTATCTCATCGATAGCAGCACCGAGGAAGTTTCCGCACTGATCGGCGATACTTTCCTCAAGACCTCACTGGTTGCCCTCGTGCTTGGCCTCATCGGCATCCTGATCTACATCACGGTGCGATTCGAGTTCTCCTTCGCACTTGGTGGTTTCGTTGCCATTCTCCACGACGTCATCATTTCCATCGGACTGGTGGTGTTGTTGGGCGGTGAACTTTCGCTCATCCACGTGGGAGCCATCCTGACCATCGCCGGTTACTCGATCAACGACACCATCGTTGTGTTTGACCGCATTCGAGAGAGCCTGCTGATGCGACATGGTTCCATCAAGGCAATCATGAACGAGGCCATCAATGCCACACTCTCACGGACCTTGCTCACCTCCGCGACGACCATTGTCACGGTAGCGATTCTGTCGCTGTTTGGTGGCTCCCAGTTGCGTGATTTCTCAATCATGATTCTCATCGGTCTGATTGTTGGAACTTACTCCTCGGTCTTCATCGCTTCGCCGATCGTGCTCTGGTGGAGCCAACGCAAAGGTGGCGACCTTCGCTCTGACGTTCTTGCGACAGAGATCAAGGCGGAAACCGCGGCTGCCGCTCCCTGATTCAAAGGGGGACGGCTGGAAAAGCCGAATTCGTATTCACAAAAAGGGCCTGTCCAATCTGCTTGGACAGGCCTTTTCGTTTTTCAGAAAATCAGGAAACCCGCCTTAAGGGCCATCCGGAGCTTCCGGTGGCCGCCCATCACCGCGAGGCGGGGCAGGCGGAAGGTCATCGGGACTGAGTTTAAGATCACCATTTTTGTCGAGCGCTTCGAAACGATCCTCTTGTTCGTCCTCGGTCAGGTTTTTGACCATGGGAGATGCGCGGAACTCGTCGAATGAAATGGATCCATCCGCATCCTTGTCGAGTTGCCGGAGCATTTGTTGGGGCTCCATGCGAGGACCACCCTGCTTGCCGCCTTGACCTGGCTTGCCCCCTTGGGGATGACCACGATCCGCACCTTGCGGACCGTCCGCGCCACCGCGCTCCTTGAATGGGGGTTCGGGCCTGTCCTTTGGAGTGATCGTGCCATCGCGATTGGTATCCAGCCTGGCAAAGAGGGCATCCTGACGGTCTGGTGGGAGTTTTTTGAAGAACTTGCCGGATTTGAACTCATCGAGGCTCACGCCACCGCTCTTATCCAAATCCAATTCCCAGAGTCGCATCATCGGCGGCCCCCCATCGCCTCCTTGGGGGCGGCCACCGCGGGACAGTTCATCGCGGCCAAGGCGGCCATCGGCATTCTTGTCCAAGCGTTGGAAAAGGCTGGCTTGCTTCTCTGACGGTAGATTTTCGATGCGAGGCATGGCGCTAAACTCTTCGAGAGACAGTGAGCCATCCTGGTCCATATCGCCTTTTTTCCAAAACTCGGCGGATCGTTCGCCGCCACCGCCCGGTTTTCCACCTCCTTTGCGGGTAATCTCCGCAGGGGCTTCGCCACGGGGCCTCGCGGGGCGCTCCGCCAGACAGATGGCTGGCAAAACGAGACCAGCAACAATTAGGCAAACAGGGATTGTTTTCATCGGGATTTAAGGCTTGTTTGAGCGCGTTCCGCAGGGCTACGCCAAAAGAAACTCCAATTCGAAGGAAAAGTTTCGGTCTTCGGAAAGAAACACGACATTCCATCCCTTCCCTTTCATGCACATCCGTGACATCCTCAACAGTTTTGGCCCATCGCTCTCCTTCGAGTTCTTCCCTCCGCGCACGGCGGCCTCATGGGAAGAACTTTATCAAACGATCCGGGATCTCGAATCGCTGAAACCGTCGTTTGTCTCCGTGACCTATGGGGCAGGCGGGACCACACGCGAATTGACCCATGACCTGGTGGTAAGGATCAAACAAACCACCAGCATCCCACCAGTGCCGCATCTGACTTGCGTAGGTCACTCGGAAGCAGAGGTTACCGAGATTCTCACCCGCTATGCGGCGGCCGGCGTCGGCAATATCCTCGCTCTCCGGGGTGATCCTCCGCGCGACCAGCCGAGTTACGATTGGAGTCAGGGTGATTTCCGCCAAGCGGCCGATCTGGTGCGCTTCATCCGGCGCTTCAATGAATCAGGTGCCCACCCGGACCCCCGCGGATTTGGTATCGGCGTCGCCGGCTTTCCGGAAGGACACCCGACAACTCCAAATCGCGTGGACGAACTCGATTTCCTCAAAGCGAAAATCGATGAGGGAGCAGACTACATCTGCACGCAATTGTTTTTCGACAATCATGATTTTTTTGACTTCCGGGACCGTTGTCGGCTTCACGGCATTGAGGTGCCCATTATCGCCGGCATCATGCCGGTATCATCATTGCAAGGGATGAAGCGGATGGCCGAATTGGCAGCTGGGGCCCGATATCCTGCAAAGTTGATCCGGGCCCTGAATCGAGCCAACTCAAGCCAAGAGGCCGTCGAGCGCGTGGGAATCCACTATGCCGCAGAGCAATGCTCTGGACTGCTCGACGAGGGCGTGGATGGCATCCATTTTTACACGCTCAACAAAAGCAAGGCGACCCGTGATATCTTCTCCAGTCTGGGACTCGACACGGCCAAAGCCTGATCCAAACCAGCCCTCAGCGCTGGCCCTTCTGATAGATGTCATCTGATTGCTTTTCCGTGAGCTCGAAAAGATGGCCATCCAGTGGCACGCGCATCGGAATCCGATCCGTCGCGGGGTCAATCGGATAGATTGTTTGCAGCAAGGGCGCACGCTCGAAAGCGTCTTTAGGCAACGTAATGAGCACATTGCCTTCATATCGCAGCATCCGGGACATCCGTTCGGACGCCTGGTTTTCCAATCGACGCATTTCAAGACTCAGACCAAGACGATCGAAGAGAGTGAGCGAATCCGGACTCTGGGAGCCCTCTTTGACCCGTCGAGCCTCTTGGGCGGCGCGTTTGAGAGTGAACGCGGACTCGGAACCAGGCTTGGGAAGGTCCTTGGACATCGCAGCTTCATCTTCTGACTTGAAAATCGAAGAATTCCCACTGCCCGAGCCCTGCGAGACGGCCTGCTGAACCTCTTGATCGGTGGGAAGGCGAACCGCGATTTGCCCTTCGAGAGTGAACAAATCCTCTGATTTCAACTTCACATCCGACAACGTCAGCCCGCCGCGGTGGGTCTTCATGAGGAACGAGCCTTCGCTGAAATCGATCCGATGGTAGTTTCTGGAGTAGTCCACAACAGACAAGGCCTTCAGCAAATGGAAGCGCTCTCTCAACGAAAGGACGTCCGAGCCATCAAGCACCACTTGGCCTTCGAAGCCGATACCATCAGAGGTATTGGTAGAACCAGAAACCTTGAAATCACCGGAAAGCGAGCCTTCCAGGAAAGCGCGCAATGCAGGAGGGATGATTTCTTCGAGTACGAGGTTGCGAACCTTGGCGATGCCTTCCACCGTCGGTCGCTCGCCTCCCAACACTCGGAGACCGGTAAGGTCCACCGTGCCACTGCCATGGCGGAATTCCGCTTTCTCGAAAAACAGGCCACCCGGTTCACAGACGACCACGAGATTGACGATTTGAAGCCGCTTGAGCCAATTCTGGCTGAAGAAGCCCCCTTTGAAATTCAAACGCCAGCCCGTATCGCTGCGTTGCATTTTCAGCGCACTGGACTCAATCGAACCCTGATTGCGCTCAAAGTAACCCCAGCGGAAAGTCGAATCCGCCACTTCAATGACGTTCAAATCCAATTTCGGAGACTTGCGGAAAATGGATCTGGCCAGTTTCTCGGCGGACTCCTCGTCGTCCGTGCCAGCCCGGAGATCCAGATCCAACTTGGCAATGGAAACAATTCCGGGGTTCCAACTGCCAATCATCCCATCGACCAGGCTCATTTTGCAGCGGATGTTTCTCGCTTCCAGTGCGGTGAAGAAGGTCTCATTTCCACCTTCCGCCGCAAGCCTGCTGATTTCGAGCTGGCCTTGCAGTCGGTTGAAGCCGCGCATTTCGAGATCCGTTGCAGAAAATCCCTGCTTCAGTTCCGCGCGCAGACTCTCGTTGAATCCTTGGGAATCGGTCCGCTTGATCAACCAGACCCAGACACACACGGACGCAAGCAGGAGAAAAACCACAAGGCGGAATGCAAGGCGCAATAGATGGAATGCGGCCCGGCCCTTCATCCCGGTGCCCGACATCGAATACCGGATCTGGAACCAGAAACCTTGGCTGGCCACCCACTGGCTCAATCGCTCGTTGAAATTTTGAAGTTGCTCGGATTCCATGATTCATGTCGCTTTGCAGCGCCGCGATTAAAACCTCCTAAGCCGACTGATGCGAGGGAAAATTACCGCGTTTGACTGAGACTTTTTCCCTCATCCAACCACCGTGGAAGCCACCGACTACAAAGTTCGCCTTGAAATCTTCGAAGGCCCTCTCGATTTGCTGCTGTATTTGATCAAAAAGGACGAAGTGGATATCCACTCGATTTCCATCGAACGCATCACCCGCCAATATCTCGACTACATCAATACTTTCAAGTTGCTCAACATTGACCTCGCCTCCGAGTTCATCGTGATGGCCGCCAACCTGATGTATCTGAAGAGCCGCACCTTGCTTCCAAGGGTTGAACAGCCTCCTGAAGAGGATGCCGAAGAGGACGATCCACGCTGGGAACTGATCCGCCAGCTGATCGAATACAAGAAATTCAAGGACGCTGCAGGATTCCTCTCACTGCGCGAATTGGAGCAGGAAGGACGCTTCGCCCACCAACCGGACGCTGCCGACCAACCGGTCGAGGAGGCTCCCGCATTGGCCGAGGTTTCGATTTTTGACCTCATTCGTGCCTTCCAGAACGTGCTCAAGCGCTTCGAGGAGTCTCACGACTTCGGCGATATTGTGGATGATCGGTTCACCGTCTCTGACAAGATCGACCTTCTCATGAAGCATGTCCAACCCGGTGAGGCGCGTCGCTTTGAAGAACTGTTCCAATCAGCCACGACCAAGGCGGAAGTCATCGTCACTTTCCTCGCGTTGCTGGAGTTGATGAAGCTCAATCAATTCATCGTCCGTCAGAGCGAATTGCTAGGCGACATCGTGATCGAACGCCGCAGTGTTTCCTCCGTCAATGCCCTCGAGGCAGAGGAAACCGGAGCCGATGTTCCAGACGACACGTGAGAGCCGGACGAATCTTTCCCAACTGACTTGGCGACTGGCGACCAGCCTCAGACATTCAAATGCTCGATGTTCACCTTACGACCACCGACGGTTGTGAAATCGTCATCACCCGCTAAATCCAGCCAGCGAAACACCTGCCGCTCTTGATGTATCAACTGAAACTCAACCCGAACAAGTCCCGTCCAGGAACCAGGCACCGCCACTGCAACATGCAAAACACCATGAACTGCTCTCAATTCATGAGCATTTCCTCAATCATACTATTCACAGGAATTCCTCCAATCCGATATCCCTCATCTTCCGTGAGCAAATCAAAGCTACGGTACACGCCGTGGATCGATTCGATTCGGGTAACCGAATGCTCACCGCAACGGTCGCCAACCACCAATTCCAATGCCGGGACATGATAAATCCGATGGCGGGGTGAGACCCTGATGGTTACGCCATGATCGAATGAAATCGCAAGGTAACGACTCTTTGAAGCATCTTCCCGGTATTGGTGGATTTGAGTGATCTGAACCGAACCGCCATTGAATCCTTGAATAACATCACCGGACCTCAGGGTTTCAATTCTCACCGGTCCGTTCGCAGTATCGATCATGGAGCCTTCGGGCAGACAGCCAAACTGTAGCTTGGCCAAACCCAATCCCAAAGCAGTACCGATCAAGTTGCAAGATGGAAGCAACAGGGAAAGCGACAGCAACGGCACGACGATGAGCGCCAGCCTTAAGACACCCCGACCACCCCTGGAAGGACTAAACGGTATCGGTTTACGGAAAAATGGGTGATTCATGGATGAAGCAGGCTTGAACCCCGAAGCTGCATCACCCACTGACGGGAGTCGAGCACGGCTTTCCCAAAATTCCGGAAGTATTTTCTTTGAAACGGCCGGGTTTGATTGGAAATTCGCCGATGATTTTTGCACACCCCTGATTGTAGGTTCGCGGGAACGTTCCAAATGGAATGTCGTAGAGCACAACCTGCTGATCTGGTCATCCATCGATATCCTCCGCCCCTTTCCCTCATCGTGCGATTACCCCATCGTATTCGATTTTCCCCCGCCCTTTCAAATCAACCGAGGGAAACTTCTTGATCACTACAATCGAATGCACTGCCTGAGTTTGGCCGGATTTGCCCCTGACCAGCTGCCGTGCCGTGCTATTGTCTGTGGACAGCACTCTGCAAACAATTACTCCGGAATCGCCAAACTGCCCATGATCCAACCACCAATGAAACCCCTGCCCTCCTTGCTCTTCGCCTTACTGAGTCTTGTTTCCCTGCCAGATGGTCGCTCTGCGGAAAAACCAAATGTGCTGCTCATTTACGGCGATGACGTGGGCTGGGGCGACCTCAGTGTGCAGGGAGCCAGCAAGATCAAAACCCCAAACATCGATGCCCTCGCCGCCAAAGGCATCCGCTTTACGGACGGGCATTGCTCTGCCGCCACCTGCACGCCATCGCGCTTTTCCATGCTGACCGGCATTCACGGATTTCGCCACAACATCCGGGTCCTGCCGCCCAATGCACCGCTGACGATCCCGCTCGACAAATTGACCCTGCCACAAGTCTTTCAAAAGGCAGGCTATCAAACCGCAGTGGTCGGCAAATGGCATCTTGGCCTAGGAATCAAAGGCACCAATGTCGACTGGAACGGCATCGTGAAGCCCGGCCCCTTGGAAATCGGCTTCGATTACAGCTATCTCCTGCCATCCACCAATGACCGGGTGCCCTGCGTCTATCTTGACGGGCACCGGGTGCTGAATCTAGATCCGTCAGATCCTCTCTACGTTGGAACCAAACCCGACGGGGCCACGGCTACAGAATACCCGGATGGAGAGAAGAATCCAGAGGCCATGACCTACTACAAAAGCACTCATGGACACAACAACTCGGTCATCAATGGGATTGGCCGGATTGGCAAACAATGGGGAGGTAAATCCGCCCTGTGGAATGATGAAACGATGACTCAAGAGTTTGTATCCCGCTCAAAGGAATGGCTGACAAAGCGCGATCAGAACAAACCCTTCTTCCTCTATTACGCCGCACAAAACATTCACGTTCCACGAGCACCAAGCAAGATGTTCAAGGGCAAAACCGGACTCGGCCACCGCGGAGATTCGATGGTGGAATTCGACTGGGCCGTGGGAGAACTCATGAAGACCCTGGATGAACTCGGGCTGACTGAGAACACCATGGTGATTTTCTCCAGCGATAACGGTCCTGTCTATGACGACGGATATGAAGACGGCACCACAGTCCACACGTCCACAGAGGATATCGATCAAGGGCATGATGGATCTGGTCCCTATCGGGGAGGAAAGTATCAGATTTATGAAGGAGGAACCCGGGTGCCATTCATCATCCGCTGGCCTGCCGCCATTCAACCAGCCGTCTCAAACGCCTTGGTCAACCAGATCGATTTCATGGCCTCCTTTGCAGCCATGTTCGATCTGGAAATTCCAGCAGGCCATGCCATCGACAGCCGCAACACGCTGCAAGCCCTGCTCGGCAAGGATCCCAAGGGGCTACCCTATATGATCGAGGAAGCCGATACGCTCGGCCTGCGGGAAGGCCCTTGGAAATTCGTCCTCGGCGGAAAGAAGACGAAGGAAGGCGAACTCTATCATCTCGACAAGGACATCGGTGAAGCAAGCAATCTCATCATGAAACACCCGGAACGGGCACAAGCCATGCGCAAACGGATCATCGCCATCCGCGATGCAAACGATGGCATCCGCGCCCTTGAACCATGAACTATCTTACCGACAGAAGCATCCCATGAAAAGATTCGCTCTCGAAATTCTATCGATCTTGTTCCTCACCGCCATTCCCGGACTCGCAGAGGATCGCCCCAACATCCTCTGGATCACCAGCGAGGACAACGCATCGCACTGGCTTGCCTGTTACGGCAACCAGCAGGCATCCACTCCGGTGCTGGATTCCCTCGCGGCGAATGGCCTGAAGTTCACCCACGCCTATGCGAACGGTCCCGTGTGTGCCGTGGCGCGATCCACCATCCTGAACGGTGCCTATGCCGTCACCCAAGGCACCCAGCACATGCGCAGCCGATATCACATTCCCGCCGATTTCAAGGGGCATGCCACTTATCTCCGGGAAGCGGGTTACTATTGCACCAACAACTCGAAGACCGACTATAACTTCAAAGGAAATGACGCAGCCATCTGGGATGCGTGCGGTGGAAACGCCCACTATAAGAACCGGCCCGATGGCAAGCCGTTCTTCGCGATTTTCAACCTTACCATCACCCATGAAAGCAACCTGTTCCCCGAAGTGGTGCGGAAGAATCGCAAAGCCGGATTGATCCCGAATCCACCGCGACTCGCTCCCAATTCCATCCAACTTCCACCTCACCAACCGGATCTGCCGGAGCTTCGTGAAGATACGGCCATTTACCACGACTGCGTGACGGCCATGGACAAACAAGTGGGCCGGATCCTCGATGAACTCAGGGAAAAGGGACTCGCCGAAGATACCATTATATTCTACTATTCTGACCACGGCGGAGCGACAGCCAGAGGCAAACGCTATCTTGAGGATAGCGGAGTCCGGGTTCCATTGATCATCCATCTTCCGAAAAAATGGCGGCATCTGGCCCCGTTTCACCCCGGACAGGCGGTGAGCGAGCTGGTATCCTTCGTTGATTTCACACCGACCTTGTTATCAATCTGCGGAATGGCCACTCCCCCGCCCATGCAAGGACGGGCGTTTCTGGGAAAGCACCGCAAGGCTCCATCTCCGGACGCTTCGGTGTTTTTGTTTGCCGATCGATTTGACGAGAATCCCGGCATGCGCCGGGCGATTACCGATGGGCGCTGGAAATACATCCGCTGCTTTTCACCTCATCTCTCTGCCGCACCTTACTGCAACTATCCCCTCGGGCAGCCGTCATGGAAAGCATGGCAGCGCGCGGCGACAGATGGCAGCCTCCATGGATACACCGCCGATTTGTGGAAAATCCCGCGTCCCGTGGAGTATCTCTTTGATCTGGAGTCCGATCCTTGGGAGATCAAGAACCTTGCAGAGATGCCCAGCCAACAGGGACAGCTCGAAAACATGCGAATTCAACTCAGGAACAAGATGAAGGAAACCCGCGATTCGGGAGTCATCCCGGAGGCATTATGGCCTGACATCCTGAAGACAACCACCATCCACGAACATGTCGAAGGCAATCGCTCACAGCACGGAGACTGGGTGGATCTCGCATTCGCAGCCACCCAAAGTGAGTTCTCCCCGGACATCATCAAAGCGCTTGATTCACGCTCCGAGGTCCACCTCTACTGGGCTGCCATGGGCTGCTTCTTCCATGCCAAAGACGCGGCGGGAGCCAAAAACAGTCTCATCGCATTGAAGAAGCATTCATCCGAAGCCGTATCCAATGCAGCGAAATTGGCTCTCGGGGGCATCGATTGAAACCATCTCATCAGCCATTTCGCACAATCCTTATCTGAGTCAAACCCATGGCCTTCAAGAAGCTCAGTGAATCCGAGTTTGTTCTGCTGGTCACGGGACAGCAGTCGGCGATTTATGCCTATATTCTAACTCTCCATCCCAACCGGGTGGCGGCTCAGGACATTCTTCAGGAGACCAACCTCGTGCTATGCCGAAAGGTATCGGAATTTGAAGCGGGCACGAATTTCCGGGCATGGGCGTTCAAGGTCGCCTACTGGCAAACCATGGCTCATTTGAAACGAGTCCAGCGCGCGGGTTTGGTCACCCTCGAACCGGATGTGCTCGATCTCATTGCCCAGGATGCGGAGGAGCAGCTTGCCGACTTTGATGACCGCAACCTGGCTCTCAAATCGTGTCTCCAAAAGCTCCCACCAGGCGACACCTCCATTCTCCTCGCCCATTATCAATCCGGCGAAAGTCTTGCAGAGATCTCCGGTCGCCTGGGTCGCTCCCGCGAAGCATTGAAACAGGTGCTGCTCCGCATCCGCCGCACGCTTCGATTGTGCATCGAGCGACAAATCGCATCCGAATCCAACGCCTGATCCCCATGAACCCAGACCACAAATCCGCCTGTCGGGATCCATTCGAAGCCGCTCTCGACAATATCCTGAGCGGCGATCCAAGTGAAAAAGATGAGGTGATTCTGAACGAAACCCTACGCTGTGATCCCGAGGCGCGCCGTCATTATATCCGGATGATGGCATTCGAAGGCATGCTCGCAAGGGAGTTTGCTCCTTGGGATGCATCCGAGCCCCCCACCGCCGCCACAGATGCAGCTCAAGTGAGCGGCTCGCGCTGGCTCGGCCGACTCGCCATCGCCGCATCCATCGCGCTAGCCTCCATTCTAGCTTGGAAACTCACCCAACCGAAAACTCCCGACTTCACTGCGGTGGATAGCATCCTCGATGACGAATGGATCACCCATGCGGTGGTCACTTCGCTCGATCATGCAAATGGCCGCTTTGGCAAAGAGTCGCTCAGACCCGGTCTGCGCTTGTGCGGCGGAGTGGTTGAACTGGAGAGCGGAACGGCCGCCATCACGTTCGACACCGGGGCCGAGGTGACCTTGGAGGGCCCCGCCAGATTTCTGTTAGAGTCTCCTGCAAGATCCCGGCTCGAAATCGGCCGAGCATCGGCATATGTTCCGGAACAGGCGCGGGGATTTGTCATCCACACCCCGTCCTCCTACGTCCGGGATCTGGGCACTGCATTTTCGCTGGAGGTGGATCAGGATCAGGAAACCGACCTCCATGTCATTGAAGGCGAAGTTGAAGTGGCGGCAACGGGTCGCCAAGCAAGGCGCAAACCGGAAATCCTCCGCGAAAACCAGGCCGTGCGGCTGGCAAAGGGGGTGATGACCCCGATTCGTTTTCGGAATGAGAAGTCTGCCAAGCCAAGGAATCACGCTCCGAAAGTCCCGCCCTCCGTTCATTGGAGTTTTGATTCATGGGATGCGGATTTTACCACAGACACCACCCGCGGCCACCTGCTTCAACTGCGGAGAAATGATAAATCCACCCAACCCGAATTGGTGGACGGACCATTCGGAAATGCCATCCACTTCGATGGAGAGGGAACCTTCGCCCAATCGACTTATCCCGGAGTGGGCGGATCTCAGGCGCGAACCGTAGCGTGCTGGGTCTGCATTCCACCTGGCAGCGATCATTCCAGCAAGACCCCCAACGGCATCATCGCCTGGGGAGTGAACCGCTCTGCAGCCAAGTGGCAACTTGCTTGGAATCAATACAAATCCCAAGGCAGCATCGGGGCACCACGAGTGGAATTTGGCGATGGGTCTGTGGTCGGCGCCACCGATCTCCGTGATGGCCGCTGGCACCACCTTGCCGTCGTCTTTCTCGGTGGACCTCGTGCCAATGTGGCCAGCCACATCCGCATTTATGTCGATGGCAAACTGGAAACTCTCACCGGCAGGCGCCAGCAGCGCATCAATACGGACACCCGTTCCGCAGAAGCCTACCCGCTGATGATCGGGAGGCACCTTGGGTCATCCCAAGGACGCGAGGCGTTCTTTTACGAAGGAGATCTCGACGAACTCCACGTTTACGAAGGAGCACTGCTGCCCGGCCAAATCGTCCGCTTGATGAAGCGCAATACGCTGCAAGCCACCAAACCGTGAAAATTGGATGACGTGAAAAAAATCTGAATTCCAGCCTCACCACCTTTTGCCCTGCCGCTATTCATGGTTGTTCCCAACGATGGGAATCCAACCAACAATCGCAAGCCACCATCCATGAAATCGATAGCACTCATCCTGTTCAGTCTTTCACTCGCCATTCCGCTTCAAGCCAATGAGGCGGCTGGAGACAAAAAGCCCAAGAAGCCGAATCCACAAGCAGTGTTCAAGAAGAAGGACAAGGATGCCGATGGTTTCCTCACCAAGGAGGAGTTCGTTGGAAAAGCCAAAGACACAACAAAAGCGGAAGCGATCTTTTCCAAAAAAGACAAAAACGGCGATTCCAAGCTAAGCGCCGATGAGTTTACCGGCAAGCCCGCTGGCAAGGGCGGAAATAAGAAAAAGCCGAAAAAGCCAAAGAATCAGAAAAAGTAATATTACTTGAATAGAATCCACCCCATGCCCCTTAAAGGGTAGGCCCCGAGCGTCCGCCGTTTGAAAAACCTCGGTCGTGGAGCGCGCTCCGCCAGCATTGCGGCATGTCACGAACACGCCACACTGATAAAGAGAAGGCCCGCATCATCCAGTGCGATGGCTACATCGTCTATCCCGCATGGGCCAAGAAAAAGG
>JBBARN010000093.1:0-23787 GCA_040399845.1 Luteolibacter sp. | reverse complement strand
AGTTTCGATATTTGCCCGGATGCGGCGAGGCGGGCGAGGACCGAGTTCAGATTTGATCGGCGTTTCAAGTTCTTTCAAAAGTCTCAAACCGAGTTTGATCCGAACGATGTCGAGTGCCGCCGGATCGACTTTGTATTCTTCGATGCTGCACACGAAATCGAACTTAATATCACAACTTTCGAGAAGATCCTCCCGCACTTGGCGGGTGACGCCTTGATTGCTGTCCATGACACTGGGATTTGGCATCGGAAGAATTTCAAACCTTTGCATCATCGCTTCATCCAAGAGGTTGAAGGGAAATGGTTGAATGAAGACCTTTATGCACATCAACCGGGTGAACGGGAGTTCATCGATTGGATCATCGAAGAGCACTCGGAGTTCTCGGCGATCCATCTGCATTCCACTGCAATTCTGCGCCATGGGCTGACGCTATTGCAAAGGAGTCAAAGGTTGAGTCACTAAGCCTAGTTTGATTTAGGAACGGCAGCATCTTGGTGGCTGACATAGGATTGGAAACTTGTCGCTGATTTTTTTGCTCAGCCAGAGAAAAATCAGGATTCCCATGACATCAAAAAAGATATCAGCGACATCGGTTGCATCGAACCCGTAACCAAATGCATACTGTGAAAATTCAATCATAAGGGCCAGAAGCAGCATTGCATACCATGTTGCCTTCTTTCCCACAACCCACGCCATGAGTAGCGTCGGAATTCCTAGCAAAAGGGCGTGAAGCAGAGGTCTAAGCGGAGTTAGCCTCGCCTTGATTTGAAGGGCGTAATTTCCCTTCGCCTTGAGTTCACCAAGGGCCGGAACCGCGCCCGTAAGAGGTAATGAGGCAGGATCATCCTGCATCGTTGCCTTGCTTGAGGATTGCGGGGAATAGGAGTCTGTCCCAATTCGAAACTTTGATAAGAGCGGATTTTGATTCTGCCAAGGACCGGGAACCGCGAATTCCGTTGCCATGGTGCCCCACAGCAAAGCCATCCCGGTTGACCTTAGAGCACCCGAAGAAGAAATGAAATTGATCAGCGCCGCCACCCAGGAAATCCAGCCCCCCAGGCAAATCCATTTTCCATAGGTCCAAATTGTTGATTCCTTGACAGAGTCAATTTCAAGTTCCGCAAGCTCCAGCGTTCCAGATTCTCCGAGATGCTCAATCCGAAGAAGAGGTATCGACGCCTCGGAAGGAGAAGGAACCACAAAATCCGAGAGACCACCATCCTCGTTGAATCTAACGGTCCCAATGCAACTTCCCGCGTTTGGAAACTCTTCCCCCGGACGAAACCATTCCAGAATCAGTCTGCCATCTTGCCATTTTTCCGAACCAGGCCCTAAATTGTTTGCCTTCAATCTAAATCGCATATGAAGCCATCCCACTTCATGAAGCCCGGGAAGGCGAAGAAGAGCTGCTTTCGAGGAAGAATTTTTATCTCGATGAACTCGAATTGCAAGTTCGTCACCAGTTACCACCCATTCGAACCCTTCAATGGAAATCCCTGACTCGCGAATGTTCTCCAAGCGCACAGTTTGAATCTGCTCGACGCGATCAAACCGGTTCATCCACAGGAGATGTAGACCAAAAAGCAGGGAGATAAAACTGATCGTGAACGGCACTGGGAGCATCGTTGTGGACTACGCTGCACGCAATTGGCCACAGTCCAACAAAAATATTCAAGGGTTTCGGTATTTCACAGTGCGTTCCAGTGAAATCTCGGGGTAATCAGTGGGAAACAAGCTTGTTCCGTGGTCCGCTTCTTGACGGCAAGCGACGTCACCACTTGTTGCAGGTCGCGCAACCCAGGACAAGACTCACATCGAATTCATTGACAGTCAGCAGATTAAGCACAAGAATCGAAGTTGTTGGCGTTGTTCGAATTGGGGATCTTGTAGCTCGCCTAGAGGAATCCCGGCACTTATTCGACTCGTAATCGGCCTTGTCAGTTTTCTAGGGTTGCAGTCGTGTCCCATTCGGGTTTGTTTCTACCCCGTCATTCACAACATTCCCCGTTCTGAACAAAATGGCCACCAGCCGAAGCGAAGCCTTCCAAACCCAAGCCCTCCAGTTGACCGACGCATTGTTGGTGTGGCTCGCGTTTTGGCTTGGGTGGGAGACTCGTGATTTCGTTCGACTGAGCATGGGATTGGAACTCGAACAATCGCAAGCCCGGGAGTCCATCAATTGGGTGCTCTACATCGCCGTTCCATTCACTCCCCTGGTCCTTGAAAAATTCGGATTTTATCAGCACCTGAGAAGCAAGTCGTCAGGGCGGGCGCTGGTGCAATTGGCGCAGACCATGGTGGTGATTGCCCTGATGATCGGGATGTTTGCCATCTTTGCAAAGCTCCTCGATACCAGACGGTTGGTTCTTGGGATTGGCTTTATTCTGGTATTCACCCTTTTATTTGTCAGAGACCGCATTGTTGCCGCACGACTGAAGCAGCATTGTCAACGGGACTCCTGCAAAGAGCGTGTCGTCATCGCGGGCTCGGGAGGAGAAATGGACGAACTTATCGCTGAACTTGATCCGGAAATCACGGGATCATGGAAGATCGTCGAACACTTCGACCTCGAAGAAAGGTCAGTGGATGAACTCTTCTCACTTCTGAAGAATCAATCCGTCTCACGGGTGATCTTCGCCGCCAAGGAGACAGGCTTCGACAAGGTTGCGCGGGCGGTTGAGGCCTGTGAGCTTCAAGGGGTGGAGGCTTGGATCGCAGCCTCTTTCATCCGAACTCAAATCGCTCGTCCCGTTTTTGACGCGGTCGGCAACAAGCCCATGCTTGTCCTGCGCTCAACTCCGGAACTTTCGTGGGAGCTGCTGTGCAAGGACTTCTTTGATCGCTTGGGAGCGGCAACCGTCATTCTTCTCAGTTCACCTTTGTGGTTGGTTGCGATGGTTGGAATCCGACTGCAAAGCCCGGGGGCTCCGGTGTTTTTTTCCCAGATGCGTGCCGGTCGTTACGGCCAGCCATTCAAGATGTGGAAATTCCGCACAATGGTCGCCAATGCTGAGGAATTGCTTGATCAGATCAAGAAGGAACACGGCAACCAAATGGAAGGACCGGTATTCAAACTCGACGGTGACCCTCGCATCTTTCCCTTCGGTGCCTTGCTGCGAAAGTGGAGTATCGACGAGCTGCCCCAGCTACTGAACGTTGTCCGTGGTGACATGAGTTTGGTCGGGCCTCGTCCGCTTCCTCTTTATGAAGTCGAGGCCTTCTGCGACATTTCTCATCGGCGGAGACTGAGTGTGAAACCAGGGATCACCTGTGAATGGCAGGCAGGGGGACGGAACAAAATCACCAGCTTTGAGGAATGGGTCAAGATGGACCTCCGTTACATCGATAATTGGTCACTTTGGCTCGATTTCACCATCCTGCTGAGGACCATTCCCGCCGTAATTTTCGGCAGGGGAGCTAAATAGTGAGGGTGGCCACTAGGCTCCATCATCAGGAAAGCGCGGTCAACTTCTGAGAATCTTTTTGTTTCGTCACTTCAGTGTAATTTGTTGATTTGATGGATAACGCTACGTAGCAGGAACTTGTTGTCTAATGGGATTCCGCTATCCTTCCTCTCAATCCCCTTCCACCATGCCCGTCATTACGTCCATCTCTCTGGTGCTGGCGCTGGGGCTTGCCGTCACCTTGGGGCCGCAGACTCGGCCTTGGTCCTGGGGCCCAGCGATGTTGGCCCTGGGGTTTGCAGTGATATCGGCGACACCGAGCTTGTTGAAACGAGACAAGGCGACGAACGACTTCATTTTTGTCATCTTTACCGTCATCGTTTCCGCTTGGTTTGCATTCCGCACATGGACATCTCCTGTTCCGGACTTGGCCGAATCTGATCTCCTGCTGCTGACCTCCGCCATCGGTTTTTACCTCAGCACTCGCGTCGTCACGCATGATTCAAAGGCAAGCAACATCTTTTTGTGGGGGCTAGCGCTACTGCTACTGGCAAATCTGGTCGTGATGGGAATTCAGTATTCAAACCCGTTTTATACTCCCATATTTTTCAGTCAAAACACTCCGCGACCTTTGCTGCAAGGATTCTTTGGACACTACAACGAAAACGCAAACTTCCTCATCGCCTCGTCCATGCTTGTCGCATCAGGAGCTCTGTTTGGAAGAGCGCCCGCCGGCACTAGGATCTTCTGGGGATTGGTGAGTCTCGCCGGAGTCGTCGCTGTCTGGTATACGCGATCAAGAGGTGGCATTCTGGCTGCCGCAATCGCTGCCGGGGTATTTGCCATCATAGCCCTGATCATGGCCAAACGGCAGAACAAGCGTTGGTTTCCTCATGGCGTGGTGGCCTTACCGATTGTAGGAATCCTTTCGATCCTGTTCCTGATCAACGGTTGGCAGTCGGCACAAAAAGAGCGTAGCCAGGCCGCGGATATCGATGACCTGATGGACAACGATATCCGTCTCTACATGATGGGAATGGCGGTGGACGCGATCAAAAGCAATCCAGCAGTCGGAGGAGGGAGCCGGAGTTTCAGCTGGAACAGCTTTCAAACCTGGAACGAAAAATCATATGGGCAAGGTGGAGCTAAACCTGAAATGGTTCATCATGAACTTCTGCAAGCCGCAACGGATTACGGGCTTATTGGAGCTTGTTTGATATTCGGCCTGCTCGCGGGTTCCTCCTTTTCTGTTTTCTTAAGAACTTCCTTTGACGAGAATTCATCCGAAGCTGATACGCGTCATTTATGGCGACTTGGAGGCTTGTCCGCACTAGCGGGAATGTTCGTTCAGAGCAACTTCAGCTTCGTTTTCCATCTGCTTCCCGGAGTCGCACTTTTCGGGATATGCATCGGAGGGACAAACTGGACTCAGATCAGGTCAAAGTCACCAAAATCCACGGCCACAGCCATTTTGCTGATTGCTTCATGCGCGTTTTGTTTGTGCATCATCATACCAGCAGCGTGGAAGGGCTGCCTCGTCATGAACTCTTTGTGGCGTAGCCATTTTGGCAAAGAAGGGGAGAAATCCCTGAATTCGAAGGCCTCATCGCTGGACGAAGCCATTCAGGTATGGCCTCGCTATGAATTTCACTTGGAGCGAGCGATGATCTTCCAACAACTGGCCGGAACGCCTGAGAATCCGAGATTCGAAGATTACGCAAAAATGGCTACATCGGATTATCAGATGGCCTTCCACCGCCATCCTTACTTGCCAGAAATTCAAATCAATCAGGCAAACCTGCTAAGCATGAGAGGCCTTTCGGAAGAAGCCGAAAGCGCTTATCAAAAAGCGATCATGCTGCAAGGTCAGATGGAGTCTGCATTCAGGGCACATTATTATTACTCCCAGCACTTGCTTCTAAAAAGCATCCAACTTTATAGAAAAGGCGATGCTGCTAATGCTCTTCTGGCGATACAAGACTCAGCCGAGCATATTGAGACAGCAAACCGACGAACACCTGCTTGGGTAATCGATATCAAAGGTAGAAACCTGCGAATTTCGATTCACGAGAGACTCGGAATCATGAGGGAAGCCAATGGAGATCGTGATGGAGCGATCGCCGCTTATGACTATGCAGCGGCGATTCCAAGCGGGAACCGAGCGCACTATCGCGCCGCGCTGTTAATCGGCAGGATTGGGAGAGACAAATGGGCAAAGCGGCGATCCTCCGAAGCACTTTATAGCTTCATTGAGGCTCGTCGTCGTTTGGAATTGGCTGCCAGAGAATTGCCTGAGGGTGTTACCTTGACCTCACGCTTGGAATTCACCGAATATCTTGATAAAAGCATCGCTTTGCTGAAGGCTGCAAAGGTTGAACCACAGAAATGAAAGGTCAAAGGTCGGCTATTTCCTGAGTTGATCCCAATCAATTTGCCTTTCGGCGAACTCTTTAATGAACGCTCCTAGCTTTTCATCCGCTTCCTTCTCGCTGATTTCCTTGTCCTTGATCCAAGGAATCTTGCCATACCACATCGATGCCGAAACATAAGCCCATCGTTGGTCTCGGCCGTGCAGGATACGGTCCTTCATGTCCACAAAGGTGCGCTCCAAGTGATCATTGGTAATGGTCTCGTGGCCAACAAAAAAATAATAGGTCACACACTTCAAGTCAGCAATAACCTTACCGGATTGCGGGTTCTTGATCGTTTGCACGGATCTGAGCCGCTTGGTCGAAAAGTCCCTTCCATCCGCAGTTTTCATGATTACATCGGAGGAATCCATGATCACGTGTCCTTGAGCTGGCATGCAGCGCTCAGGCCGGTGGATGGAATTGTTGAGATCGTGACCCGAAAGCACCACTGAGATATCTACCCGGTCGGGAAGAAGATAACCGTTGTCGTCATATTCGCCAGGTCGGGCCTTGAGGCACACCGCTTTTGCGAATTCGGTGTCTTTGGATAGGGTCCCGATCTCTGCGGCGCTGGCGAGAACCTTTTCAAACTCCCAGCCATCGGAGTAATCTGGCAGTTCCATCGAGACAGCAGAAGCGGCAGTCTGGCCGGCTTTCGGCAGTACATACACAGCTCCCAAGCTGCTACCGAGGATTACTGGCAAAAGCAATGCGTTCCAATTCATGATTCTTGAATGGCTGGGGGATTGTTGTTAGGTGGCGGCGTCGCATCGATTTTCCGCTGAGTTGTGGTCCGGACCAACTCGCGCCGCCGACTCTTTTTCCAAGGCAGTCCGCCCTCGAGAATCGAATGGAGAGCTAGCAGTGCCATCAGACTGATCGGGTAGAAGAGAAGGAGCCCAGACCAATCGTGCCATGTCTTGCGGGCCCAGATTGGATCATAATACTCCCCAATCACAAAAATGGAAATCACCCGAAGTGCATTTCCAAGGATCGCGAGAGGGAATGCGGAGAGGAACAAAAGAGCCCTTTTCCAGAGTGCCATTTTTGCTACGTAGGCCCAAGCCGCTGCAATCATCAACAAAGCCATCAACGAACGAATTCCGCTACAACCTTTTGCGATTTCAAGCGGATCCCAGCCTCCATGAACCGATGAGATCGCAGTCCCCTGCACCACGGTTTGCACGCCGAACAATGCTGATCCGTGGTGAGCCATCGAAGTGGCGATGAGTTGCAGATGCGTTGTAGCTTGTTGAAAATTGGGCAAAGGAATTGCCAACAGGAAAAAGAAGAGGGGAAAAAGCAACATTCGAGCAACTGCCCAACCCCAGAGATAGGCAGCCCCACCCCAGAGGATCAATGGAAGGGCCCCCATGGTAACCCGCGGCTGCAATGTCCGGTAGCCGATGGCATAGAATGCCGCTCCAACAAGAACAACCAACAAACCCCAGCCGCAGGGCTTGCCAACAACCGCCTTCAGACGGTCAAAGCGATGCCAAATCAATCCCGCGATCACCAAGGGAAACAATGGCCCGTGCTCGTAATCCGTCGCCTCGTTCCATGCGCTCCAGATCCAATCAAAGGCAGACTGGAAGTATCCTCCCCCATACCTCGTTTCGAATCCGTAAAACCAAATGACCATCAAACTGGAAAGAATGACAGCCACGATCGTCGGCCTACACGCAGTGGCTGATGACTCGGGGGGCGTCCCGCTAGATGGGGGCACAGGATCATGGGTTGGCATGGGAAAAAGAATGGATTGAAGGAATTCCGAGCAAAGTATTGCCGACTCCGCTTCCGCTGTCAACAATCCGCCAACCCGTTCGCCATTCGCCCTATTTCCCATGAAACTCATCAGTGGAACCGCCCACCGCGCGCTCGCCGAGCGCATCGCAGAAAACCTTGGCCAACCCCTTGCAGACGTCCACGTTTCCGCGTTTCCGGATGGAGAAACCGAGGTGAAAATCAACGAAAACGTCCGCGGTGCTGACGTTTTCATCATCCAACCGAGCTGCCCTCCGACCAACCACAACCTGATGGAACTCCTCATCATGGTGGATGCCGCCCGCCGTGCCAGTGCGGAGCGGATCACTGCGGTGATGCCGTTTTTCGGCTACGCCCGGCAGGACCGGAAAGACCAACCGCGCGTCCCCATCACCGCGAAACTCGTCGCGAATCTCCTGACCTCGGCGGGTGTCAATCGGGTGCTGACGATGGACCTCCATGCCCCGCAAATTCAGGGATTCTTTGATATCCCGGTCGACCACCTGTATGCAAAATCCGTACTGATTTCCTACCTCCGCGAGCGCCATCCGGACACTTCCAACCTTACTGTCGTCTCTCCCGACGTCGGCGGAGTCAAAATGGCTCGCGCCTACGCGGATGCCCTTGGGGCAGAACTCGCCATCGTGGCAAAACACCGCGTGAGTGCCACTCGGGTAGAAGCCATGAACGTCATCGGCGAAGTCGAGGGCCGCGACGTCATGCTGGTGGACGACATGACGGAAACCGCCGGCACCCTCACTGCCGCAGCGGAAATCCTGCATAAACACGGTGCAAAACGCATTTACGCCGGTGTTTCCCACGCCATTCTGGGAGACCTTGCCCACCAACGGATACGCGATTCGAAGATCGAGGAGGTCATCACGACCGATTCTGTGCCCCAAGCCGCTGGCCCGAAGGTCCACATTGTCGGAATTGCCCCCCTTCTCGGCGAGGCCATCCGTCGGATCAACGGCGGCCAGTCCATCACCACCCTGTTCTCTGTTTGATCTTGTTTCGGATAAAATCCCGCAGAGTGAACAATTTTTTGACAAGCGCGCTTCCGCCCGCTACACAGCCCGCCCCGCGTCGAAGTTCCGTGTAAGGACCATGGAAAATTTCGGCGCATCATTTCAATAACTACGCCCTCACCGTCATGGCCAAGAAGACATCTCTCAAAGCAGCACCCCGCGCCCGCAAGGGTTCGGGCCGCCTCAATCAAATGCGCCGTGAAGGCTGGCTCCCCTCCGTGATCTACGGACGCGGTGTCGAAAACCAGAACCTCAAAGTGGACAACAAGTCCTTCACCGAGCTCCTTGCCCACAGTTCATCGGACAACATCATCATCAACCTGGAAATCGAAGGTGAAGGTACCCGTCTTGCTTTCCTCCAAGCGATCCAGCACGACCCAATCTCTGGCGCAGCCGTGCATGCCGATTTCCTCGCGATCGACGAAAAGACGGAAATCACAGCTCACATTCCTGCTCACATCCATGGTGAGTCGCCAGGCGTCAAATCGGGTGGGGTGATCGAACAATACGTGCACGCTATCGAAATCACCTGCCTTCCTGACGATCTCCCAGAGGGAATTGACCTCGATATTTCCGGCCTCCAACTCGGTGACTCGCTTCACTTGGGCGACATCAAGTATCCCAAGGGAGTGCGTCCGACCCACGCTGCCGATGTCGTCGTGATCCACATCGGTCGCGCCGGATCTGGAGCTGACATCGAAGCTGCTGCGGATGCCGCCAAGTCCTGATCCACGGCTCGAATCCAGCATCATCATTTGAAGTATCCGCCCGAAGCGTGCAAACGCTTCGGGCGGATTTGTTTTGGGTGGGCAACTGGCAGAGTGGGAAAGCGAAGGACTGCATGCAAACAGCCCCCGCCCGTGGGATGGCTGTGGGTTTTGTCCCCATCAAACCCAACTGATTTGGCATCTCCTGCGGTGCCACCTGTGGCCTTACGGCTGGTTCCGATGCGCGTTATTGAAGAACCGATGCGCAAACTCCTGAAAGCCGTCAACATTCTCGGACTTACTAACGACGGATTGTCTTGCGATCACCAATTGGAGTGCCAATCCGGCATTCACGACCCGCATTCGACTCCCTCAGCCCCTGTCACCTTAAGCCCATGAACTTCGTCCGTCGAATCATACTCTCGATTGCCACAGGTTCGGCTGCTGTATGCCTTGCCATTGATGGATCGGCCAATGAACTGCCCTGGCTGGACGCCTACAATGTCAAATGGACCACCCAGAGCAAAGACTCCAGCGAGTCCATGCCCTGCGGCGGCCGGGACACTGGCATGAACGTGTGGGTGGAGAACGGAGAAATTCTTTGTTATGTGCAACGAAGCGGGTCATTCGATGAAAACAACCAGTATCTCAAACTGGGAAGAATCCGCTTGCAGCTGACACCCAATCCGTTCGGGAGTGGCTCATCGTTTTCGCAGGAACTCAAACTCAGGGACGGCTGCGTGGAAATCCTAGGCAACAAGGGCGGAGTCGAAGTCAAGGTCATCTGCTGGGCCGATGTGTTCCGCCCGGTGGTACATGTTGAAATCCGGGCCAACCAAGCCATCACGGCCACCGCCTCTTATGAGAGATGGCGAACCGAGGACAAGGATCTACCCGACATTGCGGATCGCCCGCGTTTCGCCTGCCTTGGCTGGGATGGCTATCCGGGCAAAGTTACCCGCTTCAAGGATGAAGTCGCCTTCGCTGGAGATACGGTTTCATTCCATCACCGCAATCGGGATGGGACCCAGCTCTTCGACTACACCGCCCGCCAACAAGGACTGGAAGGAGTGAAGGATCAGCTGGTCAACACCCAGAAGGGACGCACCTTCGGCGGTGTGTTTCACGGGAAAAACTTCATCTCCGCCGGAACCGGTCAGGGGACTTATGTAAAAACTCCCTTCACCGCGTGGAAACTCCGTTCGAAGGAGCCAGCGACTCGCCATCACCTCGAACTCGTCAGCCATGTTGCGCAAACCGCCAGTCTCGAGGAGTGGAAATCCACCCTGCGGAAGGAACTCGAACGCCCCGCAACTCTCGAAGAAGACAAAGCAAAGACCCGGGCATGGTGGCGGGAGTTCTGGCATCGAAGTCACATTGTCATTCATCCCGACAAGCCGGACCCATCCAACAGGCAATGGCAGATTGCGAGGAACTATCAGTTGTTTCGCTATCAACTCGCCTGCAATGCCTTTGGCGACTACCCCACCAAGTTCAATGGCGGAAATTTCACCTTTGATCCTTATTATGTGAATCAAAAGGCCAGCCTTGATCCCGACTGGCGCGCCTGGGGTGGCGGCAGTTTCACGGCGCAAAACCAGCGCCTCGTGCACTGGCCGATGTTGAAATCCGGCGATGCGGATCTGATGGAGCCGCAGCTCGAATTCTATCGCCGCGCCCTTCCCAGCGCCAAAGCCCGGGTGAAGGCGTATTATGGACATGAGGGTGCCTTGTTCGCCGAGCAACTGGAGAACTTCGGCCTTCCCATTTCCGCAGGCTGGGGTTGGTCCGAGCCGGGTGCCAAAAAGCGGCAACGAGGCAAGGAAGTCCCCTTCGGCGATCCGCGCATCGACGGCACGCATGGCCCGAACAGCATCGTCGAACTCGGTGAACAGGCCAATGCCTTTGTTTCCTATCATTATGAATCGCAGCTCGAGTTTTCCTATATGGCGCTCGAACAACACCGCTTTGCCGGGACAGACATTCGGAAATCCTTGCCACTCATCCGCAGTTCCGTGCGGTTCTTCGACGAGCACTATCAACTCCGCCAGAAAATGCGCAACGGCAAGCCACTGGATGACAATGGCAAACTTGTCTTCTTCCCATCGACCTCCTGCGAGTCCTATCGCGGAGCGCGAAATCCAGCTGACCTGATCGCCGGACTCGCAGCTTGTTTGGATGGTCTCATTGCCTTGGATGACAGGTTGGTTCCTCCCGATGAGAAAACCTATTATCGCGGATTCAAGAAGCGGCTGCCGGAATTCACCTATGCCGAGGAGAAGGGCGACCGCATCCTGTTGCCTGCCCAGAGTTATGCCCGATATCAGAACTCCGAGTGCCCGCAGTTTTATCCTTTGTTTCCATTCAATCGTTTTTCTCTCGGGGTGGATGACATGAAGGTCTTCCGTGACACTTGGAAACATGGGAAGTTCGCCAAAAACAACATCATCAGCTGGCATCAGGACGGCATCTTTTTCGCGCGGATGGGCATGACCCGCGAGGCGGCGGACTTCAACACCCGCAAACTCTCGAACGGCCCTCACCGCTTTCCCACCTTTTGGGGGCCGGGGCATGACTGGACACCGGATCACAATTGGGGTGGCAGCGGCATGATCGGACTTCAGGAAATGCTCATGCAGACGATCGGCAATCGGATTCTCCTTCTTCCCGCCTGGCCCAAGGATTGGGATTGCGATTTCAAACTACACGCGCCCGGAAACACGACCGTCCAAGGGAAAATCCGTTCGGGAGAAGTCCAGGATCTGCTGGTGACCCCTCCAGCCAGGCGGAAGGATCTGGTGATCCACCCAGTGCAGTGATATCTTCCTTTCCTAAAAAATTATCTCCATTCCATGAAATTCCATCATTCCATCCTCGCCCTTCTCTTGTTAGGCAATGCGCCTGACAGCCATGCCCAAGGCACCTCCCTCGAAAAGGAATTCAAAAACCCGCCGGTTCATACCCGCCCTTATGTCTGGTGGCACTGGATGGGATCGAATTTCTCCAAGGAAGGTATTACCAAGGACCTTGAGGCCATGAAGGCATCCGGCATCGGCGGAGCCACGATCTTCAATCTCGCTTCAGCGGTCCAGGAATCCCACAAGCCCACCCTCAACAATCCCTGGCCGGATCAAACCTATCGCAGTCCAAAATACTGGCAAGCCCTGAAACATGCCGCCGCCGAGGCGCAGCGGCTCGGTTTGGAGATCGGCCTTCACAACACCGTAGGTTATTCGACCACCGGCGGACCGTGGATTGATGAGGAAAGAAACATGCAGAACGTCGCCACCACTTCTGTCACGGTGGAAGGCGGTAAAAAGCTCGAAGTATCATTGCCGGATCCGGAACCGGTCGTTTACAAAGGCTGGGGAAGCACCGGGCTGAAGTTCCGCTGGTTTCGTGACATCGCGGTGCTCGCAGCGCCGGCTGATGGTGACATCGATCCGGCAAAGACTCTTGATCTAACAGCATCGTTCAAGGATGGCCGCCTCACTTGGGATGCACCTGCGGGGAAATGGCAGGTTTTCCGCCTGCTCAGTGTTCCGACAGGCGCATCACCCCATCCCGTGCCGGATGAGCTGATCGGAAAGACGCTCGAAGCGGACAAGATGAGTTTGGAGCAGAGCCGCTATCACTGGTCACAGGTGATTGATCCCATGAAACAACATCTCGGAGCTTACCTCGGCAAGAGTTTCAAACACTTCCTCATCGACAGTTATGAAGCAGGCCCGCAGAACTGGACGCCCGCCTTCCGCGATGAGTTCAGGAAACGCAAAGGTTATGATCCCCTGCCCTGGCTGCTCAGCCTCGCCAAGCGTACCGTAGGCAACTCGGATCTCACCAACCGCTT
The DNA here is from genome assembly GCA_040399845.1 of Luteolibacter sp. Classification (GTDB taxonomy): domain Bacteria; phylum Verrucomicrobiota; class Verrucomicrobiia; order Verrucomicrobiales; family Akkermansiaceae; genus Luteolibacter. Next base: position 10,623 of record JBBARN010000093.1, on the reverse strand, counting down.
CAAGTGGGACCATGCGGATGTCATCCGCTCCTTGTATTATGATAATGGCTGGATCACCGCGCGGGACCACATGAAGGCCGTGGGGATGGATCTTCAGTTTGAACCCTATGGCGGGCCATTCGATACCACGGAAGGTGCCGCCTTGGCGGACTTGCCCATGGGCGAGTTCTGGACCGGCGGAGCCGGTTCGATCAGCTCTGCCGTGGTGAGCGCCGCCCGTGCCGGTGGCCGCAGGGTTGTGGGAGCGGAAGCCTTCACCGGTCCACCCACACTCAGTAAATGGACGGAAACGCCCTCGTTCCTCAAACGCTCGGCCGACGGTGCCTTTGCCAGCGGAGCGAATCGCATGATCCTGCACCATTGGGTTCACCAGCCGTTCGACGATCGCTACAAACCCGGCATGGGCATGGGTTGGTGGGGCACTCACTTCAACCGCCACCAGACATGGGCAAAGGATGGGGTTGCGTTTTTCCAATACCTCGGCCGGGCCCAGGCACTTCTCCAGGCAGGTGAAACGCCGTCCGACTTCGTCAGCGTCGGCAAAAGCCATGGTTCGGACATCGCTTCGTGGCGGGAGTTTCGAACAGGCATGACGGTGAGAGACGGACGCATCATGTTATCATCCGGCAGGACTTATCCATTTCTCGTGATGGGTCACGACGGCCGCATGCTTCCGGAAGATGTGAAACGCATGACTCAACTCCTCGAGCAAGGTGCCACCATCGTTTGTTCCAAACCTTCGGGCTCCCCAAGCATGGCGGGCTATCCGGAAAGCCATGAAGAAGTCAAATCATCAACTCTTTGGTCAGGTGGGGAAACACTTAAGATTGGAAAAGGCAAACTCTACACCAAGGGCGATCCCAATGCGGCGATCCGGGATTTCAAGATCACACCGGCCATCAAGATCTCTGGAGCATCCGGAATCGCCTCCACCGCTCGAAAAACTGATACAGAGTCCATTCATTTTATTGCCAATACCGGCACCTCCACCGCGTCGTTCACCGCATCCCTCCGCGTCGATGGCCTGCGGCCGGAGTTATGGGACGCTGCCGATGGTTCCATCCGCTTCGCACCCGTGTGGAGACAAAAGGACGGTCACACGGAAGTCGATCTGTCTCTGGATTCACAGCGTTCGATTTTCGTCGTGTTCAGAAGCAAGGAATTGCCTGCGGATCATGTGACATCCATCCAATCCAATGCCAATCAAGTGGACGGCATTGAAATTCTAAGCGCGCGTTTCGGATCAGCCACCAGCAACAAGTGGATGGACGTGACTGCCAAGCTACGTGAACTTTCACGCAGTGGCGCACTCGATATCCGCTCGGTCCATCCCGGCGTTTTCGGGAGGGACCCGGCCCCGAATGTCGTGAAAACCCTCGAATTGGAATTCCGGCTTGCTGGCGAAAGCCGGAAACTCGCCGTGAATGAAAACCAACCCGTGAAAATCGGCACCCCGGTCCCGGGGCCGGCCTATCAGATCGTCGGTTGCAAGGCAGATGGTTCCATCGATCTCCTCGCGCCGAAGCCCGTCGACGCGGAGATCTCCTTCGCATCCGGCAAATCGAAACGTATCTCCCTCCCGGCTCCAGCCACCCACGAAATCAGGGGTCCATGGGACGTCAAACTTGTTTCACCGGTGGACGAAACCCACAACATCCGGCTTGCCTCCCTCACCTGCCTTTCGACGCATGCCGATCCGGCTGTGAAGTATTTCTCTGGCACGGCCACCTATAATACCCGTTTTCCCTCACCCTCCAGCGGTAGTCATGTTATCTTGGACCTGGGCGCGGTACACGATCTCGCCCGCGTCACCCTGAATGGCAAGGACTTGGGCGTTGTCTGGCAGGCACCGTTCAAGGTCGATCTCTCCTCGGCGATTCGCAAGGGCGAGAACGATCTCCAGATCGCCGTAACCAACACCTGGCACAACCGCCTCGTGGGCGACGAGCAACACCCCGCCGACTTCGAGTGGGGGGAAGACCGCCAGGAGAAAGGCCATGCCATGAAAGCCTATCCCGATTGGTTCCTCAAAAACGAAGCGCGCCCCGAATCAAACCGCAAGGGCTTCGTCATCTGGTATTATCATCGCAAGGACACGCCACTTGTGAAATCCGGCCTGCTCGGTCCCGTGAATATCATCAGCCACGCTCCGGTCACCGCCGCGCCTTGAGATGATTTCCCGCAATTCGTGGATAGACGCCGCCCCCGGAATGGCGTATTCCCGGGCCGGAGCGGTGCATTTCACCCTCCAAATTCCAAGATTGTCCATGAATCCACACTCCGAAAACCCCATGTCCACGCCAATCATTCCGCGTCGCGCCTTTGTCCGCAATGTGCTTGCCGCCGGTTCCGCCACCTTCTTTGCCCCCTCCATCCTGCGGGCTGCCAAACCTTCTGCTGGCCAGAAAGTCAACCTTGCCTGCGTCGGCATCGGCAATCGCGCGGCAGAAATCATCGAATCCCTCCACGCCACCGGCCTCGCCAACATCGTGGCGCTTTGCGATACGGACATGGGTGCTCCACACACCCAAAAGATCCTCAAAAAATTCCCTGACGTCCCGCGCTTTCAAGACTTCCGCAAGATGTTCGACAAGATGGGCAAGGAAATCGAAGCAGTCAGCGTCGGCACTCCGGATTTCTCGCACTTCCCGGTCGCCATGCATGCCATGTCGCTTGGCAAGCACGTCTATTGTGAAAAACCGATGGGATCGAGCTTCCGTGAGATGGAACTCATGATGGCTGCCGAAAAGAAATACAAGGTGGCCGCGCAAATGGGCAATCAGGGTCACTCGGAGGCCAACTACTTCCAATTCAAAACCTGGGTCGATGAAGGCATCATCAAGGATGTCACCAAAATCACCGCCTTCATGAATTCCAAGCGCCGCTGGCACGGCATGACCGTGGACGGCTATCTGCCAAAACAACCCATTCCGGACACACTCGATTGGGACAGCTGGCTCGCCGTAGCACAATTCCATGAATACAACAAAGGTTATATGAATGGCGAGTGGCGCTCGTGGTACGACTTCGGAAACGGAGCCCTCGGCGACTGGGGAGCCCATATCTTCGATACCGCTCACGAGTTTCTCAAACTTGGTCTGCCCACCGAAGTGGACCCGGTCCTCATCGAAGGCCACAGTACCTTCATCTTCCCGCAGGCATCCACCCTCTCGTTCAAGTTCCCCGCACGTGGCGAAATGCCGCCGGTGGAATTGACCTGGTATGATGGCCAGCAGAACCTTCCTCCGCTTCCTGTGGACATGGGAGGATCCGTGGTGGACCCCAACATCCCGCCGCCATCGACCGGCCAGATCGACACCAAGGTGCGCCCACCCGGCAAGGTGATTTACGGCAAGGAATTCACTTTCAAGGGCGGCTCCCACGCCACCACGCTGGAAATCATTGGCGAGAAGGGCAAGGAAATGAAAGGCAAGCTGCCCAAGTTCCCGAAAAGCCCATCCAACCACTTCAAGAACTTCCTGCTCGCATGCAAAGGCGAGGAAACCTGCCGTTCCTCCTTCGAAGTGGCCGGCCCGCTCTGCCAGGCCATGGCCATCGGCATCCTTGCCCAGCGCGTGAATGCCAAACTCACCTTCGATCCCGCCACCAAATCGATCACCAATCACAAGGTGGCGAACGAATTGCTCGCCGGCGCTCCTCCGCGCAAGGAATGGGAACAGTATTTCAAACTGTGATCCACTCCTGATCCGATCAATCCAAACCAAACCGGCGGGATGTCATGTCCCGCCGGTTTTTTTGGTTCCCGAATGAAGCGTGAAATATGGATTGGACTCGATAACCGAGGTTGCCCCTCAAACGACCCAGATTCACACCGATTTCGAGGAGTTTTCGCAAGTCCTCCATCACCACCGATTGGAGAAGGATTCAATCTGTGAAATCTGAGTCATCTGTGGTCAAAAAGGGCCATCATGACGTCGCAGCTTCGGGATTCAGGTTGACGCTCACCAAATCGAACAGGGAATGGAGATCATCGAGACTCTGAAAAACCAAGCCAAAGCCCCCCTCGGAGTCTCACAAACACTCCCGAGGCCACTCACAATGCGACAATTCTCGTGACGGCCGTCACAAGAATTGTCGCGTTTGGCCGGTGCCGTTAGATTTTTTCGACCTCCACGCGCACTTCGAGGCGGCAGTGGCCGGAGCCTCGGTAGCTGCCGACGACGGGGGCGACGTCATCGTAGTCGCGGCCGACGGCGAGTTTGACGTAGCGGTCATCGGCCAGAGTGTTGTTGGTGGGATCGTAGCCGATCCACCCGGCTTCCGGCAGGTAAACTTCGCACCAGGCGTGAGAAGCCTGGGCACCGACGAGTGTGTCGCGTGGGCCGTTGTAAAGGTAACCGGAGGCATAACGGGCGGCGACTCCGACCGCGCGGCACATTCCGATCATCACATGGGCGAAGTCCTGACAAACCCCGCAACGGAGGGCGAACGTTTCCTCAAGATGAGTGGTGACGGCAGTCACTCCCGCCTCGTAGCGGAATTCCTTGTGAATCCATGCCATGATGGCACTGGCCTGACCATGGACGGAGGGAGTGCCACGGGTGACATCGAGGGTTTCCCGCCACACTTCCGGGGACTTGGAAACGCGGCTGGATTCCTGGAGGTATGGCCAAATCCGCTCGCGGATCGATGAGTCCTTGTAGTCCCGGATCGTTGCGCCAAAACTTGCGTCCGAGATATCCAGAGGAAGATTGTGAACGCGGATGCGGCTCTCGATTTCCAACTTCAAGTGCGGCTCGGGCAGCTCGAAGTGGTGGGTGATGTTCTGAAAAAGGTCGGTAAAACGCCGAAGCCGGGTGGCAGGCAGGATGCGGATCAGTGCCGAAAGTGTTTTCTGGTAGGGAAAGGTCCGAGGCTCAAGGTGCAGCGTGTTGAGGCTGTGGGTCACCGGCGAGGCATAATGGAAGGTGGTCCGGTGGAGGACCGAAAGTCTCACGCCGGCCGACGGCGTTGCAGGTAAGTTGTCATTGATCACTGCTGCTGTTGCTGTTGCTGCATCTGCCATAAGGTCAGAGCGGAGGGTGAGCGTGACTCCGGCACAGGGCAAACCTGAATGCGCTCGGGCAGCAGGACGTAACTTTCAAAAATGGCACCGCCGATGCGGTTGAATCGTTCCTGCAATCCATCGAGATAGCCGTGGAGTCCATTGGCAAAGGCTTCTTCGATGCTGCTGAAGTTGAGATCCGCGAGCAGACGACCGGTTTCCCGTTCGGCTTCATTGGAAAATGTGCCGCGCGGGGTGCCGGAAATCCGGTGGAGACTGATGTCCGCCTTCTCGATGCAGAAGCGAACGGAGCGAGGAAAATCCTTGGAAAACATCAGAAAATCCACCACGCCACGCGCGTTGATCGGGCGATTGAGGCCGCGATACGCCCCAAGGGCACCGCAGGACCTGAGAATGGCGGACCAATGCAAAATGCCGGAGTTTTCCACTCCCTCGGAATCACCGGGCAGGTAGCTCGCCACATCGAGAAAGCGCGTGGTCTTGTCTGCCCGCTCAAGCTGACGCCCCAGGTCCATGAAATCCCACGCCTCGTTGCGGGAAATGGTGGAGGATGCGATGCCAAGGAAAGTCTCTGCCGAACGCCGGACGTTTTGATAATAACGGGCAGGATCCGAGGCGATGAGTGAAATGGCATCCTCCGACTGGGTAAACAAATAGAGCGCGTTGATTTCCTCCCAAAGCTCGTCGGAGAGCTGATCCCGCACAGTGCGGGCATTCTCACGGGCAAGGCTGATACAGGAAATGATGCTGTTCGGATTCCGGCGGTCGTCCGTGAGGAAGCGGATGACTTCCGCGCTGCCAGCCTTGTCGTAGAGGGTATTGAAGGCCTCCTCGTCCCCGGTGCTGAGAATGATCGGCTGCCAGAAACCGCGGAGGCGATCGCTGTCCAGACGCTCAGAATCCAGCAGGAGCTGTTGGTTGACATCGATCAACCGCGAGAGGTTGTCGGCCCGTTCGACATAACGGACCATCCAGTAAAAGGTGTTGGCGACTCGTGAGAGCATGGTGATTTCAGTGGCGAAGAACCCAGGTATCCTTGCTGCCTCCGCCTTGGGAGGAATTGACGATGAGTGAATCCTTGGTGAGTGCAACCCGCGTGAGGCCACCAGGCACGATTTTCACTTCATTGCCGTAAATAATGTAGGGACGGAGATCGATGTGGCGGCCTTCCATCGCGCCATCGCACCAAGTGGGCGAGCGGGACAGGGAAACGACCGGCTGCGCGATATAATTCCGCGGATCAGCGATGATGAGTTCGCGGAATTTCTCGATCTGATCCTTGGTAGCGGACGGCCCCATGAGCATGCCGTAACCACCGGATTCATTGGCGGCCTTGACGACGAGTTCCGGCAAATGGCTGAGGATGAATTTCCTGTCCTCCTCCTCGGAAGCAAGATAGGTGGGAACATTCTTGAGGATGGGCTCTTGGCCTAGGTAATACTCGATCATCCGCGGCACGAAATAGTAGATCACCTTGTCATCCGCCACGCCAGTGCCCACGGCATTGGCGAGCGCCACGTTGCCGGCACGGTAGGCATTCATCAGTCCGGGCACACCCAGGACCGAATCCTTGCGGAACACGACGGGATCGATGAAATCGTCGTCAATACGCCGGTAGATCACGTCCACCCGCTTGAGGCCACGGGTAGTGCGCATGTAAACAAACTTGTCCACCACGACCAGATCGCCGCCTTCGACGATATCGATGCCCATTTCACGGGCGAGGTAACAATGCTCGAAGTAGGCGCTGTTGTGGCAACCGGGAGTGAGCAACACGCAGACCGGATCGCTATCCCGGGTGGGAGAGATGTGGTGGAGCATGTTGAGAAGATCCCGCGGGTAGGAATCCACGGGACGCACTCCCATTTCATCAAAGATGGCGGGGAAGGCACGCTTGAGAGCATTGCGGTTTTCGAGCAAATACGAGGCTCCGGACGGGCAGCGACCGTTGTCTTCGAGCACGTAATACTCCCCATCGGCCCCGCGAATCAGGTCGCTGCCGCAGATGTGGATATAGATGTCCGCCGGAACGTCCACGCCACGGAACTCCGGGCGATAATGCTTGGCCTGTTCGATGTAGAAACGGGGAATGACCTCGTCCTTCAGGATCTGCTGATCGTGATAGATATCGTGAAGAAACAAGTTGAGAGCCACGATGCGCTGGGTCAGACCAGCTTCGAGATGCTCCCACTCCCCCGCTGTCAGAACGCGGGGCACGGGATCGAACGGGAAAATCCGCTCGGTTCCCCGATCGTCGTGATAGACATTGAAGGTGATGCCCTGACGCAGAAAGTAGAGTTCCGAATTCGCCTTGCGAGCGAGGAACTCCTTCTGATCGAGATGGCTGAAACGCTTGAGGAGCGGAGCGCAATGGCCGCGAACTTCGCCGTCCGCACCAAACATTTCGTCGTAGAATTTACCGGGATCGTAGCCCTTGAACATTTCCATGGATTTTCTGTTTTCGATTTTAGCAGAAGGCGGGCCAAGTCTGGATAGAAGCTCAAATCCTCTTTGCGAGAGCCGAATAATAACCGATTCGTGCGGAATTGACAGGGCAAAGATGACAGCCTGAAAACCATCACACTCCGCAAATCCTGCCTTTCGCATCACCGATCCTGCCCCATGTGGACTCTCCTCTTGAAAAGCCCGATTCTCGGGTCTATTCCTCCCGCGGCGCGCGGCGCCACCTCTTCCTCATCGTCATGAATGCCCTTACCCGTTGCCTCGAAACTTACTGGTCCTCCTCCATCGGGAAAAAGCTCGTCGTCGCCATCACCGGCATTGTGCTGGTGCTCTTCCTGGCGGGGCATCTGGTCGGAAACCTCGTGGTATTCATGGGCCCGGATCCATTCAATGAGTATGCGTATTTCCTCCACCACATGCTCCACGGGGTCGGGATCTGGGTATTCCGGATCGTCATGCTGGTCATGATCGCCGCCCACATCATCGCCACCGTGGCACTCACCCGCCAAAACAAGGCCGCGCGCAAGAACTACGAATTTCAAACCACCATCCAAGCGTCCAAGTCCTCACAATACATGATTTGGTCCGGCCTCACGATCCTCGCCTTCGTGATTTACCACATGCTGCACTTCACCGCGCGCATCGGCAATCAATACAACTCGCTGGACCGCTACAAAACCACGCTCCACGGAGTGGAGGGCGAGGTTCACAACGCCTGGCAAATGGTCATCGACGGCTTCAACTGGTGGCCAGCCACGATTTTCTACGTCATTGCCATGACGCTGCTCTGCTCCCACCTGATGCACGGCGTGGGGTCGATTTTCCAGACCCTCGGCTTGCGCTCGAAAAAATCCGCCGGATTCATCAAGCAGTTGTCGATCGGCTACAGCCTGGCCATCTGGCTCGGCTTCATCTCCATCCCGATCGCCATCAAGATCTTCGGCTTCGGTTCCTGAGTTTGTCACGTTTTCCTGATTCCCAACCAATCCCGCACCATGTCCATCGTCCTCGATAGCAAGATCCCATCCGGTCCCCTTGAGCAGAAGTGGTCCAAACACAAGATGGACTCCAAGCTGATCAATCCGGCCAACAAGCGGAAATTTACCGTGATCGTCGTGGGTTCCGGACTTGCCGGAGGAGCAGCCGCAGCGTCGCTTTCCGAACTGGGTTATCAGGTGAAGTGCTTCTGCTATCAGGACAGCCCTCGCCGCGCGCACTCGATTGCCGCGCAAGGTGGCATCAATGCCGCGAAAAACTATCAGAACGACGGCGACTCGGTGCGCCGCCTGTTTTACGACACGATCAAGGGCGGCGACTTCCGCGCCCGTGAGGCAAACGTCCACCGCTTGGCGGAGGTTTCCAATTCCATCATCGACCAATGCGTGGCTCAGGGCGTGCCCTTCGCCCGTGAATACGGCGGCCTTCTCGACAACCGCTCCTTCGGCGGATCTCAGGTTTCCCGCACTTTCTACGCCCGCGGCCAGACCGGGCAGCAATTGCTCATTGGTTGCTATCAGGCGCTCGAAAAGGAAATCAGCCGTGGCGGCGTGAAGATGTATTCCCGCACCGAGATGCTCGATGTCGTGCTCGTCAACGGCCACGCCAAGGGCATCGTCGTGCGTGATTTGGCGACTGGAAAAATCAGCACCCACGCGGCCGATGCGGTCATCCTCGCAACCGGTGGCTACGGCAACGTGTTCTTCCTTTCCACCAATGCCATGGGCTGCAACGTCACAGCCGCCTGGCGCGCTGCGAAACGCGGGGCCTTGTTTGCCAACCCTTGTTTCACGCAGATCCACCCCACCTGCATTCCGGTGAGCGGCGATTACCAATCCAAGCTCACCCTCATGTCCGAGTCGCTCCGCAACGACGGCCGCATCTGGGTGCCAAAGAACAAGGAAGTCGCGGAAAAACTGCGCAAGAAGCAGATGAGCCCCAACGATGTGCCGGACGATGGCCGCGACTATTTCCTGGAGCGCAAATATCCCTCCTTCGGCAATCTTTCGCCGCGCGACATTTCCTCACGCGCCGCCAAGGAAGTCTGCGATGCCGGTCTCGGCGTGGCTCCCACCGGATTGGGCGTCTATCTGGACTTCCGCGATGCCACCAAACGCCTCGGTGAAAACACCATCCGCTCGCGTTACGGCAACCTCTTCCAGATGTATGAGAAAATCGCCGGTGAGGATCCCTACAAGGGCCCAATGATGATTTACCCCGCCGTTCACTACACGATGGGCGGTCTTTGGGTGGACTACAACCTGATGTCCAATATCCCCGGCCTACACGTGCTGGGCGAAGCGAACTTCTCCGATCACGGCGCCAACCGCCTCGGTGCCTCCGCCCTCATGCAGGGCCTGGCCGATGGCTATTTCGTCATTCCCACCACCATCGCCAACTACCTCGTCACGCAGAAGCCCGGCACGGTCACTACCGACATGCCGGAGTTCAAGCAGACCGAGGCGGAAACCCGCGAGCGGGTGAACAAGATGCTCTCCATCCAAGGCAAGCGCACCGTGGATTCCTTCCACCGCGAACTCGGCATGATCATGTGGGACAAGTGCGGCATGGCCCGCTCCCGCGAAGGCCTAGATGAGGCGCTCACCAAGATCCCACAGATCCGCGAGGAATTCTGGAGCAACGTGCGCATCCCCGGCTCCGGCGACAACGCGAACATGGAACTCGAAAAAGCCGGCCGCGTCGCCGACTTCCTCGAGTTCGGCGAAATGATGTGCTACGACGCCCGCGATCGCGAGGAATCCTGCGGCGGTCACTTCCGCACCGAGCACCAATTCACCGATGCCGACCCGGAAGTCCAGGCTGGCAGCACCCAGGCAGGCGAGGCCAAGCGCCACGATGACACCTTCTCCCATGTTTCCTGCTGGGAATACAAAGGAAACGACCAATCCCCGGTTCTCCACAAAGAACCGCTCGTTTACGAAAGCGTGCATGCCTCCATCCGGAGTTATGCGTGAGGTCTGGTGACGCAGGACAGATTGAAGGGAGAAAAAAGTCCCAAACCAAGCTGCCCTCGAAAGAACCCACCTGCTCAAGACCTTCAGCTAAAGAGGAAGAGATGAACCACGGAAAACTCGGAACACACGGAAGATAATAGAGTTGTGAAGAGGTTCAGTGCT
>JBBARN010000092.1:0-23889 GCA_040399845.1 Luteolibacter sp. | reverse complement strand
CGCCGCTGTCAGGGGCCGTGGAGGTTCGGCAGGCGAACCCCGCCAGGCCTTGATCGGAGCAACGGTAGTTTGTCCGTGCTTGCCGCGGATTCCCTGGCAGCACTTTTTTCTCCCTCTTGGATGAAGGACGCCTCTTCTGCTGCGGACTCGCAGCGGCATCCCATCCGCAGGCGAAGTGCCGAATTCTCGGTCAGCCTGTCGCGAAACCATCGCAAACAAGCTGTTTTCGCGACGTCTTCACCGAAAAACCCGAGAAATAAAGCGTCAAAATGATTCAGCGTTCTTGACATTCTGTGCGGGTGGCTTGAACTCAGCGCCGTGGCTAAGAAACTCACACCCATCAAAGACAAGCTGTCCAAGACCCAAATCCTGGATCAGATCGCAGAAAGCACCAGCCTGAGCCGCAAACAAGTGGGCTCCGTCATCGAGGCGCTCACCGAAGTCATCGAAGCACACGTCAACAAGCGTGGCGTTGGTGAGTTCGTGCTCCCAGGCCTGCTCAAGATCAGCACCGTGCGCAAGCCTGCTGTGAAGGCTCGCAAGGGCATCAATCCTTTCACCAAGGAAGAAGTGATGTTCAAAGCGAAGCCAGCCAGCACCGCCGTCAAGGTGCGTCCGCTGAAGAAGCTCAAGGACATGGTCCTCTGATCAACCAGGGAAACGCCAACCGCGTTTCCCGAAAACAAAACCTAAACAGGGGTTCGGGCCGCACGTCGGTCCGGACCCCTTTTTCATTTCAGCCATCCGCCGATTTCGGTTCCTGCCGATAACGCTGATTATTTCATACACAAATCATCAGATTCCAGCTTGCGGCCTGATGACTTCATCGGGCCTCTGCGCATTTCCTGCGGGACTTTGCTTGTGTGGGAGGCTGAAATTTCGTTCCATCCCGCTTATGAAGCTCGGTTACACGATCCTCTACGTCAAAGACGTCCCCCGCTCCGTGGCCTTCTACGAAGACGCATTCGGGCTCACCCGCCGCTTCGTCCACGAGGCGGGCATGTATGCGGAAATGGACACCGGCTCGACCACGCTTTCGTTCGCAGCCAACGGTCTCGCCAAATCCAACCTGCCCGGCGGTTTCCACGAAAACTCACCCAGCGAACCACCCGCCGGTTTCGAGATCGCCTTCATCAGCGACGACGTCCCCGCCGCCTATCAACGCGCCCTCAGCGCGGGCGCCATCGCCGTCTCTCCACCCGCCACCAAACCCTGGGGCCAGATCGTCGCCTTCGTCCGCGACAAGGACGGAATCGTGGTGGAAATCTGCTCGCCCGCCGTCCATTCCTGAGCACACGGGGTCTTGACGCATCGCCCCGATCCGCGAACCTGCGTCGCCGTGCCAACCGATTCCGATCCCTCCGACTTTTTCTGCGATTCGCTGTGGAAGAATCGTTTCGAGGAGGAAATCCTCGCCGCCGCCCAATCGCAGGTCTCCAAAGTCCGCGACCTCAAACTCGAAGAAAGCGCCCCCGCGTCCTTCACCCTGCTTGGCGAAGTAGCCAAAGAGGAAACCGAGGCCAGCTTCTGGAAATCCGGCAGTTCATGGGACTTGGAAACATTCTGCTCCTGCGAAATCGGCACCTACTGCCATCACGCCGCCGCACTTCTCCTGAAGGCGGAAAAAGAACGCGACCTCACCCGCCTCTCCGGCCGCAGCGTGGCCGCCGCCGTGGCTGAAGCACTTCCCAAAGCACCCGCCGCCCCGCCACCGCCACCCACCAAACTCCCGCGCGTTCAAATTGAGCCCGTCTTCGAAATTCATGTCACCCGCGAGCCGGTCGATCGCACTTCGAAACTTCTCCTCCAATCTCTCGGCCAGCCGGAACCCGAATTCTGGATCGCCGCCGATGCCACGGTGAACCACGGCGGACGTCGTAGTCCGCTGCGCAGCTCACAACCACATTGGACCAGCGGCATCACTCTAACAGACGGCAGCGAGGCCATCCTCGAACACAACGCCGCCGCCGAAAACGCCGCCGCACGGCAACTCACCGATACCGGCCTCTCGTCCCTCCAATCGAATTCCGCCTGGCGCTTCCTCCTCAACCTCAAGTCCCGCGACGCCCGCGATGCGAAACCCCGCGACCGCTGGTTTCCCGATCCTTCCCGCATCTCCGTCGATGCCTTCTGGCACCAGTTCCGCGGCGAAATGGTCGCCCGCCTCGTTGAAAACGGCTGGAGTGTCAGCATTGATGACAATGTCGGCCACCGCGTCTTCGATGCCGATCCCTCGCAATGGGAAAGCGCGCTCACACCCGCTGCAGGCGGCTGGTTCAGCCTCTCAGTCGGCTTCGATGTCTCCGGCCAACGCTACGATCTGTTACCTATCTTAGCAGGTCTGTTAGAAAACGATTTCCTCGAAGAAACCCTCGACCGCCCGGACAACGGCCACGTCTATGCGCCCTTGCCGGATGGCGATGCCCTCAAGCTTCCCATCGGCCGCGTCCGCCGCATCCTCAAGCACCTCGCGTCGCTCATCGACCCGAAATTCCCGGAAAAAACCAAGCTCCACGCTCTCGACGCCGCCGCCCTCGCCCAGCTCGTGGACCTTGGTATCGATCCGCCGCCGGATCTGACAGAACTGGCATCCAAGATCCGCGACTTTTCCGGCATCGAGCCCATCGAGCCCTCCGCCGGCGTCAAAGCCACCTTGCGCGACTATCAACTCGCCGGTTTCCGCTGGATGCAGTTCCTCGCCCGCCACGGCCTGCACGGCATCCTCGCCGATGACATGGGCCTCGGCAAAACCCTGCAAACTCTCACCCACATTCTAACCGAAAAACAGAATGGCCACTCGCGCGGCGCACCCGTGCTCGTCGTCGCCCCCACCTCCGTCGTTCCGAACTGGCGTGCGGAGGCCCTCAAGTTCACGCCCGACCTCCGGGTGCTCGTCCTCAATGGCCCGGAGCGCACCAAGTATCACCGCTCCATCCCCCACGCCGATCTGGTTCTCACATCTTTCGCGCTGCTCCACCGCGATATTGAAAAACTCCGCCTACACACGTGGCACATGGTCGTGCTCGACGAAGCGCAGAACATCAAAAACCCGCGGGCAAAAGTCGCGCAAGCCGCCTGCAAACTCGAAGCCCGCCACCGCCTCTGCCTATCGGGAACTCCCGTGGAAAACCACCTCGGCGAGCTATGGAGTCTGATGCGTTTCCTCGTGCCTGGTTTCCTCGGGAGCGAGGAAGCCTTCAACACCCGCTTCCGCAAACCGATCGAAAAAGACGGCAACGAGGAATGCAACGAAGTCCTCAAAAAACGCGTCGCCCCCCTCATCCTCCGCCGCACCAAAGACCAAGTCGCCAAAGAACTCCCACCAAAAACAGAACTCGTCCATCTCATCGAACTCCACACCGCGCAAAAGGATCTCTACGAAACTGTTAGAGCCACCATGAACAAACGCGTCCGCGAAGCCCTCGCCGCGCGCGGTGGCAGCGAGTATCAAATCGTCTTCCTCGATGCCCTGCTCAAACTCCGCCAAATCTGCTGCGATCCCCGCCTCCTGCCGGACGAATACTCTCACGCAGTTAAAGAATCCGCCAAACTCGATTTCCTAACAGAACTGCTCGCCGTCCTCATCGAAGAAGGCCGCCGCATTCTCATCTTCTCCCAATTCACCACCATGCTCAGCCTCATCGAGGCGCATCTCGTGAAGGAAAAAATCGCCTATCTCAAACTCACCGGAGCCTCCAAAGACCGCGGCAAACTTGTCGAGGATTTCCAAACCGGAAAAATCCCCCTCTTCCTCATCTCCCTCAAAGCCGGCGGCACCGGCCTCAATCTAACAGCCGCCGACACCGTCATCCACTACGACCCCTGGTGGAACCCCGCCGCCGAAAACCAAGCCACAGACCGCGCCTACCGCATTGGCCAGGACAAACCCGTCTTCGTCCACAAACTCCTCTGCCAGGACACCGTCGAACAACGCATCCACCAACTCCAACAAGACAAAGCGAAACTCGCCGCCGGGCTCTTGGCCGATGCGGACATCACCAACAAATTGGATCCCGCGATGGTGCGGGCGCTGTTGGAGGAGTGAGCCGCCCCGTTCAACCGTCGCGCCGCGACGGAAAAGAACACATCACCCATTCCGGGCGTTGAAACGCCCGGCTACCATCAATGGTCGCTCTGCGACCCGGCGTCCTTCTCCGTCGCAGAGCGACCGAATGAATGTAGCCGTGGGTTTCAACCCACGGACACACGTCCAACTCCCGTCCCGCGTCGCATCGCGACGCTTGAAAAGCCATGTCTCGCCTCAAGTTCACCCCCAAACATACCGCTCATCATATGGGATCTCATGCCTTTTCAAAAACGCGAGGTATTCCTCCTGAAATGTCCGCGTCCGATGATGTTCACGTTGCCCCCGGATATATTCAACCACCCCCGGAATATTGGATTTGCTCACCGAAAACACACCATACCCATCCTGCCACGCGAACCCCTTCATGTTTGGAAACGTATCATGAATCCATGCCGAAGACCCACCTTTGATCAACTGTGCAATCTTGCTCGGGGCAAGCGATGCCGGCGCCCCCAACAAGAGATGCACATGATCCTCAACTCCCCCGATCTGAATTGGATGCACCTTGTTTTCCTTCGCGATACCACCGAGATAGGACCAAATCCGTTCCTCAACATCTGGTGAAATCCATCGTTCACGGTTCTTGGTGCTGAAAACCATGTGATAGTGCAACGAAGTAAACGTATTCGCCATTGAACATGTGTAATTTCGAATATTCTATAGATTCCACCCCAACAATCAAGCGTCGCGATGCGACGCAATCTTTCATCGGTCCAATGTCCGGACGTTGAAACGCCCGGCTACCGTCAATGGTCGCCATGCGACCGATATCATCCTGCGTCGCGAATCGAAGACCCTCGTCGCCGTCGTAGAGCGACCGAATGAATGTAGCCGTGGGTTTCAACCCACGGGTGGCTCATTTGCGGGAAGCGAGGCTTTGGACATGTGGAGAGGAGAGGATATTCCCGTCGGAAGTCAGGACGGTGAGGCGGTGCATGCGTGCGGTGGCGACGACGAGCTGGTCACCGGGATGCTTGTGACTCCACTCGTGCAACCGGGTGGCGTCGATGGAGATCTCCGGAGAAAGTTCGATGACCTTCACACGATTCGGCGGCAGGGCGATGCGGAACCAATCCGCAAGTGGCATCCCGAAGATGAGTTCGCCCTTTGCTTCCTTGCGGGCCACTTCCAGCAGGCTGATGGCCGCGACGTGGACCAAACGCCGGGACTTGAGGAGCTTGCGGACGCTGGGTTTCAGCAACTCCGGAGCGGAGAAGGCGTCGATCCAGGCACAGGTGTCGAGCAGGTAGTTCGTGTTCACGACCATCGGGTGGTGTCAACTTTCCCAATCTTCCGGATCGAAAGCGGGCGCGTGCGGATCGTAGTTTTGGCCGAAGGTCGCCGTGCCTTTCCCGCTGCCAACCCAGTCCTCCAAAGTGGGTGCTGAGGGAGCGGCGGAAGGTGGCTGGACCACTGCGACAGTTTTTCCATGGCGAGTGAGTTCGAGCAGGAGATCGCCCTTTTCCACGGCCCGAATCTCCTCAGGGTAGTGAGCCTTGAACTCGCTGATACTGATTTTGCGGACATTCATGCGGTTACCTTAAAATGGTCAGAAATCGAGGACTTCGGACTCGACTTCGGCCCGCGTGCTTTCTTTCTCAGTCCATTGATCCAGCGGCCTCACAACCTCTCGGAGGCGTTCCAAAAGCTTCTTACTGGACTGCTTGATCCTTTCAGTTTCGGCCGCTTTCAAATCGTCTTTCTTCGGGAGATCGAAGATCGCCAGTTCGCTTTCGGTCAGGCCTTCACGCGCGGCCCGGCGGTCCTCTTCATCAAGCCCGCCCAAGTAATCTGTTATGTTTCATCAATGGCTTGCCACCGCTTCGTCCAAGGCGCTTGCCGGGAGTTCGGGATTCAGCCGTCCCACCGCTGCGCGGAGATCCCGCTTCAACACCACTTCACGTTGATCCGTGCGCCCCAAAAGACTTCCGCTGCCGAAATCCTCCTGATTGTAGGCATAGATGCTCTCCCAACCCAACTCATCCGCCAGATGCGCGGCGAAGGGCTCTTGGACCAGCCGATCTTCCGAATTGATGTTGGTATGAGCCATGGGTTGGAAACCGTTGTCCTGTGTTAGACACCCATGTCGATTGCCCAAGCCACGACCACCTGCCAGCGCGTTTTTGAATCGCAATCAACCGATACCACCCGAGGTGATGCTTGTCATTTCACCAAGGGCTCGAACTCCCGGCCAGACATGGGCTCATATCCGGCAGGTAGATGGCCTCGCAATTCGATAATCCGCGAAATCCGGCCTCCCCGGCATGAGCACCCGGTTTCTGAACATCGGGAAAAGCTCCCTTGAATGGTAATCCTGATGAAGATCCGGAAAATCCACCAGTGCAGGAAACTTCGCCTCACGGGCGGCAGAGTCCGCTCCACCCGTATATCGAAAACGGTAGTCCTTCAGATCGCGGTCCACATCAAGGCGACCAACCGGGAACCAAAGCTCCGTGCGTGCCTTGTCTCGCCAAGCCAAGAAAAGCGATTTAGCACTCATATTTAAATGGTCACAACGGTATCAGGAGAAAAATCTAGATGCCCCTTGTCAGGAAAATTAGCTCGATATTGACCCTCTTCTTCGAGGCAAATCACTTAACTTTTTAAAATTCGCCTTGCCGTGTGCAACAATTGTGTGCACATTACAGGCGTGTCACGCATCGCGAGCAAGGAAAAATCACCCACGCATACCAAGGAAGATCGTTTGGTGGCGCGGGTTTCGCGTGTTGACAAGGAATTGATCGAGCGAGGCGCGGAAGTCGCCGGGATCTCGGTGGCGAATTTCGTGATTTCCCACGCTCGGAAGGCTGCGGAAACCCTGATCCGGGAGGAGGGTGTGATCCGGCTGACCGCTGAAGAATCCCGCCATTTGATGGATGCCTTGCTTGCTCCCCCATCCCCGCCGACAGCAGCGGCTAAAAAGGCACTTGCTCGCTACAGGCAAACCGTGTTGAGCGACGTCAATCCCGCTTCCCAAGGATGACCTGCAATTGTTGGGCCGTCATGAACATGCGTTCAGGATTCAGGTGCTTGAATCCATATTTGCGGTAAAACGCCGCTGAGTTCGCGTCTTTCGGGTCCGTGATCATCAGGACTGCGGGAATTTGCGCATTCAGGGTGCGGTGCATCGCGTCGAACAACAAAAGCTCGCCGAGGCCTTGTTTTTGCGCCTGTTTCGCGACGGCCAAACGACCCAGAAGCACGGCACCCAGCCGGGGGTAGCGGGGAAGTCGCTTTGCGACATCAGGATCGGCATCGCCAAGTTCCTTCATGTCCACCACCTCCGTCGAAAGCGTGTAAAACCCCAAGACGAACTTGGGGCTGCCCGGGGAGACAAGAACCCAGCATCCGGCAACCTTTCGCTTGATGTCCTGCGACGCCTGTTCGCGGAGGTAGCGATTGAGTGGAGCCTCGCCGCAATCGAAATCCGCCCGATCATGCACCGAGGCGTTGAGGGGAAGAATTTGGTATCGTGGAGGCTCGTTCATGATGGCTTGGATATGATCGATTGGCTCGATGGAGGGCGGGCTATTTCTTCTTCGGATTCAGCGAGGCGAGCCACTGTTTGGCGGCGGGATGGGCGTTCCATGCCGTTTGAAGATCAACAGCGAAACACATGGCTTCTTCCTTGCTGCCGGGTCCGTAGGAATCCGGCGGGTTTTTCGGGATCTTGCGTTGGCCGAGCACGTAGGCTTGCGATGTTGGATTCTGCTTTTGCGCGGCGGCTACCGCCTGCGCCGCTTCTTCCGGGTTCCCTGCGAGAAACCGTTCCAAAACCCTCGCCCAGGCGAAGACGGTGTTGAAATCGAACTCATCCGGGTATCGGGCGAAGAGACTGCGGGCATCGTAGAGTTTGCCGAGTGCCAGATGGCAGGCGAGCAAGCGGTAGCGGAGTCCTTGGTTATCGTTCGGATTCAAGTCCAGCATGGCTTCCACTTCGGCGGATGCGGATTCGATCCGTCCGGCGCGGTGCAGCGCATCGGCCAAAGCTGCCCGCGCCCGCATGTAAGGCCGCGTTTCGTGGAATCCCCAGAAATGCCCGGTAAACTCCTTGAACGCCTGCTCGCCAAGGCGTTCTTCCGCACCTGCAACGAGCTTGCGCAAGGTTCCGATCGCCTCATCCGCGGATTTCGGCGGATAGGAGCTCAACATCATCAACCACGCGTCCGTGTTGCCGGGATCCAACTCCAGCGCCCGCGAAAGCAGACGGTAAGCCTCGATCTCGGACCCGGCTTCCATCGCATCGTAATAACATTCCTGCGACTCGCCGATGTCACCGGGCGGAACCTTGCGTTTAGACCGCTCCATGTGCAAAAATAACGCTTTAGGGTCGAACGGCGCTTGGCCGCCGTGGTCGGAATCTTGGGGTCTGATCATGATGGATGTTTGGTTAGGTTTACACTTCGATCTCCCCGCTCATCAGCTTCGGAGGTAGAAGGTCGCGGGCGGTGCGTTGTTTCAAGTTCGCTTCGAGCAACACATAGATCTGTTCGAAACAAGGTTCGACAATTTTCTCAAAGGAATCAATCAACCCAGTGGACCTTGGCATCATCAGAATGAGATCCATTTGCTCAAGCGGATGGTGGTCGAGGTTTTCTACTGCCCTTAGAACGTCACTTTGTCCATGGTGCGCCCGCCGTGATCCTCGATGGCGTTCATGGCCTCCACGAGTTTCTCGTTGAGTTGCTGGTTTCCCGCCAGCGAGAGCAAGTGGCGGTAGCGGTCCTCCTCGGGCAACATCAAGGCGCGGCGTTAACCTCTACCAAGACACCGTCGAGCTACGCATCCACCAATTCCAACAAGACAAAGCCAAACTCGCCGCCGGGTTGTTAGCGGATGCCGACATCACCAACAAACTAATTCCCGCGATGGTGCGGGCCTTGTTGGAAGAGTGAGCATCCAAGTCAAACGTCGCAATGCGACGGAAAAGAACCCACCACCCATCCCGGGCGTTGAAACGCCCGGCTACCATCAATTGTCGCTCTGCGACCCGGCGTCCTTCTCCGTCGCAGAGCGACCAAATGATTGTAGCCGTGGGTTTCAACCCACGGACACACGTCCAACCCACGTTCCGTGTCGCGGAGCGACGCTTGAAAAACCACGTTTCCCATCATGCTCACGCCCAAACATACCGCCCATTCTATTGAATCTCATGCCTCTTGAAAAACGCGAGAGATTCCCCCCGAACCGTCCGCGATCCGGCGATGATGCGGGCTTTTTCGGAGGAGTGGGACATTCGACCCATCTTTCACGCATCCGGCGAGGGATATTCTTTTGTGACAGCTTGGCCACGAACCGGTCGTTTCATCCAATTGAACCGTCTCCAACCCATGACTCCCACCACCACTCGCCGCAGTTTCCTCAAACAAGCCGCATGGCTCGCCGGAATGCCCACCATTATCCCGGCCAGCGTGCTCGGTCGGAATGGCAACGTCGCCCCAAGCAACCAAATCACCATTGGCGGCGTCGGCCTCGGCCCCCGCGGCCGCGAGGTGCTCAAGTCATTCCTCTCACAAGCCGACGTGCGCTTCGTCGCCATCGCCGATGTCCAGAAATCGCGGCGCGAAATCATCCGCAAAACCGTCGATCGCCAATATGGCAACCAGGATTGCAAGGCCTACCGCGAGATGGAGGAAGTGTTCGGCCGTGATGACATCGATGCCGTGCTCATCACCACCGGCGACCGCTGGCACGCCCCTGCTTCCATCCTCGCCGCCCGTGCCGGAAAGGATGTGTATTCGGAAAAACCCTGCGCCATGACCATCGGCGAATGCCGCGAACTCGATGAAGGGATTCTGAAAAACAACCGCGTCTATCAAGCCGGCACCCAGCGGCGGAATGTGGACAATTTCCGCTTTGCCATCGAGCTCGCCCGCAGCGGCAAACTTGGCAAACTGCACACCGTCCATGCTGGCATCATCGCCCCCAGCCTCGACTCCGCACCGCTTCCCGGAGAACCCGAGCCCGACCCCGAGGAAATCGATTGGAACCGCTGGCTCGGCCCGGCTGCCATGCGCCCCTACAACAAGCGCTACGTCGAGGGTCAATGGCGCGGTCACGACGGTCTGGCTGCCGGATTCAAAATCCTCGAGTGGGGCTCCCACACCGTGGACCTCTGCCAGCAAGCCGTCGGAGCGGATGGCACCGCCCCCATCGAATACGAAGCGGAAGGTGGAACCATCCACGCCAAGTATGCCAACGGCGTGAAACTCGTCATGCGCCTTGCGGGCTTTGGTAAGGAGGGCGACTGGCTCGGGCTTGGAACCTGTCCCATCCGCTTCGAGGGCGACCTCGGCTGGGTGGAAGCGGGCGATCACGGGAAAGTCGTCACCAGCGATCCCGCGCTGCTCGCTGCCGGCGCGCCTTCCGAAATGGCCGGCACGGATCCCAGCAAGCACGTCCGCGAGTTTCTCGATTGCATCAAATCCCGCGCCAAACCCGCCTGCAACTCCACCGTCGCCCGCTACGGCCACATCGCCTGCCATGCCGCAGCCATCTCTTGGAAACTCGGCCGAAAACTGCAGTTCGACCCCGCCAAGGAAAGCTTCCTCAACGACCCCGAAGCCGACCAACTCAGATCCCGCGAACGCCGCGCTCCATGGGGGCTGTGATTGATCGGAAGGTGATGAAAAACCATACACCGGACAACGGGTTTGAAATGACCCGCCGGAAGGTCTGGGCGGGCGTGATGCCAGCGAGTGCTTTCATCACCAAGATCTATCGCCAGCCCATCGCCTCCTTGACGGCTGTTGGCAAATTCACCGCGCCACTGCCGCCGAGGCGGGTATCGATTTCTTCCAAACGCTGGATCAGATCGCGCACCTCGTTGCGATGGGCGGGTCCGCCAGCAGCGGCGCAGAAATGCGTGCGGCAACCGAAAGGGCGGCCCTCATAAATCCGGCATTTTCCGGAAGCCGGGTGCAGGAACGGGCAACTGCCATCGGCTGAGAGCTCGACGCTTTTCCTCCCGGCCGCGCGCCATGCCCGGGCAGCCACGTAGGCTTCGCCTTTTGTTAGGTAGGGCGTGCGGCCGGTTTGTTTGAAGCGGCAACAATCGGCGATGCCCGTGCAGTTTCTAACAAGTGGCCGCGTTGCCCACTCGGCATAAATCGCACGAACCTCGCGCGCGGCTCCGGCATAGTCGATGGCGGGTTTCATCCGAAGATTCGTCTCAACTCAAGGAGCCAAGGCCTTGTCGATGGCGGCAGTGATCTCCGGGGAGTCGGGTGTTTGTTTCGGTTCGAAGCGGGCGATCGCCTTGCCGTCCTTGCCGATGAGGAACTTGCCGAAGTTCCATTTCACATCGCCGGGGAAAGCACCGTCCTTCCCGGTCAATGCGGCATAGAGCGGATGTTGCTGCTCGCCTTTGACGTGCACCTTGTCCATGAGCGGAAAGCTGATGGGATACTTGGTTTTACAAAACTCCTGGATCTCATCATTGGTGCCGGGTTCCTGGTTACCGAAATCATTGCAGGGAAAACCGATGACCGTGAAGCCCTTGGACTCATACTTTTTCTGCAGAGCTTCCAACGCCGAGTATTGCGGCGTGAGCCCGCACTTGGAGGCGGTGTT
Source organism: Luteolibacter sp. (assembly GCA_040399845.1). Classification (GTDB taxonomy): domain Bacteria; phylum Verrucomicrobiota; class Verrucomicrobiia; order Verrucomicrobiales; family Akkermansiaceae; genus Luteolibacter. The sequence goes on along the minus strand of JBBARN010000092.1, from coordinate 12,230 downwards.
GACCACCAGCACGACCTTGCCCTTGTAATCGGCGAGCGAGGTGTCTTTGCCGGTGATGGTCTTGAACGGGATGGCGGAGAGATCGGCGGCGTGGGCACCGATGACGGTGGCGGCAAAGAAGAGGAGGTGTTTCATCACCCGAAGCCTATCGCCCGCTGGCTGCCGTGCAAGCCGCAAGCGAGCTGCGGATTTCCTTTCCGCAAAAGTGAAAGACGGAACAGCGCGCCGCGTAGCCGCTTAACCATGAGCTACGATGACAAGGCGGCGGTCGATCAATTGCATGCCGTTTACGGGAAACTGAAGGAGGAAATCGGCCACGTGATCGTCGGCCAGGAAGCGGTGATCGAGCAGGTGCTGATGGCGGTGTTCTGCCGTGGCCATGCCTTGCTGGTTGGCGTGCCGGGCTTGGCGAAAACGATGCTGGTTTCCACATTGGCACAGGCGCTGGACCTGAGTTTCCGCAGGATCCAATTCACGCCGGACCTGATGCCGGCGGACATCACCGGCACGGATGTGCTCGAAGTGGATCCGGAAACAGGCCATCGCGGCTTCCGTTTTGTCGATGGTCCCATTTTCACCCACATGCTGCTCGCCGATGAAATCAACCGCACGCCGCCCAAGACCCAGGCAGCTCTCTTGGAAGCCATGCAGGAGCGACACGTAACGGTCGGCCAGCGCACGATGAACCTGCCCAATCCTTTCTTCGTGCTCGCCACGCAAAACCCGATCGAACAGGAAGGCACTTACCCGCTGCCCGAAGCACAGCTCGACCGCTTTCTCTTCAACATCGTCGTCGATTACCCAAGCGAGGCCGAGGAACGCGAAATCATCCGCCGCGTCACCGGCCCCAGCAGCGCGAAGATCTCGCCCATGATGAGTGCGGCCGATATCATCCAACTTCAGGAAATCGTCAAACGCGTGCCGGTAGGCGATCACGTCATCGACTTCGCCGCCGCCCTCGCCCGGGCCACGCGACCGAAGGAAAAGGAAGCGCCGGATTTCGTGAAGGAAATGGTCGCCTGGGGTGCCGGGCCACGCGCAGGCATCGGCCTGATCTCCGCTGCCAAAGCCCACGCCGTCCTGCGGGGCCGATTCCACGCCACTACCAAGGACGTCGCGGAAGTGGCCACGCCAGTCCTTCGCCACCGCGTCCTCACCACCTTCAATGCGGAAGCGGCCGGAGTTACCAGCGATGAAATCATCCGACGCTTGTTAGAGAAACTCGCCCCGCGCGAGGACCTCATGGTCTGACCCGTCAGACCTGTCAGACAAGTCCGACTCGTATGTCTCATTCTCCCCATCTTCCCGAGTGTATGCGCCTCCTCCCTGAGGAGACGATGGGAGTGATGCGCCGTTTGGATTGGCTGGCGCGGCGGCGCATGCAGGGCACTCTAACAGGAAAACACACCAGCCCGGACAAAGGTATCTCCGTGGAATTTGCCGAGCACCGTCCCTACGCCGCTGGCGATGATCCGCGGACCCTCGACTGGCGCGTAATCGCCCGCAGCGACCGCAATGTGGTGCGCCAGTATATTGAGGAAACCAACCTCCGCGCCACCCTCGCGGTGGATGTCAGCGGATCGATGGCCTACACCGGAAACCACGCGGCTTCCCTCGATGGCAAGGCGCTTTCCAAACTCGAATACTCGAAATATCTCGCCGCCGCATTGGCCTATCTCTTCATCAAACAAGGCGACGCCGCGGGGCTCGTCACCTTTGATCGCAAACCCCTCGATTTCCTTCGCGCCGCCAGTCGGCCCAGCCAAGTGCGGCGGATTCTGGAAATCCTCGATGCCGCAAAACCCGGCGACGATACCGATGCCGCCGCCGTGCTCCACGACGTGGCCGAACGCATTCCGAAACGAGGCGTCGTGTTTCTCATCAGCGATCTTTTTGACGACCCTGACCGCATCGTCGAAGCACTGCATCACTTCGATTTCCGACAGCACGAACTGGTCATCTTCCATGTCATGGCCGAGGAGGAACTCGGCTTTCCCTTTTCAGGCTATCAACAATTCCGCGATCTCGAAAAAATCTCACCCACCCTGCGCATCGATCCGCAGGCGGTTCGTGCGGGTTATCTCGAACGCATCGGCAAGTTCATCCGCACCATCGAATCCGCTTGTGGAAACCTCCGCGCCGATCACGTGCCGGTGAATACCAAAAACCCGCTCCGCCAAACCCTGCTGCGCTACATCGGCCGCCGCATGCACGCCAAACGCGGCCGTTAGAACATGCTTTTCCTCAATCCATGGCTGCTTACAGCACTCGCCGGAGTTTCGATCCCGGTGATCATCCATCTGGTGCGCAGGCAGGCCGCAAAACCGATCGAATGGGGTGCGATGCGTTTTCTCATCGATACCCTATCCGAACGCCGTCGGCGCATGGAATGGGAGGATCTGCTCTTGATGGCGGCGCGTTGTTTGTTGATCGCCCTTGCCGCGCTCGCCGTATCGCGACCCTTCGTGCCACCGGACAGTCCCACACCCTGGTCGTTTGTCATGCCTGCGGTTTTGTTAGGTGTCGGTTTGTTCGGAGGTTCCTTCGTGCTCGGCACCGCGAAAAAGCGATTGCTTGTTCGTGGTGCAGCCTTGGTCTTGTTGCTCCTCGCGGGTGGCATGGTGATGATGGAGCATGTGTTGAATCTCAAACGCTTCGAAAGCGGTGGCCGCCGGGATGTCGCATTGATCATCGATGCCTCCACCTCGATGACTCGCTCCTCGGGATCGCGCACTTTGTTTGATGAGGCCCTCGATGAAGCACGCCGCATCGTAAAGGAATCACCGCGCGGCACCTCATTCGCCATCATCCTCGGCGGACCATCGCCCCAAGCGATTTCCAACACACCAGTTTCCCATCGCGCTGATGTGCTAGCCCAGCTCGACGGTCTTCAAGCGGTCGGCGGCACCTTCCGCGCCCACGACGCGCTCGGCATGGCCACGCTCGTTCTTGCCGAAGGCGAGCGACCAAACAAAGATATCATTTTATTAACTGATTCACAACGCCACGGCTGGCGCTTCGAAGATGCAGGTGCTTGGAAATCGCTCGAAGACGCATGGAAAACCCTGCCCTCGAAACCGCGATTGATGATCCGTGGTTTTACCCAGCCACCATCCTTGCGCAATGCAGGCATCGCCTCACTTGTCACCGCACGAGAACTTGCGGGAACGGATCGGCCTTGTTTGCTGCGCACAGAAATCATCAACACCGGCAACGAAGCAGTCACGCCCGGCGAGGTTCTTATAGAAATCGATGGCAAACAAATCGCCCGCGAGCCGCTTGGCATGTTGGTTCCCGGCCAAACCCAATCGATCGAAACCCGCCATCGTTTCACCAAAGCCGGTCCTCACGTCGTGACTGCGCGTCTTGCCGGTCGCGATGAAATCCCGGGCGATGATCGCGCCGATCATGTCGTGATGGTAAGCAAGGCGGTGCGCGTGGTGCTTGTGGATGGAAACTCCTCCGGCAGCTTCTTTGAACGCGCCGCAGGCCATACCGCACTTGCCCTTGCACCTGCCATTTCACTCATCCGAGGCGGTGAGGCAGGCAAGGATTTCCTGATGGACCCAGTGGTGATTCCTGCGCCGGAGATATCATCGGAGAAACTATCCGATGCCGATGTCGTCGTCCTCGCCGATGTCTCACGCCTCCCCGCTTCCATCGCCGCCACCCTCGCGGATCGCACTGCCGCAGGAGCGGGTCTGATTGTATTGGCGGGACCTCGCGCGGATCCTGCGTTCTACAACTCATGGGACGGACCGGATGGTTCGCTTCTGCCAATCACGCTCGGCAGCGAGGCCACCGATGAAAAAGGCATATCTCCATCGGCCACCACCTTTCGCCACGAGTCGCTCGCCTGGGCCGCGGACGAACGCCGCTCGGATCTCGGCAGCGCGTTGATTCGGCGCTGGCGGAAGTCCACGCTGGCACCGGGCAATGGATCGCTCGCCGCTGCCTTTGCCAATGGCGATCCGTTTCTAACAACCCGCGGCTACGGTCGTGGTCGCTGTGTGGTAGCGAGTTGTGCATTTGATGGTCGCTCCGGAAATCTCCCCGCCCGCACCGCATTCGTTCCGCTCGTCCACGAACTCGTTTCCTGGGCAGCCGGCGGTGGGGTGAACTGGAACCTCGATAGTGGCTGGAGCCCTTCTGTGGTGTTGGACTCGCGATCATCCGGCGGCCTCACGGCGAACTATTCACGGCGCGATGGCAACAAACAAAAAGGTTTGATGGACCGGGTGGATTCCACCATCGATTTCGATTGGGAAAACGAAGGCCCCACCAAAAAGCTCCCCCGCGACAATTTCAATGTCACATGGAAAGCAACCTTGCTCCCGCAAGTGGATGGCGAATATCTCTTCGAGGCCGAAGTGGATGATTCCATCACGGTGAAGATCGATGGAAACAACGTGCTGGAAGCAAGTGACGGAGAAGACAGCAAAGGCGGCAGCGTAAGCCTTCAGGCTGGAAAACCCGTTAAGTTCGAAGCCAACTATCAGGAAGAAGGCGGCCTTGCTTATGTGCGCTTGTTCTGGACACCGCCCGGCGGCACTCGCAACTTGATTCCATCCTCTGCCTTCATTCCGGCAAACGATGAAAATGATATCCATTACGAAGCCATCGATCCACTTGGCCGCACACGCAAGGTGACGGTCTCTCCGGGTCGGCGGGGTCGTGAATTGCGCATCGATGGCCCCTCTGTTCCCGGTCTCTATCAGGTCAAACTCTCTCCCGAGCTTCGCGAGTCCATTGCCCCCGGGACCGAACCGCTTCCCGTGGTGGTGCGCGGCGACATCGCCGAAAGCAGGATCGAGGTTCTAACCGATGAGGATTTCACCCAACTCCGCGCCCGCACCGATGTGATCCTGCCGAAAACCACCGAAGACATTCTTGCGGTTCTAACAGGCAAGGGATTCGGCCGCGAAATCACCCGCACCGTGGCGATTGCAGCACTTGTTTTACTCTTGTTAGAAACCGCCCTCGCCCGCTGGGTCTCGCGCTCCCGCCGCGCTGGCGATGATCTGCGGGTGGAATTCGGCGATCCGTCACCGGTCACGATGGAGAAAGGAGGCTGGTGATGAACCAGAAAGCTTGGTGGTTCAGCATGGTGCGGGTTGTTTTGATCGCCGCGGTGTTATGGGGATTGCTCGTCGCCCTAGGGGAAGTTTTACGTATCGCCCCCGGTTGGCCACCCGGCGCGTTGGCTTGCGGCATTGCCTTGGCGGCGGAGTTGTTGATGCTGCTTTATCGCTATGAATCGAGAAATCTCGGATCACGCCGCAGGCGGCAGTTGATCGCGCTGCGCCTCGCCGCCCTTGCCTTGCTGGCGTGGATCCTCATCGAGCCAACTTTTGTTAGAAAAGTGAAACGCGAACTCGACCGCCAGGTTGCCGTGCTTTGGGACGAGTCCGCATCGATGGACCTCACGGATGATGGAGCCACCCAATCCCGCGCCAGCATCGCCCGCGAGGCGGTGGAGAAATCCGGCATTCTCAAACAACTCGGCGAGCATGTCCGCATCCGTGAACTGCGTTTTGCCCGCAGTCCGGAAAAGGATACAACATCCCCCACCAGCGGCTGGGACCAGGCCACCGACATTGCCGCCGCGCTGGATACCGTGCTCGAACAAATCCCGCCCGATGAACTCGCTGGCGCACTTCTTCTAACAGACGGTCGCCACAATCGTCCGGCGCGGGTGGAAGACAGCGCTCGCCGATTCGGCATTCTGGATGCGCCTCTCGGAATTGTCGCCATCGGCAGCCCGGAGCCACCCCGCGATGCGGCGGTGCTTGCAGTGCGTTCGCCGGATGCGATCCACCTCGGCGACCGCATGCGCGTTTCCGCCGATCTCAAGTTCGATGGATACAAGGGTCAGAAGGCAAAAGTAAAACTCACCCGCGATGGCAAGTTGATCGAGGAAAAGGAAATCACCATTCCACAAGACCGCCATCGTGAGGAAGTGAAGTTCGTGCATCTTCCGGAAGAAGGCGGCACCGGAGGATATCAGGTTGGCATCGAGGCTTTGGAAGGCGAACGTTTTCCGGACAACAACAATTGGTCTTTCGAAACTTCCATCACCGAAGCACGCACCAATGTTTTGTTGGTAGATTCGTTTCCGCGCTGGGAATTCCGCTATCTCCGCAATTTGTTTTATGGCCGCGACAAGTCGGTGCACCTGCAATGGCTGCTGCTTCATCCGGATGAAGCGGAAGGACAGGAGCAACCTGAATTCGCCGCTTCCGCCACACGTCCATTCGGCCAAGCGGCGGCGAACAAGTTCCCGGAAAATGAAAAGGAATGGCGCAAGTTCGATGTCATCATCCTCGGCGACCTCGCCCCGGACGCGATCTCCGATGAAACATGGGCGATCATTTCCCGCTGCGTGAACGAACGCGGAGCCTTGTTGATGTTTGTCGCGGGGCCGAATCACATGCCGCATGCCTTGGAATCAAGTGCGGCCCGTGAGTTGTTGCCGCTCGACCCCGGATGGAGCAAGCGCACCTTGTTCGGCGAAGGCACGGAGCCATTCCGATTTTCACTCACCTCTGAAGGCCGCCGTCACAACGTGACCAGCCACGCAGGCGGCGCGATCGCCAATGAAGAGGTCTGGTCCACCTTTCCATCGCTGCAATGGCGGCATCCCGTGGTGAGTGTGAAGGAAGGCGCGGACATTCTTCTAACAGCAAGTGATGAGTCCTCCTCATCCGCAGCCCCTGTGGAACTTGGAGCCGCCCTTGAGGATTTCACGAAACGCCGGGAGAACGAAGCCAAGCGCGCCCTGCTCGTCACGCGCCAGACCGGCAATGGAAAAGTCACCGCCATCCTAACAGACCGCACCTGGCGTCTCCGCGAAGGCGCGGGCGATGTGCATCATCACCGCTTCTGGGGCAATCTCGTCCGCTGGGGCGCTGGCCCGTTGCTTCGCGCCGGGTCGGACAAGGTCGCTCTTGGCACTGATCAACTCACTTACACCGCCGACGATTCCATTCAAATCACCGCCCGCCTCCGCGATGCCGAGCTGAATCCGCTATCCGACCCATCGTTGAAAGCCGAGATCCTTAGTGAAGGGAAAGTCATCGCCACCGTGCCGCTCGCGCCGGTCGAAGGCTCGAATGGTTTGCATGAAGGAAAGGCGGAACCCATCCGCAGTCCGGGCATGCACACGGTGCGCATCATCGGCAAACAAGCGGACAGCCTGCTCGCCGCCGATGGCAAGAGCGGCATTGATACCAGCATCCGCATCGTCGGCGCGCGCGGTCCGGTCGAGCTTGCCGATACCACGCTCGATCGTCCCTTGCTCGAAGAAGCCGCCACTGCATCGGGTGGCAAGGTGGTTTCCGCAGATGATATCAATTCCCTGCTTCCCCTCTTCCTCACCGAGGCCGCAGACCGTGAGGAAATCCGCGAAACTCCCTTGTGGGACAACGCCTTTGTTTTTGCTGCCCTCGCGCTCGTTCTTACAGCAGAGTGGTGGTTGCGTCGCAGTTCCGGCCTCCCTTGATTCCAACCCACACCGGCCATGGAAAACCATCACTCAAATCCCATCGCACCCCGTCTCGAACCGGTCCTGCGCAAGCTCCGCGCCCGCATCCGCGGCGTCATCGCCAGCCGTGGCGCACTCATCACCGCCGTCACCGCACTTGGTGGTTTGCTGGCATTGGTGGGCATCGATTTTGCATTTGCTCCATTGCCAACTCTCGTCCGATGGATCTTGCCCGGCCTTTGGGTGATCGCAGTGGCAACGGTATCATATATCTGGTGGTGGTCGCCGCTTCGCAAACCGCTCGATTTGATTCGAGTCGCCCGTTGGTTGGAAAACCATCACCCGGAACTCGATGAGCGCATCTCCACCGTGCTCGAAGTTTCCGGTCGTGGCGAATCGGGCATGTCCTCACAACTCATCGAACAACTCGCCAAGGAAGCTGCGAGCAGCCTCGATGGCATCAACCCGAAAATCGAAGTCAGCACCCGCCGCGCCCGCCAATGGCTGTGGCCGGCGGCGGCCCTGTTGTTGATCTGGGGATGTCTTTTCGCCCTGTGGCCGGATCCCACCGCCCGTCATGTGGTGCGTGCTCTGGTTCCCACCTCGAATCTTGGAAATGCCGCGGGCCGCATCACAGTGACGCCAGGATCCGTGGAATTGATCGAAGGCGATGCCCTGCAAATCACCGCCACCCACTCCGCTGGTCCGAAAACGCCACTCGAACTTGTGATATATCTAACAGACGGAGAATCCACGGTGTTTCCCATACAGGCTAAAGATGACGGATCGATCCACTCCATAGGCCGCGCCGACCGCAGTTTCGAATACGTCGTGCGCTCCGGTCGGGAGACGAGTGATCGTTTCAAAGTCACCGTATGGCCCGAACCACGCTTCAATGATCCTCGGGTAAAACTGGAATTTCCCGCATACACCGGCTGGGCACCGCGTGAGCAGGCGCTTGGCGATGGCATCAGCGCGATCCAGGGCACCAAGATAGTACTACGCTCAAAACTCAATACGCCCATCGAATCCGCGCGGCTTGAAATCGATGGTGAAACCATCGGCGACACCCAACTCGAACGCGCAGCGGATGGCGGCACGCTTTCGACCCGGTGGACCCTCGAAAAGCCCGGCCACAGCAATGCCCGCAGCATCCTCAAGCATCGTCTCGACCGCGAATTCGAGGCAGCGGGTTTCACCATCGAATCGCTTCCCGACACCGCGCCGGAAATCAAATGGCTCAGCGCGATGAAGAAGGAAACGAAGTTGCGCCCGGATGATTTGTTAGAGCTCGGATATGAAGTCACCGATGATGTCGGGCTAGGCTCCGTGAAACTCGAAGTCCAGCCCCAGAACGGCGAATCCGGATTTCTAACAACCGATGCACCGCCAAGGATCGGCCGCGGCGAGCCACCGGTTTGGCGGGGCAAGTTGAGTCAACCCGTGGGCGAAATCGCCAATCGCTGGCCCAAGTCCAAGGTTTTCAAACTCCGCATGCGAGCCGAGGATTCGCGGCCTGCGGAGCTGTCTGGCCCGGGTGTGGGCACGAGCGAGTGGATCGTGATCCGCATCGATGAAGGCGCGCAATCGCTGGCGAGGCAGGAAGTCGATGCCGCGCAATCGGATGCAAAGGAAACCATCGAAGAAGCCCGGCAGTTGGTGCAACAAGCGCGTGAGAAACTGGATCGCCAGCGCAATGAAATCCAAAAGGAAGAGGTCCCTGAATGGGCGGCCAAGGAACTCACCAAGGCCCGCGAACAACTCGCCGAGGCCAAAGAGAAGCTGGAGGAACTCGCAGACCGCATGGAAGAGTCAGTGCATGCTGCCAAAGCGGAGGATGTGAGAAAAGCTGCGGAAACCGTCGAGCAAGCACGCCAGCAAATGGAGGATGCGCCATTGCAGGATACTCCGAAACAACGCGACGAAACCGCAGCGCTCTCCCGCGAAAATGCGGAGAAAGCGCAGCGGCAGTTGGAAAAACTCCGCGAGGAATTGCAACGCAGCGAGCCCCAACTTCAGGACTACGCCCAGCTCAAGGAACTCGAACAACAACAACGTGAACTCGCCCGCCAGGCCGCCAGCGAAGAACCGGACAAGGAATGGCAGCAACAACAGGAACGAGTCGCCGAAGCATTGAGGCAGGACTTGCAACAACAACCGCAAGCCCAAGCCGCGGCACTCGAAAAACAAGCCGAACAAGCCAAGGAACTCGCCAACGAAGCGCGCGAGCAAGCCGCAGGGCAGGAGTCCATGAAGCAACTCGCGCAGGATCCCGCCGCGGCCGAAAGGGCGCTGAAGGGACAACTCGCCAAGGAGCAATCCAAGATCGCAGCCGAAACAAAAGAACAACTCGCCGAAGCCAGCGAACGCCAGGACAACGCCACCGCAAATGCCCTGCCGGAAGCTGTGCAAAGCACGGAGCAAGCAGCGAAGGAGATATCACAAGAGAATGCGCAAGCTGCTGCGGAAAGCGCGGAGGAAGCGGCAGAGCAGTTGAAGGAAGCGGCAGATGCTGCGAAAAAGGATCAGACAGATCCAACAGATCTTCCAAACGGGGCTGACCAAGCTCAGGCAGCCGCCGATCTAACAGATCTTGCCGAGGGCCAGCAAGACCTCTCCGAGGCTATCTCCGCAATGGCCGAAGGCAAACCCGAGGCCGCCGCTGCAAAGCTTGCGGAAATGCGCGCCGGCGAAACCAAGGAGCTCGCTGAAGCCATCCGCGAAACCCCGCAAGCGAATGGCCCCACTGGCCACATGCAACAGGCTGCGCAGTCCACCGAACAAGCTGCCGGGAAAGCGGAGCAGGCAGCGCATTCTAACAAAACTGCCGAAGCCGCTGCTCAGCATGGCCAGTCTTCCGAACAACTCCAACAAGCCGCCGCCCAACTCGATCAAGCCGCCACCGAGTTTGCCCAACAAGCCGCCGAAGCAGCGGCCCGTCAGGCCGGTGAAAACCAAGCTCCTGTTCCCGCCGAGTCGCTTGCCGAGGCATTCGATGCCGCATCCCAAGCTGCCGATGCGAACCACCAAGCGGAGGCAGCCAGCCAATCCCAAGCTGCAGCCGATGCCCTCGCCCAAGCGGCTGACGGAGCCCTGCGCGCCATGCAGGGCCAGGCTCCATCGAAAGGAAAACCCGGCCCACCCGACGGCCAGCCCGCGCCTCCCGGCAGTGAACCGACAGAAGAACTCCGCACCCGCGAACCTGATCCCGGCGTGCCCCCGGAACTGGCGAAACTTGGGATTTCCGCTGAAGATTGGGAGAAAATCAAAGCCTCGCTCAAGTCCGATGTCGCCGGGTCCTCCGCCATCGCCCTGCCCGAAGAATACCGCGAACTGGTGCGCGGTTACTTCGAACAAATGTCCAAGGGAAGCAAACCATGAGATTCGTTTTTCTAACCATCATCTCATTCACATCTGCCTTGGCCCAAACACCGACGGTGGATCCCGTGTTTGCCGAATGGAAATCCAAGGCCGATCCCGCCGTGGAGAATGCGCTGGGTTATCTGCAACGCATCCAGAAAAAAGACGGATCGTTTGAAGGAAGTTATGGCGATTCCACCGGCATCCCCGCGCTGGTGGGCATGGCATTTTTATCCAAGGGCCACCTGCCCACCGAAGGGCCTTATACCACCGCGTTGAATCGTTGCATCGATTTCATCCTCACCAACCAGAAGCCCGATGGTGTCTTCGACAAAGGCAACGCTGGTGAAGGGCCGATGTATGCGCACAACATCTCCACTTTGTTTCTATCAGAAGCCAGCGGGATGGTCGATCCGGAGCGGCAGAAACGCATTGCCGCCGCATTGCCCAAGGCACTCGGAATCATCCTCCGTGCCCAGGCTGTTAAAAAAGACGAACGCAATCAGGGCGGCTGGCGCTATCATCCCGGCTCGCGGGATTCGGATACTTCATGCTCCGGTTGGGCACTCATGGCCCTGCGATCCGCCAAGCTGAATGGCGCAGCGATTCCCGATCAGGCGATCAACGATGCGGTGAAATATTTGCATCGTCATCAGAAGAAGGATGAAGGCTGCTTTGGATATAGCAACTATGAGGATCACGCTCTTTCCCTAACAGGCATGGGCTTGTTGTGCCTCGAACTCTGCGGCGAGCATGGAACAGATCGCACCAAGCTCGCCGCCGACTGGGTCCTACGGAATTTCCGCGAACTTCCCGGCAGCCAGTTCGAGTATTATGGAAATTATTATAACGCGCAGGGCATGTTCCAAATGGGTGGAAGGCATTGGCAGGAATATGCCAACTGGATGTATGCCACCTATCTCCCGAAACAATCTCCCGACGGTTCATGGGAAAGCCGCGAAGCTGGCCGCACCTACGGCACCGCCATGATGGTCCTCGCCTTCACCGTCCCCTGGCGGCAACTGCCCATCTATCAGCGGGATGAGACGGTGGATGAGGAGCCGTAAGTTGTGTTCGGAGCGGGTTCATTCTGAGCCCTGTTTCGAGCGGACATTCTGTCCGTTGGATTGTCATGCGAATCGGCGGACAGAATGTCCGCTGGGAAACAGTCGTCAGAATGACGACGCTCGTGCGTGCGCACATACATGAAATCAACCAGTGAAAGTCTGAGTCATCCCGAGACGAGCAACGGGAGAGCAGCCGGAGGCAACTGCGTCGTCGCGAGACGGGGTGGAGAGCAGCCCGAGGCGGACCTGCGGTCCCAAACGAAAGTGAACCCGATTCGGTTTGCAACAACGGTGAGCCTTCGAGCGATTGGCGAAGCCTG
>JBBARN010000091.1:0-24117 GCA_040399845.1 Luteolibacter sp. | reverse complement strand
GTCGTCGCCAGGTATTCGCCCGGATCCAGCTAACGCTGGGTCCGGGCTCTTTTTTTGCCCGGATGCCAAGCTTACGGCAGATGAGCGAAGCCACATTAAGGAGCAGCGATATTCATGCCCTTCGTTGCCTTGGCGAAGAAAGGGGGACCGCTGTTGAGGATGGAAAGCGTACGGGAAAGAGAGCTTCGCGCCCTTCATGCTCCACGCATCCGCGCGAGCGAACAGATTTCACCCCTCCTTGGAGACAGGTTGCGACAATTTTTGGAACGGCCGTCAGCAATATTGTCGCGGATGCATTGGGCAGTGGGTATGGGCGGAAATCCATTTTTGGCAGCATTTGCCTTGGCTTGTTCCGTTGGCGGCATTAGGAAGTCGCCGCCATGACCCGTCCTGCCATTGAACGCTGCATCCATGTATTCATCGTCGCCCTAAGCCTGACCTTCATCTGGACAGTTACCAAGGTGCTGGCGATGTTGGGCTGGTTTTGATAGTAGGATAGCAGCCGTGAGCGGACTGCTCATTTCCAGTCCACCGGGATCTCGGCGATGCGGCCGCTTTTGTCGTCGTATTTGAGCAAGCCGTGTTCGAGGGCGTATTCATGGACGCATTTGGTTACTTTCACGTCGTAGGCACAGTATTCAGCGATTTTGCGCAGCGGGGCGAAGTTTCCGGTCTTTTTATGTTCTTGCCACCAGCGCAACGCGTCCAACCCGTCAGCGGTTTTGCCTGTGCCGAGTGAAGCGGATGCCACGGAGTCCAGCTTGAGGCGGAATCCGACCAGCTTTTCCAACTCCAACATCATGTCCAGATTGATGGTCTGTTCCGCCAAAGTGTGAAACACGTAGGGCTGGAGCACGGGATAGTCGAACTGCATGTGATTCCAGCCCACCACGAGATCCGCACGCACGAGTTCCTCGCCGAGTTTCTCCATCTCGTTTTCCGGATAGATATGGTAGGTGCCGCGCGCCGTGCTGTAAGTCACGCCTACAGACACGCCCATTTTGTCTTTGTGCGAGAAACCGCCCACGTCGCCGAAGCTGCGTTGGGTTTCGAGATCGAAGTAAACGATGTTTTTGCCGGCCACGCACTCTTCATAACGGGAGCTTGCCGTGGCGGGCAAGCACTTGGATGGGCGGATGTGGAATGAAAGGATGTTGCTTGACCCGCTGGCATCGAGTGGGCAGTGTGCCGCCCCCGCCGCGTCCACGATGGATGTGGTGTGCCCCAATTGAACCAAACTACCGATCCGCCATGGCCGCGAAGATCTACACCACCAAGGACGCTCCGATCGCTCCACTGAAGAAGAAAACCCTCGCCGTGATCGGCTTTGGCTCGCAAGGCCATGCCCACGCGCTCAACCTCAAGGACAGTGGCCTCAAGGTCATCATCGGCCTTTACAAAAAGTCCAAGTCCCGCGAAGTCGCCAAGAAGCTCGGCTTCGAGGTGATGGATACCGCCGAGGCGGTGAAGGCGGCCGACGTCATCTTCGTCGCCACTCCGGACACGGTGATCCCCGCAGTTTACAAGAAGGACATCGAACCGAACCTCACAAAGGGCAAAACCCTGCTTTTCTCCCACGGCTTTGCCGTTCACTTCAAGACCATCACTCCTCCCAAGGATGTGGATGTCATCCTCGTAGCTCCCAAGGGACCTGGCCACACCGTGCGTTCGCAGTTCGTCGCAGGCAAGGGAGTTCCCGGCCTCATCGCAATTCATCAGGACGTCACCGGCAATGCCAAGAAGACCGCGCTCGCTTGGGCCGGTGGCATCGGCTCCGCCCGTGCCGGCGTGTTTGAAACCAACTTCCGCGAAGAAACCGTGACCGACCTCTTCGGTGAGCAGTGCGTGCTCTGCGGTGGTGCTTCCGCCCTCGTCAAAGCCGGATTCGAAACGCTGGTGGAAGCCGGCTATCAACCCGAGATGGCCTACTTCGAGTGCCTTCACGAGCTCAAGCTCATCGTGGACCTCATGAACGAACAAGGCATCGCCGGTATGCGTTTCTCGATCTCCGAGACCGCCGAGTGGGGTGATGTGTCCGTGGGACCCAAGATCATCGATGGCTCCGTCAAGAAGCGCATGCAGAAGCAGCTCAAGGAAATCGAAAACGGCAAATTCGCCAAAGAGTGGATCGCCGAATACGAAGGCGGCTACAAGACCTTCAACCCGATCCGCAAGGCCGAGGCCGAGCACCAGATCGAGAAGACCGGCGCGAAACTCCGCTCCACCATGAGCTGGATCAAGACGAGCAAGATCAAGAAGGGTGCCAGCCAGGCAAGCTTCACTTCGAGCTCGAAGTAATATCGATCCGCGATCTGATATCATCTAACAAAAACCCGCTTCCTTCCCAGGGAGCGGGTTTTTTCGTGGGACCATCAAACGGATTTCCCGGACTTTGGACTCGGCAGCAGTTTCCCGAGTTTCCTTGCGGTTCAAGGTAAAGCCGGAGACGAGCAAGTATTCGTCATCAAGCAGGGTGAGCGTGATCGGACATCCATTAGGGTGTGGAGCCGGAAACGACCATGCGGTAGAACGCTTTGCCTTGGCCGCTGGTGGAAATTTCCGCCTGGCGTTCCTGCATGCCGGCAGTGATCCGGACAGCGGCGGAATCCACTGGCAACCAAGAGTCCGCTGCAAGCGTCTTGGATTGTTCAAGTCGAACGCTGGTCCCGGCGAGATCCGTGCGGAATCCAAACTGGAGGATCATTTTCCCTGTTCCAGCGGTCATGCTGAAGGGAGCTCCCCCATCACGTGAACCGGGCAGCGAACCCATCGCATACTCCACGAGATTGCTGCGGCCGTCGCCATCCGGATCGGCTAGCGGGCCGCGTGCATCGATGGCCAGGCCGCTCCCGGCGATCCATTGATCGAAGGTCGCCACCGGGGCCTCGCTGCCTGGGTTCGGGCTGGCGGTGGTCCAGTTGGCGAAATCATTCCCATATTCGCCCGCAGCCACCTTGCGCAGAGACGGCCCGCCTCCCGCAGCGGCGGTGGGCCAAGGGGCGGAGGACTCGAAGTTGACGCGGTCCACCCGGGAGAACTGGCGCACGTTCAAGTCATCCAACCCGGCAGGGCGGGCGATTTGAAGTTGTTCACCCTCGTTGGCAAGACGGCCGGTCGCCCACTCGCGCACCACCGTCCCCGGTGGCACCGTGTATGCGGCGTTGAACCGTGCCAGGCTGCGCGTCAGGACCATGCGCTGACCCGCTTGCAACACAATCGCCTGCGCCGCCGCCGGGAATTCATATTCGATTCCATCGGTGATCCGCCAGGCAGCGCACTTCACCGAATCGTAGAGCGTGACCGGGGCCGCGCTGACATTCATCAACTCGAAGTATTCAGAATCCGCATGTGCGCCGCCCGGTTGATAGTGGATCTCCGAAATCACAATCGGGCCGATGCGCGGGCCGGCATTCGGCGAACCGGGAGTGGGTTCCCGGAGGCCGATGAAGTTCCAGGTGTTGCTACTGGGTTTGTAGTGGTTTCCAAGGGATTCGCCTTCCACCGATGCGCCGAAGTCTTCCTTGGATTGGTAATCGGTAACTTCATCCGCCACGGCCGAGGTGATGTAGAGCGTCTCGCCAACGTCACTCAGTGCAAAGGGCGTAATCCGGCCAGGATCATTGCTGGCCAGGCCGAAGTGCAGGTGCTCGTAAAATACCGCCAGTCCGCCGGGTGGCAGAATGGTGCCGGCTGGGATTCGGTATTTGCCGAGGTTGACCGCGCTGTCGCTGAGGAACCAACCGCTGATATCAATGGAACTGGAGGAGCGGTTGCGCAGCTCAATCCAATCCGGAGCGGTGTTCCCGGAGTTGGCAAGGACTTCATCGATCACCACCGTTTCCCCGATGACATAAGGGTAATCCGCGGCGGAATACTGATAGAGCGCGCCGATGTCCGCCCGTGTGAAATCCGGATCCGGGGCGTGTGATGGATCGCCCGCATTGAGGGCGGGGGAAGTGGGCTTGAGTTGGAAGTTGAGGGCCAGCGGATCAACAAACTGCGGATCCGCCAAAAGGTTTCCGGCGCCTGCTAGGGCAGTGGTGTCGGAAAGCGAGTAAGAGGTGGTGGCGCTGGATTGGGAGTCCGCTGTCACCGTGCTCTTGGAGCACTTCGAGAGAATCGTATTGGCTACGAATGCCACACCACCGCCACTGCCGAAGTTCTTTTCATAAACGGCGATGCCTTCCTCGCAATCCACGAACGTGTTCTGATCCACCATCGCCACCGAGCCCGTATCCTTCACGCCGACTCCAAGAGCGCAGCCGACGACCAGATTGCGGCGGATGACGGCGGTGGAGCCCTGGCCCACGGAAAAACCCTTGTCGGAGTTATAATAAATGCGGTTGCGCTCAATGATCACATTTGAGCATTCCTCGCCAATGTCCACGCCATCGCTATTGGACCCGCGGAAGCGATAGATATGATTGTCTGCGATGATGCCATTGACCACACCGTCGTAGTCGATGGCATCGGTATCCTGGGAGTTGTTTCCCACGAAGACTGTATTTCTGGTTTCCGCGTAGCCGCCCTTGACGTTGATGCAATCTCCGGTGTGTGGAGTGTGGAGGCGGCTGTTGAGCAGGGTAGTGGAACCGCCGCGGGTGAAGATGGGGCCTTCGGATTCATCGATGTCCACGCCATCCATCACCAGTATGGCATTGAGTCCGGAGATCGCATAAGGATAGACGGTGGGATCCAAGCCCTGGGTGGCACCGCGAATCGTTAGGTGGGAAAGGTTGGATGGCGAGGTGGGATTTTCGAAACTGATGCCTCCCCAGCGGTCTGCGCCGCGTCCGAGGATTTGAACGGGTTGGCCGCTTGTTCCCTGGATTTGAAGGGCTCCAAGCACGCGGATGTTGCGTCCGGCAGGCATGAAAATCGTCACACCGGGGCCGATCGTAAGCGTGGTGTTGGGTGGCACAATGATATCTTCGGACAATACAAAAGGCGAACCTGCGGAGTTCAGTGAAGTGTCTGCGGCAAGGGTGCCGCCGATGACGGTTTCTCCGGAGGGGACGAAGGTGGCGGTGAGAGTGGCGGCACCGGTGAGAGTCATGCTAGTGGATGCACCGCCGAGGGCTCCCGCCCATCCGCTGAACGCAAAACCGGGTGCGGGCACTGCCTCCAAGGTGAAGGGCGCATTGGGAAACATCTTGAAGGTGGATGCCGCTACGGGAACACCCTGGATGCGAACGGTGCCGGAGCCCTGAATCGCCAGCGTGAGATTCACCGCTGCGGCCATACCCAGTTGACTGGCGATTTCCGCATGCACGTTGCCGGCCCGAGTGATGGCATAGGTGAGCGTACCATTGATCCCATCATTGCGGCTGGTGGTAGTCATGCCATGAGGCGCCCACCGTGCCTGGTGGCGGGTGATTTCATCGGTGGGAATTTCGTTCGCGAGTTGGTTCATCAATCCCTGCACGCGGCTGACGGTGAAGGTGGCGGCCATGTGCGCGGCATATCTCTGGGCGAGACGTTGTTTGAACGCGACGTTGAGCTTCAACCGCTTGAGCACATCCTCGTTGGCGAGCAAGTCGGCCAACACGCCACTCGTGAAGCTGGCGGAAAGGGTGCGGTCCATGTCGGTAAGGAACCACCGCCATTTGGCACCCGGTTTTTTCTCTTTCCAGAATTCCCGATTGTGCAGCCAGCTGGAATTGTTCCCATAGGATTCGGAGATCACGAAATCCATGAAACTTTCCATGTCGATTTTCGACTCCACATAGGTCCAGTTGGCAGCATTCGTGAGGTCGGCGGAGTTAAGGAATGACATCAAGTCCAGCCAATCGCCCGCATCGCCCTTATCCACTCCGAGAGTGACATCGCCACTGGTGATGTGGCCGTAGAGCAGGTGATCCACCTCGCCCGGGGCAACCTTGTGTTTTTGGGCGAACCACGTTTCATCCCATCGCTCGCGAAGATCGTGCAGGCCGAAGTATTGGCCATTGATAAAGACAACACTGGGACGGTAGTCAGAGGTTTCGACGTTAAGAAACCCTTGGGCGAGTTTGGGCCACATGCAATCACGCAGCATTTCGTTCGCCCAACGATCGCCGCCATCGCGCAGGGTGAAAGCGCTGTGCAGCGGCACCTTGCCATCGGGGAAGAGGTTGTATTTGACGTCCGAGTCGCCGTATTTGCCCCGGAGTGCGAAATTGAGCGCCTTCTGCGGGTGGACCCAATTATTTTCCCCGCCGATGCGGATACCGCAATTGGCACGGAATCCCGGCACGCCCCCGGCTGGCATGAATTCGACATGGCCGGGCGCATCCTTGCCTTTGTAAACATCGCGATATCCCAAGGCCGAGAAGGTGGTGCTGGATACCAGAGGCTCGTGTTGATTGTAATAAATGCCGATGCGGTCATCAAACAGGGTGGCAGGATCCGCAACGACGGATACGTAGGGCAATGTGCCCTGCGTCTCACCCAAGAAGTAGGTGCGCGTTGCCACTGGCCCAGGCGGTTTGCCGGGTTGGAACACCCTCGCCCGCAGCACGGTCGTGGCATTGATCGCGAGCGGCTCCCCATAAGTCGGAGAAGTGACCCGCGGCAGACTGCCATCCAGAGTATAATGGATGGTCCCGGAAGCGGATGACAAGGTCACGCTCTGCGGTGAGCCATAAACGCCGCCGGGCAGTGAGACTGATGTGGAAACACCGGCCACCCGCAGATCGGGCACGGCGTCACCCGAGTTGGCAGCCGCCGGTGTGGGCGTGGCGAATGACACCCACTGGCTGGTATCCGCGGGATTTCTGCCATAAGAAACATCATCCACCTGAACACCATAACTCACGCTGTCGAGTGTGGTGGCAGAGGAAAACGTGGTGGCTACCAAGCCCAGGTCGAAGCCGAGATCGGAACTGCTTGGGGCGGCCTGATGAACTTCGACTGCAATGACATTATCGCCAGCGAGGAGTTGAGTGCCTGTTAGATTGTAAGTGGTGTAGTCCGATTCATCCGCACCTCCGATGGCAGAATTTGCCAGGGTGAGGTGGCTGATTTCCCCGGTGGGAAGGTTCTGCCGGGCGACTTCCACTCCGTTGAGATAAATGACCGCGCCGTCATCGACGAGCAGACGAAGGGTGAGATTGGCGATGAACGATGGCTCCGCAACCTGGAAGGTATGCCGGAAGTAAGTGGTGATGTGACGGTTGGAAGTCGATGAACCGTAAGGAACGGCGGTCACAATCCATGGGTCACCATAACCGAGCGCGCCCGGTCCGGCAGGCCAGGTGCTGTCGTCGAAACTCTTTGCCCGCCACTGGGTGCTCTGGTTGCTACCGTTTGCGAGGTATTTCCATGAAGCGACAGTTGCTGGCGACACCGGGCTTGGATTGGCAGCCTGAATCAGAGTGGTGTTAGAAAGTCCTGTCGCTTGTGTCACAAGCACGGACTCACCGCCGGACGAGAGGGAGAAATTGGTATGGTGACCTTCCACCGTGAACGACTTCCATGGCCAATATCCGCGTGGGCGCACATCGCCCGGGACGGCATCGTGACCATCCGCCCACACCTTGAGATATCCTTGCGCCGGAATGGACGCACTCGCTGGAAATGGCCACTTGAGCGGCTTCGTAGGATCATCACTCAGGAATAATCCTGATAGATTCACCGGGCTGGCGCTTTCGTTTTTTAACTCGATCCAGTCCGGGTAATCATCGAAGTCTACTATATCTGGGTGAGATTGGGTGTTGGCTGCGAGGAATTCGTTGATTTTCACCTGTCCCACTGCAGGAAGGGCTATCAACGCGGCCGCCAGCGACAAACTATGGATTTTCATAAACAAGCGAACGGAGCGCTAAAATTACAAAACAAGCCAATGCCCGGCGGGTGACGGTGTCGAGGAGATTCAAGGACAATTGCATAACGGTTTCTTTGAAAAGGGTGGACGTCCCCTCTCGGATGAATAGCCTGCGGCTGTTGTTTAACCCGTGGACGCTACTCAGGATCGCCGTGAATTCAAATTTCTCCTGCCCGCAGAAGAGGGTGAGACATTTCGTGGCTTCATTGCATCCCAGATTCCTGTGGACCGCGGTGCCGAAGATGGATACCCGGTGATTTCCGAGTACTTCGATACGGCAGACCGCCACAGCTACTGGCAAAAGATCTGGGGCGTGGGCAATCGCCGCCGTGTGCGAACCCGGGTCTATGGCCGTCCCCATGGTGATATTCCACCTGCCGCTTTTATTGAAATCAAACACAAGTCGGGCGGCGTCGGCGTCAAGCGGCGGGCAGCTTTGCCCATCGAGTCGCTGCCTGAGTTGTCCCGCGGAGAGATTCCGGCGGACCTCCTGCGGCCGGAGCGTTCACGCGCGGACCGGCATGTGGTTCAGGAACTTCGTGACCTCGTCGTGGACGGCGGGGCAAGGCCGGTGGTGCAGGTGCGCTACGACCGCATGGCCTACGACAGCGGCCACGACGGCACCATCCGCGTGACTTTCGATACCGGCCTGCGCTGCCGTTTTGATCTCAGGACTCTCGTGCCGGATGACAAGGATTTCCCGCTTCCCGTTGTGGATCAGGAAGTCGCGGTGGTCGAAGTGAAAACCATTGGCCCGGTCCCGATCTGGCTGCGCGAGGCGGCTGGAAAATTCCAGCTTCAATCCCGCAGCATGAGCAAGTATTGCAACTCCCTGGAGCGTTTCGACCCGGCCGTCGCCCGGTATCCGGTGGACCCGCTTGCCTTTCTTCTTTGATTCTCTGATAAAACCCGAATTGAACCCATGGACGACCTGCTGCTCTCGATCGAAGAATATTTAAGTACTGACATGCCGCAACCCGCCGAAGTGGTCGGTGCCATGTTGCTGAGCTTTGCCTTGAATCTCTTCATCGCCTCGCTTTACCGAACGACTTACAAGGGCACGCGATACTCGCAGGATTTTGTCCAGACCTTGATCATGATCGGCACCATCACCACCATCCTCATCATGGTGGTGCGGGGCAATGCGGGAATCGCCTTCGGAATGTTTGCCGCGTTTTCGATGATCCGCTTCCGGCGCAATCTTGGCCAGGCACGGGATCTGGGGTTTGTGTTCTTCGCGATGGCGGTCGGGATGGTGGTGGGTGCCCGGCTCTACATGGAGTCGATCATCGTCACTCCGCTGGTGGCCGCATTGTTGTATGTGATTTCCAAGAAGGACGCGTTTGCCCCGCGACGTGCCTCTCACTTGTTGACGCTGCGCCTGACCAGCGACATGAGCTTTGAAGAGCGGCTGGATCCGATCTGGGCCGAGTTTGCCGACCGGGCTCAGTTGCTCAGCGTGCGATCGGCACAGGCCGGGATGATGACCGAGCTGCGGTATGGGCTGCAGTTGAAGAACGGCGTGCAACTTTCCGAATTGATCGAGCGTTTACAGATCGCCAGCGGCAACAACCGCATCGTTCTTACACCCACCGGAACCGAACTGGACGTATGACTAGGAAAACCCGAGGATTCACATTGATCGAGCTGCTCATCGTGGTGGCGGTGGTCGGCGCTCTCGCAGCCATCGGCGTTAGCTTGATGCGCTCCGCCAAGCAGAAGGCCAACCAGTCCGCAGCGATTCAGAAGATGAAGTCGCTGGGCACCGCCTTCGCCACCTACACGGTGGACAAGAACGGGAATATGCCCTTTGAGGATTCCGCCGGCACGGACGATTGGACCAACGCCGCCCGCCCGGAAAACCAGGAAGCATGGTACAACGCCCTGCCGCGTCTGATGGGGGCGAAGACGGTGGGCGAACTCGGCCAGAACAACCCGGCCGGATTTTATGCCGAGAGCTACCCGCTCTTCATTCCCGGCGCACCCTATCCCGGGCCATCCAAGCGCCTTGGCGGGCCCACCTTTGCCGTGGCGATGAACAGCCGTCTCCAGCGCAAGGACGAGGAGGGCATCAAGAAACAAGGGCGCTTCGAGCAGATCATGGAGCCATCCAAAACCGTCGTCTTCTTCGAGCGCGGGATGCCGAATGACAAGAAAACCATGCCCGCGCTGAGCGGCTACGATGGTTCTCCCAAGGGCAACGCCGGCGCATTCGCCGCCCGCCATGCGCAAAAAGGCTGCTTGGTTTTTGCCGATGGCCACGCGCATATCCACGCCGCCTCTGAGGTCGTCACCCCCGCCGGCGGTGCGATTGTGCCGCAGACCAACATCGTCTGGACCCTCAATCCCGATCACGATCCAAACTGACCCGCTCAAGAATCGGGCTTGCCCCGGCAAGCGGTGCCAGTGAACCTGCGCCCGTTCCGTGAAGCAGTATCAGCCCTACTACCGCCACCTGCGCGCCGTCAAATGGCCGTTCGCAGCGGGGGTTCTGTGTGGCATCATCTACGCCCTCGCCAGCGGGGCGGGGCTGCCGCTCATGACCAAGGTGGTTTTCCCGGTGCTCTTCGATGCTTCCGAGAGCGGGAAACCCTACGAACTCTGGATGCGCAGCCTGCTCGGGGGGGTCTCGCGCGATCGGCTCCTGTTCATCACCTGCCTTTGGATTCCCTTTGTTTTCCTGATCCGCGCGCTTTCCGGTTATGCCAACAGCTACCTGATCCAGTTCTGTGGCCTCCGCGTGCTGGAGGCCATCCGCACCGATCTCTTCACCAAGCTCCAGAGCCTGCCACTGTCGTTTTTCCGGAAAAACCGCTCCGGCGATCTGGTCGCGCGGGTCATGAATGACACGGAAATCCTTCGCCAGGTGGTCGCGCAGGCATCCAGCGACCTGATCAAGCAACCGGCCACCCTGATTTCCGCGCTCGGCGTCCTGGGTTACCTGGCGGTGAAGGATAAGAGCTTTTTCATCGCGCTCATCGCATTGGTCACCGTGCCGATCTGCGTCACCGTCATCCGTTCCGCGGGAAAACGGCTTGCCGCCCGTGCCCGCAGCTTGCAGGCCCGCAGTGGCGACCTCAGCGCGACGCTCACCGAGAGCCTCCAATCCTCTTTGGAAATCCGTGCCTACAACCTGGAAAACCGCCAGATTTCCCAGTTCCGCCAGCGCGTCCGGGAAATGCTCCAGCTTTCCATGAAGGTGGTGAAATACCGCCAGGCCATTTCCCCGTCCATCGAGGTGGTGGCCGCCACCGGATTTGCGGCGGCATTGTTTTTCGGCGTCCGCCATGGCATGACCTTGGAAGGTTTCATGACTCTCGGCATGGCCCTCTACATGTCCTATGAGCCCATCAAAAAACTGGGCGCTATCCACTCCTTGTTCCGCCAGGGCGATGCTGCGGTGGAACGCCTCGAATTCATCCTCCACGAGCCGGATTCCCTACCCGATCCGACGAATCCCCTGCCGTTCCATGCGCCCAAGCATTCGATTCGTTTTGAGAAACTGACCTTCGCCTACGGTGAGGACCCGGTCCTTCAGGATGTCAGCTTGGAGATTCCGATCGGCAAGGTCATCGCCCTCGTCGGCCCCAGCGGTGCGGGGAAGTCCACCTTTGCCAGCCTGATCCCCCGTTTCTATGACCCCCGCGAAGGGGCCATCACCATCGATGGCACGGACCTTCGCCATTTCGCCAAAAAGGACCTCCGCGATCACATCGCCGTCGTCCCGCAAATGCCCTCGCTGTTTTCCGGAACGATCGCGGAAAACATCCGAATCGGCCGCCTTGATGCCAGCGAGGCCCAGGTGATCGAGGCCGCCCGCAAGGCCCATGCGGATGATTTCATCCGCGGTTTGCCCGATGGCTACCAGACCCAAGTCGGCGAACGCGGGGATCAACTGTCCGGCGGCCAGCGCCAGCGCATCGCCATCGCCCGCGCCTTTTTGCGGGATGCCCCCATCCTGATTCTCGACGAGGCAACCAGTGCGCTCGACTCCGAGAGCGAAGCGATGGTCCAGCAAGCGCTTGCCGAACTGGTGAAAGGCCGCACCACCTTCATCATCGCCCACCGTTTCAGCACCATCACCATCGCGGACCGCATTCTGGTTTTCCAAAACGGCCGCATCATCGCCGATGGCACCCACGAGCAGTTGCGCGACCAAAGCGCCATCTACCAATCGATGCTCGGCGGGCAGCCGTTATCGTAGGCCGCCGCAATCAGCACGTCAGCCACTCAGCCGCGCACCTGGCCATTTCCGCGCACCCGGTATTGATAGCTGGTGAGCTCACGCAGCCCCATCGGACCGCGGGCGTGGAGCTTGTCGGTGGAAATGCCGATTTCCGCGCCAAAGCCGAATTCGCCGCCATCGGCGAAGCGGGTGGAGACGTTGTGGAACACGCAGGCGGAATCCACCGAGCGGAGGAAGTTTTCCGCCGCATGGTGATCGGTGGTGACGATGACGTCGGTGTGGTGCGAACCGTATTGATTGATATGCGAAACCGCTTCTTCGAGGGAGCCGACGATTTTGATGGAGAGAATGAGATCGAGATACTCGGTGCTCCAATCCTCTTCAGTGGCGGGCTCGATCCCGTTGAGATGGAGGCGGGTTTCTTCGCAGCCTTTGAGAGTGACGCCTTTTCCTTCAAGTGCGGCGGCGACATTTGGCAGGAAAGCTTCAGCGATGTCGCGGTGGACTAGCAGCGTTTCGAGCGCATTGCAGACGCCGCATTTCTGGGTCTTGGAGTTGACTGTTAGAGAGATGGCCATGTCGAAGTCGGCGGCCTTGTCCACAAACAGATGGCAGATGCCGTCGTAGTGTTTGATCACCGGCATGCGGGCAAGCGAGACGACGGTTTCGATCAATCCCTTGCCACCGCGTGGAATGATCAGATCCAGCCATTGATCCATGCCGGCGAGGACCGCGACGCTTTCGCGATCGGTGAAAGGAATCAGTTGGATGGCATGCTCAGGCGCACCAGCCCTCGCAAGCGCGGCGGCGATGGCGACATTCGAGTGAATCGCCTCGCTCCCGCCCCGCAGGATGGTGGCGTTGCCGGTTTTGAAACAAAGCACGGCGGCATCGGCCGTGACGTTGGGGCGGCTCTCGTAAATGATGCCGATGGTGCCGATCGGCACACGGATTTGCTCGATCTCGATGCCGTTGGGGCGGGTCCATTTTTCCAGTACCTGACCGACCGGATCGGGCAGGGTGGCGACTTGGTCGATGCCAGCTGCCATTGCCTCAATGCGTTTTTCATCCAACAGCAGCCGGTCCAACATGGCGGCCGAAAGTCCCTTCGCTTCGCCGGCAGCAATGTCCTTGGCATTTGCCGCCAACAACTCCGGCACCGCCTCCCGAATGGCGGCGGCCATGGCGCGGAGGATGGTGTTTTTTTCCTCGGAGGATAGCTGGGCGAGGCTGTAAGCAGCAGCCCGGGCCTGCTTGCCCATTTGGTGGATGGTTTCCTGGATGGCGGACATCAGGTGAGACCCTAGTGTGGGGAATCGCTGACTCAAGTGTGAATCAGCCTCCCGGGCAGTTCCCCTCAGGCAGGGGGCTGCGCTTGAAATCGGGTGGAAATTCCATTTCCCGCCACGATGGCCGCGAGCCGCTCCGGATGGCGGCCGTGGGCGATGTGGGTTTCGATCCCGGCATCGACAGCGAATTTGATGGCAGAGAGTTTCGAGGCCATGCCGCCCATCGAGAAGCGGCCCTTGTCATCGCGGACGTGTTTGAAAACCTCATCGATGGCGGGAACTTCCGGGATCAGCGTGCTGGTTTCCGGATCGAGCAGGCCGTCCACGCTGGTGAGAAGGATCACCCGGTGGGCCCCGGCGAGCTTGGCCACACGCACGGAAAGCATGTCGTTGTCGCCGAATTTCAATTCCTCGACGGCCACCGAATCGTTTTCATTGATGATCGGCAGAATGCGTGGCTCGGAAAGCAGGCGGCCCAGCGTATCCGAGACGTATCCGGCACGCTCCGGAGTGCCCAGATCCGCCGCCGTGAGCAGGACTTGGGCAATCGTGATGTCGAAATTCGAAAAAAGGCTGCTGTAGGTCTGCATCAGGCGCGCCTGCCCGACCGCCGCACAAGCCTGACGGGTGGCCGTATCCTTGGGATACTCGGCAAGACCAAAGGCGGAAACGCCGGAGCCCACCGCGCCCGATGAAACGAAAAGGCAGCGATGCCCGCCATCGATCAAGGCGGCGATCGCCGAAACGAGGTGAACGAGCGCCGCGCGATCGAGAGTGCCGTCCGCGGACTTGGTAAGCACGCCGGTGCCGGCCTTGATGACAGTGAGATCGGGAATCATGGGAAAAGGCGCCCTCAGGCGCACCCGCAATAACCCGTCCCGCCCCGCCATACCAGCGCGGCCTTCCAGAAAATCACCCCATCCGAGCCCCAATCATTTTCCTTTCAAGGGTTATCATCCATCAAATCTGTATTCACCTCCAAGGCTTCGGCGCGCGGGGAATCTCAGTCGCGGTGGTAGGGGGAGCCGCTTTTCAATGAAGCCACCCGGTAGAGTTGCTCCAGGAGGACCAGCAGCGCGAGTTCATGTTGCAGGGTGAAGGGGGAGAGGGTGAGCAGGAGATCGCAGGATTTTCTCAATTCCTCGTTGTGCCCGTCCGCCGCGCCGATGAGAAAGGCGACCGCCTTCACGTCGCCCCGCATGGCCAGGGCATCGAGCCGGTCGGCGAATGCCCGGGTGCCGAGCGCTTCGCCGCGTTCGTCGAGTGCCACGCGGAAGCAACCGGCGGATTTCTCCAACAAGCGGGCGGAAACCTCATCCCGCGTGCCCGCTTTGACCATCACCAGTTCGTGTCCGCCGTGGCGCGACAAGCGCTTCAGGTATTCGTCCACGCCGCTTTTGGCGTAGGCGAGGGCGGGTTTGCCGGCGACGAGGATGCGGATGTTCATGCAGCGCATCCGAGCTTGCCCGAAGCAGGTTCCCGCGCCAGCTTCAATTGCACATGAAACACCTGGTTCTGCTCACACCAAGCATCATCCTTGCCGCCTGCTCGTCCGGCCCCGGTCCCGTGGTTCCCAAGACCAAGGTCGAAAAACAAATGATCGGCCTGATGGAGAAATTCGATCGTTGGGACTACGATGGCGACGGCTACCTCAGCGCCAGCGAGATCCAGAATGGCATCAACAGCCTCAAGGGAAAACCCCAGCAAGTGAGCTATACCGCGGCTGAAGTGTTGGATTTTTATGATACCAACAAGGACGGCAAGATTTCCCTGCGGGAAGCCCAGGCCGGCTACCAGCGCGCGGCAGAGGCAGAGTCCAAGCTCGGGAAATCCTGATCCATCCATGAGCGCCATTTACGAAACGGACAAGCTGCTCGCCGAGTATCTTCTATTTCACTTCGGGACTGCCGACGAGATCCTGCCTCCGGAACGGGCATGGCCGGCGGGCATGCGGGAGGCCTTGGAGTTTCCCGTCCGCACCGTTTCCCACTTTAGTCCGGGCCGGGTTGCCCGCGGGTTGGATCTTGGTTGCGCGGTAGGCCGTTCCGCTTTTGAGATGGCGCGCGCTTGCGATGATGTCACGGGTATCGATTTCTCCCACGCCTTCATCCAAGCCGCCGAGGCTCTTGCGCGGGGTCAGTCGATTCCCTATCAACGCCTTGAAGAAGCCGCGCACCACACGGCACTCCTCGCCGTGCCGCCTGAGGGAGTGGCTTCGGGAAATCTCCACTTCCTGCAAGGAGATGCCATGAACCTGCCGGAGGATCTCGGTGGCTTCGATCGCGTGCACGCCGCCAATCTTCTTTGCCGTCTGCCCCACCCGGATCGCTTGTTGGAGCGGCTTCCTGCCTTGGTGGTCCCAGGCGGAGAGTTGGTGCTCGCGACCCCCTGCACCTGGCTCCGCGAATTCACGCCTGAGGAAAACTGGCCGCGTGGCAGCACTTTCGATTGGCTGCTGGAAAATCTCACACCCCACTTCGAGCTCAGGCACCAGACGGAAGAGCCTTTTCTCATCCGGGAAACCGCGCGCAAATTCCAGTGGACGCAGTCGATGCTCACCGTTTGGAAGCGCAGGACCGCAGCGGCTGGGGGCATGTGAGGCGCATCGGAGTTCCGCCGGGATACTCCCATTTTTAGGGGGGAACGCGATCCTTTGAGTGAACCCGCTTGGGTTTGTGCGTAGGGTTTCTGCGCGGTGCCATTTGGTGGCGTCTTTTGCTGTTCCATGAAATTTTTTCCCGACTCTTATCTGAAAGGCTTGCTGGCCCTGTGGGTGGCCACAAGTCCCGCCATCGCCCGGCCTTGGAAGTTTGTGGGCATTCCCGAGCCCCATGAGGCGGATTTTGTGGGCATGGAAAACGGTGCGGTGGTTCTCCGGGGGCCGAATGGCAAGAGCTTCGAGGTGCCATTTGCCAACTTCAGCCCGGCCGACCAACAGTATCTCCGCGCCCTGGAGGCTGGCAGCAAGGCCCCCCTCGCCAAGGTCAACCCCGCCAAACCGCTCGCTTCCCGCCGCGATTATCCAGCCCGTTCCGTCGCATCGCTGACCCAGCAGGTGGTTCCGCTCAACGCACCGATGGAGCTGCACATCACCGGCGAAACGGATCCGGTGACTGGCAGCAGCTTCCTCTTCACCTCGCCGGATGCTTGGCTGGTCTTCGACAAGATCCCGCCCTCGGTGGTGATCTCGAAGTTTCTCAAGCAAATGACCGTTGGCGGAAAACCGGCGGAAGTGGACGTCAATCTCCGGATCACCCAGTTTGGCGATGGCGCGGTGGTGATTCCTCACGCCGCGGATTTCCCGGCAGTCACGGCCTGGGCTGGCCAATCCCTCGCCGGGGATTCCCTGCCTCTGCAAGCCCACGTCGCTTACAAGGATACCCAACTCGCCGTTCTCCAAGGAAACATCCGCTCGCTCGTGATCAAGCGCGGTTACTCCGTGACCCTCGCCAGCAAGGAAAACGGCGGCGGCGTGAGCCGAAACTACGTCGCCCAGGATCACGATCTCGTCATCGACGAGCTCCCTGCCGGCTTGGCGGGCGAGGTCCGCTTTGTGCGCATTTTCCCATGGCGATGGGTCAACAAGAAGGGCATCGCCGGGGCGATTGCAAAGAATCTCAACGTCGGCTGGTTCTACGATTGGAACATCTCCACCCACTCGACGCCCGATCTCGAATATGTCCCCATCCGCCAGAATCGCTGGTGGCCGGGGCTCAATCAGGATTGGAAATCACGCGGCTCCACCCACTTGCTCGGCTTCAATGAACCGGACCGGCCGGATCAGGCGAAAATGTCGGTCAACGAGGCCATCGCCGCCTGGCCGGACCTTCTGGCTACGGGACTGCGCCTTGGTGCGCCCGCGCCATCGGATGGTGGCTTGAATTGGCTCTACGAGTTCATGGACAAGGCGGACAAGGCCGGCCTGCGGGTGGATTTTGTTCCCGTGCATTATTACCGGGCCACCGCCGATCCCGGCGATGCCAAGGGTGCGGCGAGTCAGTTTTACCAATTTCTCAAAGGCGTGCATGATCGCGTCAAGCGCCCGATCTGGGTCACCGAGTGGAACAACGGAGCGAATTGGACCAAGGCCCCTGACCCGAACGAACGCCAGCAAAAGGCCGCCATCACCGCCATGATCGAAATGTTGGAGGAGACTCCTTTTGTCGAGCGATACGCCCTCTACAACTGGGTGGAGGATTGCCGCGCCCTGCAACGCAAGGATGGCTCGCTCACCCCAGCAGGCGAGGCCTACCGCGATCTCGACTCGACCCCGGCCTTCACCCAGCCCAAGTCGTCCCGCTGAACTGGCTTGGCGGCCCGCCAGATGTGAATTTTAGGATGTTGCATCTTTTGCCCTCTGCGATTATGGATGGGCGGCACTTTTCCCCGAAAGGTGTGTTTCCCCCTTCATGTCCGAGCTCCTCCTCATCCTCATCCTTCTGGTTTGCAACGGCGTTTTTGCCATGACGGAAATCGCCTTGGTCTCGGCGAGGAAGGGACGGCTCAAGCAACTTGCAGAAGAGGGCAGCGGGGGTGCGAGACAGGCGCTGAAACTCTTGGAAAACCCCGAGCGCTTCCTCAGTTCGGTGCAGATCGGCATCACGCTCGTCGGCGTCCTGTCCGGTGCTTTCGGGGGAGCGGCGCTTTCCGGCTACCTGGAACCATGGATTGCCGGCATCTCCCTGCTCCGCCCCTACGCGGACGAGGTGGCATTTGGCATCGTGGTGACCGGGATCACCTATCTTTCCCTGGTCATTGGCGAGCTCGTTCCCAAGGGCCTTGCACTGCGCCACCCGGAAGCGATCGCGGTCACGATGGCTCCTCCGATGGCATTTCTTGCCAAGGTTGCCAGCCCGTTGGTGAAACTTTTGGAAATCAGCACCCACATCCTGATGCGCCTGTTCGGCCGTGGGGGCAGCATCCAATCCGGGCCCACCCGCGAGGAAGTGCAGGTCCTCGTCCGCGAAGGCATCATCACCGGCACCGTGGATGAAAATGAATCGGACATGGTCGAGGGTATCTTCGACCTCCGGATGGTGCTCGCCGAGGAAATCATGAGGCCGAAGCCCAAGGTGCTGTTCCTCAGGATGGATGAAATGCCCGCGCAGTTCTGGCCCCGCGTGGCGGCCAGCCGCCAGACGGTGTTTCCGGTGCACGAAGGCTCGCGCGATGAAATCAGCGGTCTGGTTTCCCTGCGCGATTTGTTTGCCAGCACCGCGAGCGGAAAGCCGAAGCCACTCTCGGAATTGCTCACTCCGGCGATCTTTGTTTCCGAAAACCAACCGGCGCTGAGCCTGATGGAAACCCTGCGCGCCTCGCCACTCGGGGCCGCGCTCGTGGCGGATGAATTCGGCACCATCCGCGGCCTGATCACGCTCGAGGATCTGGTGGAGGAAATCGTCGGCGATCTCCGCCCCGGCACTGGCGATCTGGAGGCGGCGATTTTCCGCCCGTCGGGCAAGGACGCATGGATCATCGATGGCTTGATGGAAATCGACGATGTGATTGAGCAGCTTCCGGAGATCGAGGAAGTGGTGGAGCGGGAACATGAACCGTTCCAAACACTCGCCGGCTACATCGTGCACCGCCTCGATCGTTTGCCATCCGAAGGGGAAAAGTTCCGCGAAGGGTGTTTTGAGTTCGAAGTGATCGACATGGACCGCCAGCGCATCGACAAGGTGATGGTCCGCAAGCTCGCGCCGGAAGACCTTGCCGAGGCTGCCGCGCAGACGGGCCAATCGGACGATTAAGTGTCCTCAAGCGGTCAGCTTGCGGCGCTTTTTCAGGATCAAGCTCACGCCAGACAACAAGGCGGATGCTCCCAAACCCACCGCGAGCAAATCCACACCCGGCACGAAGCGATCCACCGTGACCGGATAACTGATTTCGGTGATCTCATCGAACTTCATCTCCGTCACACTCGTCTTGGTCCATCCCCGATTGGCGCCTGCATGCCACCACCAAGCCAGCGAGCCGGATAGAATGCAGGCGGCAAGGCAGGCGGAAAGGACATGGAAGATGGCACGCATGGGAATGCTTTACTTCTTCGGCGATGCACCAGCGATGGCGAGGCTTACCTCGATTTCATCGGACACCTTGTCCGTCGGTGCCTTCGGGTTGATGCCGTAGTCGCTGCGTTTGATGGTGAAGGTGGTGCGGATGACGGCGAGATCGCCCTGCATCTTGCCGCCCGTGCGGTCGCCGAGTTTGCCGGGAAGCATCGTCACGGTGGCAGGCGCGCTGATTTCCTTTTCCACTCCTTTGAGCGAGAAGGTTCCGACCACGGTGGCGTTGGCCTTGTTGTCCTTCATCGAGTAATCCTTGAGGGATTTGACCGTGAAGGTGATGGCGGGATTCTTGGCGGCGTCCAACCACTCCGCGCCGAGCATGTGCTCTTTCATCATCGCATTGTCCACATGCAGCGAGGCGGTGTCCACGGTGATGGTGCCGGAGGTGGCTTCCGGCTTCTCCGGATCGATGGTGATCGTGCCGCTCACGCCATGGGCTGCGCCGCTGATGGTTTCAAGCGGGGCATCGAGGGTGAACTTGGCATGATTCACTCCCTTGGGATCCTTGAAATCAAAGGTCTGGGGAGCGGCGAAAACTGCGGAAGAAAGGGCGATGAGGGAGGAAAAAACAATGTGTTGCATGACGAGGATGAGGTGAATGGTTGGGGGAACCCGTTATCCATGGAATTGGACAGCGGGCATTTCAACGGATATTTTTGCAAACACCCGCTGACCTTTTCCCAGAGGTGGGAGAACCATCTTTATTCCCGGAATCTCTCGCGAGGATGGCTTTTCAATCCGCCAAAAGCGGCGCATGGATTTTCCGGAGGTCTGCTGCCGGGATCTTCATCACGCGCCGGTCGTAGGTCATGAGGCCGTTGATTTCCTCCTCCACATCGGTCGTCTGGGTGTAAACGCCACCCGCGATGCCCTGCCGCTTGAGATCGGTGAGGATGGCAATCGATTTCCCGTAACGCTCACGGTATTCCTCCACGCTTTTCGGAAGTCCGCCGTAACCCCAGTTCCCCTTGCTGTCGTCCCACAAGTGGCCCTTCACCGGCCAGCCGTGACCGCCGAACTCACCCACCACTTTGATATAACTCCGAAAGCGTTCATCCTTCAACGGAAACGCGGGATCCGGATAACTGTGCTCATCCGCGATGTGTCCGGTGGGGTGAAAATTGCCACCGCTGGCAATGTTCACGAGGCGGCTTGGATCGCGCTTCATCGTCCAATCGCCGATTTCCATGCTGCGGTGCTGGCCCCATGCCTCGTTGAAGGGCGTCCACACGACAATGCTGGGGAAAGGATCCAATACCCGGATCATTTCATCAAGTTCGGCAAGCCATTGGGCGTGATCCTCGTCGCTCCACTCGGCCTCCGTAGGATTCGGTGTCATCCGCGTCCACGGCGGGCTCGCACCGCCACTTACCTGATCCTGCCAAACCAACATGCCGATCCGGTCACAATGATAGTAATATCTCCGCGGCTCGACCTTGATGTGTTTGCGGATCATGTTGAAGCCCGCATCCTTGAGCCACTGGATTTCAAACACCATCGCCTCATCGGACGGCGGGGTCAGCAATCCATCCGGCCACCAACCCTGGTCAAGCGGACCCCAGTGGAAGAGAGGGCGGCCGTTGAGGGTGAAGCGTTGGTTACCTGCGGCATCCGTGCTGCGGCCCACCTTGCGAATGCCGGCATAGGAGGAAACCTCATCCAGCGTGTTGCCATCCTTGTCGCGCAGGGTGATGCGGAGTTGATAGAGATGGGGGCTGTCGGGTGACCAGAGTTTTGCATCCGGGATGCGAAGCGTGAGATCGCCGCTTGCCTTGGCCACGGGTTTCCCCGCATCGAGCGCCACCGCTTCGATGCTCTCGCCAGCGCTGGCAGGTCCTTCATGCGATGGCTGGATGGAAATGGTGCCCTGATCCACATCGGTGCGGATCCCGAGCGCCGAGAGATGCCTTGCGGGCACGGTTTCCAACCACACCGTCTGCCAGATGCCGGAGTTGCGGGTATAGAAGATGCCGCCCGGTGTCTGCGTCTGCTTGCCACGCAGCTGGAAGCCGCCGGTGGCATCGAGAACCCGCACGGTCAGCAAGTTATCTTTATCTAACAACTCGTCGGTGATATCAAAACTGAACGGGAGATTGCCCCCCTTGTGGGTTCCAATCTGCTTGTCATTGACCCAGACGGTGCATTGGTAATCGACGGCTTCGAAGTGCAGCAGCGTGCGTTTCGCGGGCAAGGGCTTGGCATCCAGACGGCGTTGATACCACAAGGCCTCATACGGTTGGAGCATGCGGCGCACGCCGGAGAGCCGGGATTCGATGGGGAAGGGCACCAGAATTTTGCCAAGCCACTCTGCCGGGCGCTCTGCCTCATGGGAGGTGATTTGATAACTCCAGTGACCATTGAGGTTTTTCCACTCCTTGCGCTCCATCTGCGGGCGCGGGTATTCGGTCCATGCATTTTCCGGTGTGACCTTGCTTCCCCATTCGGTCATGAGTTGGGAATGCACCGCTCCATCACTGCCGAGAAGATTGCGGAGATCAGGCAGGGAATCGGCATCGACGAGATGGGCATCGATGGATTGGGCTCCGATGGTCTGCCGACAATGGATGGCGAGCAAGTTGTTGTCTTTTTTCAGCAGGCTTCTCTTTTCATGATCCAAGGGAATGACGCGGTAGCTCCGGGTAAATCCATCAAGCGCAACGAGCAGGCTGCCGTTGAGATAGATCTTCGCATCCTCATCATGATGGACGAGGAGCGCAGGTTTGCTCGGAACTTTCTCGAATGAAAAGCTCCGCCGCAGCCAGATATTCGGTGTATTCCATTCGGTATGAACCATCGATCCGGGAGCTTTGTTTTTGCCAATGCTGCCGAAACCTCCGGGGCTGGATTTCCACGCGGTATCATTGAATTCCGGCGACTCCCATCCGGCGTCTGGCGCGTCGAGAGTGAATTTCCAAAGGGTATCGGCAGGGCAAAGTCCCGTGACGATCAACGCACAACAAACGATGGCGCGGCGGATGGGCAGGAGGGTTTTCATAAAAAGACAGATGGTTGAATCCATACGCAGCTTGCTCCGCAATCTTCCAGTCCGGCGCGATGTGGCATGACCGAAAGAGCGGAGGCGCTTGCCGCGTTTGAAGTCCAGTTCCCGATTCATGAGATTTCAACGATTGCTCCGCGCCACCTGTTTTTCCCCGCTGTTCCTGATGCCACCAGCGGCTTGGTGCGCGATTTATCATGTCGATTCCAAAGCTGGCGATGATGCCTCGGCCGGCACGCATGCCGACAAGCCGTGGCGCAGTCTTGAGAAGGTCAATAAAACGCCGCTGCAACCCGGCGACAAGGTCCTCTTCAAGGCAGGCGGGCGGTGGAGCGGACAGCTGAAACCGCAGGGCTCGGGCGCTGAGAAACAGTTGATCCAAATCGGCCGCTACGGCGAGGGCGATGCTCCACGCATCGATGGCGAGGGCAAGGTGCTGGATGCCGTGCTCATTGAGAACCAATCCTTCATTGAAATCTCCGACCTCCACGTGACCAACCAAGGCCCATCACCGGCACCTTGGCGCACTGGGGTCCGTTTGTCCGCCGATGGGATCGGGAAAATGCAGCGGGTTTATCTTCGCCGCCTGCTCGTTCGCGATGTGAATGGTGACTTGCGGAAATCCCATGAAGGCTGCGGGATCTTTTTCGAGGCCACGAGGAAGAACGATTCCCATTTCGATGGCCTCCTGATCGAAGGTTGCCACGTCGTGAAAACCGACCGCAACGGGATCTGCCAAAAAGGCAAGGGCCGGGTCCGCAGCCGGAATGTGATCATCCGCGGCAACCTCTTGGAGGATATCGGCGGTGATGGCATCAAGTTATGGGGAACGGATGGGGGTTTGATCGAAAAAAACGTCGTTCGCAAGGCCCGTGCCCGCTGCAATGAAAAGGAAGCCGCCGCGGGCATCTGGCCCTTTGGATGTGATGATACGATCATCCAGTTCAACGAGGTTTCCGGCACCATGGGCACGCTGGATGGCCAGGGATTCGATGCTGACTACTGGTGTCGTCGTACAATTTTCCAATATAACTATAGCTTTCAGAACGAAGGCGGATTCATGCTGATCTGCTCGCCAGGAAATGGCATCAACGATGACACGATCATCCGCTACAATATCAGCGTGCACGATGGCATCAACTCCGCCCGCGTGTTTCACTTCGGCGGTGGGGCCAAGCGGACGCATGTTTATAACAACACCATCGTGGTCGGTGCCCACCAGGATTTGCCGATGTTGTTGTTTACCGAGTGGAATGGCGGCGAGGCGAGGGATTCGCGCTTCACCAACAACCTCTTCATTGTCGAGGAAGGGGGGCGCGCCACCTACAAGTTCGGCCCGAGCCGCGGCAATGTTTTCGAAAACAATCTCTTCGTCGGCAAGCACGAGGGGCTTCCCGCAGGAGTGGAGATTTCCGCCGCGCCAAAGTTCGCGGGACCTTTGCAAGCTGCGCCGGGATTTGATTCCCTCAAGGCCTTCCGTCCGCTCAAGGCAATCCCGGGCAAGGTGATTGATAACAACGGCGACCACGATTTCTTCGGCAAGCCCGTCCCACGCAATCAGCCTCCATCGATCGGTGCCCTCGAGCCTTGAACCAGCATCATCATCTCTGGGGAAAATCCTTCGTTTCACAATCCTAGCAGATCTGTTGTTCTGGATTCTACCGCCATCGTAACAGCTTTTTCGCTTTCGTTCCCCGGTCGCGATTGGCCAAAAATTTGCGGGGTGGGGAACCCTGAAGGTAGGGTTCCACCGCCGGGGGAACCGGCGAAAG
>JBBARN010000090.1:0-24430 GCA_040399845.1 Luteolibacter sp. | reverse complement strand
AAAAAGAAATCCACTATCCGTTAACTCAGTTCTGTTCTTTCAGTTTCCCTCCCGACCAAATCAACGTTTTCGATTCGCCCACTGCATCCATCACCGCAATCTTCGAACGATCCGCTGAGAATGACACGCCCTTCGGAGATTGCGCGGACTTCGGAACAGCTTGATCCGAGATATCCTTCCAACCAGCGTCTCCGATCCGTCGAAGCACCTCCAGCTTTGCAGGGTAGCCATCCTCCAATTCAAAATACTCACTGTAGATCAAAAGATGGCGCTGATCCAAAAGCAGGTAATGCCGCTTCGGAGCCAGAGCATCCCCTTCCATGACAAGATACTTTTCCTGCTCCAGGACCGGCTTGGGCGACCCGGTCTCGATGATCTTCTGCGCAAAGGCCAGGCGGCGCATGGTGGTCTCGTAATAGCCAATGGGCAGGGACAGAACAAAATCACCCACCGTGTATTCGTATCGGGCCGGAAAAAACAAGTGCTGAGCGGCATCCAGTGACTGGCCATCCTGCCGGACCGATGATGCACATCCGGCAAGCAAGATCAGTGCGAGTGGTAGGAAAAGTCTCATGTGTTTGGGGTGATGGTGTAGATTAAATAAGAACGCGTTAGCACCGACGCGATCAGGTTTCGATTCCATCAGGAAGTGATCACGTGCAGCCACTCATTCAATCCCGTTGTCTGATCGCTTCTTCGCGGACCGTTTGGAATCGACAATCGCATAGATCAACGCCAACAGAACGACTCCCATCCCAAGATACGCCCAAAAACTCCGACCAGCCTTTCCATGGCGATCGGGTGCCTTGGGCGGCGTTACGCCAGGCGGGAACTCGATCCAACCCAGAACCTCGTTGATCATCGCTGGCGCCTCCTTGCCTACCGCTTCAACACCGAGGATGCTGTCTTGCGTCACAAACAGACGGACTTCGACCGGAAATACAACATCGGCCCCGGCTACAATCATGTGTCCTTGGATGCTTTTGCCCTGATGGCCATCCTGAATGATATCGCCCGTCGCCTCAACCACGATGCCACGCATGGGCATTCCGCGAACATAGGTATTGGCGGCCTCATCCAAGGACAGCAGCGGCTTCATCTCGTGGACCGATACGCCTCCCTCTTGGGTCGGAGGGACCAAGCGGAGCATCGGTCGAATCGCCGGCGGCATCTGATGCGGGACCTGCGCACTTGAATCCTCCGCACGAGACCAATTCTCGGGCACATGGATTTCGACAGCCCAGACGCACTGAATGCTCAGAAGGAGCATCGCAAGAAGGAATCGTTTCATGATCTTACCTTCCGATACTCCTGATGATTCTCGGGCGTATCATGGTCTTCCACGAATGCCACGCTTTGGATAAGATGCGAGCCAACACGTGCCAGCAAATGACTGAGTTCTGTTGCTTCGCTGAGCTTCATAGATTGTTGTGATACACCTAGCAGAGGCACTGGTGAGGACCAAGCTCGAATTCAAGGATGAGCGTTATCGCTGCACCGAGGAGATTCGCTTCCCAGAAGCATGCGGTCGAGACAGAAAATCCGGTTGGCTGCCCCTCGTCCGCTTCTCACCTGCCAATCCTTTTTTCGGGAAAAGCGAATCACGATGGACTCGAAGCTCGTTTTCTATACCTGGTCATCCAGGTGAACAAGGCCACCGGAGCCAATCTCGACTCCGGCTTCATCGGCATCCAATCCGAAGGCGGAGCCTTTGAGATCCGTGAAGCGGTGATTGAGCCGCTTTAAGCGACTTCCGCGCCCTCTTGGGCAAGCCAGACGGCACGGGCCACCGCGAGGTCGCCGAGTGCCGCGCCCACGGATTTGAACAGGGTGATTTCTTCCGGAGTGCTTCGTCCTGCCACCCTGCCCGCGCAAATATCCGCAAGCTCGCCTTGGATCTCTTCCTGGGTGAAAACACCTTCCTGGATCGGGATGAGAATTTCACCCGCCTCCTTCATGCAGTTGATATAAGTATCCACATAAACCTTGGAGCGTGTCACCATGGCTGTATCGCATTCGCGGTGGTCGGCGTGGTGGTTGCCAAGAAAATCGGTGAAGGTCCCGGGACGGATCCACGCACCTTCCACCAGGATTTCCGGTGAGCCGGTGGCACACACCACGATGTCCGCCTCCGCACAAGCGGCCTCGACCGTGGACGCCGCCGTGAACTCGATGTGTGGCATTTCCGTTTTCATCCGCTCGATCAAGGCAGCC
Source organism: Luteolibacter sp. (assembly GCA_040399845.1). Classification (GTDB taxonomy): domain Bacteria; phylum Verrucomicrobiota; class Verrucomicrobiia; order Verrucomicrobiales; family Akkermansiaceae; genus Luteolibacter. The sequence goes on along the minus strand of JBBARN010000090.1, from coordinate 22,216 downwards.
ACCTTGGCGGAACTGCGGCCGCTGATCATCACCCGTTGAAGCGGGCGCACCGCAGCATGGGCTTGGATCAGGAAGGGTGCAAGCCGTCCGGTGCCGATCAGCAGTAAAGTTCGTGCATCCTCCCGCGACAGAAACCGGGATGCGAGCGCGGAAACACCCGCCGTCCGCCAATAGGTGACGCTCGTCCCATCGATCAATGCCAAGGGCTGCCCGTGCTGGCGCTCGAAGAGGAGAATCTGCGAATGCAGCGATGGGATGGGAGCGGCATTCTGCGGGAAATAAGTGAATGCTTTCACCGCGATGACATGATCATTCCACGCCGGCAGCAGGGCAAACGCATCATTGCTCCCGCCCTCGGCATCCAGCTTGAGCACCTGCCGCTGCGGCATCGTGTAGGAACCGGCATAGGCCTCCTGGAGGACATCAAGGACAGATGACCATTGGAGCGAGGCGTGGACTTGTTCGGCAGACAGAACCTTCATGGCCAGAGGCTGCAAGACCAGCGCCCGCGCGTCAACCGATGGGTTGCATCGGGGGCAAAGCGAGGCAAGAAGGGCATTCAGAACCGTTAAAGCGCGCGATACGAACGGCGAAGGAAAAAGAAAAGACCGGCAACGGCAATGAGAACGCAGCCACCGACCATGGCGATCAAGGGTGGGCCAGTCTCTTCCGGATTCACGGCCGCCCCATTACCAGATACCCGAACTGCCTTTGCATCCTTGGCACCCGGCTCAGAATCATGGGCGGAACGCTTGCGATCCGGGCGATCTCCATCCTTTTCACGAATCGCCAGCCCCTCACAGCCTGGCCAATTGGCTTTCATCCATCGGGCAAGTCCCGCAACCTTCGCGGCTTCCGGATGTCCTTTGAGTGTCGGCAGGACATCTTCCGTGAAAGGCGAATTGATCTTCCGAAGCTCGGAGACAATGGAGTCGTAGGTGTATAAGGAGATATCGGATAGACGATGCTCTGTCTGCCCCTGCCCGAATTGAGCAGCAGGCCCCGTCATGGTGAGACCTCTTGCCCTTTCTGCCATGAAGGACTCGCCATATCTCGCATCAAACAGTGTGGAAAATTTTGACAACATGAAGAACCTGTTTGGGTCAGTTTCAGCATTCATCAAGACTCTGAACTCTCCTAAATCTTGAATTTCACGTCGCGGAGATATTAATATTTGTTTGGCGAAGCTTGGAACCATCTCATGGTTCCTGTTAACGGCCTACTTCAAGATCATGCCTGATGGACGGGAGAGTCATGACAAGTTCACAGGATGGATCAAGAGCAGTTCTTCGGGCGGGGCGTTATTTGTTTGTCATTTCCGCCGGGTGGTTTCAGATCGGATCCAATCCGCCATGCAAACCCGCCTTCGCTTCATCAAGTCCGTTGCCGCCTCCGGAGCTTGTGTTTCTTATGCCTTGCCGGTCCGTGCGGCGATGGATGGGGCGAAGCTGAGGATCGGATTGATTTCGGATGCCCACAAGGATGTGATCCACGACGCGGATGCGCGGCTTCAAAGTTTCGTGGATGCAATGGAAGCGAGCGAGGTGGATGCGATATTCCAGTTGGGCGACTTCTGCATTCCGAAGCCCTCCAACTAGGGATTTCTTGATATCTTCAACCAGTTTAACGGTCCGAGATATCATGTTCTCGGCAATCATGACATGGATGGAGGCTTTTCGCGCGAGGCGGTGGTGAAGTTTCTTGGGATGAAGTCCCGATACTATTCCTTTGATTTGGGAGGATTTCATTTCGTGGTGCTGGATGCGAATGACAAACCGCCGGGATGGAAGGGCGGTTACTCCAGGTTCATCGCGGATGACCAGCTTGCATGGCTACAAGACGATCTTGCGAAGACCACGATCAACACCTTCATCCTCTCCCATCAAAGTCTGGAGCGCCCCGGCTGCATTGAGAACCAGGCACAAGTCCGGGGCATTCTGGAAGAAGCGTGCTTGCCGGATGGGAAACGCAAGATCGCCGCCTGTTTGAATGGTCACTGGCACATCGACCATCACCGGATCATCCAACAGATCCCCTATCTTCATATCAATTCCGCATCCTATTACTGGCTTGGCGAAACGTTCAAACACGAACTGCTGAATCCGGCGCATGCGAAGCAGTTTCCGCTGGTGTCATCCACTGCGCCTTATACCAAGCCCTTGTTCACCATTCTGGAAATCGACCCCGCCGCAGGACGATTATCGATTGGCGCATGCGCATCTGACTGGCTGGGCCCCTCGCCGCAGGCGCTTGGATATCGGACCGTGCCGGGGGAGGAGCGGACCGTCGCTGCGGCGGTTTCCCCCGTGACGGAATCGTTTTGACGGTTGCGATTGTCGATCCACCCCATGATTCAGCCCGGTTTGTTCCGGCGAGGGAAAAACTTCTTTCGTGATTTCGCGTTGGAAGTTTCGGGTGGTTTGCAAGGGTTGATATGTGGTGGCGGAGTGACATCGATGGTCTCGCGCTTGCCATCCAACAAGCGTCCGGCGATGTCCTTGAGTCCGAGGCGGTGGAGGGTTTGTCGCAGGGAATTCCGCATTTCCGGTTTATACCAAAAGAAGAAACTTCGCTGAATTTGTTTCTCATCCGGGGTTCGGGCGACTTCCACTGGGCGACCATCGTAGGGATGCACGCCGGTGACATAGATTTCGGTGGCTACAGTCATCGGTGTGGGAGTGAAGTCCTGGACTTGTTCGAGACGGAAGCCGAGGTCCTTGGTCTTGAGGGCGAGCTCGGCCATGTCTTCCGGTCGTGAGCCCGGGTGGGAGCTGATGAAATAGGGAATGACCGGCATGTTTGCCTTTCCTGCCTTGGCGGATGCTGAATCGAACTTTTGTTTGAAGGTATGAAACAAGTCGAAGCTGGGCTTGCGCATCACCCGAAGCACATGATCGCTGGTATGCTCCGGCGCCACCTTGATGCGACCCGGCACGTGATGGGCGGCGAGTTCCTCGATGTATTTTTCGTGGCTTGCCTTGACCTCCGGGGTGGTCCCCTTTTCATGCAGGAACAAATCATATCGAATGCCGCTAGCCACATAAGCGTGCTTGATGCCATCGGTATTGCGGACGCTCTGATAGATATCCAATAACGCGGTGTGATCGGTATCCAGATTGCGGCAGACATCCGGCCAGATGCATGAAGGCCGCACGCATTCGTCGCAGATCCATTGCTGTTTGCCTTTCATCTGATACATGTTGGCGGACGGGCCGCCAAGGTCGCTGATGGTGCCACGGAAATCCGGCATTTCCTTGATCGATTCCACCTCGCGGAGGATGGAGGCCTTGGACCGCGACGCGACGAATTTCCCCTGATGTGCGGAAATGGTGCAAAAGCTACAACCGCCGAAACAACCACGGTGCATGTTGATCGAGTGCTTGATCATTTCATAAGCGGGAATGGGTCCCCGCTTGCGGTATTTGGGGTGAGGCAGGCGGGTATATGGAAGATCGAAAGAGGCATCGATCTGGGTCTCGCTCATGGTGGCGAATGGCGGATTGACCACCAACAAACGATCGCCCACTTGTTGAAACAAGCGCCTTGCTTTCACGCGGTTGGACTCGGTTTCGATGTCCTTGAAGTTTCTCGAATAGCGGGTGCGATCCTCGAGGCATTCCTCGTGGGAATGCAGGGCGAAGTCCTCCCAATTCTTATTCTTCGATGGCACCTGCCCCGGTGGCAGCAGCATCGCTGTTTGGGGGATGGCGGTGAGGGAGGAAAATGGAACTCCGCGTTTCAACAAGCGCACGGTTTCCTTGAGTGGCAGTTCTCCCATTCCATAGATCAGGAGATCGGCACGGCTGTCCGCGAGGATAGATGGCTTGAGTTGATCCGACCAATAATCATAATGAGTCACACGCCGCAGGCTCGCCTCAATGCCACCGATCATAACCGGCACTTCCGGGAACAGATCCTTGAGGATGTTTGAATAAACCGTGGTGGCATAATCCGGCCGGAAGCCATGCTGGCCGCCGGGGGTGTAGGCATCCTCACTGCGCGGTTTCCTGGCGGCCGTGTAGCGGTTCACCATCGAATCCATGCATCCCGAAGTGACCCCGAAGAACAGGCGGGGCGCACCGAGCTTTTTGAAATCACGCAGGTCGTCGCGCCAATTCGGCTGGGCGATGATGGCCACCTTCAGGCCTTCCGCCTCAAGCATGCGTCCGATCACGGCGGTGCCAAATGCCGGGTGATCGACATAGGCATCGCCGGAAACAAGGATCACATCCAGTTCATCCCATCCGCGGGCCAGCACTTCATCGCGGGTGGTCGGCAGCCATCGTATGGGATTCCAAATGGGATCTCTCACGCTGGATGGGGCGGCATGGCTTTCAGTTTGGCTCATGGGAGGCGCCAGCATGCGCCCATCGCCCCGGGGAGGGCGAGCATAAATCGATCTGCAATGTCCATGCCCCCGCGACCGTAGATCGGCTTTCCATTTGTTTCCCCATGAAATTTCTCTGCCATCTTCTCCTGATTGCCGCGTTTCCATCGATCCTGTTCCGCACCGCTGATGCGGCGATTTCCACGGTGGTGGACGAGGCAAATGGCGGCGATCTGCGGTTCTCAGGAAAACCATGGGAGCAGTCCAAGGAAGGACTTTCGGCGGAGGGGATCAACCGCCTCCTGCAAGCAAGATCGTCGATTGGAGAGGGCGATTTCAAGGTGAAGGTGGAGATGTGTTTGGAACGCATCGACGGCAGTGCCGCGTCATTCCGGATGGGTGACAGCCACTTCGGATTCGATGGCAAAAGCGGAACCTTGTTTGTCGAGGGAGACATCTTCGGGGCAAAAGCCCCTCTTTCCGCCGGGCCCACACCGGTGAAGGCGGGGCAGCGTTTTGTATTTGAATGCATCCGCGAAAAAGACGTTACGAGATTTCTCATCGACCAAGTGGAGGTCTATCGAATCGATGGATGGACGGAGGCAGCGGGAGTGGTGGGCTTGCGGCCCTGGCGCAACAAGATGATGGTGAGCCGCTTTGTCATCGAAGGCAATCTATCAACTCCCCAAGCGCTTCCGCCGCCCTTGTTTCTGAGTGATTTCGCAGGAGGAAATGAAGGATATCATACGTATCGCATTCCCGCGCTTGCAGTCACTCCGAAGGGAACGGTGCTGGCGATTTGCGAGGGCCGAAAACACTCATGGGGGGATAGTGGAGATATCGATCTGGTGATGAAACGTTCGACAGATCAGGGTAAAACATGGAGTGCCCACAAGGTAATCTGGGATGATGGCGCGAATACTTGCGGGAACCCCTGTGTGGTGGTGGACAAGGAAACCGGCAGCCTGTTCCTGCTTGCCACCTGGAACCGGGGAGATGACCACGAGGGGGAAATCATCGCACAAAAGAGCCAGGATACCCGGCGGGTTTATGTCATGCGCTCGGATGACGATGGGGCTTCATGGAGCAAGCCTGAGGAAATCACGGCCAGCGTCAAAAAGCCGGACTGGACCTGGTATGCCACCGGGCCCGGAAGTGGCATCCAGATGGAAAAAGGTGCGCACAGCGGACGCCTGGTGATTCCCTGCGATCACATCGAAGCCGCGACCAAGCATTATTATTCCCATGTGATCGTTTCCGATGATCATGGCAAGACCTGGCAACTCGGCGGAAGCACGCCGCAGCATCAAGTCAATGAATGCGAGGTCGTGGAACTCAGTGCCGGCAAACTCATGCTCAACATGCGCAGTTACCGATCGTCCCAACGGGTGCGGCAGACCGCAGTAAGCGAGGATGGCGGCATGACATGGAGCGATCAAAAGCCGGATCCGGAATTGATCGAACCGATTTGCCAAGCAGCGATCGAACGTTACTCGTGGCCGCAATCTGGCTAGCCCGGGATGATTCTTTTCAGCAATCCCGCGAGCACACAACGACGTGAGCGGATGACCTTGCGTGCGAGCATGGATGACGGGGAATCATGGCCGGTTTCCAAGCTCCTTCACGAGGGTCCATCCGGCTATTCCGATCTCGACGTGCTTTCGGATGGTCGCATTGCCTGCCTCTTCGAAGGTGGCGAGGAAAACATTGCGGAATCCATCATGTTCAAGGCCATCCCGATCGAGGACGTGACCGGCCCTGAGATGAATCGGGCCGGTGGAGGAAAGTGATGCCTCAGGCCTTGGCGACTTCGGCGCGCAGGGATTGATAGATGCGATCCTTGAGGGCGACCCGCTCGAATTTCATCTTTTCCATTTCCTCGTCGGAAATGGGCTGCTGGCTTTCTTCCAGGCGGCGGATTTCGTCATCGAGCGCATCGTGTTTGGCCACCAGTGCGGCGAAGGTTTCATCCTTGGCGCACAGGGCCTCGAGCATGCTGCTGTATTCGGGGAACTCGTGGCCGATATCGTGGTGTTCTGCTAACATAATTGGGGTTTTCTACGGATGGTTTGATCGATGTGCACAGGATGGAAAATGCGGAGCGTCAAGACCAGCCACAAAAGCCCACCTCAATTTGCAAAAACCACGCAGAAACTCTCAAGCTGATGAGTCGGTGATGGGCGTTTTTTTTACCACAGATTACTCAGATTTCTCAGATTGAGAGATTCAACGAAGGGGCTTGAACGAAGTTGGATCGCTCAAGCTCTTCAAAATCTGTGTCAATCTGTGAAATCCGTGGTTCCGAAGAATGGCGAACCACGGATGACACGGATGAAGAGAGGGTTTCCGGTTTTCTGTTCCGGGCTCAGCGGCTCATGCGCCAGGCTTCCATGAGGGTGCGGTATTTTGCGAGGGTGTTGGGGACTTCCCAAGCGGGGACGGGCTTGCCTTGGAGGAAGCCGAGGAAGCGTTCGGTCACTTGGCCGAAGTGCGCTTCGTGGCCGACTTTGTATTTGTCCGGGATGATAAGTTCCCAGCGGTCGCCGCTTTCCTTCACTTCCACGCCGGGATAGGTGGTGGAGATTTGGGAAATGGCGGTGGCGAGGGCGGCGCGCCATGCGTCATCCGGCTTGGCGGCTGGCTCGATGTAGAGCACGGGCTTGTAGCCTTGTTCCTTGCCTTGGCGGATGTGCAGGGCGGCCTTGGTGCCGCGGAGCAACGAGTCGTGCGTATCGCCCGCACCAGCCGGGGCTTCGAAGTTCCAGAGCACCGAGACCTTGGCGTGGACGCCGCGCAGGGTGTAGGTGAATTCGCCATTGGCGGGAGTTTTCAGGACATTGTCCGCGCCGACCATCGGCTTGAGGAAATCCGGCCAGGCTTCCAGTTTGGTGGCCTTGGTGAATTGCTCCAGCGTGATGGCGGTATCCCAACTGCGTGCTTTGAGCATTTTGACATCGGCCGGGCTGATGATTTCACCGGGGAAACATTCCCACTGCACCAGGTCCGCAAGGTGGGTAGTCACATCCACGATGGCCTCGCCTTGTTGCTTGGGATCGAAAAACCAAGGCGGACGCTGCAAGGGAGCGCCGTTCACGAGCTTGGAGAAATGGTGGACGCTTTCCTTGGTGACGGAGGGGTTTTCGGGCGAGCCCTTGTCGAGGGTGCCGAAGACTTCCGGGAAGCGGGAAAGTTCCTTTTGCAGGATGGTGGTGATTTCGCTGCGCTCGGTCATGATGTCGAGCAGCACGAGTTTTTTCTCCTCCGCGACCTTGTAGGCCTCCTCGATAAGGGCGAGGCCTTCCGGGTTGATGGCCATGGGCTTGTCTGCGAGCACGTTGAGTCCGGCTTTGACGCACTCGAGGATGTAGCGGGATTTTTTCGCGTTGTTGCCTGAAATGATCACGAGGTTGCCGGGGCGCTCCGCGAGCATTTTCTCCAGATAATCCGGGCTCGTGTGCAGCTTCGTGACCCACTTCGTGGGGTTGTCCGCGCGGGTGTTGAAGCCATCGATGAGCGCGAGGTGGCGGTCCAGTTCCGGCCCGGCAGGTGCATAAACATGCACCTCGGCATCCACGCCGGGGACCATAGTTTTCTGGACGAGGGCGGCGTGGAAGTGGCCAGGGTCCAGTGTGATGATTTTCACCGTCTCGGCAAACGACGAGGTGGCGGCGACCAAGGAGGCCGCGATGGGTAGGAGGATGGATGGGATTCTCATGGTTGGATGGCTTGGAGCTTCGGGAAAATCGCGCTGGATGCAATGGGCATTTCCACCGTGAAGTCTCACGAATACAAGGGATTCGGAAACCCGATACTGAGAGAAAGCACCTGAACTTTCTCAAGACATCCGGGCAAGAGAGGTAGCGGAAATCACGTATCGCCAGCCATGGAAATCGGACAAACCACCCTCGGCAGGCGCGGATTCATGATCGCGGGCGGCGCCGCGCTCGCCTCCTGGATGGCCGGCCCCGGGGCAATGGCGGCGGAGGTGGGTGCCCGCAAGCGCGTGGGGCTCATCGGCTGCGGCTGGTATGGCAAGTGTGACCTGATGCGCCTGCTGCAAGTGGCTCCGGTGGAGGTGGTGTCGCTCTGCGATGTGGACCGCTCGATGCGCGAGGAGGCCGCGGCATGGGTGGCCGCCCGCCAGGTTTCGAAGAAAACACCGCGTCTTTACAATGATTACCGCGAGATGCTCAAGGAGCGGGATCTTGATCTCGTCATCGTGGGCACGCCGGACCATTGGCACGCCCTGCCCGCCATCGCCGCGATGGAAGCGGGGGCCGATGTGTATTTGCAAAAACCCATCAGTCTCGATGTGTTGGAAGGCAAGGCCATCGTCGATGCCTCGCAGCGTTTCCAACGGGTGGTGCAGGTGGGCACGCAGCGCCGCTCGACGCCGCATTTGATCGAGGCCAAGCGCGAGTTTGTGGATTCGGAAAAACTCGGAAAAATCGGCCACATCGAGCTGTTCAGCTACTATCACATGCGGGCCAAGGGAAATCCCGAAAACACGCCCTCTCCCGAGGGGCTCGACTGGAATCTGTGGTGCGGCCCCGCGCCTTTAAGGCCCTACAACAAGGCCATCCACCCGCGCGGTTGGCGCTCGTTCAAGGAATACGGCAATGGCATCCTCGGCGACATGTGCATCCACATGCTCGACACCGTGCGCTGGATGCTGAAGCTCCCCTGGCCGATCCGCATCACGTCCACCTGCGGCACATTCGTGGAACGCGAATCCATCGCCAACGTGCCCGACACGCAGGTTGCTATTTTTGATTTCGGGAAAATCAACGCCGTCTGGACCCACCGCACCTGGGGCAGCACGCCGGACAAGGATTTCCCATGGGGAGCCATCCTCTACGGGGAAAAGAGCACCTTGAAACTCAGCGTGCAGCGTTACGAATTCATCCCGCTGGGCAAAGGCTCGCCGATTCGCAAGGAGGTGACGATGGAGTTGGATCAGTTTCCCGAGGACAACACCGAAAAGGGCCTCGAAAAACACGTCGCCCCCGCCATCCGCGCCCACATGCGGGACTGGCTGGAGGCGGTGGATAAACGCAGTTTGCCGGTCGCCCACATCGAGGAGGGCCACATTTCCAGTGCCTCTTGCATTCTCGCCAATCTCTCTGCCGAACTCCACCGCACGATCACCTTCGATCCGGTCACCAATGCGGTCATCGGCGATAAGGAAGCCACCGCCCTGCTCGCCCGGCCCTATCGCGATCCGTGGAAACATCCTGCCGCCGTGGGCTGATGCTTGCCATCGCTGGTGGATCGGCGACAAAGAAACCCGCATGCGCCTTGCCGTCCTCAACATCGTCGGACTCTCCGAATCTCTGCTGGGGCCGCACATGCCTGCGCTCACGGCATTCGCAGAGAAACATGGCCGCCAATCCCATGCGCCGGAATTCCCGGCCGTGACCTGCACCGCGCAATCCACCCTCAACACCGGCCAGCCGCCCGGCTCGCATGGCATCGTGGCCAATGGTTGGTATGACCGCGAATCCGCCGAAGTCCGCTTCTGGAAACAAAGCAACGCCATCGTGCGCGGCGAAAAACTTTGGGACACCCTGCGCCGCGAGATCCCGGGATTCACCTGCGCCAAGTTGTTCTGGTGGTATAACATGCATTCCAGCGCGGACATTTCCATCACTCCGCGACCGCTCTATCCGGCGGACGGACGCAAGGTCTTCGATGTCCACACGCAGCCCATGCAGCTGCGCGAGCAGATCAAACAAGACCTCGGCGAGTTTCCCTTCCGCGCCTTCTGGGGACCGGCGGCGGGGATTGAGTCGTCACAATGGATCGCCGATTCCGCGAAGTGGGTAGAAACCAAGCACTCCCCCACCCTCAGTTTGGTCTATCTTCCGCATCTCGATTACCCTTTGCAAAAAGACGGACCGCTCGCGCCGAACATTCCTGCCGAGTTGGGAAAAATCGATGCGCTCGCCGGCGATCTCATCCGCTTCTACGAACAACGCGGCGTGCGGGTCATCATTCTATCAGAATATGGCATATCTCCCGTCAAGCGCACGATCCATCTCAACCGCCTGTTCCGCGCCAAGGGCTGGCTTTCGATCAAGGACGAACTCGGCCGCGAGACTCTCGATTGCGGCGGCTGCCGCGCCTTCGCCGTAGCAGATCACCAGGTGGCGCATGTGTATGTGAATGATCCATCGATCCGCGATGAGGTGGCGAAATTGTTAGATAACACCCCGGGCATCGATGAAGTGAGAATCCCGACCGATATCTGGGGAAATGGCATTGCCGCCGATCGCTCTGGCGACTTCATCGCCGTGGCGGAGCCCGATGCGTGGTTTACCTATTATTTTTGGGAAAACGATGCGATTGCACCGGATTATGCGCGCTGCATCGATATCCATCGCAAACCGGGCTACGATCCTTGCGAGTTGTTCATCGATCCCGCGATCCGTTTTCCCAAACTCGAAATCGCCAAATTTCTGCTCAAGAAAAAACTCGGCCTGCGCGGGCTCATGGAAATCATTCCGCTGGATGCCTCGCTCGTCAAAGGCTCCCACGGCCGCGACAAGGTGCCTGCCAACGAGCGCCCGGTTTTGTTAGGCACGAAAAAACACGTGAACTCAGCGGTAGATGTTCATCGCCTCCTTCTCGATCTGATAAAAGAGAAAGAGGCGTGAGATAAAAGACCGCTCGGATCATTTCGGCGTGATCACGATGGCAAATTCATCGTGGCGTGCCTTGGCGCCGGCCATATCCAGGACATACTGCATCACTGCGCGGCTGGGCATGTTTTTCAGGTTGAGCGCGATCTTGCCGGAGGCGAGTTTGTTGGCGGGATCCTGGATGACAAAATTCGGAGTGACGGTTTCCTTGGATTCCCTTTCCACGATGATACGCAGGGCTTCGAGCGCCTCCGTCAGGGTGGAATCAGCCAGCCGGAACTCGGGGATCATCACCGCGCCGAACTTCGCCTCGCGGCCGCGGGCGGCGATGGCAGGCGCATTGATTTTCACTTGGCCGAGATTGTAGCGGGCGTGGGCGTGATTCGGATTGGCCTTGAGGGCCTCCGTGAATGCCTTGTGGGCGGCCACGGGATCGCCCGCCTTCTCGGCGGCCAGTCCCTGGCGGTAAAGCGCCTCCGCCCGTTGGCCGGGAGTCAGCGTGTTGTTGACGGGTGCCTGGCCGAATGCCGGTGAAAGCAAAACGGCGGCAATGGCGAGTGTGGTGATGCGGATCATGGCTTTGATGGGTTAAACCATCCCGTCTATACCTCATTCCCCCGGCTGATGCAATGGAGGATTGAACGAGCTGGTTGAGGATGCCGCTGTTGAAATGGACCGACTGGGTTCCGGCGGGCTGGGCCGGAGCCAAATCATGGTCGCCAAAGGTAAAGAGTATCATTTGGGGGAAGAAAGCGGAACGACAATCAGGAAAGATTCCTTGGACCCTTGTTCCAGCGCGGCAAGTGACAAGATGCGAGGCCTGCCATTTTCCATGAGCAATTTTGGCATTTCGAGGCGCTCGAAGGTTTGTTCGCTTTCGTCATCCCAGCGGATCGAGAAATCCTGAACCAAGGAATGCTCGGACGGCCGCCAGGTGATCCCGTCGGGAGAATCGAACAACAACAAGCTGCGGCCGTGAGGCGTGAGATGAGGTGCATCGTGGTCTTTCACGATGGCATAGTAACGATCATCCTGCCACCATTCGAAATGATCGTCGATGTGGAAATCGAACGGTTTCCCCACCTGTGGCATCAGCTTGTTCTTGTTCACCATCGGCTCAGGATGGCGATGGAACGGCCCGGTGGGAGAATCCGCATCTGCTGCGAAATGGAAAACTCCACTGCCAAACTTGCCGGGACCTTCGCCCAGAGTCTTGTAGTAAAGACGCAGTCCGCCATCCGGTTTCTGAATCATGACAGGCACGTTGATGATGGTTTGTCCGAATCCCTGGCCGACATCAAGGATGGGCCGATCAAGTCGTTTCCACGGACCGCCGGGTGACTCCGCAGTGGCCACGCCGATGCGCTGGTGGTTGCGATGGATCCACCATTCTTTTGAATTTCCCTTGATGATGCGATCCGGTTTCCAATCCGCCGTGCCGCGGTTGCCGGTGTAATAAAGATAGTATGTTTCGCCGATCCGGATCAGGCAGGTATTGAAAACCGAGTGGCCGTCCCAGAACTCCGCTCCACGCTGGGGTAGGACCGTGCCGCGGAATTCATAAGGACCATCGGGTTTTGCCGAAACCGCCCACGCAAGCTCGGCATGGGTGCACCAGGCATCGAATCCGAGTTGAGTCTTCCATCGTGAATAGAGCAGGTGATAGAGACCATCCTTGCCCAAGACGACACAAGGGTCCCAAAGACACCAACCGGGTTGTCGGAAGATGGCGGACTTTGGCAGGACACGCGGGATATATCGGGTGAAGTCCATTTTACTGGGTGGCTGCTTCGTTGCAGTACCCTCAACGGGCACAGGCTTTTCCGCTGCTGACAAGGGTGAAGCAAAGTGCAAAAGAGTTAGAAGATAGAGAATACGCTTCATCGGGAGAATCGGTGGAATGCTTCAATAAAATCGTGAGGCTGGCATGATCAGGCCCTTACAATGGCTACAGCGCCTTTTTGGATAACGGCGGTTTCTGCGTGTTTGTTTCGGCGTTTGACGATCCATCACGACCGTGGCTAGCCGAAGTGGCCGGACCGGAACAAATGCTCAGCGCCGGGGGGCGGCCGCCACCGTTTGTGCTTCGATGCAATCCAAAGCGAAGTATTTCATGCCCATCGGCAGGCAGCCGCCGCGGATCCATTTCCGGAAATACTTTGCGGCCGCCTCGACGGGGAAGCGCATCCGCGTGGGAACGGGCTCACACCATTCAAGGTGCTCGGAGCTCTCAAGGCAGACCACCGAGAGATCTTTTGGAATCCGGATCCCGTTCAGATAACAATATCCGCAAAGAGAGAGATAGTGGATATCATCGGTGAGGATGATGGCTGTCGGGCGGACCTTGGCGAAGGCCCGTTTCCAATAATGCTGCCAGGCTTCGGGGATGCGTTCTGAAAACACCGGGCAAAGGTTGGCCAGTTCCGGTGAGTTTTCATCCAAGCCAAGCCCATCCGCCACGCCGCCGCGCACAGCGATTTCCAACAGTGGACCGACGAAGTCCGTGGGCACCATGATGCGGGTGTGGCCGAGTTCCTTCAAGCGGGTTACCCACAAGGAAAGCACCTTCTGGAGCTCATAGGCCACGCCGGTGATTTGTTGACCACTCCATTCGCCCCCTGAGATGAAAGTGGGCCGGAGTTTGATGGCGGCTTTGGTCCAAACCAGCGGTGGGACATGCAGCAGAATGGCATCTGCCTTGTAGCTTGCAGCCGCCTCGCGGAGCAATGCTTCGGGACGGCGGTAGCGGGGGAAGTCGAACTTGATGTTATGCACCTTGCCCCCGTTTTCCTCCCAGGCCTTGCGGTAGGCATGGATTTGTTGGAAATCCTCACCGCTCTGGGAACCCGTGCCATCCACGATCAGGAGGTCTTTCAAGTCATGCTCCGACCTGTCGGGTTCGACAAGAATCCGGCGCTTGCGACCCTGTTCGCCGCAGGAAATCAAACCCCGCGATTCCAGGAAACCGATCGCAGCGAGGCAGGTCTTTGCGCTAACCGAATAGCGCTCCATCAAGGTACGATGCCCGGGAAGCCGGTCAGGCCAATCCCCCGCGCGAATCTCTCCTTCGAGAATATCGGCCAACTTTGTTGCCAGGGATTTGCGCTCCAAAGGATCTGACATAAAACGAACTCTGCAAAGAACCCCACAGCGGTCAAAAGAATAGTACCGCTTGGGAGGGAAGAGCTCGTTTCGAAATGGCAGCGCAGCGCTTCCTGGTGCCGGGGAATTAACGCCGCCTGTAGCCGAGACACAGGCTGCCAAGAAGGGCCATCATTGCCACCGAGGGTTCGGGCACGCCCGATACTTTCAGGGACCAGCTATTCAAGGTCATCGTGTCGCCGGAGGCGACGTCGGCAATGTAGAGCGTCCAGGCACCGTTGGCATTGAGCCCGTAGAATGAATCAAACAAGGCCGAGCGCGGGGTGCTGTCCAATGAAAGCGCGGGATCGATGTTCCGTCCATCCGGCTGAAACATCCCGTTCACGGTGCCAGATGAAGGCAGCGCGGTGTGGATGTCGGAGCTGGCAAGGTCGGATAGCTTGAGGAGCATGCTGACAACCCCGGAGCCTTCATCGACACTTGCCGTACGACCGGGGCGGTTTAGCAGGATCGAGAATCCCGAAGAATGGGAGATATAGGCATAAAGATCTCCGGCCCAGCCGCCGAAAAGATTCAGGGATACGTCCAAGGACTCGATCGAAGTGACATCAGAGACCAGCGTGCGCGTGTCGGCGAGTCCGATGGCGCTGTTGTCCGGGATCTGGGTGTTGACGATCCAAGTGTCTGAAATGGTGGTGGCAGCCTGCGAAGTCAGCGGCAGCAAGGCGAGCAGAGCGATGAGTTTCATGACCGAGCGAGTGGGGCTATGGATGGACGAGCATTGGGGCCAATTCAGGGAATGGCGAGACGATATTAAGCACTGGGCTGCGGCGGGTTGACTGCAAGAATGCCTGCCCCTGTGGTCGTGGCTGCTGCGACGTTTACGATCACCGGCCCATGCGTTTTCCACCTTTGGAATCCAAGAAAGCCACGTCAAACGTATCCAGAAAACAAAAAACGCAGGGGCCCGAACCCCTACGTTTCATTTGAAAACCACGTGCCCTCTGAAGACAGATCGGTTCAGCGTTTGTGGGCCGGCCGGATGGAGGGTTTGACGGTGCTGTTGCCGCTGTAGCGGCTGGAGCTGCCGGTGTCGCGGGCGGGCAGTATCCTGGAGCCGTTGGAGCTGCCGTTCTTGCCCTGATCTTCCACGCGCTGGATATCCCCCATGCCGGGCAGGACCGTATCACCGTCGCCGAAGTCGCGGACATCGGAAGCGACCTTGTAGCGGCCATCCATATCGTTCTGCACGGAGGAGAGGGAGCGTTCGTTGTTCACGATGGTAGGCTGGATGAAGATCATGAGTTCGGTGCGGTCCTGGTTGTCCGTGGTGGAGGAAAAGAGACGGCCGAGGTAGGGGATATCGCTAAGGATGGGGATGCCACTCTTGTCCTGGTTGTTCTTGGCGACGATGAGGCCGCCGAGGACGATGGTGGAGTTGTTGGGAACGGTGGCGGTGGTGAGAATCTCGCGGGTGGAGATGCGGGGAACCTGGAGGTCATCGCCATTGCTGCCGGCCCCTGCAAGGGTTTGCACGCCGTTCTGTTCATCGCTGAGGAGGGCGATCTGCATGGTGATTTCGTTGTCCGAATTCACGAGCGGGATGACTTCGAGTTTGAGGACGACGTCCTGATACTCGATGTTGGTGGATGCGCCGCCGTTGGTGAAGCTATTGCTGTTGGTGGGGATGGCAATGCGCTCACCGGAGGAGATGGTGCCCTTCTGGTTGTTGGAAGTGAAGATGCTCGGGCGGGAGAGGACGGTGAAGTCGGTCTTGGACTGGAGCGCCTTCAGATAGATACTCAAATTGTCCACCCGGCCAATGGCGGTGAGTCCTGAAGCTCCGAAAGAACCGGGATCGATCATTCTTGCAGCGGTGCCCTCCGTATCGCCGGTTCCATCGGTGCCTGCGACGTTGCGGAGAATGGGCAGGAGGCCGGGGAAACCGCCACCAGCTCCGCCGTTGTAGTCCTCGCCGCGATAGAGGTAACTGACGCCCGTTTCCATTCTTTTGCCGAGTGTGAGCTGGCCGATGACGGCGGATAGCATCACCTGGTCTGGCTTCACATCGATCTGGTCGAGCAGGCGCTCGATGATTTCGAGGCCGGAAGGTGGGCCTTGGGCGACGATGGAGTTGGTGATGTTGTCGGCGACGAGCAGGGTGCGACCGACGAGCACGGACTCGGGGGCGGAACTGACAGCGGGATCGCTGAGAGCGCTGCCGCCGCCGCTACCGCCACCGCCGCTGGAACCACCGAGGCCACCGGAGGAGGAGTTTCCGAAACCGGAAGAAGAGTTTCCGAAGCCTGATGATGAGCTGCCGCTGCGGGAGCTGCGACTGCTCGAACCGCTGGAAGTTTGGCGGCTGCTGGTTTGGGTGCGTCCACCTGTGGCGGCACCACCGCCCGAAGCTCCACCGGAGGCTCCACCTTCGCCGGTGCCAGTGAAAGCGCGGGTGAGGGCATCGCTGGCGATGGGCAGGAACTCGGAAACGGTGAGGAAACGCAGCTTGCGGCGCAGGAAGGTCTTGTCGCTGGTGGGGATGTCGAACTCGCGGACAAGTCCCTCGACGAAGAGGAGATCGACCGGGCGGCCCATGGCGAAGATGCGGTTGGTGCGTGGCTCGGGGATGATTTGAACTGGAGTTTCCTCGCCACCGCCGCCACTGGCAGCGCCGCCGGGTTGGCCACCGGCTGGAGCAGGGCCCCCCCCTTGCGGGGCGGGTGCATCCACGCGCTGGGCAGCAGCAGTGCTTTGGGCCGATTGCTGGGCGGTGAGAAGCTCGGTGAGAGTGGTCGCAATTTCCGTCACGTCGGCATATTGCACCTTGATAAAGCGGGTGGCCTGAACGGACCCGGGCTTGTCGATTTCCTTTTTGAGGTCGATGAGCTTGCGGATGAGGGAGGTGTTTTCCGTGATGACCACGGCGGAGGCATTCGGCACAGCGGCGATGGAGCCGTAGGCACCGAACTGGCCGATGATCTGGGTGAAGGTGTTCACGGCCTCGGCGGGCTTGATGTAGCTGAGCGTCATCACGTAGGAAATGACGGCGTCACCTTCGGGCAGCGGGTCGTTTTCATTGTAAACATCGACACCCCGACCAGTTGGGCGGATGCCGCCGGTGGAAAGGGTGAGGATGTCGAGATTCGGGTTTTGCTCGTCCGGCACAAAAACGAAGTTTTCGATGGTGGCGGCGATTTTGAGGAGTTCGGCGGCCTCGGCGTAGGTGAGCGGGTCCTGGGGGCTGGCCTCCTGAACGAAGGAGAACTCGGCAGTGGCGGCGGCGGCGGAAACGATCACGCGGCGGCCGGTATACAAGCGGTAGAGACCGGCGAGGGCGGTGCCGCTGAGTTTCGGTTCGATGATGTCCTCCACAATCTTGTTTTCGCCGAGCGGGATTCCTGCCTTGGGTCCAGCGGCATTGCCAGCGGGGCGCAGACCGGGAGCTCCGGCCGCCGGAGCGGGATTGGCTCCGGGGACAGGCACGCCGGGAGGTGCTGGCACGGGTGCCGGGCGGGCGGGTGCCGGGACTGGCACAGCAGGAGTAACAGGTGCCGGGGTGACGGGTGCTGGAGGAGCTTCAGCAGGCTCTTGAGCCGTCACGGTGACCCATCCGAGGAGGAGCAGAACAAGGGAACGTTGGAATGACATGGAAGCGATGATTGAAAAAAGAAGGAACGGATGGGTGGAAAATCAGCGGTCGCGGCGGCGATCCGGGCGTTGATTGTTGGTGGATGGGCTGACCTGCTGCGGTTGCGCCTGCGGCGTGGGCGGCGGGACGACGCGTGGGCGTGGTTGGCGCTGGGGGATCCCAGGTTGATTGTTGGCACCTGGAGCAAGTGGCTGCCCGGGGGGCTGCCCGGGTTGGGCCGCCGGCTGCGTTTTCGCCGGAGCAGGCGGGGCTGCGAGAGTCAGCAGTTTGTCATCGAAGGAAACCGTGCCGGTAAGCGCTCCGGAGGACATCCGGACGATGGTGCCAAGCGGGTCGCCGGCCTTGCGGGTGACTTCGAGGATTTTGAAGCCACTTTTTGTGCTGTCGGAATCGACCGTGATGCGTTCCTCGGGCTTTTTCTTATTGAGCAAGGTAACGCGGTAACCACTGGTGGTGGGGGAGACTCCGCCGAGGGCATAGTCTTCGAGCGGATTGGAGATGGGGCCCTCCTCGGGTGGCGGGGGCTTGGAGGTGAAAGGTGAGTTTTCCCACAAGGTGCGATATTTGGTGGGAGGAGCCTTCACCGGCACATCCGCAGCCACGGTGCCGATGAGGGCGAAGGCGGCGAGGAGGATGGATGGAACGGGTTTCATGGAAATGAGGTTGAAAATGACGGTGCTCAGCGTTTGGCAGATGCGGGTTGCGACTTGGAGTCGAGGGCTTGGCGATCAAAACGAAGTGGGGCCGTCAGAGCGCCGGATTTCAGATAGACGACGGTATCGAGCGGATCTGCCGCATTGAATTCCACGCGATGGATTGCGATACCGGCAACCGTTTCTCCCGAATCCAACAGGATGCGATCAAGGTTGCCCGTTTTCGGAAAAACGGTCACCCGATAGCCGCCGGGGATGGGTGAAACGCCACCAAGAGTGAAATCGTCATGCGCCGTGACTGCTTCCGGGGGAAGTTCACAAGTGGGTTTGACGGTGAAAGGCGATGCCTGCCAGAGATTCTGATAGCGGGCGAGAGGCGCTTTTTCGGGCACACCCGCAAGCGCCGCGCCGCTTGCAGCGAGCACGATGATGAGAGGAATGGAAGCGGAGTGCATATGAAAACGGAAGTTTGGCGGGCCTGCGGCGATCAGGCCGAGGGCGGAAGGGGCACGAACCATTGTTCGATCACGGCCACGCAGTCGATCTTGGTATCGTCCTCCTTGTTGGGAGAGATGCGGATGTTCGAGGCGATGCGGAGTTCGGTGGGGATGTTGAGGGAATTGAACCAGGTGTAGAGCGCCTGCTCGGTGCCATTCACGGTGACCTGGATGCGGGCGCGATGGAAGTTGAGGCCTTCGGTGGTTTCCGACGGCATCGGTTTTTGAGATTTGATGGTGAGTCCGGCGCTCTTCGCCTGTTTTTCACAAAGCTCTTGCAGCTTCGTCTGCACATCCTGATTGGCGGCGGGTTCGGGTTCGTTTTCGGCGAGCCAATCCATTTCCTCGAGCACCTGCTCGCGGCTGGCCTGGAAGACTTCCGCGGTGTCCAGCTTCGTCCGGGCCTGATCGCGGGCACGCTGGAACTCGGCGCTCTTGTTTTTGAAAATTCCGAAGACAAGGAAATTGACCACGAGGAAGCCGGCGCTGGCGAAGAAGATCAGGAGTTTTTTTTCGCGGTCGGACATTTGGAAAGTAGATGCTGAGAGGCTGAGATGCTGGAAAGCTGAAATAGAAAAGCCGGGAGAGCTGGGAATTGTCGGTCAGGGTTGTTATTCAGCGATGGGAACTTCTCCGGTGAAGACGAATTCCCAGCCGCGGGTGGATTGGTTGGGCTCGGGGGTTTGCCAGGAGAAATTGGTGAGCTCGTTGTGTTTGGTCAGCTTGAGGCTGAAGGTATTGACGGCCTGGAGCTGGGGTGCCTCGCCTTGGAGTTTGATTTCCGTGGCGCTGATTTCCGCAGCCTTGAGACGCAGGCCGCTGTTGGGCGGGATACAGGAGGCGATGCGGCTGAGGATATCGACCGGCGAGTGGGTAAGGTCGATGGCGTGGGCGAGTTCGTCCCACTTGGCGATGTGGGTGGAATACTCCGCACCTTCGGGGGCTGCTTCTTCGGCCTGGGCGTTGAGGTCTTTGGTTTCAGTGGAAATTTTCCACAATCCGTAGCCGAACCACCCGAGCACGCCGAGGTAGAGCAGGGCGACGGCGGCCACGCCAAGGGTGATGTTGCGCTTGCGGACGGCGGCGCGGCGGGCAGCGCGGACATCGGCGGGGAGCAGCTTGCTGAGGGGCACCGGCAGGACGGGCGCGGGGCGCGGCTGGATTTCCACCGGGGCGGTGAAGGCGGCGCGGAGGGCGGAGGCATCCACGGATTCGTTGGAACTCCAAAGAATCACGCGGGTGGGCTCAATGGTGAGACCCTGCATGGAAAGCTGGATGAGCGAAAGCCGGATCTCGCGGGCAAGGGCAGCATCCGGGTGGCGGGAATCGCCGGCCGTGGCCTGGCAATAGACGAGCTTGCCCTGATGATAGACGGCAAAGACCCAGCGGCCGAATTCCCGCCAGGTGGCAAGTGCATCCCCACTGACGGGGATGGCGCGCGGCGAGATGTCGAAGGCTTTGGGGCCGCGAACGGGCAACTCGCCCTCGGCCGGGGTGCGCAGGAAGACAGAAACCAGGGTGGTGTTTTCCCCTTCGCGCTGGACGACGAAGACATCGGTCAACTGTCCCGCCATGGCGTCGGTGCGCAGGCCGAGGCGCTCGGCGTGGAGGGCGGCGAGGTCGGGAAACAGAGCGTCGTCATCGCTGGCGACGCGCATCGGCACGGCGGTGAGGGCTTTGACCGGAAACAGCAGGGTGATGTCACCTTGCGGGATCTCCTTGAGGTCGCCGGCGAGAGGAGTCTCGGTGGCTTGTTGCAAGGAGAAGCCGTTTTCTGACTGGCCGGTCCAGATTTCCCATCCGGATTCGCCGGGGACGAGAAGGACATTGTCGGTGGTTTTGCTCACGGGATGATTTCTTCGGTACGTTCAAGGAGGGCCGGCTTGCCGGTGCGGTTGCGGACGATGACGTTGATTTTTCGTTTGGCTCCTTCGGCGTAGCCGATGCTTTCGATGCGGGTGGTGGCATCGTTGGCGGTAAAGCGCCGGGCAATGTCAGGGCGACCATTTACGTCAATTCCCAAAAGATCAAGCGCTGCGGCGGCATTTTGAAAAGGAACGTCGTCCTCGGTATCGCGCTGGCCATCGGTGCCGCGGACGGTTTCCGGGACGATGTCCGCCTGCTCGACGGGGATCTCTGCGGCGGCGGCGATCATTTCCGCGGAGGCCTCGTTGACATCGAGTGCACCGCCGCTCCAGACGGTGAACCACTCGCGCCAATCCGGGCGGACGGCCTCGACCAGATCCATGCCACGGACGAGGCGGACCTCGCTGATTTCGTAGAAGGGGCGGTTGAAAGGTTGATTGACCCGGCCGGCTTGTTCGTATTCGCCTTTTTCCGCGCCGTTGAGGGCCACGTTGTCATCGGCGTCCACCCAATCGCCGAGGGCATCGGCGACGGCTTGGGCGTCTTCGAGCTCGAGTCCCCATTTGGAGAAAATTTCGCGCAGCAGGGCCTTGTCGTCCTGGAGGAGGATGGCGTTGATATTGAAGCGACCGCCTTCGGAGAGGATGCGGACCTCGAAGCCCTCGCCGGTTCCTTCATTCATTTGGCGGAGCATGGGGTCCGAGCGCTTGACGACGGGATTGGAGCCCACGGCGATGCCCATTTCCGCGACCTGCCGGGCCCGTGAGCCGTGGATCTTGGAAGAGGCGATTTCCATATCGAAGGAAATGACGCGCAGCGCGGTCATGCAGGCCATGGCGAGGATGGCAATCAGCCAGAGCACAGCCATGAGGGCGGCTCCGCGATGGGAATCTGCGGATGCGGGCGAAACGTTCATTGGCCACCTCCCGGGATATTGCCGCCAGCGCCGCCGCCGGGGTTGACGATGATCGGATTTCCGGGAGTGCCCGGGGTACCGTCCGGGTTTTGGGGGACTCCTCCCTGCGTGCCATTGCCGCCGCCTTGCATCATCTGGCGCATGAGAACTTCCGGGTTCTGCTTGGGCGGAACCCAGAACACGTGGCGGATTTCCTCGCCCTTGGCACCGATGGCCATGGTGAGTTCGATCTGCAGCGGGAGGCGGCCCTGGATTTCCCAATCGAACTGCCATTCCATCGAGCGGCCATCGAGCACGCGCCACTCGAAGAAGGCGACGTCTTCGAGCAGGACGATTTCCGCGAAGGGTTCGTTGTCGAGCGCGCTGCTTTGGAAAGTGGATTCCGAGCCTTCGAGGATCTCGTTTTCGTAGAATTTCAGCACGATGTCCAAGTAGCCGCTGCGGCGTTTGACGGTGGAAATCTGGACCGCCTTGGCGATGCGTTCCTCCCCGGCCCATGCGAAGCCGACGGGGACGTTCTGGAGCGTGAGATCGGAAATATAGTGCGAACCGGAATCGTCCA
>JBBARN010000089.1:0-25059 GCA_040399845.1 Luteolibacter sp. | reverse complement strand
TATCCGCCTCCAGCAAGCCATCGTCATAGTTGGCCTCCACAAACAAACCATGCAGTCCGCGCAGGGCATCCGTCATGCTGCGGGTGACGAATCCCGCATCGGACACAAAGCCCAGCCGGCGTGAACTGCTGCCGATCACAAATCCCACCGGATCCACCGCATCGTGCTGAATGGCAAAACTCCTCACTTGCGAGGAACCGATGGAAAAGTTCTGCACGGTTTCAAAGGTCTTCCATTTTCCACCATCGATCCCGGATCGATCCCCAGCATGCCCAGCCTCAATGACAACTGCTTGGCACTCAGACCCGCATCGATGAGCAGACGCACCCCCTCTGCCTCGACCACCGCCGAGTTCCCGCCACTGCCACTGCCTAGCACCGCAAATCGAATCCCCCCCGACTCGACCGACCTGCCCCACCGGAATCAAGGCCATCCGAAGTAGAAACGCCACTCCCCATGGACTCGTTTGGCTTGCCTTCGAATTCTTCAAGGCAGTGGTAGACAAGCAAAGGTCGGTCTCTCAGCGAAACCACGCTGGAAGACGATATGGATTTTTCTGTCTGGATGGATTTTTCTGGTCGGGGCAAAAGAGGGTGATAGGTTGCTTCGAATATTTTCGACCGTTTATGTTTTGGCGTTCTTCGTGCGCATCTTCCGTGAGGAGGAGGCCGCCTCGCATCAAACCTCGGAGGTCTCACTCAATACCCAAAACCCGGTCGCAAAAAAACAACGTCAATAAACCCATGAAACCCCGCATTCTTAACTCCGCCCGCCTCTCCTTCCCTCTCGCCACTGCTCTTGCCGCGATGTTTTTCGCCCATTCCGCGCAAGCTCAAACCAATCGCTATTGGGACCAAAACGGAGCCACTGCGGGCTTCGGCAGTGCAAGCGGAACATGGACCGCCCCGACGGTCAGCCGGTGGAGTACCAGCAATGCCGGCACGACTACTCCCGGAGCCAGTGTCACCACCCTCATCGGTGATCCTCTCCATTTTGGCACGGACACCGTCGCCCTAGCTACTGGCTCCATCACGGTAACGGGAACAGTCAATGCCGCCTCCTTGAGGTTCGGTTCGTCCACCGTAGGCAACGTCACCCTCTCCGGCGGCATTATCAATCTTGGTGCGACTACCAGCATTCACGTCGGTGCTGGTGGCACCACGGTTCACACCATTTCGTCCCAGATTACGGGTGCCGCCACCAGCTTGACCAAGACGGGCAACACGCTCCAGCTCAGCGGAAGCAACACCTTCACGGGCCAGACGATCATCAGCGCAGGCACGCTCGTTCTGAACAACGCCACCGCCCTCGGCGGCAACACCCCGGGAGTGAACGGAACCCTATCGGTCACGATGGCGGCGAACACCACTCTCCAATCGAACTTCGCACCAGCGGACGCGGGAAATTCAAATTCGTTTGTCTATGCCCCGATCACCCTGACGGGGGCCGGGACGGCGAACTTCCGCATCGGTGCCGGGAATTCGGCCCCTCCGGCGGAGGCGGTCACCTTCAACCTGAACGGCGCGATTAGCGGCGTTGCTGGCACCAATGTCGTTTTGGGCAATACGGCAGGTGATCGCGGCAACGCGGATTCCATCATCGTTCTGGGCGCTGCCTCCACCTACAACGGAAACACCACGATCGAGGCAGGGAACGCCAACAACCGGATCAACGTCAGGGCCGGGGTCGCCAACGCCCTGCCAACCACCACGGTGTTGAGCTTCGAAAGCATTGCAGGCGGCGGCACTGGCCGACTATCGCAGTATGACCTGAACGGGAACAACCAAACACTTGCCGGTTTGAGCAACGGAGGCACCGTGCCGAGTTTGCGGAACCATAGGGTCACCAACAGCGGTGCTCTTGCCACTCTGACCATCAACAATACCGGCAACTTCACGTTCGGTGGCAGAACCATATCCACCACTACCACCAATGGGCAGTTTACCGGTGCCATCGCCTTGAGCAAGAGCGGCTCGGGCACTTTCACGCTCACCGGTGCCAACACCTACACCGGTGCGACCGCAGTCACCGACGGCACGCTTGTGTTGAGCTCCAGCGGCGACAACGTGGGGAGTATCAATTCGACCAGCGGCATCACGATCAACGGCAGCGGCGCGAAACTCCTCCACAACAGCACCACGGCGATTACTCCCACCGTCACCCTGACCCAAGGCACCTTGACCGGAAGTGGCACGGTCAATACGGTCAACGTTGGCAACAACACCGGCGGCATCATCACGAACAACGATGGAGTCGCCGGCGCGCCATTGACGGTCGGCACGCTTACCTTCAATGGCGCGGCCACGGTCAACACCTTCAACAGCAGCACCTCCGCCGCCATTGTCACCACCAGCCTCGCCAGCAATGCGGCGGGGCTCGTGACCATCAATCCTTCCGCACCGGGCTGGGCGGCGGGCATCCACGATCTGATCAGCTATGGTGGTGGCAGCATCGGAGGCGCGGGCTCTTCACAGTTCGTTCTTGGCACGGTGACGGGCCTCTCCCCGCGCCAGAGTTCGGCTTTTGGAAACTCCGGCACCGCCATCACCCTGACCGTGGGGGCGGATAATCCTCCATTCTGGGCGGGCGACGGCGACGGCAAGTGGAACCTTGCCTCGACAAACAACTGGAAGCTCACTTCCGACAGTAGCTACACGACCTTCCTGACCAGTGACAATGTGCTGTTCAATGACAGCGCCACTGGAGCGGGACCGGTCGCCGTGGATATCGACACGGCCAATGTGGCGCCCGTCACGACCACCTTCAACAACCCAACGAAGAGCTATATCCTCGGTGGAGCTTTCGGCATTTCCTCCGGCAGTCTGACAAAGTCCGGCTCCGGCACCCTCACCCTCACCAACGCCAATAGCTACACCGGCAACACGACCATCACCGGCGGCGTGTTGGATGTTTCCACCGATGGTGCCCAACTCTACAGCGGTGCCAACCCTGTGAACGCAGTGGTGACCGTCGGCAGCGGTGGTGTTCTGGTGGTCAGGAATTTCGCCCAAACGAACACCTCGGGTGCAGGCTCGCCCAGCCTCGGCAACCTCAACAACACGAGTGGGCGAGTGGTGATCGATGGCGGGACGCTCCGCTTCAACAACGAAAACGCCTCCCGCGGACGCGTCATCAGTGTGGGGCCTAACGGAGCCACCCTCGACGTCGTCAACAACAGCACGTATGTCTGGACAACCTCACCTGCCACCAGCGTTCCCTTCACGGGCAGTGGCCAGACTCTCACCTTGACCGGCGATGCAACCTCAACCGGGCAAATCAACCCCGTCATCGGCGGCACGAACGTTTCATTGGTGAAGAGCGGTGATGCCACTTGGACACTCGGCGGCACCAACACCTATACCGGTGATACCACCATCGCGGCTGGAATGCTGTCCATGTCGGGGAACAGGATCGCCAGCTCGCCGACCATCAGCATCGGCAATGGCGCGACGCTTCAAAGTACGGCGGCATTCACCCTTGCGGCGGGTCAGGACATCATCGGCACCGGAACCACCGGCTTTGTCACGATGAGCCCAGCCGGATCCAACGGCTTCGTTACTACCAGCGGCACCGACATCAGCACTTCCGGGACCTTGGCAATTTCACGGCTCGATGTGAGAGGATTGGGGAACGTCATCTCCAATGGCGCCATCCTAGCGGGTGGTGCGGCCAGCAACCAGCGGGGCTTGTTGGTGGGCAATACCGTCAACGGCGACCTGACCCTCAACTCGGGCGCCTCCCTGACCACCGGCTCTTCCGGGGCGAATTCCCAAGACCTTTTGGGCAATGCTGCCGGCACCGGAACGCTCGTCATCAATGGCGGCACCTACACAAACACCTCCGGTCTCGCTACACTTCAACTCGGAAATGCGGGCAACAACGGCAGCGGCACCCTGACCCTGACATCAGGATCCGCCAGCATCGGGACCATTGCCTACCAGGCAGGAACGGGAGATGCCATTGTGAATCTCGACGGTGGCACGCTCACGGTTGGCAACATCATCGATACCTCGGGAGCCTCAAGAATTTTCAACTTCAATGGCGGCCAGTTCTTCGCCGGTGCGGGAGTGACATTCCCGGCGAACGTGACGGCCAATGTGAAAAATGGCGGTGCCTTGATTCATACCAACGGCTTTTCCGCCACCATCGAATCTGCTATGGTGAACTTCGGCGGCACCAGCACGGGCGGCCTGACCAAAAGCGGCTCCGGCACACTTACCCTTTCCGGGATCAACACCTACGCTGGCGGCACCTCCGTCGCCGGCGGCAAGCTCCGGTTCTCAACGGCGGCGGCTTCCGCTACCGATGTCACAGTCGCCCGTGGTGCCGAGGCCGGTGCCCTTGTCGCAGCGAACGATGCCCAGTGGATCAACACCGGCGACCTGGCCCTCCAGAACAGCGGTGCGGTGCTTGTGGACTACGGCAGCACCACGCCCAGTATCACCGTCGCTCCCGTCAGCGTCACTGACTTCTCTTTCGGGACCGCACCCGGCGTGAAATTGGCTGGCAGCGCGATGGCAGCGCTGGCAGTCGGTCAGAGCTATCCATTGGTCACCTGGTCGGGCTCCGGGCCAGCGGATGGCTCTGCGTTCACACTGCTCACCCACCGCCTTTCCGGCACCTTCAGTGTCGCATCGAACACGCTTTCGGTGACAGTCACCAACAACGCGACAAACGCTCCCATTTCCTGGAATACCGGTAACGGAAACTGGGATGAATCCAGCATCAATTGGGTGGACGGAAATTCGGCCGCAACCACCTATTTTGACACCCTCGATGCCGTGGTATTCGGCGATGCTGCAGGTGTCACCGGCAGTCCCGTGGTCACAGTCGCCACCATCGTATCACCGCTCAACGTGACCATGAACAGCACGGCCCGCAACTACACGGTTTCCGGCGCGGGTTCGATCAGTGGCAGCGGCGGGCTGACCCTCGCCGGAACCAACACCGGCACCTTCACACTGGCCACCGCCAACAACACCTTCTCCGGCGGCACCAGCGTCCTTGGCGGCACCCTCGCCCTCGGCAATGCCACCAACACCCTGCCCGACTCGGGCACGGTTACTGTGGACGGCGCATCCGCCGTCCTCAGCCTTGGTGCCAACAGCGACACCGTGGGAGGGATCTCCCTGAAAAACGGTGCCTCCATCACTGGTAGCGGCACCTTGACGGGCACTTCGTACGGACTCGAAAGCGGCAGTGTTTCGGCCATCCTCGGCGGCTCCGCTTCTTTGACCAAGACCACGGCTGGAACCGTAACCCTTTCCGCTGTAAACACCTACACAGGCACGACCGCCGTCAACGCGGGTACGCTGGTGCTCGCGAACACGGGCGCATTGCAGGGAACCACTGGCAGCGTGGCTCTCTCCATCGGGACGACCTTGCAGCTATCGACCGATACTGCGTTCACGACCTTCCCGCTCTTCGGTGCCAGCTCCGGTGCCTCGGCAATCACGTTCATCTCGGACCGGGCCACTGCTGGCGCAGGCCTCAACCACGTGCTGGGAACTCCCAATTTGGGGGCCAACACCTTCAACTTCACGAGCGGAGCCAATGTGACGAGCGGGTCGGCAAGAATTTCCTTCAATGGCCTGGGCCTGACTTCTGGAAGCGCCGGCACCGTTGTTCTCAACCCCACCACCGCCACCGTTAGTATCACGGGCGTCGTCACCAGCCATACCAGCAACGTCGCCCGCACCCTCCAACTGGACGGCACCGGCACCGGGCATTCCATCGGCGGAGTCATCAGCCAATCGGTTGCCAGCGCCCTTTCCCTCACCAAGAGCAATACCAGCACTTGGACGCTCTCCGGTGCCAATGCCTACACCGGCACGACCACCATCGACCAAGGCACGTTGGTCTTCAGCACCACCGACCAGTCGCTCACCGGCGGGCTTACCTTCGGGGCCACGGCCGGCAGCACAAACAATGGAACTCTGGATCTGACCACTGCCAGCGCCACCTTCACCGGGGCCACTCTGGTGCGGACCAACTCCGCTACAGCCAATACCATCACCCTCGGTTTGGGCGAAACCCTGACCCTCAACGGCGGGCTGACTGTGGGCTACGATCCCGGAAGCGGCTCGACCACGGCCACCAAACTGACCGTT
The DNA here is from genome assembly GCA_040399845.1 of Luteolibacter sp. Lineage (GTDB taxonomy): Bacteria > Verrucomicrobiota > Verrucomicrobiia > Verrucomicrobiales > Akkermansiaceae > Luteolibacter. The sequence goes on along the minus strand of JBBARN010000089.1, from coordinate 18,949 downwards.
GACGGTGGCGGCTCTTTGGCGGTGAACGGCACTACGATTTCCATTGGTCAAGGCTTGGCCGCGAACAATGCACTCTGGACCAACACCGGAACGCTTGACGTCACCTCACTCGCTTCGTTCAGCGCGGATGTGACCAACTTCAACGTCGGAGTGGGCGCTACCAACGGCACAGGCAGCAACGGCATCCTGCTTCTGTCAAACACGGCCAACACCTTGATCGCCACCACCCTCAAAGTGGGGGATACCCTTTCTCAAAATGGCGGCGGCGGCACGACCTCCCTCACGCTGGGAACGGGAACCAACGTCATCCAAGCCAACACCATCGAAATCGGAAAAGGAAAAGGCAGCGGAACCGGTTTCAGGGTGGCATTTGCCTCCCAGACGGCAGGAAGTCCGGGAACCGTCACAATTGCAGACGAAGCCGGAACAGGCGCGGCAACTATCAATATCGCAAACATGGGTGCCACAGGCACCGGTACCACTGTGGTCGCCAGTCTTGACCTGCGTGGCCATGAGTCAACGGTGAATGCTTCAACTCTTCTCATCGCCAATTCCTCTAACAACACCGGCACTAACCTCTCTGCCTCAACCGGAACGGTCCACTTCGACGCCGGCACATTCACGGTCGGCACCCTGAACATGGGATTGAAGAGTGGGCTCTCAACCGGAGCGGCCACCGCCACAGTAAACGTCGGTGGTGGCAGCTTCACGGTGAATACCGCTTTCACCCTAGGCAGCCATTCCGGCGGCGGAGCTTCGAATGCGACCCTGAACCTCACCGGTGGAACATTCACCTCCAACGTGAACATCCTCAAGGGCAGCAGCACCGCCAACAGCACCATCAATCTCGACGGCGGAATTCTCGACCTGAACGGCAACGCCATCGGTTCGGGAACTGCGGCCATCACCCTCAACGCCGAATCAGGCACCTTGAAAGACGTCGCCACCATCAACGGCACCGGTGGACTCACCAAGACAACAGCGGGAACCGTGATCGTGGAAGGCACCAATCCCTACAGTGGCGATACCACCGTCACAGAAGGCACCCTGACTCTGAGTAATGCCACCGGAGCGCTCAACGCCAACACCATCAATGACGCCTCCACCGTTACCATCGCCAGCACAGGCGCGACTCTGAACCTTACCTACACCGGCACGGATTTGTTGGATAAACTGTTCGTCGGAGCCACTCAGTTGGCGGCCGGAACCTATGGCAAGGTGGGTTCGCTCTCCCCTGTCATCGGCATCCCGCAGATCACCGGCGATGGCACCCTCACCGTCGCCACCGGCCCTGCCGGATACGGCTCCTGGGCTACCCTCAACGGTGCCGGCGTGAACCTCGACGATGACCACGACGGCGATGGCGTGAAGAACGGTGTGGAGTATTTCCTCGGCGGACCCAGTGGCAACACCACCGGCTTCACCGCGCTGCCCGGCATGGTCAACACCGCTGGCACGCTCAGCGTCACCTGGCCCAAAGGCACTGGCTACGCGGGGGCCTACTCCACCGACTTCGTGGTGGAGACCTCCGCCACACTCAGCGGACCGTGGACCGTCGAAACCATCGGCGGCGGCAACATCATGGACACGCCCAACCCCGGTGGCAGCGTGAAATACACCTTCCCTGGTGGCCCTGCATACAGCGGCAAAAACTTTGCCCGCCTTAAGGTCACCGGTCCTTGACCCCGGTTTCCATGGTCGATTCCCGGCCTGGACAAGGCGGCCACTGGCACCACGTGCCGGTGGCCGCTTCTTGCTTGGCACAACTTCGCAAAGCGCACACGGAGCACCTCCCGATTGTCACAGCGTGACAGCCGACTGTAGCCGTGGGTTTCATCCCACGGAAAAGTCCATCCCCCACGGCGTCGCGGCGCCACGCATGAATCTGGTAAGCGCAGATGAACGCCACCCACCAGAAGCCAAGGTGCGCAGCAGCGTCTGAGATTTCCCTCTCCTCAACCCGGGCCGGCTAAAGCCAGCGTTCCGTAAATCAGTCTTCCTTCTCAGCCTCCAGCCATCATCAAAAGGAATCTTGGCAAAATCATTTGGCAAGCTATCCTAACGGATAACTAGTTTCCCGCTCGGCGATTTTGCCTGCCGGAAGCCCATAGAAAACCCGAAATAACCACCTGTTGAAATCCATGAGTGCATTTGACCCTACTTGGAGTGAAGAAGACAAGGCCGCCTACCAACGCGTGACGGCGGAGCTGAAAAACCTCAGCACGCGCCACCCCATGGACAAGGTGGTGGCTCATCTGGCCATGTATGAAATCAAGAAACCGGTCCGCTTGGCCGCCATCAAGGATTGGAACGCCAAGAACCTCGCCTGAACGGAGGCCCTTCTTCTGCTCCCATTGCAGATGCGCATGAGATGCCCATGAGATGCCCATGAGATGCCCATGAGATGCCCATGAGATGCCCATGAGATGCGCAAAGCCTCCTGTGGAGTGGCGACCTTATTGTCGCCTCTTCCATGTGCATGAGGGAAGATAAGGTCCTTCCTCCTCAGTTGCGTTCGATTTGCATCCCGGCCTCGGGGCCAGCTTGCGGCAGTCATTAAGGGCTTGCCGGGACATGAAGACACGCAGCTACAATTTTGGCATCAGGTCCTCTCCTCCTGTGGATTCTGACCCGATGGGGGATGGCCGCTTTGGTGTGAAATCCTCCGATTTTTCTTCTTTCCCAGATATCCCGAAATGCGGAGCACCGGAGATAAGTAGAACCAGGGTTGCCGCTGCGACAGATAACACATGGTGCAATGTGAGGTGCTTGGTTAAAGCGAATCATCTAGGCATGAAAAATCCCCGGATCGATCCTCAGTGAAACGGCCAATCCGGGGAGTATGAAAGTCCTTCTTCAGGGAACTGCTTCCGCGGAGGCGCGGAGGAATCCGCGGCTTGGCAGGCCGTTGGATCCAGCGAGGCGGAAGGTCTTGTATTCGTAGCCGGAAGGCGCAGACGCGGGGAGCGTGGATGGCACTACGGCGGTGGCAAGCGGGCCCTGCACCGTCTGATCCCAAGCGGAAAGCCCGCTGCTGCCCTGGACCTGATAGAGAACGCCGTCCTGGGTGGCGGATGGTGCGGGACTACCGGAGAACGAAACGCCGCTGCGCACGGCGATGGTGATGAGAAGTTCCTGCTGGATGTCCGAATCCGTGTCCTGAGTGATCACTCCGGTCAGGCCGCGCGAGCTGCCAGACAAGGGATCAGCACCGAAGGCAAATTCTTCGAAATTGGTGACACCGTCCTTGTCCGGATCATCCGTGGCACCGTTTTCCTTTCCGGCGGTACCATCGAGTCCGGTAGCAAGTGCCCAGCTCTGGAAGGGCGTCGCGGTTGTGCCACTCATTGAAACCGTGACATCGTCGATGATCGAGGTGGCTGTGAAGGTGGCGGCGGCTCCGGGTTGCAGATGGGTGATGCGCAGCGCCATGTCACCGGTGGCCGCATTGCTGACGGGCAGTGTGAATGAGGTTGCGGCGAGTTGGTTGGAACCGGTGCCGACGACCACGCCGGGATCTTCAATGACGAAGTTGCGGCCAGTGATTTCTGTATTGCCGACAAGATCCCAGAGTGAAACGCGCATCAGGATCGGCCCGGCGGTCACGGTGTCATTGCGGTAGCCTTGTTTGAGGCCCACGGTGACCGCGGTGGTGTTTGCCGGGGTGAGGCCGGTGTTTGCGGTGGACAGATTCTGTTGGAGGTAGTTTCCGCCGCGCGCCTGGAAATGGGCGGCGATGCTGGTAAGATTCGGCGTGCCCGGAGCGGTCTGCCCGTAGTTGCCTGCGCTGGCGGCAGGTGAACTGGTCCAACCGGCGGGCGCGGTGCTGCTGGCCGAAGTATACGTTCCGGCGTTGAAATCGCCGTTAGGCACGACGAGTGCGGTGGGCAGCGCGGTGCCATCAGTCACTTGGGCGACGATGGGCACCGTGGCACTGCCATTGAAGGGGGCATCGCTGGTGATGGACAGCAACGCTCCAAACTTGCCGGTTTCCGCGCCAGGCGCGAAGGTGACGACGATGTTGTCGGAGGCACCCGGCGCGATGGGCGCGGCCGGGGCTGTCGTGATCGAGAACGGACCGGCAGTTCCTAACAATGCTGGGGTGATGGTAAGCGGGGTAATTGCTCCGGTGTTGGTGAGGGTGAGGGTGGCGGTCTGTGCGCCGGGATTGGTGGTCAGCGTGCCGTAATCAAGCCTCGTGGCAGAGAGTTGAAGCCCGGGGTCGGTCACCGTCGCCACAAGAGGAACTGCAATCGAAGGATTTTGCTCGTCGTCCGAGGCGACGTCGAGGCTGGCAGTGAAGTTTCCACCAGTCGTCGGGGTGAAAGTCACGCTGATGCTGCCGCTGCCACCGGCGGCGACCGGCGTGGTGAAACTGTTCACGGTGAAAAGCGCCGCGTTGGTTCCGAACGGAGTGATGGAGCTGATATTGAGGGGCAGGGTCGATCCGCTGTTTGTGAATGGAATCGAGATCGTGACCGGTGCGCCATTGCTTTGGATGGTCGCTGGGTTGGTCACCACCATGTTCGGATTTTCCGCAACATTTCCGGTGATCGGAATGACGATGCTCGGGTTCGCCGAGTCATTGGACGCTACGGTGAGGTCCGCTGTGTAAGGGCCGGCACCCAACGTGGGAGTGAAAGTGACATTGATTGTGCCACTGCCGCCTGGTGCAACGGGAGAGGTGAAGGATGTAACCGCGAAGTCAGCACCATCGAAGCCGCCTGGAGTCACGGAAGTGATGGTGAGATTCTGGGTGGAGCCGGAATTGGTGAAGGGAATTGAAAAATTCACAGGGGCTCCCGTGCTCTGAACCGTCGAAGGCGTGGTGTAGGAAAACACCGGGTCCGCAGGGGAGAGCGAAGCGCCAGTAACGAACAGTGCCTGGCCATTCAAAGTGCCTGTAGCCCGTGTAAAGTTGAAATTCCAAGTTGCCGCGGCCTCGGTGGCATCGGCGACTGTGAAGTTGAAGGTGACTGGACCTTCGTCAAAGGACGTGCCAGTGCCTGTCGGCAGGGTTCCGCTACCGCCGGTGACGGGATTGCCGCCCTGGGTGATCGCATAGTTTACCGCAGGTGCATTTGTGGTGACGACGGACAAATTGTCTCCCATGTGCACCGTCAGGCGGTAACTGCCGGGCGCGCCAGGCACGAATGCGAGGCGAAATCCTTCGCTAGCATCCAGTCCAGTGACGACACGGGCGCGAAGCCCGATGGTATCCGTGGTTGGCGTGGTGCCCCATGCGTCCCTGAAGCGCGCATCCGCAATATTTTCCAAAGTGAAGGTGCCGATCTGGGTCAAGGTCAAAGCTGTCCCGCCAAACTCGCCCGCTGCGGGAGTAAGGGTCGTACGGTAATTCGCCCAGCCAAGCACGCCTGCGGGGTCGAGGACAATGTTGCCCTTGAAGCCGGCCGCACTGGCACCGATGTTGAGTTGGTATCCGGAAGTGTTGACGCCGGTGACGTTCGCTGCCGAGGCGGAGGCGACCATCGCCGCAAATGCAGCTAGGTGGAGTTTTCGAGGGATAGGGATCATGGGGATAGTTGAAGTTCCAACCCAGATTCCAAATGCAGTGAAAACCTGACCGAAGAGATTCCGAAATTTTCCGAATCCGTTCACACCCGCAGAAACCACTTTTTCCGATAGAGCAGGAAAAGCAGTAGCCACCATGTGACGATAAACCCAGAAAGGAAGAGGAACAGCGGAAAAATCAGGTCGTAAAAGCTAAAGCCCGTCCAACTGGCATGTGCCATTTGCCCGGCCAGCGACTTCAGCCACGGGACATCGGTGGTTTTCGCCAAGGCGCGGACTACCGCATCCGCGCCGCAGATCCAGAGCATGTCGAAGCCACGCAGCGCATCCACGCAAACGAGGCGCTGAGGTAGGTTCGGAGATGCCATCGGCACGGGAATCATGGGGTGTTTTCCAGCCAAACCTTGAGGCGCGAGAAACGCCGCTCCACACCAGGGGCGGCGGGCCGGTTGATGACGGAGCCGTCGGCCACTCCTGATAGAACCGGCAGCCAGGTTGTTAGATTATCGGACTCTTCCAAAGCAAAGCGGCGCCTCAGTCCCTCATAACCTGGTCCCACAGCGGCGGGCGGCTGGCCGGTGACCGTGCCGACGGCGGATACAGTTAGAAGGTTACCGTCGGAATGAAGAGGAGCGGTCCCGAAGATGAATTCGTTTTCATTGGAAATGCCATCGCCATCCGCATCTCCAGCCGCGCCGGTTGATGGCGGGCCTCCGAAGTGCGCTTGCTCCCATGCATCAGCGAGGCCATTGCCATCGAGATCAGTGACCACCGCTAGGTTCTGCAGAAAATTTCCACGCGCCCAAGCGGTGTAAGTCGTGCCGGTGGTGTCTCCTGCAACAGTGAATGCGGGCTGCACCGCATCGTCGCCCACGGAACTTGAATGGAGCCCCCACCACTCGGAGGGGTGCGTTGCCCAAGACGCGGAGACTTCGCCAGTAAGAAAAACCGTTGAGACATTCGGCCTGCTCTGGGTGACATGGAAATCGAGGCCGAGATTGGCGATCGCCCGCGGGGATTTCATCACGCCGCCGTCGTTGATGGAGGCGGTTTCCCAGTGGTCGTGAAACAAGGGCCGGTTCGAGTATTCATGCACATAGAGTTTCTTAACCTGCCACGGCGGCAGACCTGTTAGATTCGGGGCGTTTGCCGCGGGATCGGCTGCCATGGCATAGGCCTGGGTGACCGCCCAGGCAGTGGCCTTGTGGTTGCTGTGGCCGTATTCACCGTCGAGATCGTGGGTGGCGACCACTTCCGGCCGGTATCGCCTGAATTGCTCAGCGAGATAGCGGATGGCCTTGGTTTTTCCGATTTCGATGTCGCTTCCGTCATTCTGCAGAATGCCGTCTGCCCAGTAATCCCAGGTCGCGTCGATCTTGTTGGGATAGGTGGTGGCCACTGCTTCCGAAACATCGCGGAAACGGGGGAAGAGTGGCTGGTAGCGGAGCCCATAGGCCCACGCGGCGTTGCGTTGCTCTGCCTCCCGGATGGGCGGGCTGAGCGTCCAATCGCCGCTGGTCATGCTGACCAGCAGGGTCGGGATGCCGCGGGTCTGCGCGTAGTAAGGGATGGCTCCGCCGAAGAAAATCCCCTCGTCGTCCGGATGAGTGGAGACCACCATCAGGCCCACTTTCGCCGGACGGGGCAGCCAGGCTTTGCCGGACTCGTTCACCTGCGGATTGCTGCCAAGAAACAGCTCTTCACTGTTCGGCAAGCCGTCGCTGTCGGGATTTCCGTTCGCGCCGTTGTCTGGGTTGGTGCTGCCGTTGTCATTCGGATCCAGTCCATTGGCGAGTTCCCAAAGGTTAGGCAGGCCGTCGCTGTCGGTATCACCATCGGTGACGGAGGCGCTGAGCGTCACGGATGCCGAAGGATTGGCCGCGTCATTTGAATTCACCGTGAGCGTGGCGGTGTAGCTTCCGGCGGCGCTTGGTGTGAAATGCAGATTCACCACACCGTTGGCGGCCGGAGCGACCGGTGAGGTGAAACCGGTGACGGAAAACGCCGCGGCATTGGTTCCGCCGACAGTCGCAGATGAAACGATCAGGTCGTTAGAGATGCCGATGTTGGAAAACGGCACGGCGAAATCCATGACGCCGGTAGCCAGCACAGCAACGGGCACAGGTAACAAAATTTCTGGGTCAACATTGGTCACCGAGTTGGTGGCATCGACAGAGATATTGTCCAGCAAGATGGTCGCGTTGAAGGTCTGGCTACCATCAGCACCGGCGCTGGTGCCTGCGTGGGTGAATCGGACGCCAACCGATTCGCCGGTGTAGAGCGCCTTGTTGTAGTTGAAGGTCACCGATCCAGAGCTGAGTTGGTTTCGGTTCGCGGCAATCGCCACTTGTCCGGTGCTCGCGATGTTCACGGTCTGAGTCGCTCCGACCTGTAAGTTGTTGGTGAGATCCCAAAGTGAAACCTCAAGATAGTAAGTGCCGACCGTGGTGGTCGCACTGTCGTTGCGATGGCCGTAGTTGAATGTGACGGTGTAGGATCCGTAAGTGGAGAGATTGAGCCCTGGGTTGTCTGTGCTCAGATTCTTGATGTAACGATTGTTGTTCCGATCCTGAAGGTGGGCGGCGATGCTGGTGAGGTTCGGCGTGGCGGTGGCGGTCTGTCCGTAGTTCCCGGCGGTGGTGAGGTTCTGGGTCCAGCCAGCCGGATTCTTGGTGGTGCCTCCCGAGTTCCAAACGGCGTTGTTGAAATTGCCGTTGGAGACGGTGAGCGGTGCGGCACAAACCAGCCCGCCAAGGTTGGCGATGGCGGATGCAAACAGGCGGCTAAAGGTTTTTGCGGACATTGGTGCGGAAAATCTAAAGGGCATCGCGCGCTGCTTCTGCTGCCTTGGGTGGAGCGGACCGGATGAGTCGGCAGCGGTTCGCGTCATCGGCGATGCCGCCCCAGCGTTTGAGAATGGCTGTCACCAATTGCGCGGGATCGCCTGAAGTTTCAGTGGTATGCGGATCGCTGGCGAGGGTTTGGTTCGCCCATGCGGATTCCATCGTCTGCCAATCGGGCTGGGTGGCCTTTTCTCCGGACAATGCATTCCTGCGGAACTCAATCCACGCCTGCCAGCGAGGCTTGTAATATCCGGACAACAAACCATTCCACTCACGCCATGCGTAGTCGGAAAGAGTGGCTGGCCGGCGGTCCGGAAACCAGGTGGTGACCAAGGAACGGGCCTGGCGTTCGTAGATATCCTCCTCGCCTTTGGGGGCGGAAGCACGGGCGTCGTGAAGCCACTTACCCAGCAGGAAATCCGGATTGAAACCTAACAGCCGATCCTGCGCGTCCAACATGGAGAGAAATTCGGTTGAAGAGCAATCAAAGGCAGCTGCATCGCCCGCCTTGTCGGCGGCGGCGAGTTCGCGATGGGCGACGAGACCCACTCCTGATAGATATTGGCGTGCCGTGTCCACCAGATCGAAGCGCCAGGTTTCCGTTTCCGCGCATTGGGGAGCTTCGGCAAGAAGCAGTTTCACGGCATCCCGCAGATCGCGGAGTTCGTAACGTAGCTCCACCGAGGCGGCGAAGGGCGAGGCCTTCTGCACCACCGGGCCGGGTCGAGCGCAGAAGACTGATTCCGTGGGACGGCGATGGTCCGGATAGACGCCGTAGGCGGAACCCAGTAGCAGCGACCATGCCTTGCGGACGCCGGGAGTGTCCACGCCGTAGCGGCGGGCCGCGTAGTCGCCGGCCCAGTGGTCGAGGTCGATGCGGCCTGCGTTCCATCGCGCGTCGGTTAGAAAATCCGCCACCACAGGATTGATGCCGGTGCTTTCCCACACCAAGCCGATGCCGGAAGGCGGAAACGCGGATTTCCTGGCATCCGCGAAGTTGGATTCGATGGCGGCGAGCCTGCCGTGTAGACCGGTATTTCCACCGTATTGGATGATGGTGCCAAAGGTCCAGGGTGTGCCGGAAAACCCCTTGCTTGTTTCCCAGTTGCGGAAGAACTCGTTGCAGAGTTCCACCACCTCGGTGCGGTCCTTGCGCAGTCCCTTGAGCAGGCCAGGCCGCGGGTTGCCGCTCCAGCCTTGCAGCGACCATACGGACTCCGGGCGGTGCGCGAGCATGGCCGCCTGCACTTTCGCGGCCATGGAGGGCACATCGATTCCGTTAGAGTTGCCGCCTTCGTGAAACAAGTCGCCCGCGAAGAGATCGGCCTTACCGTAGAGTTTTTCGGTTTCCTCATACCACGCCTTCGACATCACATTGAAGAGCGGATCATCCGGATGCAGCACGGGCGACCGCGGCATGCCCACCCATTGGCCCTGGGGCAGAATGCGGGTGCCGGGTTTGATTGCTGGTAGCGATGCGGGAACGATGCCGACGAAACCGTGAAACACCGGTCTCATTCCGAGTTCGCGCATCCGCCCGAGGATCCGCTTTTGCAGCACCGCGCGCGACATCATGAACTCCTCGCTCACGGGGCCGCCGACGCCCTCGATGTTCCCCATCAGCCACCACGCGGTGTAAGCCGGACCGGCGATGAATTCCCGCGCTTGTTCCGAAGTGTAACCGATGCGTTTCAGCACGTTGAACCAGACCGCCTCGGTGCCGACGATGGCGAGCGGTTGGTCGATGCCGAAGAGGGCTAACAAGTCCAGTTCGCGCTCCCAACGCTCCGCGTTCCACCAGGCCATGGTGTAGTTGAAGGTGCAATAGTTAAATGCGGTGCCGTGGCGTTCGCTTGTCGAGCGACGGATGGGCGCGGCGGGCCTGGGTAGAACTGCCGGGAGTTCGATCCGGTTTCCGGACCATGAAACATGACACCTCGCCACGTCCTTGAGGTAGCCGTTCAACCCGGCGGCCATCGTGATCGTATCGTCGCCTGTAATGCGGATGCGACCGTCCGGCGCGGTGTCGATGGTGAAGGTGCGCACAGCGGGATTCGCTGCCCCAGCTTCTTCAAACACAATCTGCCCTGCGGAGTGTTTGTCTAACAATCGTGTGGCCAACGCGCTTGCAGCATCGGTGGATACGGCTGCGTTCAATCCTGTGATGAGAACGATTCCTTGAGCGAGCATTAGAGCCCACGTGATTCTTGTCATAAGGGAGATTCGGATTTCCGTTGGGTCATCCAGGTGATTCGTTCGAACGGAATCACCTCGTGCGTTTTCAGCGGCGGCGGCGCAGGAGGCTGAGCAGGCCGAATCCACCGAGAAGGGCCGCAGTCGGTTCGGGAATGGCGGTGACGGACACATTGTCCAACAAGATGGTGGCATTGAAGGTTTGGCTACCATCGGCTCCCGCGCTGGTGCCGGCATGGGTGAAGCGGATGCCGACCGATTCGGTCGTGTAGATCGAATTGTCGAAGTTGAATGTGACCGAACCGGAGGTGAACAGGTTCTGATTTGCAAGCGGAGTTCTCTGACCAGTGCTTGTGATGTTCACGGTCTGGGTAGAACCAACCTGTACGTTGTTGGTCAGATCCCACAGGGCGATATCCAGATAGAACGTGCCGACCGTGGTGGTCGCGCTGTCATTGCGATGGCCGTAATCGAAGCCGACGGTGTAGCTGCTGTAGTCTGACAGGTCCAAGCCGGCATTGTCGGTCGTCAGATTCTTGACGTAGTAATTGTTGTTCCGGTCCTGAAAGTGGGCAGCGATGCTGGAGAGATTCGGTGTCGCAGTGGAAGTCTGCCCGTAGTTCCCCGCGGTGGTGAGCGATTGCGTCCAGCCGGCGGGGTTCTTCGTCGCACCGTTGGAGTTCCACAATCCCGCGTTGAAGTTACCGTTGGTGACGGTTAGGGTGGCTGCAGAAGCGGAACCGGCAAGCGCGGCGGTGAGGAGGGTGTTGAGGGAGTATTTCACTTTGGACGAGGTTGCTTGTTTGAGTGTAGAGACATGCCCGATCGGAAGGCGCACACCCCAAATTCCAGTCCATTTCAAAAGCTGACCGAAAAATCCCAAAAACATTTCAGTGTTCCACCCGCGCCGCGTTTTCAAACGGTCTTCCCATGAAAATGAGAGTATCCCTGTCCCGCAGGACATGGTCTTCCACCGCTTTGAGCCTGGGAATATATACACTTAGGATGCCGTCATTGACGGACCACCGGCTGTTTTCAAAGGCGATAGGATCGATTTGCCCCTCCCGCTTCAAGGTGACCCGGCCATCCGCATGGAACTCCCGGATGAAATGCTCGCCGAGGTAACGATAAGACCATTTGCCGATGAAATCTTCAGCTGTGGCGCTGCTCACTAGGCCTTCCTCGAACTGAAGGATGCCCGAGCTGTGGACCGTGCCGTCGAAATCGGGGCTGTGGGGCAGTTGAGAAATCACCGCGTGGATCGTCCATCTCCCGGCGCGATAGGCATTTGGGTCCACGTTGAGACGGAATAGGTTGGCTTTGACCAGTTCCAGCACGCTGGTTTGCCCCGTATGGTGGTCTGCTGCGACGCGCCGGCCATCGAGACGCAGCTCGACATCGCTGATCACGACGCCGTCGTGTCCGTTGATCCACTTGAACACGGCGCGGTATTCAGAGGGCTTCCACAAGAGGTGAGTGACGTCGAATTCTAATTCGCGGGGGCTGTTGGAGTCGATTTCCCATGCAAATTCCCGCGAAGGCAACCGGCGGACATATTTTTCCCGGTCGAGCGGAATGGCCTGAAGCGGCTCTCCAGCTTCGCTCTTGTCGTGAATCACTGCGTGGTTTTCATAGAGCGAGACCGGCTTCAGTCCGTCGCGCCGGAGTTCGATCTCGCCATCGAAAACACCTAGTTCGGTCGGACCGTCTGGTTTCACGTCCATCGCGAACTCGGTTCCAAGATCGACCACTGACCCATCGTGATAATCGACCCGGAATCCCTCTGCTCCCTTGGGAACCGCAGCCACCAGCTTGCCATGAGTCAATCGTCCGGATTCCGGATCAGTAATGTCGAAGTCCGCGGGACCTTCTAGAGTGACGCGGACGCCGCTCGAATAGGTGATTTCCACAAGCCCGGTGCGGATCGAGATACGCTCGGACGCGCCCGCAGAGTGGATCAGGTTTGGATGATTCCCGTCGGACCATTGGACTCCCATCATACCGGTAATCCGAGCGGCGGCGGGTGCGGGATGCTGCGGTGCGCCAAAGTCGAAAAGTGACGGCAGACGGTGACTCACCATCCCTCCGAGGAAGAACATGACACAAGCTGCAGCTGCCATCAGCAGTGGGTTTGGCATCCGGAATATCCGGAGTTTCGGTGGCATTGCTTGACATGGCTCGGCCAGCACAATGGGAAGCAATGCCTCCTGCTGAGTGGCATCGAGGTAGTAGGCGAGGTTCGCATCGTTTTCCAACAACTCTTCAAGCTGTGCCATCTCGGTGCGTGTGAGTTCTCCGCAATCCAACCATTTGTCGGTCAGGTGTCGGAGTTCCTTGTTAGGAGGGGCGGTTTTCATGGCGATGGGTTTTGGGTTTTGGCGATGCAGTGGCGCAGAGCCAGTCGGATGCGGGAAAGTGCCTTCTGGAGGCGGTTGGCCGGAATACCAGCGGCGTTCGCCTGGTCAGTCAGCGAGCGGCGCTCGTGGTATTTCGACAAGAGAAGCTGGCGGTCCTTGTCGTTCAGAGATGCCACGCAGCGGCGCAAGGCGTCGAGCCTCACGTCGGTGCTGTCTGCGTGCGACTCAGCCGCGTCGGCGATCCGATGGATCAGATCTTCTGAAAGCGTGATGACCTTGTCGCGTTGGAGATCGCGCCTGTGGGAAAGCGCCTTGAAATAGGCGGTCTTGAATGCCCACGCCTTGAAGTTAGTCCCGGGCACGTAGGTTTCGCGGCTTTCCCACAAGAAAAGGCAGGTTTCCTGCACCACGTCCTCCATGGCGGCTGGGTGGGGTAAAAGCGAGGCCACGTATCCGCACAAGGCCGGACGGATCTCCGCCAGACGGAAGGAAACATCTCCCTCGTCCTGAAGATCGTCTGGCCGTCTCTGCGGAAGTTCCATTGTGCAAAAGAGTATTCCATAGGGACTGCAAAGCTGACATGCTAAATCCTTGCGCCACCGCGAAATCCCCGGAGTGGGTGATCGTCCAGGACCTGCGTATGACAGGTTGAGACGCCCATACTCCGTAATTGGGGTGGGCGAGACGACCACACTCATTAATAAAACGTCCCCGTCCGGGGTGGACGGGCTCAGCTTGCGGGTGGAGGTTAAGGAGTGGCGACCTTATCGTCGCATCTTCCACGTGCATGAGGGACAATAAGGTCCCACCTCCTCAGTTGCGATCGATTTGCATCCCAGCCTTGGTCAAGCTCGCGGGTGGCCTGGAGCTAAGGGGACCAGCAGCGCATTCACCAGGGAGTGTGGGCGCGGCAGTTCTTCCCGTTGGCCAAACATGCTCAGGTCGATCATGACATCACCCTTCCTTGAGGTGAGATGCCTACTCCATACTGTTCGCGAAGACTTGAAATTCAGCGAGTGTCGGCGTGTCGGATGTTTTGTGGAGATTGAGGCGGAGGGTGCTGGTTTTGATGCCGTTTCCTTGCAGGCGCAGGCTGTTTCCGATGCTGGTGCCGGTCGCGATTTTTTGCCAACCGCTGGGGGTCTTGGCTTCGAGGTCGAACTCCTGGGTGCGGCCGTAGGGGGCGTCGGAGATGAGGATTTCGGCGATTTCCTTTTCAGCTCCGAGATCGATGCTGATGCTTGCTGAGCGCGCTTTTTCCTCGGCGGCCCACATGGAGTTGGGATCGCCGTCGGTGATGAACTTGGCGTCTAACTGCGCCTCGCGGCCGGGCCAGAAGCTGGAGACTTCAGGGCGAATGCCTTTGCTGATGTTTTCCGGTGCTTTGAGGGTATTGAGTTCGCCATCGATTTCCACCGCGATGACGGAGACCAAGGGATCCGGCGCGTTTTTGGCAATGCTGATCTCGATACCAGTGGAACTGGAATTCGTGCTGAGTGATGTTTTCGGGTCTTCCAGTAGCCATGCACGTTTCACCTTGTTGTCTGCCGGCAGGACGAGTTTGCCATTCGCGGGCCATTTGAAAACATGCAGATACATCGTGTTTCCCTTGCGGGTGCAGCGGCCATCGAAAGGAAGATATGCAAAAGGAGATGCGGTGGTGCCGTGGATGGACTCCGCGTTCACCTTCATCCAATCGCCGAATTTCTCCAGGCAACCCAAAGCTTGTGGTGTGATCGCGCCTTGCCCGGTGGGGCCGATGTTGAGCAGCATGTTGCCGCCCTTGCTGGTGACGTCCACGAGTTGGTGCAAGAGGTCGGAAAACAGGCGGAAGCCAACAAGACGGTTGTATCCCCAGTTGTTGGGAAGCTGCATGGTTTGGCAGGTTTCCCAATCGATGCCCGGAAGTCCGGTGGATGGAACCTCGCCTTCGGGGGAAATGTAATCTCCGGAAAAGGTATAACTGTAACTGTTCTCGATCTTGATGTTGAGCTTCGGCTGGGGCGGGAGATATCCGGAGCGGTTGTTGATGACGACCGACGGTTGCAGGGTGCGGAGGTAGTCCTCGAGTTGCTTGCCGTCGTCGGAGGTCCAGTGTTGGCGATCCCATGAACCATCCAGCCAGATCATGCCGATCTTGCCATAATTCGAAAACAACTCATCCAACTGACCATAGAGATAGTTGCGGAATTTCTCCTTGTCCGGAGTGCCCTTGGCGTAGTCGTTGAAACCGGGACGCCCCGGCCAATCGGCGTGATGCCAGTCGAGGATGGAATGATAGATGCAAAAGGTCACGTTGTGGCGCTTGCAGGCCTCGGCAAGTTCCTTGAGCGGATCGCGCTTGAAGGGAGTGATGGTGATGTTCCAATCGTCGTTGAGCTTAGTCGGCCACATGCAGAAGCCGTCGTGGTGTTTGGTGGTTATGCAGATGTATTTGATTCCTGCATGGGCGATGGCTTTCACCCATGCATCCGCATTGAAGTCGCGCCCAGTGAAGGTTTTCGCCAGCGGGCTGTATTGCGAACTGGGGATTTCCAGATACTTCTGAATCCACTCCGCACCACCGGTGACGTGTTTGTCCTGCCATTCGCCCGCCAACTGCGAATACAATCCCCAATGGATGAACATGCCAAAGCGGGCCTCGTTGAACCAGCGCATGCGCTCCGCTTTCTTCTCCGGCGTGTCCTGATAGGCGGGTGGCTTGGGATGGGTTTTTGCAGGTTCGGCAGTCGTGGAAACCGTGAGCAATAGTGGCGCCAGAAGGGAGAGAGGGATGGATCGAAGTTTCATGGGGTCAAAAGGCGTAAAAACTAAAGAGCGGTCGATGGTGTTCGGAGCGGGCGCGAATGGCAATGGTAGAAACCGGCATCATTGGAGGTAGCTCGTTTCGGGAGTGGCGACCTAACTGTTGCCTCTTTCGCTGCCTTCACACGCTTCGATCACCGCCTCCGTTTCTCCTCAAAAGGAATCTTGGCAAAATCATTCAGTAAGCTATTCTCACGGAAATCCAGTTTCCCGCTCGGCGATTTTGCCTGCCGGAAGCCCACAGAATACCCGAAATAACTACCTGTTGAAATCCATGAGTGCATTTGACCCTACTTGGAGTGAAGAAGACAAGGCCGCCTACCAACGCGTGACGGCGGAGCTGAAAAACCTCAGCACGCGCCACCCCATGGACAAGGTGGTGGCTCATCTGGCCATGTATGAAATCAAGAAACCGGTCCGCTTGGCCGCCATCAAGGATTGGAACGCCAAGAACCTCGCCTGAACGGAGGTCCTTCTTCTGCGCCCGTTGCTGCCGGATGCCATCCCCGCCTGCCACCTCATGGCAGGCGAAAGGCTCTGCAGCGGGGTGTTCGTCGCGACCGATGCCGTGGGTTTGCAATTCAATTGCCCAGTCAATCCGGATCAGATGTTAGATGGACCCTGAAGAAGCCCGAGGGGATGTCTTCCCCAGCGAGTTGGAAGCCACGGTAGTTCCAGCCGGGGGCGAGGGCGGGCAGGCCGTCGGTGTTGGGGCTGGTTTCGACCATGGGTGCATCGAAGCCATCTAGGTCATGACTCCCTTGGATCTGATAGATGAGTCCGTCGATGGCGGCTGAGGGCCATGGAGAGCCGGAGAACACTGCTCCACTGCGGGCGGGAAACGTGAAGATGAATGGATGGTTTCCACTCCCGCTCGATGGTCGAAGCAATGTTTTTCCCGAGGCTTTGGGATTCGCCGGATCTTCGTTGAGAGCGAATTCAAAAAGGTTGATGCGTCCGTCGCCATCGGGATCCCCGTCCCATGCGAGGGTGGGATCGTTGGTGCCATTTATTGGGAAATGCTGGTTTCTCCATGTCGAAAATGCATGCGCGGCGTCATGGATCTGGAACTCCCAGATCGAAGTGGCATCGGTGGCGGAATCAACAATCAGGCGGATCTTGTTAGTGGTCCGCTGAGGAAAGTCGTGCAGGGAATATCTGCCGCAGGTGGTGCCCGTATGGAATGTCTGCCAATCGCTGCCGTTCCAGGATTGGAGGCGGAATCCAGTGATGCGGCCAATTCCCGGGCTTGGTTCGAATTCATCGATGAGGATGCGGCTGAAGGTGGTGGCTGAGCCGAAGTCGAGTTCGAGCGAGGCGGTGGTGGAACCGGCGGGACCGCTGGCCCAACGGGTGGTTGGGTTGCCGTCCAGCGCTTGAAGCGGACCATAGTTTGCGACATCGTTTGTCCACACCGAGGAAGCCATGGCAGTGGGCATGCCAGTGACATTGCGCGGCAGGCGCACTCCCGGTGAGAGGCCGAGTTTGTCGCGGAGCTGGATGAGCGTGTTGCGCTCGGTTTCACGGATCCGGCCGCTGCGGTCGGGTGGGGCATTGAGGACGAGGATGTTGTTCTGCGCGGTGGCCGTGTAGTAATACTCTGCCAGTTGGGAAACGGGTTTGTTGGAGAGATCACCGGTGTGATAAAACCAGCGGTTCTGACTGCTGAGCGTGACGGTGGCCTCGAACGGAAGATAGTAGGATTGCCCATTGTTGGAAAATACCTTGGGATCCGGGAACTTCGGCAGATAGGGATCGCCGAGGCGGAAGTCCGAGGGAAAATAACGGATTGGGTAGCCTTCCTGTTGGTCATTCGGTAGAACCACCGCTTGGTCTGGATTTCCAGGAGCGCCGATGGTCCAGTTGGTGCTGACCTGACAATCCGGCTGGAGTCGGCGGACGAGATCGTAGATTTCCATGGAAGGCCAGCGGGTGTTGGCTTTGTCCCATGCGCCGTCGAGCCAGAGTTCACAGACCGGGCCGTGATTTCCTAACAATTCCTCAAGCTGGCGGAGCATGTATTGGTTGTAAGCCTCGTCGTTGGCATAACTCGGTTCGTGGCGGTCCCAAAGCGAATAGTAGAAGGCAAGCCCAATGCCATATTTGCGGCAGGCGGCCGCAGCAGCGGCGATGATGTCGTCCGGCACGCTGGTGGATCCGACATCATATTGGGTCCACGGCGAATCCCAGACGCAGAAACCATCATGGTGTTTGGAAATAAGCAGGACATAACTCATACCCGCCTCGTAAGCGGTGCGCACCCATTGTTCGACATCGAGGGCGGTGGGTTGATAGCTGGAAACCGGCTTGGTGCCATCCGTCCATTCCTCGTTGTGGAAGGTATTGATGCCGTAGTGGAGGAAAAGCCCGTAGCGACGGTCGATCTGCGCTTGTTGGCCGGCATTGGGGTTTGTTGCGGGCGTCGCTGTCAGAGGTCCTGCCACTGCCAAGCCCGCAATTTGGCCAGCGGTGGCCGAGTCACCTGAAAGCGTGCTGAAACGCAGAGTGGTGGCAGCGGAATCCGCCGTGAAGCGGATGATATAAGGGACGCCGGTTGCTCCGCTAGGCAAGGCAGTGAGCAGTGAGAGGTTGCGAAGCGGGGACTGGCCGTTGATTTCAAGACTCAGACGGGGAACGGAGGATTGGCCGCTTGCGGGTTGGACTTCAAACTTCGCGAGATAGGTGGTGCCTGCGGTGGTGGCGATTGTTTCCTCGCGAACGACTGCGGGTATCACGGGGGTGATGAGAAGATCCGTGGCGGGATTGAACGCACCAGCCGTAAAGGTGAAGATGCGAGCCTCGGC
Organism: Luteolibacter sp.; assembly: GCA_040399845.1. Taxonomy (GTDB): domain Bacteria; phylum Verrucomicrobiota; class Verrucomicrobiia; order Verrucomicrobiales; family Akkermansiaceae; genus Luteolibacter. Next base: position 415 of record JBBARN010000089.1, on the reverse strand, counting down.
CATGTCACCATCGAAGAGCGAGGATCCACCGCTGGTCACGGCCATGTGGAGGGCACCGCTGCCGGCGGAGTTGTTAGGAACTGCGGTGGTGGTGCCATAAGGGATGCCGTTGGCATAGAATGTGGTGATGCCAGCCGAGCGGACGACCGCGAGATGGATCCAGGTGCCTGAGGTATAACTCCCGGTGCCGAAGTTGCCTGCGAAGGCTTTGTTGGCGACGGCACCGAACCATCCGGCTCCGCCATTCGCTTCGAAACCGATGTTGAGGCCCACCGTGTTGTCTCCGGCGCCGAAAATGTTGCGGTTGACCTGGTTGAGATTCGATGTTTGCACCCACGCCTCCACGCCCACGTTGTCCTCGGGCGGATCCCATGCGGTCACCGTGCCGAAGAAGTAGTGGCTGGAGCCGTTGAAC
>JBBARN010000088.1:0-25073 GCA_040399845.1 Luteolibacter sp. | reverse complement strand
ACGGCGCCGGAGCCACACACTCTACCATCGCGGCAATTAACGCGCGCGGGGTGAAATACTGGCCAGCTCCGGATTTGGTGTCTTCCGCGTTCTTTTCCAGAATGCCCTCGTAGATGTCACCTTTCACATCGGCTTCGAGCATCACCCATTGCACGCCATCGACCATTTCAATCAGCCTCGCCAGCTTGGCGGGGTCGGTGATCTTGTTTTGCGATTTCGTGAAAATCTGCCCGAGCATTCCCTTCTCGGTGCTGAGCTTGCGCAGCGTCTCAACGTAGTGAACCTCCAGCTCCGCACCCTTGAGCGGCCGAAGCGGGGCCCAGGCGTATTTCTTCGGCACGCCGAGATCGCGCTTGTAGGGCGGACGACCGTATTCGTCGGCCATCTTGAGGAAAATCAGGTAGTGAGCTGCTCCAGATAGTCGCCGTAGCCCACGCCGTCGTCGCGGAGGGTGGTGCAGAAACTCCAGACTTTGGAGATAATGGTGTCGGTGGTCATTGAGGATATTGACTTGCAGATGCTTAGGCGATTCATTTGGGCACACTCCGACGAGCCGATCTCCTACGCTCCGCGTCGGGTATTCAGGTAGGCTCAGAGGAGTGTTCTTTCATTGGGTAATTCTACGCTTGTCTGCTTCGGAAACGAGGCGGCTGTCGAGGATTCCTTGTTTCAATCGATCAAGTATCTCCTTCGGAATGTCCAACTTGGGAACGATTTCCTTCCTATGCCATTGTGCGCAGAGATCCGCTAGGGATTTGGTGAAGACGCGGTTGCAGTCAATTACGGAGTCTTTGGTGAAATCCGCATAATCCGCCTCGTTGATCTCCACCACCGTCGATCCGGGTTCTCTGGAGCAACGGCGTTTCACCGTATCGATTTGCGATGACGCCACGGTCAGCAACAAAACCTCGTCCCCCAACGGATCGGAATTCACGACGATGAAATAGTGTGGCTGGGCTGACCTGAGGTTGCGCTCCGCCATGTAATACACGGTCCCCTGCCTCAATGAAACGCGTATCTCCCACGGAACCTGCATGCCGTTAGCGCCAAAGGGACTCCACCGCATGCAGTTCTTCCAACTGCGCCCTCAGATCCTCCTGGTTCTCCGCACTCAGTGGAGGAAGGGGATCGACGCCCGGCGGAGGATTTTCGATAAAATCCGGATAGTGCATCGGCACGCGTGACTCGCATGGCGACGACAGCCTCGCTTCGTGCCGCTTCCACTCGGGGAACATGTGGGTGGCATCCGCCAATTTGAATCCATCCGCCCCGCCGTATTCGCGCCAGGCGAATTCGAGTGCTTCCAGATCCGTTTCAGAAAACTCGCTCCGGTCTACTTCCTCCCGTGAAACATAGTCATGGCCTGCGGGGGAAAGAAAACGCTCGGCGTAACTTCGTTCATCTTCCCCAAGGAACTCCGACATCTCGGCCAGATCCTTGCACGATGAAGCCACCGGGCCGTATTTCATTGCCAAATACCGGTCATTGGTGATGGGCCGGCCATAGAGGCGAAGGTGGTAGCGGTCAGCAAAGAACACCAACTTCAATGCCTTGAGCTTGTTCATCCGGCCGGATGCGCTACAGGCGAAGAAGTTGAGTACCTGAGTCGCCTTGCGATGGGCAAAGGTGAGATTCATTGGGAAAGGAAGGAAAAAAATACGCCCTGCATCGGGTGGCTGGGCCGGGATGCCGCGCATCGGATTTTCTGCGGACGACGGCAACATCCCCTGCAAAAGGACATTCCTCAAGTATTTTCTGTTCGCATGAATACGGCCCGCTCGATCCGCTGCAAGGATTGGTGTTTGAAGTGAAGCGTCATTCTTCAAGGCCAACGGCCTGAACCATAACAGCCCAGGGCATCGCCCTGGGATCGAGCATCCCCACATTTTCCAAGCCCTGAAGGGGCGAAACAACACGACGGTCCATCGGTTGCATCGCCCCTTCAGAGCTCAGGATTCAAAAAACGCGGATACCCAGGTCGATGCCCTGGGCTGGCATGTTTCGCACGCTTGGTGCTGTAAAAGCCTCAGTGGAGTGTTTTCTTTTTTGTGGAAACCGACTGCTTTGCCTGCTTTTTGGCGGCCGTGGGGGTTTGGGTTTCCTGACGCTGAATGGGTGCGAACGACACCGAAGGAAGCGACATGATCCCATGATAAGAACGCGCGGTGAAACCCGCCACCATCTCACGACAGGCCCCGTAGAGGATGGATGCGGCGGTAACCTCTATCAAGGCAGCCTGTTTTTCCTTGGGATAGCCTTCGGTGATCGAAAACCATCCCTGAACGGTGACTTTTCCAGTGTATGGCGGAGTACCCCCTTCCTTGGCAGTGTTGAATTCCACGGTGAGAATCACCATCCATCGACGCGGATTCTCCGGGCTTTGTTCGATGCGCCTTCGGGTCCGCAGGGAATGAGGATCTTTGGGATTTTCTGCTTCGGCCGCATCAATCTGAATTGAGCTGAATGCATGGTGCTCAATGGTCAGGGGTGAAGCTTTAAGCTGATTTTGCGTCGTCATCGGTAGCGATTTCGTCGGTTTCGAGTTGGAAGGGTGGATTGGTGAAAACCTGCGGTTTCCGCGGGCGGAACTCGGCGTGGATCTCATCCTCGCGATAGAGCACCCAGCGAGCCTTCATGCCTTCAGGCACGAGGGTTTGCTGAAGGGTTGCACCGACGGCATGCCCGGCGCGAATGAGGGTTTCGAGTTTGAAATTGCTGCTGCCGTTGAGCATGGCAGTGACACGGGGGGAACCAATGCCCATCCGCTCGGCGAGCTGGGTCCGGTTAATGCCCTGTTCTTTCATCAGGGAAAGGAGTTCCTCCACGAACATGAGACCTTTAAACTCCGCCTCGCTCGCAGGGTCGAAGGGAAGCTCGGCAATGAGCTTCTGGAGTTCCGTCGGTTGGTCAGGCTTGGTGATCTTGATCTTCATTGGGTAAAGGGATCAGGTTGAGAGTGGTGCTGGCTTGGGATTTGGCAGCGAGGTAGGATTTTCGGAGCTCTTTCGCTTTCGTGATGTCGGCGTTCTGTTCTTTTTTGTTTCCCTTCTTGCCGCCACTGGTGGCGATGATGAGTTGATGGCCAATGCCCTCGATTTCATCCCAGAACGTATAGAAACGGAGGCCGCTCTTGGTTTTCACTTCAAAGACCTGTTCGCCGACATGGCGATAGGTGATTTGGTTTTCGAAACTCTCATGCTCGGCGATTGCCTTGAGCCGTTTGAGGATGCTTTGCAGCCCTTGTTGGTTACTCTTTCCAAGTTTGAGCAGGTATTCATGAGCGAGATCCTTTCCATCGATGCCAAGCGTGACGACCCGCTTGACGGAGCCAAGGTGGATGGTGGTCAGGGTGATTTCCAGAGATTTTTTCACCTGTACGTGAAATTTTTGAAATTCAGCCCCTTCGGGACCCGCGACCGACTGCGGACTTTTTGATGGTTTTCTTTGGCGTTGAATGGGTTGCGCGCTCCTCGCGAATCCGCTCCAGCAGGGCGGAGGCGGGTTCGTCGGTGGGGTCTTGGGGGACGAGCTGGCCGGTGAAGGCCTTTTTCAGGATGGACTGGCGCAGGGCGGCGCTGCGCTTCAAGGCGGCGTCGATCTCCCGCTCGTTCTGCTCGATCACCGTGAACTGCTCGTCGAGGAGGCGGACGATCTCGTGTTGCTCGGGGAGGGAGCAGAGGGGCAGAGGCAGTGGGTTGAGTTTCGAACCAGAAACCACAGGCTGAGCGGTCGAGACTGAGAGCTTGTTTAAATCTAAGTGGTTCAACAGAAGACTCATGAACTCCATGCTGATTGATTGGATCTGAAACTCACACACGAGAGCGTTGTCCGTGACCCAACTCTTCGGTGCTGTGATGTGAGTGATGCCGCACTTTGCACCAACTCGACCAATCACCATCTGCGGTTCTACAAACATAAAAGCGTCGTGATAGCCCGAGATGCCGTTGCCTCCATATACCGGGTAAGGTCCCTCTTTCATTTGATGCGCTGTGAGTCCGTTGCCACTGCTGATCGCCAGTAAATTCCCGAACCTGACCCACGCCCAACCAACCGGAATTTGCCGGAGCGACGACAATGTTTCTGCATCTAAGGGATCGAAGTCTTTAGGTTTCTTCGGCTTCGATCCACTCCGACCCGCTGCCTCCCATCCTTTGAGTTCTTCCGAGTAACGTGCCTGGCGTTCGGAGTGGATGCGTCCTAGCAGTTGGTCGGGTGATTCGAGGAACTGTGAATTTTGTTTGCGCCATTCTTCGGTGCGCTTGCCCTCGAAGGCTTGTTTGAGGAGGGACTGGCGATAGACGCCGAGTTGCCGCCGCGCCCGGCGCAGGCTCTCCTCCCCGGCGTCCAGCTCGCTGAACAGCTCCTCGATCTTCGCGACGATCCGCCGCTGCTCGGCGAGGGGTGGGAGGGGGATGGTGTGATCGAGAATGTGAATTTTAGAAAGTCCTGGAATGTCGCCTTTCGCTTCTGCAACGACCTGAGCGATCGTGAACCGGAGCGATAGTTCCACAAACTTTCTCGGGATCTCGGCTGATGCTCTATATGCGTAAATGTCGCGCCCGATTGCGCACGGAACGCCGGGGAATAGCTTTCCGACACCAGCGCCTTTCACCGTGATGAAAATGCAGCCAACAGGAGCCATCCGCGCAGGTTCATTCGTCCATTTATCCAAGTGGACTTTCTGGCCATCCCAATGCTCTGGTCCGGTGACATATGGCACGCCTGAACCGTTGCGGTTTACCTTGGTCGCAGGCAGTGATTGGCCGCAGAATAACTCACCAAACTCACCAAGCGTCGTTCGGGCCCACCCCTTCGGCATTTGTGTCGCCCCTTCAGGGCTTGGGGTTTGTGGGGGCGGTTGACCCAGGGCGGCGGCGCTTGGCTCCTTGCCCTGGGCTATCGTCTTTCGCCCCGTTGGGGCTTTGGAAAATTGTAGGGGCGGTGGACCCAGGGCGGCGTCGCTTGGCTCCTTGCCCTGGGCTGTTGTCTTTCGCTCCGTTGGGGCTTTGGGGTTCGCGGGGCGAGTCATGGTGGCGGGGCGGGGCAAATGCGGAGGATCGGAGAGATCGGTCTGATCAGACAGATCTGGAACATCTTTTTCTGCGCCCTCACGTGCCGTGCTCCCACGGGTTCACCAGCGAGATACCGGTGTCCTTAAAGTCGGAGGTGTTGCGGGTGGCGAGCGTGAGTCCGTGGACTTTGGCGGTGGCGGCGATGAGGGAGTCCTCGAATGGGGTGTCGTGCGCAGCGCGGAAGTCGGCGGCGAGATCGGCGATGGGGCGGTCCACCATCAAAATGCGGAACTGATCCGGCAGAGAGACAATTTGGGAATACCACGCGGCGAGGTGGGAGGAGAAAACGGAGTCGCGGGGCTCCACTTTTCTCATGCCGTAGCGGAGTTCATTGAGAGTCACGACGCTAACGTAGCCGATTTTTCCCCGCTGCGCCTTCTGCCAGCGAAGGAGATTGGGATCCGCCTTCTCCGGTCGCCGAAATGCCGAGATGGTGACGGTATCGAGGAGATAAAGCATCAGTCCTCGTCGGGTTCGAAGCTGAATTCGCGGTGTTTCGTCGCCTTGCGGTCAGGCAAGGGGAAGTCCTTTTCGTAGAATGAATCGGGCATTCCGGGAACGGTGAGGGCTTCGACCCAGGTTTTTGGCTCTTCGGTTTCGACGATGGGTTCCGTGGCGAGTTCGCGACGCACAAGATCGGCCATCCAAGCAGAGAGCGATTTGGAATCGTGAACCGCGCGGATACGCGCTTCGCGCACCACTTGATCCGGGAGCTTTAAAGTGACATTCATGGAGTGATCCTTTCCGTGCTGCACGATTGCACGAATGCACGGCACCGTCAAGACATCAGCCCGCCGTTAAGTTCCACCATCAGCGCGGACGCGCCTTTCCCGAATCCGTGCATTCCGTGCAATCCGTGGTTAAAATTTCTTCTGACCACAGAGTGTACGGAATACACGGAATGAAGAGGTTTGTGCATCTCAGTTTGAAACGCGTTTGATCTGGAGGCTGGCATATTTGAAGTTGAGGAGCAGCGCGGTCTTGAGGCCGGTGATGTTGAGGTAGCCGAGCATCTGGGCCAGGTGGTTTTCGTTGAAAGCGGTGACGACCTTGGGATCAACGATGACGGTTTTGTTGACGATGAGATCGGGGATAAGGTTGCCGATGAGCTGCTCGCCGTAGTGGACGGGGTGTTGCTTCTGTTGCTCGCAGGCCAGGCCTTGCTTGGTGAGCTCGATGACGAGGGCACGTTCGTAGAGCTTTTCGTCAAGGCCGGGCTTGAGGGTGTTGAGCACCTTCATGGCGGCACCGATGATGATTTCTGTGAGTTGGGTGTCAGTGTGCATGGCGAGGAAGAATTTTAACCACAGATTTCACGGATGGGCACAGATGGTTGAAGACTAGAATCATTCCTCTTTATCAAAGAACCTCTTATCTGTGTTAATCTGTGAAATCTGTGGTTCAAAATCTTCATGCCACGAGGTTTTCGTTGAGTTCGTCGATGATCGGATTGATCTGATCGCCGAAGAGTTGAAACATTTTGCCGAGGCCGCCCTGGGCGTCGAAGGGGGCGAAGTCGAGGTCGTCGCGCTCGAAGCGGAGGGAGGTCATGATGTGGTCGCGGATGAGCTGGAGGAAGGCGGTCTGGGATTCGTTGAAGGGCTGACCTGCGTTCTTTTTGAGGATCCAGTCGCGATAGTTGCGGCGGACGGTGGCGTCGAAGGGCGTGAGGGCGGCATCGATGCCGCAGGCGCGGCGGATGAGGGCAACGAGGGCGGTCAGTTCGGTGAGCGGCTGGGCATTTTCCGGCAGGGCGTCGAGCCGGGCGTAGGCTTCCCAGACGCGGAGCGGGGCGAGGCGCGGGGCCTCCTGCTTGAGGGCGGCGAGCACGCTCTTGATTTGGTCGAGCGTGACTTCCTCGCGGCGCTGCGGTTGCTGATAGAAGATGGTGAGGGCGTCGAGCCGGTCCTGATGCTCGCCGCAGAAAGTTTCGAATTCGCTCACGAAGGCGGCGGAACGCTCGCGGGCATCGGCATCCCACTCGGCGCGGACGAGGGTGTCTTGGGTATCGAGGTCGATGGTCTGGAGATTGGCGGTGCATGTCTCGACGATGAGTTTCACGGCGGCCCCGGTGAGCGGTGCGGCAGCCGTGGCGACGAGTTGTTGCTGGGCTTTTTCCCGGGCGTAGTCCCCGGGTTCGGTGCCGGGCTCCTGGCCGGTAAGTTCGAGGGCTTTTTTCTCGATGGCCTCGCCGTCGATGGCGTGGAAGAGGTTTCTAACAAGCTGATTGATGGAGGTGCCGCCGAGTTTTTCCGCGACTGCTTGTTTCTACTCGTCCGTGAGCATGCGCTCGATGCGGGCGAGGCGCCCGGCGAGGGAGGAGATGGTATCGGCATCGGTGGCTCCCATGACGACCTCCATCGCAAGATCCTTGAAGGGCACGGAGGGCTTGGTGATGGGCGGGCGGCTGGCGGTCTTGAGCGACTTGGTGACGCCGATGGCATCGACAATGACATAGTGGGTCTTCGCGGTCTTGGCGGCGGGCGAGGCTTTGCGCAAGCCATCGTGATCGAGCGTCCGGGTCCCCCGCCCTTTCATCTGCTCGAAGTAGCCGCGGGATTTCACGTCGCGCATGAAGAGCAGGCATTCGAGCGGTTTCACATCGGTGCCGGTGGCAATCATTTCCACGGTCACGGCGATGCGCGGGTGGTATTCGTTGCGGAACTGCTGGAGGACGGACTTGGGGTCTTCCTCGTTCTTGTAGGTGACCTTTTTGCAGAAGGCGGAAGATTCGCCGAACTCCTCGCGGATGATCTGGATGATGTCGTCGGCGTGGGAATCGGTCTTGGCGAAGACGAGGGTTTTAGCTTCGTAGAGGAAGGGCAGTGGCTGGCCGGTGTGCTGGATCCATTTCAGCTTCGCTTCCGCGTAGTCCTTGGTCTGGTCTTCGACGGTGGTGATGTTTTGGCCGAGGGTTTCTTTTTGGCCTCCGTGATGCCGACAGGTTTGCGATCGACGAAAAGCACATAGTCGACCGGGCCGCAGTCGGTGGTGTATTCGCGGACGGCTTGGCCCTCACCTTCGTTGAAGTCGATGGCGTCCTTGTCCTGAATGGCCCAGCCAGCGGCGCGCAATTGGGCGTCGATCCGTTCGCGGGCAACTTGTTCAGGATTTTGGTTGGGCATCGGAGGCATGGCGGCGGCGTTCCGCCGAGTTCAACCCCGATTCGCCACAGAATGGGACCGAGTGGAAGGTTAATGATGTGTGAACCCAGGCTGGAATTTTCCATCGAGGACCACCCCGATCGCCCCCCACAAGGCGGCCAAGTCCGCCACCAAACCGCCACCTTCCGCCCCCAAGAGCTCATGGGCTGGTTCTACTGGCTGGCGGTTTTGCCATTTCACTGGATCCATTTTCCCCGCATGGCCAGCGAGCTCGCCGCTGCCAAACTACCGGATTGAGGTTGTCAGCTCTCGGATCGCCGGTGAATCGCCTTGCCATTGGAGATCCCCTTGGAATATCAATCCCCGCCCCGTGAGAAGAAACCGAAACAGCGCCTCAAGCGACTGCCCGAAGCTTCCACCACTCATCAAGGGCCTGTAGCTCAGCGGTTAGAGCAGGGGACTCATAATCCCTTGGTCCAGGGTTCAAATCCCTGCGGGCCCACCAGCATTTCTATAGACATTGGCGACTCGCGAATTCCAGGGAACATGGTTAGAGCGTCCAGAATGAAATCCAATCGATCCATCCGCTACCGGAAGATCAATCTAGCAGCTTCCAACCAGAGCTTCCAACTGACCGGGTCAGATTCTGGCGATGACCCGGAAAAATCACTGGATTGAAAAACAATCGAGGTTAGATTTCCTATACGTTCCAAAAAACGATCATGAAATCCAAGAAGAACCTTACTAGATTCACCTACGAAAACGCATCCTTTGAGGGTTGGCGTTTGTCGATCAGTGTCACCGGCACCAACTTTAGCCGTTATTTTCCCGACAAAAAGTTTGGCGGCGGCAAAAAGTCGCTGGCGGCGGCAGAGAAGACCCTTGCGGACTTGAAAACGCTGCTTGATGGCTCCAAACGGGTCGATGGGAAACTCAGCCCCTCCACCATCAAGAAGGCTGAAAAGCTACTTGCAGACGCGGTTTGAATCCGTTCCTCAACGGGGCCGATGGGTGTGGGTGATGTTTCCTCCAGAACAACGTCGACACGCCCTCGGTGCTCTCGTACTATCGCTGCACCTGCATTAGGGTCACTGAAGCCCATGGACTTTTCTCGTCGAGTGCATCGGGAATTGACCACGCGCCGCCAGCTTGAAGCGAGTGGCACATCGGAATTCTTGTCGGCCAACTCAAAAAAGTGAGTTATCTCTCGTGCGAAGAGAACGGAGTCTTGATTTCAGGCACCAGTGGCGGGCCATGAGGACCATTTCACCCGCCAGATCTTTGGGCCTGCAAAAGTGACGGATTCGCCGGGCCAACTTTAGTTTTTGTCGCCGGAGCAGCTCATCTTCGTTCCCGATCTGGCGGATATATTCATTTCTTCCTCCTGCATGGAGCCGATGGCAATCGCAGTGCTGATGGGGTGTTTTCATCGAGATCTTAGGGTTTGTTGTGGGTCGGCTTTCGCTATTGAATGACGTCATGCATGCCGCGATTCATGGACGAACCAGTCCTCCAATCGCTTTCGCGCCCACGGGGTTTTCCTCAAGAAGGTAAGGCTGGATTTGATGGTGGGGTCAAACATGAAGCACCGCACGGGAATGCGATCCGCCAAGGAAGGCCAGTCGTGCCGTTCGACCATGGTCCGCAAGACCGTTTCCAACGTCACGCCGTGCAGGGGGTCATTCGGGTGTTCCATTTCCAAAGCTTAACGAATGCGGGCGAAAAGCCAAGCGCCTTGCAGGGTCCGTGCCCGGCGTGCAAGGATTCCCGCATGCAACCCGATGATTTGTCGCTCGACCGCCGACTGCGCCAGGAAATCCTATTTGCCCGGGAGCGGGTCTATCGGTTCGGGAAACCCACCCCTCTGGAGAAATTGAATCTACCGGGCAATGGACCCGAAATCTGGGTCAAGCGCGAGGACCTATCGGCGGTCAAATCCTACAAGTGGCGGGGTGCCTGCAACCGCATGGCCACACTCACCTCCAGCGAGAAGCATCGGGGCGTCGTAACCGCCTCTGCCGGGAATCACGCCCAAGGCGTGGCCCTTGCCGCCCGCACCCTCGGCATCCGAGCAAGGATCTACATGCCGCGCTCGACTCCGAAGGTGAAACAATCCGCCGTGCTCCACCATGGCGGGGAGCTGGTGGAAATCCACTTGGCGGGCGACAGTTATGATGAGGCGGTGCAGGCGGCGCGGGAGGATGAAGCGGAAACCGGAGCGGTTTATGTTCATGCCTACGATGACCTCCAGGTAATGGCCGGGCAGGGCACTCTGGCCGATGAAGTGGTTCTATCCGGTCATGGACCCTTCGATGCGGCCTACCTACAAATCGGCGGAGGCGGCCTCGCAGCCGGGGTTTCCACCTGGTTGAAAACCTATTGGCCGGAGATGGAAATCATCGGCGTGGAAGGCAATGGCCAGGCATCCATGAAGGCCGCCCTCGATGCCGGTTCTCCCGTTGCTCTCGAACAAGTCGACCTCTTTTGCGACGGAACGGCGGTTCGGAAAGCCGGGGATCTTCCGTATCAGATCTGCCGTGATACCTTGAACCGAAGCGAAACCGTGACCAATGCCGAAGTCAGTCACGCCATGCGAACCCTTTGGGAGGGGCTGCGCTGCATTTCAGAGCCATCGGGGGCCATGGGACTGGCTGCCGTGCTCAAGAACCGCGAACAACTCGCAGGAAAAAAGGTGCTCGTCGTGCTGTGTGGCGCGAACATCGATTTCCTCCAACTCGGTTTGATCGCCCAATCCGTCGGAACTGCCAGCCAAGCCAGCCGCACCCTCAGGGTCCGCATTCCCGAACGCCCCGGCGCGATGCTGGAATTGCTGGATTCGTGTTTTGCCGGCATCAACATCGCGGATTTCCAATACGGGAAAAGCGATCCCGATGCCGCTTGGCCGGTATTCACCATCACGGCAGAGTCCCCCACCCTGCTGGATGCGGTCCTCGGCAAGCTCGATGCCTGCGGTTTTGCGTGGGAGAATCTAGCGGATGCGATCGACATCCATTTCCGGGCCATCCCATTGCGCGGAGATTTGCTCCAACATCCGGCCTTTTTGCGGCTCGATTTCTACGAACGTGCCGGAGCACTGCATGACTTCCTCGACCAACGGATCCGCGGCAATGCGAGCATTTGTTATTTCAACTACCGCCAGTCCGGAGAGCGGATTGGCCGGGCACTCATCGGACTTGATTTCCCATCTTCCTATGAGCGGGATGCCCTATTGATGACGATTCCTCCCAGTGGCGAAGGCTACCGATTGTGTGAACCGGTCGAACCCGGAACCACCGCCAGATTGGCAGGGCACAAGATTTGAAGCCGAACTCCGATGTCCAAGGGGCAGACATCCAGATCCGGTCGGAAAATGCTTTGGCATACTTCGAGTCTGGCGGCAGTGAGTAATGGACCAGTTTGTCGAGAAGCAGGGTGATCGCGCGATCATGGCGCTGTTCCCGAAAAACGAACCCGGGGCCACAAAAAAAGCCACCGGACGGTGTCCGGTGGCCAATGAAAGATTGAGTGCTGTGCCTATCGATTCAAAGCATGTCAGGCGGCTAAGCCTGTCGCAGCAATCGGAAACAACAAATCAGGCAAGAGTTCCCTCTTCCTTGTCCTTGTCGCATTCGCCATCTTTGCACTTGCCAGCGAGGGTGCCTTCTTCCTTGTCCTTATCGCACTCTTCGCCGTCCTTGCACTTGCCGGCGATGGTGCCCTCTTCCTTTTCCTTCTCCTTGTCGCCATCCTTGCACTTTTTGCAGTCGGCGAGGGTGCCTTCTTCCTTGTCCTTATCGCACTCTTCGCCGTCCTTGCACTTGCCAGCGAGGGTGCCTTCTTCCTTCTCCTTCTCCTTATCGCCGTCCTTGCACTTGCCAGCGAGGATTGCTCCTTCTTCCTTTTCCTTCTCCTTGTCGCCATCTTTGCACTTTTTGCAGTCGGCGAGGACAGTGCCTTCTTCCTTTTTCTCCTTGTCGCATTTGCCTTTTTCACACTCTTCGGAGAACGAAAGTGGAGCGATGATGAACGATGCGCAAAGAGCGCTGAGGAACAGTTTCATAATATTGGTAGTGGTTGGTTTTGGGTTACGGTGGGTGACTTTGCCCAGTAAGTGGAGTCGCGCCAGAGAAAAATATTCGGTTTTTTTCAGAAATTTTTCACCGAGCTCCTTCCCTCAGCAAAGCTTCATTAGGAAAACCCGCAGGCACGGAAAAGTTTCGGAAACATCGTGATTTTTTTCGGGGCTCAACGCACATCTACCATCAGGGCCCTACCTGCGGCCGCATCTCGGCTGGCCACACTGCTCCAACTCCATCTCGACACCCACCCCAAGTTACTCATTTCCAGGAAGTTGCGATCAACAAACCCTGGTGACCCGCCTCAAACCCATGGAGATCGGGCAGAAATTCCCGGGCCAAGTCGCTTCAGGACGGAGCATGGCACGGACACCAGCCTGCGAACAACAAGGAGCTGGATAATCCGGAAGGTGTGGCCTTAAACCCGCGAAAAGCCGCGTCAGTCATCAGAACTGTCTTCAAAATGGATTCCAGCCTCCCACAGCAGTCTCAGTATCCGCCATAGCGGAAATGGAAGCCCAACCCCATGGGGAATCGGAAAATCCTTCGGAATCAAAACATCTGGACGGTGAGGCCGGAACCAATGAATGTCCTTTGCCCGAAAGGACACGGCACGAACTTCCAGGAACCCACCCGGTTGGGGGATGGTTGCTGGACGAATTTCTGATATCACCGACGCTTGATCCGACCGCACTGAACCCAAATGAAAAAGATCCTGATCACTAACTTTTGCATCGTCCTTTGCATGAACATCGCCAGTGCTGCTCCATTATTCACTCAAAATGGCAAAGACCCGTCGTTCGCAGAAGTGATGGCATCCGGCAATCTCCCAAAAGGCAAAAACTCGAGGACCGGAGTGAAAGGTTCGAAGATCGAGGTAAACCATGAACTTGTTGAAATCTCCGAAGAGTCCCGTCAACCGATTCCTGAAGCCATCCGGATTCACACCTTGGGCAACAGCGTTATTCAGCGGGCTGATTTCAGCAAATGGACCCGCTGGTATCAGGAAGACGGAAACACCCAGATCTTCCGTCTGTTCAAGGGGGAAGTGAATACCCGCAATTCACGCACGAATGCGGCGAGGATCGAGGCCTTCAGCAACGTCAGCTGGCAAAAGGGTGGCTGGCACGAGTGGAACGGCACATACACCATCGTCAAACCCCATGGCGCGGCTATCTTTCAGGCCAAGAACAACATCAATGACTGGTCGGTGCAAATCAACATGAATGAAAAAGGTGACGTGATCCTCAATCACCGGCGGGCAGAAGACAAAGTCATCGCCCAAAACATGGTGGGAAAACCCTTCCGCATCCGGGTAAGGGACAACGGCGAGGAATATGAGGTATTTCTTGAGGGGAAAGAAGTTGGCAAAGGTTCCTACAAACGCCCGGAGGGTAAAACCGGTTTTCGCTGGGGCATGTATCTTGGCAAGAACGAGGTATCCCGGGATGCCATGATTTTTGTCTCGGGAGTTACGATTGATCAAAAGACCCCACAATGAGGGATCTCTCCATGATTTGGAGATTCAATCTACCGAAACACGGACAGATCCGGAAACCAAGTCATTGACATGCCAACGGCCATCGATCCGGGTGGCTGGGGATGCTTTGCCATTGATCGAGACGCCCTTGGATTCAGGCGATGCCGGAAGTTCCAGCCGTCCGCTCATCCCGGCCGGAAATGATAGACTCATTTGGAACGAACCCTTATTTTCCCAAGCCACCTCCAAGGGGCCTAGAGGTGTCGGGACTCTTCCTTTGGCAAAGGCGAGCCCTCCGGGATGCGGGCGGATGCTTGCTTCCCTCCATCCGGGCTTCCCGGCCTCTGCACCTAACAAAAAACGGGGCAACAAATTCGCGGGAGCTGCACCCCAGGCATGGTTCCAATCCTGGTTCGGCTTGTATCTGTGATCCCAAGCCTCCCAAGAAATGGTGGCCCCGCTTTCCACCATGTGGCGCCAGCTTCGATCATTGGGTGCCGTCATGAGCGCCAAAGCCTGATCGACGGCTTCATTGGAAAACAAACCATCCATCAAATACTGGGCAGCATACACCGAACAGGCCATTCCCCGCCGCCCGACGTGAGCCACCACTGACGCCCGATGAGATGCAGGCACCAATCCGAAGGCCAGGGGAAACAGGCTCGCGTGTTGGGCCATGTGGTCGGTGCCCTCACCGTCCCGGTAAGCCCCTTTTTGTGTATTGAAGAGAACCTTATGGAATGAAGCATGGGATTTCGACGCCATCGCGGAATACTCCGCCGCCTCACTCCCCTTCCCGACCGCATCGGCCAATTCGGCCATCATTTGCAATGCCCGGATATGGAAGGCATTCACCACTGTGTTGACGGGCTTGAACTGATATCCATCCCGCTCGCCCTGCGGCCAATCGACAATATCATTTTTCTTTCTTTGCGCCTCATTGCTGACAAGCAAACCATCCTCGCGGGCACGATCTAGCAGAAGCTTCGGCTTCAGCGATTCGTAGCGGCCAGCCAGCCAACCGGCATCGCCGGTGTGGCGATAGTCGGCATGTGCCATGAAAATCATGTGAAACGCCCATTCTGTAGGCCAGGTGGAATGTCGCATGAGATGATCGAACGTATCCCGTGCCATCAACAAGTCACTGTCGGTATAGTAATGACTCAGTTGGTTCAGGTAAGCATCCGCTTCGTAAGGAATACGTTCCCGGTCGCCATCGACATACACTCCAGCGAATGTGGTAGCCTTGATCGAATAGCGACAAAGTTCCCAGATGCGGTTGAGCATGGGGTCGGATGATTCAAATGAGGCCGAGTGATCGTCCCATGTGCTGGCAAAAGCCGATTTTCGTACAACGTGCTGAGGCAGCAACTCGCTCGGCCATCCTTCGATTTCCACCCAGCGAAAGGGCACTACCACGCCCCACTCAGGCGGAGTTCGCACAGCTGGCGGGGTGTTTGGGCGGTCGTTCTGGGTGTTCCGTTCGTCTGCTGCTGGTGCGACGATGATGCTTTCCATTCCATCAAAGCGAGCTTGCGCACTCGCATAGCGGACGGACCCGAGAGGCTTTCGGTTGATTCGACCGTCCTTGAAATCCTCGCCAAAATGAACCGTAAGTGTTTGATTGAAATCCACAGGTGGAATCAATTGGATATTCCCAAAGGACACCTTGCCGAAATCGATAACAATCACCGTGGAGTTGATGCGTCTGATGGAAACAGGGGCCTCATCCACCAAATGGACCGGAGCCGCATTTGTAGTGAAGGTGATAACGATGAGATAAAGGAAAATGCGGAGCATAAGCGTAGGATTCAATCCTGATGGAACAACTCTTTGAGTGGAGTGCGGACTGGAGACAGATCGGGATTGGTTTCCATCAGCGGTTCCATGTGTGCCCACCACTTGCGCATGATGTCAGTTTCGCGCAGCTTCGCAGCAGTGTGATCCGGAACAAGCCTCTGAAAGGCGACCAGCTCATTGGAGGCTTCATGATGATAGATGGAAAAATCACGGATCCCGGCGTCGCGTATGGCTTTCGAAAGCTCCGGCCAGATCTCCTTGTGGCGTCTCTCGTATTCATCTGCCATTCCTGGCTTGAGTTTCAACTTGAATGCGACCCGGATCAGCTCGTCCTTGGGCTTTGCAGCATTCGGATCAGCTGTAGAAACAGAGGCTCCCGGAGGCATGTCCTGAGAGGCCAGACTACGGAACTCTTCTGTTAGGCGATCAAACTCCGATTGAAGTTCGCTGACCTTCCCGGAATGGGTTTTAGCCAGATCGCGTGTCTCGCAACGATCCTCGGAAATCCGATAGAGAGCCGGAGCAGAGTGCGCGTTGGCGACCAGCTTCCAATCCTCCATCTGAATCGCGCGATGTCCATCATGATGGAACCAAAGCGCCTTGTGGGGCGAAGGGGCTCCGGCATCATGAAACGCCGGAATAAGGCTTCTGCCATGCATTGGAGGCACTTTGATTCCATCGACTTCATTCGGAATGCTTGCACCAGCGAGTTCCGTCAAGGTTGGAACCAGATCAATCACATGAGCTGGCTGATGACGAAGTCCCCCCTTATCAGGAATCCCGGCGGGCCAGTGGACGATGAAAGGCGTACAGATTCCACCTTCATTTGCCCACGACTTGTGTAAACGGAAAGGAGTGTTCGCGGCTGTGGACCATCCCGCACCAAGCCCAAGATAACTGCGTACCGAACCAGGCTCCGCAGTAGGGTCATGGCCGTCGCCGCGAAGGATTTGCTCGGGGCTGGCACCATTGTCGGAAAGGAAGATCACAAGCGTGTTTTCCAAGGCACCCATCGTTCGGATTTGCTCAAGCACCCGGCCAATCTCGATATCCATCCGATGAACCATTGCCGCATGAATTGCCATTTTGGTGGCCTGAAAACGCCGTTGCTCCGGCGTCAGCGAGTCCCAGGACACTGCAAATGCGACTTCATTTGGGCTGACTTGGGTAACTTGCTCTTCTTGCGTGAGATTCCAGCGTGGAAACACCAAGGTTTCTGCCGGAGGCAGCGATCCGCTGACAATTCCGGCCTCGGAAAGGCGAGTGAAACGCTGGTTGCGAATCTTCTCCCAGCCTTCAAGATAACGATCCCGATAGATCGCGATATCTTCCGGCAAAGCATGCAATGGAAAATGTGGTGCCGTGAAGGCGAGGTATTCCATGAATGGCCGCCCCCCATATTGTTGCGCATGTTCCTTGAGGCATTTGATGGCATGGTCAGCAATATAGGTCGTCGAGTAGTAGCCACTGTCAGGCTTCACTGGCGGGAGTTTCACATCATCCTCGAAATGATTCTCGGGCGAAAAGAACCGGTTATGATCTTCAAGCGAGTAGGACCGATCAAATCCGGCAGGCAGACGATCACCATCGATGTGCCACTTGCCGGAATGATAGGAGCGATAACCCGATTTCTTCAGATAGGCAGGCAGCAATTGCGCCCAGCGCGGGCGGATGCCATTTGCACCGCTCACCGCACCAAACATTCCATACTCGCCGCGAGCCTCACCTGGCAACATGTCGCGCCGGATCGCCTGGGGATAGTAACCCGTGAGGAGAGATGCACGTGACGACCAGCAGCGGGACGTATTGTAGAATTTTGTGAATCGCAAACCATTCGCCGCGAGACGATCGAGATTGGGAGTTTGGATTTCGCCACCATAACAACCGAGATCCGAGTAGCCCATGTCATCGGCAACAATGAGCAAAATATTCGGGCGCGGTGCTCCGACCAATGGCGTGGCAAGGGCGATGCAAAGAAATACGAGCTGAATCCAACGTATCATGATTTTCAGGGATTCGACTGTTTTTTCAGATACTCCAACCACTCCGCCTCTGAGGTGATCTCACCATCGCCCGCCCAGGCAAATCCGGCACGGTAGGACACCCGTCCCTGCTCATCCGGGCGCATGATCACCAGTGCCTGTTCCATCTTGCCCTCCTTGTCAGTGGCAGGCAGTCGCATGGTGCGGACCACCGACGTGGGACTCACAACAACTCCCGTTCCCAAGCCCTTCCCGGCGACGGGTTCATGAATCGCAACGATTCCCTTATCACCAAGAAGCGTGATGGAAGCGCCCTTTGCTTGCGAGCTAAGACCAATCGCCACCTCATACGGCAGCTTGACTCCCGGCTTGCGATTTCTGAACCGCTGGTTGGGTTGATTGGAGAAGGTGGAGGTAATTTCACAAAGACGCTGGCCTGCACGCAGACGGGTCACACGATATTCATGGACGGGTTTTCCTTCCACCTTCAGAGGATAGCGGTAAACGGTGTGGAACTCGGCGACTTCCGGTGCGGTCCAAATGATTTCAGCCGAAACATAGGTATCCGAAGTGACCAGCTTGTCGCCGATCCAAAGCCCAAGTCCGCCGCAGCCGCGGGCATCTCCAACCTTGAATGCATCCAAGCCCTCACCATGATCTTTATGATAACTCAATCCCCGATTCAGATCGTTGAAATACCACCGATCGATCACTGGCGCGGCCACCCGCTTGAACCAGACGTCGATTCCACTGTCTTCGGGACCACTTCGAAGGGCAGGACCATAGACGCGAAAGGCAACCTTGTCATTTTCCCATGCGAGATCATCCATCCGCTCCGGAACGAGCCTTGCATAGGCACGAGGAACACGATCATCCGCAATCATTTTCTCCGCCGCCTTCAGCAGCGAGGTGGCATCGGCAGGAGTCTTTCCAAGGAGTCTGAGAATCTCACTTCCTGCCAACAGGAAAGCTCCGCTGCCATAATCCTGAGTGGATGCCGCCTCCAGATGATCGGGAGCAGCGCCCACCGGCTGCACGTACCCCACCAGACCATTGGCTTGCACGCGAGTCAGCAAACCATTCCATGCCCGCGTGATCATTGGAAGATGGGTTTGGCGATCTAGGAGTCCGTGATTGACGCCCCAAGCGAGACCGAAGGTAAAGAAACCGCTGCCGCTGGTCTCCCCTTCCGGGACTTCGAGAGGATCCAACAAACTCGGACGCCACAGCCCATCGGGTTGCTGGACGGCAAGGATGGCACTTGTCATTTCCTTGAACAGCGATTCGTAGAATCCACGCTTGGCGTGATCTTTTGGCAGATGCTCCAACAGCAGCGCAAGGCCGCCATAAACCCATCCATTGCCACGGCTCCAGAAGGTCTTTTTGCCATTCGGGGTTTTCTTTTCAAAGAAGGTTGCATCGCGAAAAAACAACTTCTCCTGCGGATCATAGAGGTGGTCGTAGGTGTATTCGAACTCCGCATCGAGGAAATCGAGATACTTGCGATCCCCGGTAGCCGCGTGCAGACGGGCAAGTGTTGGAGGTGCCATGTAGAGTGCATCGCACCACGTCCATCGGTCGCTCACTGTGACGCCTTTGGTTTTCGGTTTGCTGCCATGCGCGAGTTTTTCGGACACTGGATGCCCGATGACATGCAACAACCGCACACGCATCGGGGCAAGCCGTTCCGTCCGCGATTTATCCATCAGATAGATATCAAGCCAAGCATGGCCTACGGCATGATCGTCTGCGTGATAGACGCGATTCGAAGGGGTCCAGCCGGCCTGTTGTCCCATGCGGACCACCGCTGCGAGATACTTCGCATCACCGGTTGCAAGGGATGTACGCAGGAGGCCGTCATAGAGAGGCGCGATGATCCAGTCCCGGATCTCGGTGCCACTGGGATTCGCGAGTTGCCAATCAGCCGATCGTTTCAGCGCGGCGGTGATCGCACCGGATTCCAACTCGGCAGCTGCGGTGGAAGTTACAGCGAAAGGCAGGCCGATGACACTGGCGATCAAAGTGAGCAACAATGAATGGAATTTGGCTATTTTCACACGCTCATTTGAGTTTGAAACGGGCCGCAAGCAAAGCACTGATTTCGGAATAAGGCAGCGCATTGAATCTCGCCTGACCGTCGATTTTCGCCATGCCATCTGAGCGCACTTCTCGTGCACCATCCGGGCAATTCAGTTCGAGATCACCTGCAATCGAAGGAAGTTCTTAGCCGGAGTGCCCGGCGTTAGGGTGGCAGAGATGGTGGTGGCATTGTTCACATAGGAACCACCAATGACTTCCGACCATGGATCCGAAATGCCGAGATCGGTGGAATCCTGAATGGCATAGGTAAGTCCGCTTGTGCCAGCACGTTTGGTGAAGCTGAGGGTATTGGCGGAGTAGCTGCCGATGTTGGCGTTCGACAGCGTCGGGTCCTGACCGTCCACTGCGTATTCGACAAGGTTGCTGATGCCATCGTTGTCGAAGTCATCATTGGGTCCGCGTTTGTCCACAGGAACCGTGCCCCCCGCAAAGCTGCCGGTGATCCATGAGGCAAAACCACCGCCGCTGGGAGTGGCAGTGAGGAAGCCGCTGCCATTGAGGGCGAAGCCAGTGTATCCGGTGGCGGAGATGCTGGCAAGTTGGGCCGGTGTCAGGCCAGTGCCGGTGCCGTCACCGAAGCGTAGGGATGTGCCGGAGACGAAAGTGCCGGTGAGATTCAGATTGCCGGTCCATGCCACTGCGCTGCTATCCGCAATGGCCAAAACCGCACCGGTGCCGAGGTTGATGACGGCGGCTCCGGTGACATTGAGAGTTCCGACGCTTTCCGTGCCTGCCGTGACAGCACTCAGGGTTCCCGCACCAATCGATACAGGGCTTGCATCTGGAAGCGTGTTAACGGCGCCGAGTGCCAAGGTTCCACCAGTGATGTTGGTGGGGCCGGTGTATGTATTTGCACCGGAGATCGTGAAGATTGCGGTTCCACTTTTGGTAAGGCCAAGATTGTTTTCCGTCGCGCCACCACCGATGCGTCCGGAAAAGGTAGAATCGGCTGTGTTGTTCAGGGTCAATGTGGCTGCCGTGGCGCTGGAGTTGCTGACTTCCTGGTTCCTGAGTGTTCTTCCGGAAACGTTTGTCAAGCCAGCCAGAGTTTGATCATTTCCAAATAGATTGAGTTCACAGAAGCGTCCGCCGCCGGTGCCGTCGCCACCATCCAGAGTGAGCACCGTGGTTACGGGCAGGGCATTGGCGACACCCAGTCTGACGAAGAGGTTGGCGTTGTTGTTATTGGTTGTGCTAGCGGTCGTAAAGAGCGTGGCTCCCGTGTAAACACTGGCCGCATTCAGGATAATGATTCCGTAGGCGTTGGTTGACTCGATACCGGACAATGTCAGATCGCCAGCACCGGAAATCACACCGCCGAGGGTGAATGGGACGCCGGTAGTGCCACCGAGTGCGGCGTTGGGCGCGTTGATGGTGGAGATGGTTCCCACAGTTCCCAGATTGATTGGCGCGTTGACCACTGCGTTTGCGACGGTGGGACGGAGCGAAGAGCCACCACCGATTGTGATGCTGGTGACATTGTTCAGTGGAGCGGTGTTGCCCAGAGCGAGAATGCCGGTGCTTGGATTGATGGTTACTGTGCCGGCAAAGGTATTCGCCCCGCTGAGGGTCAGGGTGCCGTTGCCGGTTTTGATCAAGTTGATGTTGCCAGTCGTGCTTTGGATGATGCCGCTGAAGGTGGAGGTTTGGCCGTTGTTGCCTACCCCAAGAGTGGAAGTTGCAGCAGCGGTATTATCGAGAATCCCACTGCCGGAGAGTCCGTTGATCGAATCGCTTTTCCCATTAAGGTCCAGGGTGCCATTCACCACGACATTGCCGGCGATGCCACCAGCACCGTGAGGAATGACGTTGTTGGCACCAAGCCGCAGCGTCCCGGCTGTCACCGTGGTGTTGCCCGTGTAGTCGTTGGCTGAGGAACTGAGTAATGTCGTGCCAGCACCCAATTTGGTGAAACCGAAAGCACCGGAAACCTTGCCAGCGAGTGTCAAGCTACGGGTGTCTGCCACATTCCAAGCGTTGTCCCCTCCGAGAGCGAGTGGACAGTTCACTGCGAGGTTGGCGGTAGCGGCGTTCATGTCGATATCAACGGGGGCTGCCCCCAAGGTCAGAGTGTTGGTCCCATTGATGGTGACAAGGCCGGTGGGATTCTCAATGGAGATGCCCGCCCAAGTCGTATCAGCACCGAGCACCGTGGTGTTGGCGGAAGTCACGATGTTGTTCCATTTGGCGAGAGCAGTCGTTGATGGAGCCACTCCGCCAACCCAACTGCTGCCGAGATTGAGATTGTCCGTGTTATCCTCCTTGACGATACTGGGCGCAGTGGGGCTGATCACCAGATTGAGTGTATTGCCTGAAACCTCAAGGCTGGCGGCGGTTCCGGCAGCGACGCTCGAAACGGTGAGATCTGCGGTAGTGGGTATGGTTCCTGAAACCAAATCCCAAGTGATGAGCGGATAAGTGCCAGGCACTAGGCCGGAGTTCACGTTGACCCGTACTTTGGGAGTGGCCGCAGTGAAATCAGCCAAACCGGTCAGCTGGGTCGGCACGGTGATGGTGAGTGGACTTACGGTCGTGCTTGGGGCTACCGCAGCAAAGTCGAACTCAAGGGTTCCGGCAGCAGTAGGAGCCAGTTCCTTGATGGTCCAAGTTTTGGTGTTATCGGTGATGGAGACCCCGTAAGTCCCCAGAGTGTTGTCAACGACTACTTTCGAACTCGCGCAGTTTCCGCCCACGACACCGATGAGTTTGCCGCCGCTGACGGTGGTGGTGCCGGAGAGGGTGTTGCCTGCTGTAAGGATTTGGGTGCCGGTGCCTGTTTTAGTCAAACTAAGGCCCGTGCCGTTAATACCTCCCCCGAAGGTTGAGCTGGCCGGAGACGTGTTGTTAATCGTCAATGTGCCGGTGCCGGTGCTGTTGAGAATCCGTTGCGGACGGCCTGTCAGTGTAACATTCGTCAAACCCGCGAGCGTCTGATCGTTTCCAGCAAGGTCATAAGAAATTTGGCGCCCCGATCCGGAACCATTGACACCACCACTCAGAGTAAGAACTGTGGTCGCTGGCAAGGCATTGTCCACAGAAGCCCTGACGTTCATCACGTTGTCGTTCTTTCCAGACGTGATGAGGGTTGTGCCCGTGTAAGTGCTCGCTCCACCGAGATCAATGCCGGTGTTTGAGCCGGTGGATCCGTTGGTAGCAGTGCCAGTCGTAATGGTCAAATTGCCAGTGCCGCCGATCGCTCCGTTGAAGTCCGCCATACCGAGCCCACTGGTTCCAACAACGATGGACGTGTTGGCGTTCAGCGTGAGCGCAGAGCCGATGACCTGGCCGGCCTTATTGATGGTGATCCTCGGGCTGGTGCCTCCCAGGGCGATGGTGCCTCCAGTGAGAGTGATGGCTCCCGAGCCAGTCGCAAAAGTCATGGTGTTCGCATCCACCGTACCAGAGACCGCGATGGTGCCAGCGGCGAGAGCGGTTCCGCTGGCACCGAAGTTGAGAGTGTCGCTGGTGGTGGTGGTGACGTCGACCGGAAGTGTTGAACCGGTCGCATCCGTGCTCCATCCTTGAGTGCCATTGCCGATCGTTGGCACGGTCCAGGTTCCGGTCGCTGTGCCGAAGCCCGCTGTGGCACCATCGTTGTCCCAATAGTATGGAACCGCGAATGCGGAAGGTGCTGCAAAATGGACAAACAAAGCTGCTGGAAAGGCGGCAGAACGGAAAAAACTCAAGGCGCGGAAGTGAGGATATTTCATGGGGTTTGTAAGTTGGATTGTTGTAGAAAAGACTGTGAAAGTTGGAGGAAGGTCGGGATGGGTAGATGGGTTTCCAACCGATCGGAAACAATAGCGAGGCGATGTCAGAATGAAGCGAGAAGCCTCTTGTGCGTCCATCCCATGACCGGGTGAAACCTCACCCCCCAAAAGGGTGAACCGGTCTTTTTCAGGGCACCACTCTAAGGCGGGCGAAAGTCTGGCCGGACGAGGAATGAGGTAGCGTGAAGGTTATCGTATCCAGACCGGGGGCCGGGGAATCCTTCACAACGGAGAGACCGGGATTGTTGGTGGCGGCGGTTGCAGGCACAGGGTAGGATTGCGTCCAATCGATGAGATTCTCACCCAATTCAATCGTGACGATGGTCCTCCCATCAATCGACGCCTGATCGCGAATGAAGGAGAAGACAAGGTTGCCACCGGAACTGGAAACCACGGGCAACTTGGCGAGATCGTTGGTGTTGCCGGTACCGCCGAGGATGTATTCGATGCCGTTGGTAACACCGTCGCCATCCTCATCCGCCGACGGGGCATTGCCGGTGACCGGAGCGTTGGCGATTTTCCAAACTGGATAGCCGCTGATCAGATAGCCAGAGCCATCAAGCGCGAGATGCGTGGCGTTTCCGTTGATGGTGATGAGGGCAAGCTGGGATGGCGTGAGGCCGCTGCCGTCCGTGCCGAAACGGAGCGACAAGCCGGAAACGAAATTGCCTGTCAGCGCGAGTATGCCGCCGGCCCAGTCCACCACGCTGCTGTTGGCGAAGGTGAGCGCGGCTCCGGTGGCGAGATTGATGGTGGCGGCACCGGTGATGACGAGTCTCCCCCCGCTTTCGGAGAAGGAACCGATGGCCAGCGTGGCGTTGCCGATGGAGACCTCAGAAGCATCCGGCAGCACGCCTGCCGCGCCCAGAGTGAGCATGCCGGCCTCAAGGGTGGTCGGCCCGATGTAGGTGTTCGCGAGCATCAGCACGGTATTTCCCAACCCGGCCTGCGTGAAACCTCCGTCACCGGTGATGGCCACCTTGAGGGCGTTGGTCCCCTGCGTGAGGGTGTTGTTGCGGTTCACCGCGAGGACAGCCCCTGGCTCCACGGTGATGATGGGCGTGTTTTGTGAAATGCCGCCCACCGCACCGCCATCGCCAATCATGAGGGTGCCGGAATTGATGATGGTTTCACCCCAGTAAGTGTTCTGGGCGGTGAAGGCGAGCGTGCCTGCCCCGGTTTTGCTGAAAATGTTGCTTGTTCCGCTGGTACCTCCAGCGATAATGCAGCCCATTTTCGCGTCGATGGCGGCCGAGCCATCATCGACCTGGATGACGCGGAGGTTTCCCGCGAGGGAAATCCGCTGCTGCCAGTCGAGCGTGGCATCGGCCGTGTCGTGACTGAGGACGAGCACCCGGCCGGTCCCTATGGAATCCGTCCAATTGATGGAGGTGTTCGGGTCGGGGGTGAATCTCACCGCACGTGTCGCCCCGAATGCGGCGAAGCCACCCGAGCCGAGCCACTGGACCTGATTCGCGCCAGTGCCGATAGTGCGGGCTGTGAAATCAGCGGCACCCAGGCCGAGCACGCCGCCACCGGTGAGTTCCAGATTGCCGCTGGGCAGCGCGGCGGCGTTTTGCAAGCGCAAGAGACCATCCGCCACGGTGGTGATGCCGGTGTAGTCGTTGGTCCCGTTGGTGAGCGAAAGCACGCCGGGGCCTGTTTTGGTGAAACCGCTGGAAGTGCCGC
>JBBARN010000087.1:0-25602 GCA_040399845.1 Luteolibacter sp. | reverse complement strand
AGATTGGTCAGGATGGCCGCCAGATCACCCGCCCGTTCGAGCACCGGGCCGGTATCGACATAAGGACGCTGGTTTCCGCCGATGCTGCGGAGCTTGAGATCGAACTCCTTGAGCCGGGCCTCGATCAGGTCGTGGTAATCTTCATTCCAAGCATAGCGGGCGATCCGATAACCACCCGCATCTTCCCCGCGAAACGGGCTTTCTCCGGGGAAATAGTTCATTGCCAGGCAAATCAGCGATCGGCACCCGGGCATCACCACCCGCGGATCGCAGCGCCGTTCCGGGGTTCTTTCCATCCATCCCATGCCGCCCTGTTTGCCCTCGGCGATCCATTCCCGAAAGGCCTCCGCATGGGTCGCCTCCGCTGCTCGGGCGATCCGGCAATCGTCGAAGCCCAGTTCCGCGGCCCAGGTTTTGACCTGCTGCTCGATGTCCGTCATGGGCGGTTCGTGAAAAAATATCGCGCGCACTCCAGAATCCCGGTCGCCACTTCATCACTGCAAAGCCCGGCGGTATCGAGCTTGAGGTGGGCGGCCGATTGGTAGAGCGGCATTCTTTGCTCCAGCAGCGCCTGGACCCGTGCCGCCGGATCGTCCGTTTGCAACAAGGGGCGACTCCGGTTTTTGCTGGTGCGATCCAGAATCACGGAAATCGGCGCATGCAGCCAGACCACATAACCGAGATCCTTGAGCAGTGCGCGGTTTTCCTCCCGGCCAATCACTCCGCCGCCGGTAGAGATGATGCGGCGAGGAGCGGTGGGGTCCTGGAGTTCCTCCAACAGCCGGGTTTCCATATCGCGGAATGCCGTTTCGCCCAGGGTGGCAAAGATTTCGGAAATCGATTTGCCCGTCCGCAATTCGATCACGTGATCCATATCCACCAACGGATATCCGAGCCGGTGCTGGAGCTCGCGGCCCACTGTGGTTTTTCCGCATCCCATGAAACCAATGAGAACAATGTTCTCCGGGAGGCTTGTTTCTGAATTCATGTTCGGGACCCTAGCGCTTGCCGCTCCCGGAAGGAATCCGAAAATAGGAGTTCGCATCCTGCTTCTTCCTCTGGCAAGACTCCGCCGTGTCCGAGACCCGAATTGTCCATGCCGCCGATGACGAGATGAAGGAAGCCGTGGGCGAGGCCTCCGCCTTGCTGCGTGCCGGCGAAATCGTCGCTCTCCCTACGGAAACCGTCTATGGCCTCGGTGCCGATGCGCTCAATCCTGCTGCCGTCGCCAAGGTGTTTGCCGCCAAGGAGCGTCCTTCGTTCGACCCCCTCATCGTCCACATCGCCTCGCGCGGGGATTTGAAAAATGTGGCCATCGTCCCGGATGCGATCGCCGAAACGGTCAACAAACTCACCTCGGCCTTCTGGCCCGGCCCGCTCACCCTGATTTTGCCGAAGCACCCGGACGTGCCCGATTTGGTCACCAGCGGTCTTCCCACGGTGGCCGTCCGCCAGAGCGCCCACCCGGTGTTCCGCGCCATCAACAAAGAACTCGGCCACCCCATTGCCGCGCCCAGTGCGAACCGCTTTGGCCGGATTTCCCCGACCTCCGCCTCCGCCGTCATGAAGGAACTCGGCGGACGCATCCCGCTCATCGTCGATGCCGGGGCCTGTTCGGAGGGCGTGGAAAGCACCATCATTTCGATCGAACCCCGCGATGGGAAAAAACCGATTTTCCGCCTCCACCGCGCCGGCCCCATCACCAAGGAACAACTCCAGGACTACGGCAAAGTGGAAAAAATGAAGGAAAAACCCGGCGATCTTCCCCACGCGCCCGGCCAACTTCCGAGCCATTACGCGCCACTCACTCCTTTAATCCTGCTGTCCGATCCCACCGATTTCACCCCCGAACCTGGGAAAAAATACGGTCTGCTCAGTTATCGCGGCGAGGACGATAGCCCTTACGTCGCTCTTCACGATTGGGAAATCGTCGAATCCCTCAGCCCCGGCAGCGGCAAGCTCGCCGAAGCGGCCATCCGTCTATTTTACGTCATGCGCCTGCTCGACGAAGCCGGCCTCGATGCGATCATCGCCGAACCCGTCAGCGAGACCGGCCTCGGCGTCGCCATCATGGACCGCCTGCGCCGGGCATCGGCCTCGACGTGAGGAAAGGCTGAGAATCAAGCTACGGCATCCTTGAGGATTTCAGGATGCTTGAGTGCGATGGCGATGAGCATGCGCGCTGCTCCTGAAGGTTCGCGTTTCTTTTGCTCCCAACTCCGGAGCGTGCTCAGACCGATTCCCAGAAGATCCGCAAAGGCCTCTTGAGTGAGACCGAGGGACAGCCTGACTTGGGCTGCCTCGCTCTTCTCGTTCCACTCTCTCGCGGACTTGCGGCGATGGGACTCAGGGTTCACGGCAGTCCGTGAAATCGTCCCGTCCGCTCGTTTTTCAATCCGGAATACCCGTGATGGAGTGGCCTCGCCGCGTAGCAAAGATTCCTTTTTTACTTTCAGGGACGCGGCCTTGACTGCAGCGCGGGGGGTGAGAATTTCAGCAGGTTGATGGGCACTTGCGGCTTTCATGGTTTCTTTCTTTTGAGTTCCTTCAACCGGGCAGGGCTGAGGTTTTCGGATTCGTTTTTCGCGTAGAGATCGAGCAGCAGGATCCGTTCGTCTTCTGACATCCAGTGGTAAATGACCCTTGCGCCACCCCGTTTTCCACGGCCCTTCGCAGCCCAGCGAAGTTTCCGGCAACCGCCTGAACCCGGGATTACATCGCCAGCTTCAGGTTGCTCGAACAAAAACAATTGGATGGAGAAGATTTCCTCCTCCCCAATCAGGCGCAGGGCCTTTTCGGTGAATTCAGGATCCTCTTCGAAGGTCACGAGTGCAAGGTAGCAAATCACTCCGCCGGGGCAAGAAGTAATACGGAGTATTATGAGCTGTTTCCAAGCCACCGCAAGCACCCGCCGGATTTTGCTTCACCCCTCCGCTCCAGTTGGCAGACTGCGGGCGTCGCCTCGCCATGAAAATCCCATTGATCGCCCTGCTTCTCGCCGCACCGCTCTTCGCCCAGCCTCATGATTGGGAAAATCCGGCGGTTTTCCGCGTCAACAAGGAAGCCTCGCGGGCCACGGGCATGCCATTCCCGAGCAAGGTGGAAGCTGCCAAACCCCGCTTGGAATCGCCTTGGTGCAAGCTGCTCAACGGCAATTGGAAATTCCACCATGTCGGCCATCCCAAAGCCAAGCCCACGGGTTTTGAGGCTCCCGCATTCGACGACTCGGCGTGGAAGGAAATCCCTGTTCCATCGAATTGGCAGATGCACGGCTATGGTGTTCCTGCTTATACCAACATCACCTATCCCTTCGCCAAAAAGCCACCCACCGTGATGGGCGTGCCGCCGCAGTTCTTCTGGAATTTCCCCGAAGAAGTACGCAACCAGGTGGGCTCCTATCGTCACAAGTTCACCGTGCCGGAAAATTGGAATGGTCGCCGCACCTTCATCGTCTTCGGAGCTGTGGACTCAGCCTTCTATCTGTGGATCAACGGCAAAAAAGTCGGCTACTCCCAGGACTCCCGCACACCGGCGGAGTTTGATATCACTTCCTATCTGACACCCGGCGAAAACCTCCTCGCTGCCGAAGTTTATCAGTATTCGGATGGTTCTTACCTCGAAGACCAGGACATGTTCCGCATGTCCGGCATCTTCCGCGATGTCTATCTCTGGTCCACCGATGCGCTCGATCTCCGCGACCACGAAATCAAGGCGGGCCTCGCCGATGATTACCAGACCGGCACCCTCGAATTCATCGCCACGCTCGCCAATCGCGGTGATACGGAGGCGGATGCCAAAGTGAATTTCTCACTCACCGCGCCTGACGGCACAGTGATCAACTCCCCGGCGATCGCCACCAAGGTCGGCGCGAAAGGCGAGTCTGTGCAAAAGGTTCAGATTCCCGCCATTCCGAACGTCAAGGCATGGAGCGCGGAAACACCCAATCTTTATCTCTATCAGATCACGGTCACCGATAGCAACGGCAAGGAAATCGCCCATTATCAGGGCAAGACCGGTTTCCGCCGCAATGAAATCAAGAACGGTCAATTCCTCCACAATGGTCAGCCCATCCTCTTCAAAGGCGTCAATCGTCACGATCATAACCCGCGCACCGGCCACTATGTCACCACCGATGACATCCGCGCCGATCTCCTCCAGATGAAGCGCGCCAACATCAATGCCGTCCGCACCTCGCATTACCCGAACGATGTGGCGCTCAACGAACTTTGCGACGAACTCGGCATGTATGTCATCGCAGAGGCCAACATCGAGTCCCACGGCATGGGCTACGGTCCCGAAAGCCTCGCCAAGGATCCCGCATGGTTCGAAGCCCATCTGGATCGCATCAAGAACCTCGTCGAGCGCGACAAGAACCACCCTTGCATCGTCATGTGGTCCATGGGCAACGAAGCAGGCGATGGGGAAAACTTCGTGAAATGCTCGGAGTGGATCAAACAGCGAGATCCTTCGCGTCCGGTCCATTACGAGCAGGCCGCCCACAGGCCCCATGCAGACCTCTACACGCCGATGTATGACTCGATCGAAAAGTGCGAGGCCTATTGCCGCAGCGAGGAAAAGAAACCGCTCGATCAACAGCGCCCGCTCATCCAGTGCGAATACAACCACGCCATGGGCAATTCATCCGGTAACCTCGCCGATTACTGGACGCTTATCCGCAAGGAACGCCTCTTCCAAGGCGGCTTCATCTGGGATTGGAAAGACCAGGCCATCTTCCACCAAAAACATAAGATCACCGATGCCGAGGATCGTTCCACTAACAAAATCCCGGTTCGCCTGCTCGGTTCGCTCGATCCCAAGGAAGGCCTCTTCGGTGGCAGCGCGGTGATTGAAAAATCCGAAAAACTCGACATCACCGGCCCGCTCACCCTCGTTGCCGAGGCCCGCCTCAACAAAGTCTCCCAAAGCCTCGGCGGGCAACCGCTCATTGCCAAAGGTGATACTGCTTACTCGCTCAAACTCACGGAGAATGGCGATCAAATCGAATTCTTCATCCACTCCTCTGGCGTCTGGCACAATGTAACCGCCAAACTTCCCGCCGATGCGGAATCGCAATTCCACACCTATGCCGGAGTTTATGATGGCAAGACGCTTTCCATCTTCATCGATGGACAATCCGTCGCCTCCAAGCCCTGCTCCGCTGCGATCGCAACCAACAGCTTCGAAGTCGGCGTGGGCATCGATACCGAGGAAACCGCCCGCCGCCTCCGTGGCTCCATCCGCAAGGCCGCCATCTATTCCCGCGCACTGACTGCGGAGGAACTCAAGTCGGATGCGGCCGATTCCGTAGCTCTGCTCCACTTCGTGAAGGATGCTGCCAAGCCCAAGGCCCAGCGCTTCCTTGCCTATGGCGGTGATTTCAACGAGCGCCCCACCGACTATTCCTTCTGCTGCAATGGCATCGTCATGGCCAATCTCAGCCCGTCCCCGCAATTCGATGAGGTCAAGAAGGCCTACCAAAGCATTCATACGAAGGGCGTGGATCTCACTTCTCCCAATGTGAAACTCTCCATTTACAATGAAAACTTCTTCACTGGAGTGGATGCGGTGAATGCCGGATGGAAGCTCATGAAAGATGGCGTGGTGGTGAAAGAAGGTCAGCTTGCCTTGCCGGCCATCGCTCCCACCCAGTCGGCCGAGGTGCTGATACAGACGGGTGAAACTCCTTCTCCGGACAGTGAATATTTCATCCGCCTCCGTTATGATCTCAAACAGAAGAATGAATGGCACCCTGCCGGCATGCCCATCGCATGGGATGAGATTGCCCTGCCATGGGGCACCCGCAAGGCCGCCGCGCCGAAGCCGTCCGAATCTCCCGCCTCGATGGAGGAAAATGCAAACTCCATCACCGCCAAGGGCAAGGACATCAGCGTCGTGATCGATAAGGCAAAAGGCATCATCACCTCCTTGCGCCACAAGGATCAGGAGTGGCTGGCGTCTCCGCTCACACTCAACTTCTGGCGTCCTACCACCAACAATGATGAAGGCGCGAAGCTCGATCACAAACTCAAGATCTGGCAATACGCCGGCCAACGGGCCACGGCCTCCAAGGTCGCTGCAATCCAGGAGGGCAATGATGTGCTCGTCACTGCGGATCTCAACATTCCCGCGAACCAAAGCTCCGCCACCATCCGCTACCGCATTACGGGCGGCGGACAGATTGCCATCGATGCTTCATTCCGCCCAGGCAAGGGCCTGCCGGAAATCCCGCGCATCGGCTTCCAAGCCTCGATCCCGAACCGCACTCCCGTTTGCAAATGGTATGGAAAGGGTCCTCATGAAAACTATATCGATCGCAACTCGGGCGCATGGACCACGGTGCATGAACAAATCGTTCCCATGATGTTTCATCGCTATGTCGATCCGCAGGAATCCGGCAATCGCACCGGTATCCGCTGGCTCAACCTTACCAGCCCCGGCGGCGGCAGTGCCCTTCGTGTGGATGCCACAGGCAAGGATCTCCTGGAAATGTCCATCTATCCGTTTTCACCGTCGGATATCACGCTCGCCATGCATCCGTCCGAGCTGCCGAAGCGCGATTTCCAGACTCTCAATCTCGATCACCGCCAGTCCGGCCTCGGTGGCACCGATTCGTGGGGGGCTCTCGCCCTGCCGCAATACCGCATCGCACCGAATCGCAATTACGAATGGTCCTTCCTCATGGGCTTCTCTGAAACCCCGGTCCCGGTCACTCGCACCTTGCCTAACTTGCCGCCAGGAAGCTTGCCGGTTCCCGGAAAACCCGGTGCACCTGGAAAGCCCAAATCACCCGGAAACCCCGGTGCACTTGGAAAGCCCGGAGCACCCGCGCAAAAGTGACTCAAAAGGCATCGGGATCACTGGCTTGACTCTCCAGCAGCTCCGAACATCCTAGCGCCAAGATGAAACGTATTCTCCAATGGCTCGCGCTGACGGTGCTGGTGTTCTCGCTCTCCTCCTGCGGCTTGCCCGGAGCTCTGGTCCGTTCGACCGGCCGAATGGTGCAATCCGCAGGCGGCCTCCTGGGTCCTGCACTCGCCGCCGGGGCCTTGTAACTCTCGCTCAATTCGGAGCTCCCGCCGCAGCGGTTCGTTTTTTGTCAGTCTCGGTGTCGGCAAATTGGCAGGAAGTTCTTTCACTTCATGGCTTGGAGGATTTTCTCCAGAGTCGGATGCTTTCCAGGAATGGTTCGACGTAGCGCTGCACCTTGGCCACGCCGATTCCCGGGACATGGAGGGCTTCCTCGGTGTTGATGGGCTGGTAGCGAACGAGCGCTTCGAGGGTCTTATTGCTGAAAATCACATACGGAGGCACATCCTCGCGCTTCGCCATCTTCGCTCGGAGATCGCGCAGCAACGAGTAAAGTTGCCCATCGTGGCCGCGGTCCTTGAGGGCGATCTCCTTGCGGCCGGCTTCGGGATCCGGCCAGATGAGTTGGAAGGATGCTTCTCCTCGCATCACCTTGTCCCCCAGTGGAGTGAGTGTCATCAAGGGATACTCACCGGTTACCGTGTGAACCAGGCCTGCGTCGGACAAGGATCGCATCAATCCATTGAGATAACCCGCCCCACACTCGCGGAGAATTCCATAAGTGGATAGTTGATCGAGCCCGGCCGATGCGATTTCCTGTGACTTGCTGCCGGCGAGCATCTGGACAATGCGGCCTCGGCCGAAGCGGGGCTCCCATCCATTCGAAGTCCTGCGCGACATGCGGGCCACACCGCTGAGTGCTTTGCGGACAATCAGGACTTCTTCCGCGTTGGGGGCCCGCAGGTCACCGGCACCATCTTCCCGGCAAATGTCACAACTCCCGCAAACCCCTGCGTTTTCCTCGCCGAAATAGTTGAGAATCCACTTCTGGCGGCAGACACGCGAGTAGCACATCTCCACCATCGCCTTGAGCTTCTCACGATCACGGCGGTCCTTCTCTTCAATGGCCGCTTCGTCCAATTCCAACTGCCGCGTCAGCACATCCGGTCGAAGCAGGCGAGTGCCGCGCATCCTCCGTTTCGGCAAGTCGAATCGTTCGATGTATCCCGCTCTTGCCAGCACGGTGAGCGCGCTCCCGACAGACATCGGGTTTTTCACATCGGCTCCGTCCGCAATCTCATCAAGAGTGCGGTGGATCTCGTAGTCTTTGTCTGCCTCGTTGAGGAGATATTGATAGATCGAGCGGATCGCCGTGGCATTCGGATTGGCTCCCTCGATGAAGAATTCCTGCGTCCGGGTATCCGCATAGTTGAATAACAATTCGCAAAAAGCAGCCTCGCCATCCCGCCCCGCGCGTCCGGCTTCCTGATAGTAGGCCTCCACACTGCCGGGGATTTCATAGTGAATCACAAACCGCACATCCGAGCGGTCGATGCCCATACCGAAGGCATTGGTGGCTACGGCGACATCCGCCTTCCGCTGGATGAAGACCTCCTGTGCCCGGATGCGGTCCTGATCCGTCATGCCGCCATGATAGGCGACACACTTGATGCCCCAACTGGCAAGGGTCTCGGAAACCGCCTCCACCTTCTTGCGGGTGGCGCAATAGACGATGCCGGTCTTGTGAGTGGCAATGAATGACTTCAGCCGATCGTCCTTCTGCGCGACCTTGTCCACCGCGCTGATGCCCAGCGAGAGATTGGGACGCGAGAATCCACTAACGCGTTCAAACGCATCCCTCAGCCCCAAGACCTTGGAGATGTCATCGCGGACGATCGGGGTGGCCGTGGCGGTGAGGGCCACGCACTGGGGGCTGCCGATCTTTTGCAAGGCCTTGCCGAGTCGCAGGTAGTCCGGTCGGAAGTCGTGGCCCCACTGGCTGAGGCAGTGGGCCTCATCCACGGCAAAGAGCGAGATCTCGATCCCCTGAAGAGCATTGAGAAAACTCTCCGCCCGAAA
The DNA here is from genome assembly GCA_040399845.1 of Luteolibacter sp. Classification (GTDB taxonomy): domain Bacteria; phylum Verrucomicrobiota; class Verrucomicrobiia; order Verrucomicrobiales; family Akkermansiaceae; genus Luteolibacter. The sequence continues at coordinate 16,716 of JBBARN010000087.1, read as the reverse complement.
CCGCTCCGGTGCCACATAAACAAGTTTGTATTTCCCACTCCGCATGCCATCGAGCCGTTCCTTTTGCTCCGGCCACGAAAGAGTGGAATTGATTACCGCCGCCTCGATCCCACGCGCCAGCAACGCGTCCACTTGATCCTTCATCAAGGCGATCAAGGGGGAAATCACCAGCGTTACCCCGCCAAAACAAAGCGCAGGAACTTGAAAACAAAGCGACTTGCCGCCACCGGTCGGCATTACCACCAATCCATCCCGGCCGGATACAATCTCGGAAATCACCTCCTCCTGACCATCGAGAAACCCGGAAAAGCCAAAATACTGCTTCAGCGCCGCATGCGGCGTCATGATCAGGGATTTGCTCTGAGGTGGTGGCTGCGACATCGCTTGCGCGAATGAACATGCCTCACATGGGGGCGTCAATCCGGGATCTCCGCTTCATCCGTGGGCACCGCGCACGCTGCCCGCCAGGCAAGCGCTGAATCCTCCAACATTGAGCTTTCTTGTCATCGCTCTTTTCCTTGGCGCGGCACACCCACAGGAGATCGGAAATGATCTGGCAGTATCAGTGATGATTTTCTCACAGTGAACAACTCAATCGGTCAGTAGCCAGTAAAGAGCATGCCGAACAGTTCTGGGTTACGTTTTGGACGACGAAGACACAAAGAAATCTGCCAAAAGAAATCTTGGCAAAGCCATCGGAGGGGCTACGTTCCCCACGAATTAAAATCACCATGCCGAATCGCCCCCCTTCGAAACCAGCGTGCTACGGGCACTGATTCACTTCAGAACGTCAACGTAGCTGTTCAGGTTTTTAAGGAATCTCAAGCAATTCAGCATATGACTAACAGCCCAAACGACATGAAAAGAAAAAGAGATCAAGAGGGAACGGCCTTAAGCCGCTGTCTCACCTTTGGCCTGTTTTGTGGTGCCATCGGCTCGCTTTTAGCCACCGCGTGTCCTGTTCACGCGGGACAGGTGCTTGCGCAAAAGCCCAACGTGATCTTCATTCTGGCCGACGATGTCGGTGCGTACGATTTGGGCTGCTACGGCAGCGCTTTCCACGATACTCCGAATATCAACTCGCTTGCTGCCCGTGGAGTCAGGCTTACCCAAGCCTATACGAACAACCCATCCTGTTCGCCCACCCGCAGCAGCATTCTGACAGGGCTGCATCCGGCGCGTATCGGCATTACCGATCCGTCATGCCACTTTCCTACGGTCAATTTTAAAAAGGGGCTCCTTCCTACCAGTGAAGAGAAGGTTCTGCCGGCCAACGGCGTGACCCGTCTGGATACCCGCTACACGACTCTCGCCGAAGTACTGAGAGACTCCGGATACCGGACTGGCCACTTCGGGAAATGGCACCTCGGTGCCAAGCCCTACAGTGCGCTCGAACATGGATTTGAATCCGACTGGCCGAACACAGCAGCGGCGGGACCGGGCGGGCCGACTAGCTATTTTTCGCCGTGGCTTTACGCGCCCAACGTGAAACAGGTCCCTGGCGAACACATCGAGGATCGCATGGCTCAAGAGGCAGTTGCGTGGATGCGTGAGCATAAGGACGAACCGTTTTTTCTGAATTATTGGGCATTCAGCGTCCATGGTCCATGGGTGGGTAAACCCGATTACGTGAATTGGTTCAGCAAGATCGCGGATCCGAACAATCCTCAACGGAACCCGGTTCATGCTGCAATGCTGCGCAGCCTTGACGATGCAGTGGGCACGTTGGTCCGCAATCTTGAGGAACTTGGAATTGCGGACCGCACCGTGATTGTCTTCTACAGCGACAACGGTGGCACGGATTTTCTTGATCGGGATACCATGATGCAATACGGCTTTTCGAGCCCGCCAACCCACAACGGACCATTGAGAGGCGGGAAGGGAACCATCTATGAGGGTGGAACGAGGGTGCCGGGAATCGTTGTCTGGCCGGGGGTAATCAAACCGGGAACTACGTCAGGGGCCATGTTCCAGTCCATGGACTTCTATCCCACTCTGCTTGAAATGCTGGGGGCGCCAGCACCCGCCCAGCCAATTGATGGCATCAGCCAAGTGAAGGCCCTGCGCGATGGAGTCGAGGTAAGGGACACAGTGTTCTGCCATTGGCCCCACGGCGGAGGCAACGATATCAACCCCGGCTGGGCACCTTCCACCTCGGTGAGAAAGGGAGATTTCAAGCTCATCCGATTTTTTGCCGATAATGAGGACGCCAGTGATCGCCTTGAACTATACGATCTCTCCAGTGATCCGGGCGAAACCGTGAACTTGGTGAATCAAGCTCCGAGAATAACCCGGAGGCTTAATGGTCTGATCGACGGGTTTCTGCGGGATACCGATGCCGTCTTACCGAAATCCAATCCCAACTGGCGCGGATTCAAGGACTGGCAAGCGACCCAAGGGACGGCGCTCACCTCGAATGCAGGCTTGGCGACCGTGACGAACGAAAAAGGACGGCCAATGCTGCACCTGCGGAATGCCCCGGAAAAGACTGGCGGAAAACTCACGCTGAAAATCCAGATGAGAACGCTTGGTCCAGCGGACAGGGGAATTCTCTATTGGTCCACCTCGACTTCAGCGGAGCGATCGAAAAATCGTAAAATCGAGTTTCCTATCAATAAAGTTCCTGGATGGCATGTTTACAGCCTGGATTTCACCACGAGATCCCAAATCAAGAGCCTGTGGCTCGTAAGCGGCATCGACGCGAAAGAAGTCAGGATCGACTGGATCAGGCTCTCACGACAAAATGGCCCCTTGGTCAAAGCTTGGGAATTCTGAATCCATCGAGGATGGCGCTCATCAAGCCACAATACTGCCGCGCATCAGGAATTGTGGTTTGGAAAGAATTGAAAGTTGAGAGTCAAGAGACTTTCTAGCTCAGATTTGGGCGTGCCTTCGAATTCGTCGAGGCACTGGTCGATGGGCTTGGAAGCTGGCGAAATCTCGGTGGTATCTGTTGGTCAGGCATTTCTTCTTCGCGAGTTTTCATAAGCGCTTGATCGCGCCGAGATTGTTGGATTGGCCATACTCTGAATCGGGTGGTTTTCCTGATTTCCTGATTTGGGGGAAACTTGGATATGGACACATTCCAATTCAACAACATCATCTTTTGCTTCGGACCTTCCTCCACGCTATTCGGCAGCCTGGACCGGCTCTCCCTGCTGCACCGCCGTCGAAATTGATTTGGCATGGATCTCCGGTTCGACATTCAGCCCCCGAAAACCCAAACCCAAATCCAAACAGATCCAGGATCATGAACATCCGTAGAGTAAGTGTCCTGATCCTCCTAATCCTCGCGGTGCTCATGAGTGGCAACCTGAACGCCACGCAGGGCAGTTTTTCCAACAGTGGCGACACCCGCGGCCGAGTGTTGCCGGCTCCCATTGCAAACTGGAAGGTGTTGTTTGCGTTGTCCCCCTTGACGGTGGCAGGTGTACCCAATTCTGGCTTGGCCACAGACAGTCCGGCATTTGGAACTCCTTCCAGCACATCCAACCCGATGGATGGTGTCGGCGTCGCCGGGAGGTTTGGTACCCAGACAGCGCCGGAGTCGGTCACTCTCGAAGTGGGACAGACACTGACCGTTTCCGCGTTGGTCAAGTTCACTGGAGGTTTGGCCACCGGGGGGAGCTCTTACCGTTTCGCCGTGTTGAATGATGCCGGCAGGTTTGTTGTGCCATCAATAGATGACTGGGGGGGCGGCTGGCTGCATGTGGTCAACACGGGATCGGTAAGTGGTGAGTTGTGGCGGGCCAATACCGTCGGCAATTACATGAGTATCTCGACATCATTGCCTAACAACCCTGTCGATCTGAATGCAAGCAAGGCATACTCCGGTGGCATTTTCAGCGCCAATTCTGCCACTTCTTACCTCTGGACGATGACGATCACCCGTGATTCGGAGACCACGGTGGACCTGGTTTCCAGCGTGGTGGGTGGTCCCAACAACTACAGCGAGACCTATACCGCGTCGAATATTGCCACTTCCCTGTTCACCTACAACGCCGTGGGCATGCAGACGACTGCGTCAGGAGATCTCGACCAGTTATCGATTTCCAATGCCCAGTATTCCGTCACAGGATCCAGCGTTTCCCCCGGTAGCCCCGGCCCTCGGGTTCTCGGGATCGACTTCAACCGCGACGATGTTGTTGGTTCTCCAAGCCAATCGCTTTTCCGATTCATTTCCGGCTCGGCAACCAACCAGACCGCGAACGCTTCATCCTACGCGAAGACGTTCGGGGCACGGCAGCTCACGATTTCCCAGCCGGATGCCGCGAAGTTCGAGTTCCGCGGGGCCAACGGCGACAGCACGCGGTCGATCCCTGGCGGTGACATCTCGCTTTCCTATCTCGTCGCCGATTTTATCGCCACCCGCCGTGGGGCCATGGATCTCACCATCACCGGTCTGCCTGCCGGAAACTACCTTTTCCGCTCCTATCACCTCGACACCTTCACTGGTAGCGGGTTCGGCTTCGCACAGGGGACTGCCACCACCACGCCCAACACGATTCAGGCAAAGATCGGCGGCACGGTGAAGGCAAGCGTGCAACCGACAGTCCTCGGGCCCAGTGGCCTCAACACCACCTTCATCAACAACAACCAGATCCCGGCGCTTTCCTTCGGCTTCGCCCACAACGGTGCTGGCCCGCTCACCATCGAACTGCGTGCCACACAGGCGAACAGCAGTGACAGCTACCTGCTCCTGAACGGATTCGAACTCTTCCAGGCAAACCCATGAAATTCCTCCTGCTTCTGTTCGGTGCCACCATCGCGTCGGCCGCCCCACCCAACGTTCTCTTCATCGCAGTCGATGACCTGCGGCCGCAACTTGGCTGCTACGGCGAAAGTTACATGGTCACGCCGAACATCGATTCGCTCGCCAGCCAGGGCCGCCTGTTCCGCAACCACTACGTCTCGGTGCCGACCTGCGGAGCCTCGCGTTACGCGATGCTCACCGGCCTTCGCCCAACCACGGCCACCGACGCCAACAATGCCTTTGAAGTCGGCATGCCCGCCAGTTTGCCTGCTCAACCGGAAAGTTGGGCCGACCTGCTTCGCCGCAACGGTTGGCACACGGTCTCACTCGGCAAGGTCAGCCACGAGCCGGATGGCTTTCGCTGGAACTTTCCCACCGTTTACGACATCGGGCGGAGTTCCGCCACTGTTGCCGACATGCGGTTTTCTTGGGACGAGATCCTCTTCGACCACGACAAGTGGGGTGCCCAGCGCTACCCACTCTTCGCCTATGCTGCGGGCACCGGGCGGGTGTCAGGGGCCACTTCGGCGTGGGAAAGCGGAGTCGATGAGGCAGGACAAAGCCTTCCCGACAATGCCTATCCGGACGGCCAGATGGCGGATGCCGCCATCGAGAAGTTGCGGGAATTCGCAGACGACGGCACCCGTTTCTGCCTCGCTGTCGGGTTTTTCAAACCGCACCTCCCGTTCAACGCGCCCAAGGCCTACTTCGATCTCTACAATCCTGCGACCCTGCCCGGTCCGATCCCGGCTAGTGCACCCGTCGGGGCCAACTCCGCCACCACCTCCAATTCCAGCGAAATCGGTGGCTACACCAACTCAAGCGACCGTGCGAAATTGCGCCATGCCTATTTCGCCTGCGTCTCCTACATGGATGCGCAGGTTGGCAAGGTGCTCGCCGAGCTCGATACCCTCGGCCTCGCCGACAATACGGTCGTCGTTCTCTGGGGTGACCACGGCTGGCGTCTAAACGACTACGGCAGCATCGGCAAGCACACAGTCCTCGAACGCGCTCTCGAGTCCCCGCTGATCATCCGCCCGCCCGCAAGTGATCGCCCCGAAGCGTTTGCCGGTGTCCCGGCCGAGGGCGTGGTTGAAACCGTTGACATCTATCCGACCCTCGCCGAGCTCTGCGGACTCACGCCGCCGGCCTCGACTGTGGGTTCCTCGTTGGTGCCGATGCTGCGAAATCCTTTCGCCCCCGGAAAGAACCACGCCTATTCGCGTTATGGGACGATGACTTCCATCCGCACGAGCGGCTGGCGGCTCATCGACAGCAATGGCGACAAGGACCTCTACGACCTCTCATCGTTCCGCTATGAAGTGAGGGACGTTGCCGCCAGCAACCCTTCAGTGGTCAGCAGCCTCGGTGCGAATCTCAGCGTCCAAGGAACCCGCCCAGGCATCACCTACGCCGACTGGGCCGGCAGCAACCCGCTTCTTGCCGACCTGAATGGCGACGGCGATGGCGATGGTGCAAGGAACGCCATGGAATATGTTTTTGGAACCAACGGCCTCAATGCGGTCTCCCGCCCCGATGCCAAACTATCGTTCGAGGACCTTACGGGACTCGGCCTCACGAACCGCGAGGTCGTTTACAGCATGACCGTCGCAACTGATCGCGATGATTTCAGTCTAGCTCCATCGACCTCGCGAAATCTCACGTCATGGTCGTTTTTGCCTCTCGAATTCCTCGATGCCACCGATGCCGGCACCGGCAACATTCGATTGCGTTTCCACCTTCCCGACAAAAACGATTCGAAACGGTTCTTTCGATGCGGAATTGTTGGCAATTAACTCTCATGTTTGATGATTTTCCAAGGAGTGCTTTTTTCATCAATTCCGCAGTCACTCCCTTAACTTTGGTGGCAATTTCATTGTCGCCAGACAGAGTGAGCGTGATCAGCGGAAGAAGGCACCAAACCGCCATATTGCTTTTGCTGGAGTAAACTTTGGTGTGAGGCGCTCGACCTTGTCCACCTGGATGACGCTGTCGAGTTGCCTTGAAGGATTTCAAAATAACCCTTGCCATTCGCTTCAAACTGTAACAGTCATACTGGCACAGTTGGCACGAAGTCAACCCAGCCATGCTTCCCTTTCGCTTCCAACTTCTCGATGGCGTGCCGGTGTCCGACCAACTGGTGAAGGCGGTGCAGCGTGCTGTGCTGACGGGCGAAATGGCGGCTGGTGAAAAGTTTCCTTCCGTCCGCGTTCTGGCGCAGGAGCTGAGAATCTCACCCACGACGGCCCACAAGGCGGTGATGGAATTGCGGGATGCCGGATTTCTTGCCACCCGGCCGGGTGCCGGGATGGTGGTGGTGAAACCGGCGGGAGCCTCGCGCGGACAACTTGCTGCCCAACTCGCACCCGCCTGTCGCGATCTGATCCGGCAAGCGTCGTTATTGGGACTCACTCCCGAGGAAACTCTGGAAGCTCTCCGCAAAACCTTGTCCGAGAAACCGTCACAGTCATGAAATCCCTCCTCGAATTCCATCAGGTTTGCCGCCGCTTTCCCCGTTCATGGGCCTTGCGGCATGCTTCGTTTCGCGTGCCCGCCGGGTCGATCACCGCGCTCCTGGGGCCGAACGGTGCGGGAAAATCCACTGCCCTGAAGATCGCGCTCAACCTGCTGCGCCCTTCCACCGGTCATGTGGAAATCCTTGGCGTCGATTCGCGCAAGCTCGGTCCGACGCAACTCGCGCGCATCGGCTACGTTGCCGAGGGCATGGAGCTGCCGGACTGGATGACAGTCGATCAATTCCTCGGATGGTGCCGCCCGCTCTATCCGAAATGGGACGCCGATCTCGAACGTGCACTGCGCCAGCAGTTCGCCTTGCCCGGGGATCGTAAACTCAAACATCTCTCGCGAGGTCAGCGCATGAAGGCCGCACTCATAGCCGCGCTTGCCTATCGGCCGGAATTGTTAGTGCTCGACGAACCATTCTCCGGACTCGATCCGCTGGTGCGCGACGAGTTCATCACGGGTTTGTTGGAGTTGGCCGGAAGTGAGGGTTTTTCGGTTGTGCTGTCTTCTCACGATATCGAGGAAGTGGATCGCCTTGCCGATCATGTGGTGCTGCTCAATCACGGTGCCGTCTTGTTGGATGAGGATACCGAGCCTCTGCTCGCCCGCCACCGCCGCGTGGAAATCCTTCTGCCGCCGGATTTTGGTGCGCTGCCGCATTTTCCTGCAACATGGATCGCACCCCAATCTGCCGGGCGTGTGCTGCGATTCACCGATACCGCCTACGATCCGCAAAGCTTCGTAGAAACCAGCGTTAGGCTTTTTCCCGGCTGCCAGCCAGCCGATGTCCATCCCTTAACTCTGCGCGAGCTTTTTGTGACACTCGTGCGAAGCGGGCGTGCCGACGCCGGAGTCTAACTCTTTTCACGCCATGAATTTCCGCATCGTTCTTCATTTGTTGAAAACCGACTGGCAGCGCATCAGGCGCCCGGTCATCGGTCTATGGGCTTTGTTGACCTTTGCCGCTCTACCATGGTGGTTCCAAGGGCCTGAAGATTTTCGAATGCTCCAATGGATGAGTTATGGCTGGAATGGAAGACTTCAACCTTTCATGGACGATTCCATTGTATCCAGTTCGACACATATCCCGATATTCTTATTGGAAATCGTTTCCACGATCCTTGCGCTGATTCTCGCAAGCATGCTGGGTGCACAATGGATCAAACAAGCAGTCACTCCGGTCCGCGCTCGCGAACGATTGTCTGCGATGTCCTCGTCCCTGTTGTTTTTGATGGTTCTCCCGCTATGGCTGTTGGCGTTTGTGAATCTCCTGTTGCATGGATTTTCACCTGGAGTCGCTGCAATGGCAGTGAGTTCCCACGCGCTGAGCGTGTGGATGTTGTTAGGAGTGGCAGCGGCGCTTGGCGCCTGGCTGCCTTCACCTTGGCTTCTGCTTGCGGGCTGCGCGGCACTTGCCAGCGCGGTGGGATTCATCGCGGAGTTCTATCGACCGCTTGAAGCCATGGTCCACGGTTATCCGGTTCTGCCACTGCTTCCGGCCGGACCTAGGGAATGGCTGATCGGTGCTATGGCCATTGCACTGCTCGCTTTGTTGTTTCCTACCTCCCGCCGTCACCTGAGCAGACCATGGAAAGTGGCGGTTGCAGTGTCCTTGATTATTTTGGCCGGCATTCCTGCTATCCTGCTGCCCCCTGCGGACGTCCATATCAAAACAGACCCTTCCATCGTCACGGATTCGATCCGTCCCAAGCTTCGCCATGTGCAAATTCAAATGACAAATGAATCCAAATCCGCCCGAGGTTCGTCACTTCTGATCTTGGCCGATTTGCAGTCATTGAAATGCCCGCCTGGTTGCGCTGTCAGTTGGAAGCCGACCTCCGGCTGGATTTCCCAGGATGGCAAACGCATCACCACCATTCGAAAAGAACTGGATCCGCTCTTGCTTGGTAATGAAGGCTATTTCGATCCGGGAAGCTATGCCATTGGTGATGATATTGCTGCGATGGCAGCGCTGCCGGGGAACACGAATTCCGCACGATTTTCGCGCTTTGTGGAATCCAGTTCCGTCGTGCTTGGTCATGCCGAACTTCCTACGATCACTTTAATTTTACCGGATCGTGTCGCGGACCTGAACATGGATTTTACGGGCACGGTTTTCCGATATGAAAAGGTGTGGGATGTTCCGTTGCGTGACTCACGGGTGAAGATTCAGGCAGGAAACCTGACTTGGCACGTGAGGCAACTTCCTCCAGACAATGGTGAATTATTGGCCGATGTCATGGTGACCTATCCGGCGCTTGGCGTATCGAAGGATCCTGATCAAGTTCGCTGGGATCGTTTGCCGATTTCCCAATACCGGCTTTATTTCATCTTGCCCGCCAGCGGTATCAACCTAGAGGCAAGCAACCGGCTCTCGAACGCTTCAGGCCCCGTGTTTTCCGGTGCGGGCAAGGAGCGCCAGGTTCTTGCGCCCATCAACCAAACCGGTGAGAACTTTGACCTCACAGGACTCCGGTTGGTTTTACTCAAACCGGTGCCAGTAGCGCGGTTCCAAACCACTGCGAAAGCTCAATTCCGGCCATGGCGGACGGGGAATGGATTGGACTACGCATTGATGCACCGCTATCCGGTCGATGAGACCGTTTACCGCCGTGAATGGTTTTCCCAGCGGCCCGATCCGCAGACATGCAGCCGCAAGGAATTCGCTCGCTGGATGCGCATCCCGGCGTCGGTTTATGAGTATCGTTCGGGCGCGCAGCGGGATCTCGCATCTTATGCCCCGCGCTTTGCTGGGTTGATGGCGAAGGCAGGCGACCAGCTTTCGGTCGCCGAAGGATTGCGATTGGGAACGCCGGAGTCGCTGCGGGACGAAGTGATCGGAAAGATTGACTCGCTGGAACGCCCGGAACGGCTTGCGAGCGTCGCGATGGAGCGGGGCTGGTTGGGCGGGGCCGGTCCTGTCATTCTGCGTCGTTTTGACGAAGGACATCTCTGGCAATCCGCAGCAGTGATGGCAATGGAGGATCCGTCCACCTATCCGGAACTGATTTCCCGCTTTCTGGAGCGGCCTGAGCGGGAAACTTACGAGCTTCTCCGATTGCTGCCAGGCATCGAGCCACTGCTGGGCGAGGCCATCACCAAGGCAACTCGCGAAGTGAATCCTTCTCAGCTCAAGGCAAGATTCGGTTCTTATGTGCAAGCACCCTACGGCCCATTCCTTTACGCCGCAAAACGGGGAGATGGCCAAGCGCTCGAAACCATACTCAATCTCTACAAATCCGGCGGCGACAAGGCGGAGTATGTGTTATCCCGCGATCTTGGATATATCATCTCCATTCCCGAATTCAGGGGACCCAAGCTACTTGTGGATTGGCTCCGCGACAAATCCAATGCCTCGTTCGATTACGACCCACTGCTCCGCATTTGGAAACCACTCCCATGATCACGCTCACCCTCCGTCATTACTGGTCCCGTTTCGGTTGGGAAATCGCGGTGTTTTGGCTCATCTCTGTTTCTAACAGCATCTTGCTAGCGCGGAATGCACCTTCTTGGGTGATGTCTGCGATGGCGGTGCTGGAAATCGTCGCACTCGCATGGATCACCGTGCGGCTGGTGCTTGCGGAAGATGGATTCCAGACCAGCGGCGGGTGGCGGGCACGGCCGTTTCCCAGTGGAGTCAGGCATGGTTTGCCACTGGTGCTTGCCGTGGCCGTTGTCATGGCTCCGGTGGTCCTTCGGGCCATCGTCTATCATCGCATGTTCGAAGGCGTTGCGGTCTGGAGGGAATTCGGCTCAGGATCCTTGTTATGGCAGATGTTCATCTGGTTTTCATGCTTCGTGCTGCCGCTCAAGTTGTTCGGCCTGCTCATCCTGCAAGCCGTCGATGGGCGATCGCGAACGGCCGTCTGGGCCGCACTCGCTTTGATTCTCCTGCCGATCATCGCCTTGATGGGGGCATCCTTCGGGAAACGGGATAACTACTATGAGAATTCAGGGGACAACGCTCCCAGGTTGTTGGCGCAAGGCATCCAGCATGAGTTGGCCGATGCCACGGATTTCATCGGGGTCTGGAATGATCCGGCAGAAGGTGAGGATTTGCCAGCGGTGCGCTTGTTGGCCAGGTTCTCTCTCGCTCCGGATGTGTCACCACCGGGCATTGCACTGAGGACCGCGTTTGCCGACCTCCAAGGTAGCCGCTCCATCGTTAAGTTGCGTGCCTTGGTCTTGGATTCAAAAATGGTGAACCGACTGAATGGTTCCATCGCCGTAATCAGATATGCCGATGGCACCTACGCGACCTGCGAGAGAATCGCCACCTCGTCTCCCGGTAAGCCTTTGCCATTTTTTCCGGCGACCGAATGGCGTTTTTCCGGGGACTTTGTTTCACCGCTTTCCCTGCCGGAGTTCGAGGGAAATCCCCGTGATCTTACCCATGGATTGGAGCTCTTTTTCTTTGAGCCGGATTGGAATCTTCCGCGCTTGCCCATCGATCCAACACGGGCAAGAGCCCGTGGCGGGCGGGAAGAGGTTTTCCGATTTTCGCCGACCTCCATCGCTGAGTTGTTTACCCAATTTCCATGGTCGGATGCAGTTTGGGAGAAAACCGCCCTGCCTTTTCTGAAGAATCGCGCCACACGGAACGATCTTCCCTTCCTGCTCGAACGCCTTCGTTCCGATCCCCGCTTGATCCGTGTTTTTACGGAAAAAAATTGGACCGCAGAGGCGCTGCCGGTGCTCAGGCAACTCGCGAAGGAACGCATTCCGATGGGCAAGGATGCGGTGATCGCCCTAGCCTCTGAGAAAGATCCGTCGCTGGCCGGAGATCTGTCAGTGATCGCGCTGCAACTGAAGTCCGGTCTGACTGATGTTGAATCCGCACTGCGAAGTCAGCCTGGATTCGATTGGCCGGCATTTGCCAAGGAACTATGGAAGCGAAAAAAATATACCAATAACTGGCTCCAACCCTACGGTGAATTCTGGCAACCCGCCCTGTGGGCTGCCCAAGAAGGAGATTTTTCCGCATTCCGCCAAACAGCGGAACAGGCAGCGCGGGGAAAGAAGTGGGAGATGGAACAACTCAAGGGCCTGGTCGCCGGAGAACATGCGGATTTGTTAGCATATCTCCGGAAGAATATTGATGTGATGAAATTCGATCCGGTGGCGCGGAAATGGGGCCGTTAGTTGGAGCGGCGTTCCACAAGCGCGGTAACCGGAGTGAGCGGCGTGTTGCCGCTTGGCGCTAGACAGTCAGCAGTTTGCTTGCGGCGGCAGGCGCGCCCCGGAAACCCCAGAGGAAAAATTTCCGAAGTTTTTTGTTAAGGGTTTGCCACTTGGCGGCGACTCACCTGTGTCACCCGCAATCATGGGTGCCTCAAACCAACACCAAACCAACCCGATACTGAAATGAAACACAGCAAATTGATGACCGCCGCCGTTCTTGGACTTCTCAGCGCCAGCGCAATCGCCGCCCACAATTACCCGACCGGAAGCATGCTTCCCGCCGAGGAGAAGGAAGGCTGCAAGGGCAAGGACGGATGCAAAGGCAAAGACGGTTGCGACGGCAAAAAGAAGGAATTGCTCAGCTCCTCCGTGACCGCCGAGGAGAAGGAAGGTTGCAAAGGCAAGGATGGTTGCAAAGGCAAGGACGGCTGCAATGGCAAGAAGAAGGAAGGTGAGATTCTCTAAGACACCGCCCGGGTGCGCTGCGACCGTGGTTGCCGTGGCGCACCCTCTTTTTCAACCCCATCCCCAATCCTTCTTTCATGAAAGCCTCAATCCCCAACGCCGTGCTGGCTGCGGTTCCCCATCTGCAATCCGCCGTCCTACTTTTCGTCCGCATCACCATCGGCTGGGGCTTTTTCCTCACCGGCAAGGGCAAGCTCATGAATCTGGAGAAAACCACGCGGTTTTTCGATTCACTCCACATCCCTCTTCCCAAGTTCCAGGCCATGCTCGCAGGCGGCACTGAAATGATCGGTGGGCTTCTCCTTCTCTTCGGACTTGGCACGCGCTTCATCTCCGCACCGCTCGCCTTCACCATGGTCGTCGCCTACCTCACCGCCCATCGAGAAGGATTCGCCTCGCTTTCCGACTTCACCGACCAGGCTCCTTTCCCTTTCCTGATGGCCGCACTCGTCACCATGGCCTTCGGCGCGGGTTCCATCTCCGTGGATCGCCTTCTCAAGCCATACTTTGAAACATTCCTTCCTGCGGATAAAACCACACCGTGAACCCGGAATCCTGCAACTTCGTCATCGAGTCCCTCATGGAGCACGCTCCGGCACTTTATGGGTTTGCCTACGCGCGGCTCAGGGATCACCACCTCGCCCAGGATCTCGTTCAAGACGCCCTCGTCGCCGCATGGAAATCCCAAGGCTCCTATCAGGCAGACTCGCCGCTGCTCACATGGCTCACCGGCATCCTGCGCCACAAGATCCTCGATCATCACCGCTCCACCGCCCGCAGACCCTCCGTTTCCATCGAGGAAAACGACGCCTGCTTCCAATCCCTCGATGCCCTCTACAACGAAAACGGCGATTGGACCATCGACCCCAATCACGGCATGGGCACGCTCAACCAATCCCCCGCCAAAGCCGCGCAAAACACAGACCTGCGCAAATGGATCGCCCATTGCATCGAAAAGCTCCCGCCGCGTCTCCACCTGCTTTTCGCCGCACGTGAAGTGGACGAACTTCCCGTCGCGGAAGCCGCGAAACTCGCCGGCGTCACCGAAGGCAGCGCCGCCGTCATGCTCACCCGTGCCCGCCAGGCACTGCGCCTCTGCCTACAGGAATCGTTGAATCGATGAAAACCAAGCTACCACCCGCACCGGAATCTTACTGCCGCAGCCACGCGCTGTTAGGCCCCGGACTCAACAAGCTGCATCTGTCATGCAGTCACTTCTCGGAGCTCACGGTCCTCTCGATGGACCGCCGCCTCAGCTTCGGCGAACGGATGAGGCAGATCATCCATTTCTGCCTCTGCGGCATGTGCCGCAAGGTCGTCAGGCAAATGCAATCCGTCCGCGCCCTTGTCCGTGCATCCGTCACGGAAAACGAATCCCGCCAACCCGATCCGGAATTCCTCGCCAGCCTGCGCGCCAAGCTGAAGGACACCGCCGCCAACCCCGATTGAAGCCATGCCCCATCCCAGATTCACAGGAGGCGTCACGCTCGGCACCGGCATCGGCCTGCGCGTGCCTCACTACGACCACATCCTCGGCGAGAAACCCGCCGTCGATTGGTTCGAGATCATCTCGGAAAACTTCATGGTCCGCGGCGGGCGCCCACTCGCTGTGCTCGATACCATCCTCGAGCAATACCAGGTCGTGCAACACGGCGTCGGCCTCTATCCGGGCGGTGTCCACGGACTCGACATGGACCACCTCCGCCGCCTCAAGGATCTGGTGAAACGCACCAAAACCCCTTGGATTTCCGACCATCTCTGCTGGGGAAGCGTGGACGGCAGCATGAGCCACGACCTCCTGCCACTTCCTTATACCTTCGAGGCTGTTAGAAAAACCGCCGAGAACCTCCGCATCGCACAGGACTTCCTCGAAGTGCCTCTCGCCATGGAAAACGTCAGCAGCTACGCCGAGTTCAACGACGACGAGATGACCGAGTGGGAGTTTCTATCCGAAGTGGTCGAGGCTGCCGATGTGGGAATCCTGCTCGATGTGAACAACATCTTCGTCTCCTCCGTGAACCACGGCTTCGATCCTCTCGACTACGTCAACTTCGTTCCCGCCGAACGCGTCGCCCAGATTCACATCGCCGGCCACTCGCGCTACCAGCGTTTCATCATCGACACCCACGACCACCCGGTCATCGACCCCGTTTGGAAACTCTATGCCCGCGCCATTGAACGCTGCGGCCCCACGGCCACCCTGCTCGAGTGGGACGCCAGCATTCCCTCCTTCGAGGAAGTGTGGACCGAAGCCAAAAAATCCGAGAACTGGCGGCAATGGTCCGCCCGTGAGGAAGGAGGAAACGATGTCGAACCTTGACCACATCCAGCGTGAGTTTTTCAAGGCCCTGCTGCTTCCGCTGCGCGGTTCCAGCCGGAACTCCACCGAGCTTGCGGCTACTGATGAAGGACACTCGCCGGAATTTTTTCGCATCGCGGACGAGATCATCAAACCCGGCCCGTCTCTCACATCGGCCGAGCGGCTGGAACTCTACCACCGCCAGTATTGGTTCCGCATTCTCGATTCCCTCGCCGAAGATTTCCCCACCCTGCGCCGCATGACTGGTGATGAACTCTTCTGGAACCTCATCGAAGACTATCTGTTAGATCGCCCGTCCCAGAGCTTCACGCTCCGCCACCTCGGCGAAGCATTTTCCTCCCACATCGAAAAATCCCCGCTGCTCGATGAAACACAACGTCTCTGGTTTGGCAGCATCGCCCGCATCGAATACGCGTGCATGGAAGCCTTCGAGCGAGCCCAATCCGCCATCCCCGAGCCACACGAACTCGAAGATCAAATCATCGAACTCCAGGACCACGTCATCCTCCTCCACCTTCCGGTCCCCGCCGACCTCTGTTGGGAATGGGAGGATTTCACCCCCGCCGCCACCACCGTGCCGGAACCAATTCACCTCGCCGTCTGGCGCGGCAGCTCGGGCCGCAGCCATCACGAACGCTTGGAAACCGCAGAAGTCCCGCTACTCGAATCCCTCCAACAAGGCATCCACCTCGCCCGTTTCCTCGACACCCTGCCGGAACCCGCCCCCAGCGAGGAAGCCATCACCCGCTGGTTCACCAAATGGCAAAGCCACCGCTGGCTCGGCGTCCGTGGCAAACAAGGGAAACAGGAACTCGATTCCACCGGCGGCTGGGACGGCATGGACCGCATGAGCTCCCAAGCCGTGGCGATGGGCTGAACGGGTGATGCGCCGCGATGCGTGCTGGTTCCATAAGTGTCCTTGTTGTGGAGGAAGATCGCTGCGTTGCGAGATGCGGATAAGTCCGTCGATGTCGCCGTCGAGGCTGAAAATGACTTTGGCAACAAACCTTTCCTCTGATTTGTAAGTTCCCGCCACCATTCGGACGTTCTCGCCTCATGTTAAAAACCCTCACCGCGATTCCCCTCCTGCTGACCGGCGTGCTGGTTGCCGATGAAATTTCCCCCAAGTTATCCCTTCCGGAAATGCCGGAACCTACTTTCGGGGCCGATTCGATGGTAAAAGCGGGTGTTCCCAAAGGCAAGGTTACTGACTTTGTCTTCAGCGATTCCAAGGTGTTTGAAGGCACGAAACGCCGTATACACCTCTACATCCCGGCGCAATACGACCCGAAAAAGGAAACGGCCGTCATGGTGTTTCAGGACGGACACACCTATGTGAATCCCAAAGGCGAGTTCCGCGTCACCACCGTGTTCGACAATCTCATCGCCGCAGGCGACATGCCGCCGGTCATCGGGATCTTCATCGACCCGGGCCATAAGGGGGATTCAAAACCGGAGACGCCGTGGAAAAACA
>JBBARN010000086.1:0-26177 GCA_040399845.1 Luteolibacter sp. | reverse complement strand
TAACAGAAAATCCCGATGCCGCTGCCATCCAGGATTTTCTTTGGAGTGTGCTCTTGCTGCCGGAGTTCCAACTCATCCGTTGATCCCAACCCCTTGATCCGCACCGTTATGAACCATCGTCGCGATTTCCTCAAAGCCCTTACCGCAAGCACTGCCGCCGCCTGGATGGCGCGGGCTCCGCGCTTGTCCGCAGAAGAGGTGAAACATCCCAAGGCCACTGCCGACAGCTGTATCCTGCTTTGGATGGCAGGTGGCATGGCCGCTCCAGAGACCTTTGATCCGAAACGCTATCAACCTTTCGAAAAAGGTGTCTCAATGGACAAGATCCTGAGCACCTTTCCCGCGATCCGCACTTCTGTGGACAACATCCAGATTTGCCAAGGCTTGGAAAACATCGCGTCCGTCATGGATCGCGGCACGCTCATCCGTTCGGCAGTGCAGCCTGACCTTGGTTCCATCCTCCACTCGCGGCACCAATATCACTGGCATACCGGTTACGTGCCGCCGCAAACCGTTGCCGCACCCCATATCGGTGCATGGATGTCCAAGGTCTTGGGGCCCAAAAATCCGGTGATGCCGGCATTCATCAACATCGGCCAAAGGCTCGAAGGAATTGGCGAAAGCGAGGAGCTCAAGGCCTTCACCACCGCTGGATTCTTCGGCACCGAGTTTGGCCCGATGAATCTTCCTTATCCGGATCAGGCCGCCGCCGCCGTGCGTCCGCCTTCCGGCATGACGCCCGAGCGTTTTCAAAGCCGCCGCGCGCTGCTCAAGAAGTTGTTGGATCACTCGCCTCACCGCGAATACATGTCGGACCACCAGCAGGAGTCGATGCTGCGCTCGCTCGACAATGCCCACCGACTGCTTTCCTCAAAAGAGCGTGATGCATTTGATATCACCTTGGAACCGAAAGAAAGCTACGAAGCCTACAACACCGGCCGCTTCGGCCAAGGTTGCTTGTTGGCGCGCCGCCTCGTGGAAAACGGCGCGCGCTTTGTCGAGGTGACCACGGAATATGTGCCGTTTTTCCAATGGGATACCCACAAGGACGGTCACTCGGTGGTGGAAAAGATGCACAAGGAAATCGACCGCCCCATCGCCCAACTCATCAAGGATCTTGAGGCAAAAGGTCTGCTCGACCGCACCTTGGTGATCGTGGCCAGCGAGTTCTCCCGCGATGCCATGATGGAAGGCGGCCCCGGTTCGAAAGCAAAGGATCAGGCCACGGTCAAAGGCGATACGCTGGAAAGCCCCTCTCACTACGGCCTGCATCGCCATTTCACCCAGGGATCCAGCGTCCTGATGTTTGGCGGCGGCATGAAAAAAGGCCACGTCCACGGTGCCACCGCCGATGAACGTCCGCTCGTCGCCATCAAGGCCCCGGTTTCCATCATGGATCTCCACGCCACGATTTTCACCGCCATGGGCATCAGCCCGAAGACTGCATACGATATCGAACAACGTCCCTTCTACGCCACCCTCGATGGCAAAGGCGTCGCAGTGGATTCGGTGTTTGCCTGAAGGCTTGGCGGCCTGTTAATTGGGCGCATGCCGCTGGTTCAGAATTCCTCCTACATGCCTCCGGTGTTGCTTCGTGGCGGGCAGCAGAAGACGATCTATCCGGTGCTAAAGCAAATGTTACGGAGTGAGGTCTCAACAGATGCAATTTCCAAATGCAACTGACAAAAATTGAGTTGAGTAACTTAGCTGCGTCCCTAGGAGTTGCCGAAAGTCGTCAGGCCTTTGAACAAGCTGTGGACTCGACGTCGGTCGAGTCGATCTTGCTATGGCTGCTTGCACCTGAGGGCTGGTCTGAAGACGACTTGCGGAACCATCGCCCACTTCTGCTTGCCGGGCAATTTGCAGGAATGTGCACAGAAACCAATCCGGCACTTGAAAGTCTATGGACTGAAGCTGCCAAAGTTTGCGCCCATAGCACGGATTTTTCGGATCAATGGCAGGCGGCTCTCGCCGCGTCCGGCGGCTGGCCTTTGGTTCCTGGCTTGTTCACGCAGCTCATTAAATGGCTCAGAGGTTCCATATCCGAGCGATATAAAGCCCTCGCCTGGATCACTCATCTGGATTGGGATCAAGTTGGCTCCGCTTTAGCGGATTCGGTACGCCGTTCAAAGCGGTATCCCAGACTTGGCGTTCATGAACATGATCGCTGGGCCTCAGACGTCATTCGATTGATGGAGCAAGGTTCTTTGGAAATCATGGAGTCAATCGCCCCGGATGATCACCCTCCTCGCTATGTCGCCCTCTCCGTGAGAGCGAGACTAACTCACTTTGTAGGGTGGCCGGATGGTAAATCACTTCTAGTGAGATATCGCCACAAAAGCTGTTTCAATGAGATGGTTGTCCGTGAGCTGGCGAAGCTTCGCAATGATCCGTGGTTCATGTCAGCTTTGCGTATTGTGATGGCTGCTAAGATTCCCGGTATTGAGCAGGAAGTTGAGCGAACTCTTTTGGGTCGGGGACACTACTTTAAAGAGGACATGCTGCTGTTTCTCATGCGACAGGCTCCTGCGCGGTTGTTGTCGGTTTTGAAGGTAAAGCCGGAACTTATTGGAAATATTTACCCTTCTGAATTCGCCTCCGAAGCCGCAAAGCTGACACATCCCCTCCTGTGCGACTTCGCTGATCATTTCGAAAAGAACGAACAGTTTGAAGCATTGGCATTGCTCGGAGACGAGAGAGTGTTACCCCATTTAAAGAAAATAGAAAAATCCTTCCGAAAGAACGGCGAGTTGCACAGATTTGGATCGCTTGGTCAGCTTGTTTACCTTTGCCACTGGCCCGACGAAGATGTGCGTGATGCGCTGCTTTGGAGAATCGAGAACGACTCGATGGGATGGGCCGCCAACCAAGCGGCTAGATTGCTAGCCGTTCAGGGTGAGGTGGAACTCCTGTGGCAAAGAATACTGACCAAAGAGCAGGAGGATAGGGGGTCCCTTGATTGGAAGGACATCCTCGCCTTGGGCGTTGGTGCAGTTCACTCGGATTCATTGGGGGAGCTTGTCTGCGATTTCCTATTCGCCGCCGCAATGGGGAATACCTATGATTCATGGCGTATGAGTCCTGCGGGATGGAAGCACAAGCAGATCGCTTCCGTAATGGGACTGCACATCATGAACCCGCCCCACTTGCCCGGGCTTCTGCACCATCTGTTGCGGGACTGTGCCTCTCTAGCCGTTAGGCTGCTCGCAGCAGAGGCTCTCGAACAACGGAATCTCCTGGAATGCGAAAGGGCGATTCTGCCCCATTGGAGAGACTGCTATTCTCCTGAGTTTAAAGTCTGCCCAACGAGATGTTTGATGCTTCACAGTCTGGCGAACGTGAAGCGTGTGATTTGCGATCTGGAGCCTATGAATTTCGAAGGTATCAACACCGCGCTGATTTGGAAAGATCTTGCCGGGCCTGAGCATGGTGAACTGCTTGTCGCGGAGAGAAGGAGAACATTTCAACCTCATTGGCTGGTGGATGTGTTGCGAACTCCTGACACGAATCCCAACTATGAAACCTGCGTGAATGAATTTGCGGAGGCCAACGCGTGTGTCTTGTCATCATTTCATTCTCACTGGAAAGGGCAGGACGATGTGCCGCGGGAACTTATCGAGTTGCTGAAAACGCTGGATGCACGTGATGCGAAAGCCGGAAAAGAAATGAATCGGCTCGCGATTTTTCCCGAGAAAGTATTGGCCGCCTCAGTTGGTCCACACCTGTGACGATAGTGAGAGCTTCATTGCCCCCCTGATACCAGTTTCAAAGTTGCTCATCAATCAGGGGCCGGGGCTCTTACGGAAGATGCTGCGATGGAAGATCCGTTATTTTACTGACAGCGGAGTTGTGAGGAGTCGGGCCATTGAGGAACCCAAGTTTGAGCAACGCCGGAATCGCTTCGGGCACAGGCGCAAGACCGGCCCGAGGAAAATGCGGGGCAGAGCGGCGGTAGGTGCGAATCTCCTTTGGACGCAGCGGGATGCGCGGGTGGGAGTTGGGTGAGCTTGGAGACAAGTATGATTCGATGTTTGCCTGAAGGCTTGGCCGCCTGTTAATTGGGCGCATGCCGCTGGTTCAGAATTCCACCTACAAGCCGCCGGTGTGGCTTCGTGGCGGGCATTTGCAAACCATCTATCCGGTCCTGTTCCGCCGGACGCCGCATGTGACCCGCCAAACGGAGCGCCTCGAACTCGACGATGGCGATTTCATCGATCTCGAATGGTCGGGGAAGGGGAGTGAGCGGCTCGCGATCCTCTCCCATGGCCTCGAAGCCAATACCCGCGCCGGATACATCCAGGGCATGGCCGCCGCTTTGATCGATGCCGGTTGGGATGTGCTCGCATGGAACTTCCGCGGCTGCGGAAACGAACCGAACCGGCTTCGGCGCATGTATCACAGTGGTGCGACGGAAGACCTGCGCGCTGTGGTTTCTCATGCCTTGGAATCCCATCCTGCAACAAGCATCGACCTCCTCGGATTCAGCCTCGGCGGAAACCTCACGCTCAAGTATCTCGGCGAAGACCCGGATGGTTTGCCATCCCGCATTCGTCGGGCCGTGGTCTTCTCGGTGCCTTGTGATCTTGCCTGTTCATCGCGGCAACTCGCCCTTTCATCCAACAAAATCTACATGGAGCGTTTCCTGCGGGCCATGCGTTCCAAAATCCGGGAAAAGAACCGGCGTTTCCCCGATCAACTCGATCTAACAGATCTTCGCGGCATCCGGAATTTCGAGATGTTCGACGACCGCTTCACCGCGCCCATCCACGGCTTCGCCAGTGCAGCCGACTACTGGGCGAAAAACAGTTCGCGGCAGTTTATTCCTAACATCCAGCGGCAAACACTATTGATCAACGCACTCAATGATCCCTTCCTCGGCCCGGCCTGTCATCCCTTCGAGGAAGCAGCAGCAAGCAAATGCTTCCATTTCGAATCTCCCATAGAGGGTGGGCATGTCGGGTTTGTTCCGGACAAAAGAGTTAAGTTCTACTGGTCCGAAAACAGAACACTTCAGTTCCTTCAAAACCGGAATAGTAGGGCTTGTTGAGCGATCTTCAAAATGAAGGTTTGGGAGGCTCTGGTGGCTCTCCATGCGTCTTGTGACGAGGTCACTGAGTGTGACTTTTTGCCAACTATCTTGCGCGGGTCAAATGAACCGCAACGCATTCGGTATCGGGGAGAATATGTTTTTCAATGGTAACGTCCACACGTTGCAGTGGGTGATTCGTGAGAAGATGTTGGGCGGTTTCGAGGGCAAGCGTTTCAATCAGATGACGGGGGCGTGCTGAGGCGAGAGCCTGAAGTTCGAGCGCGACATCGTAGTAGTTGATTGTTCGGGAAATTTCATCATCCAGCCCGTCGAAACCCCGTGATGGAATCATCCGGACAGAGAGCAGCAAGGTTTGGGGGTGGGAGCGTTCTTCGTCGGGAACTCCGATCAATGTGAGGATTTTGAGTCGCCGGATTTCGATGCAGTCGCCGATGATGAGGTCATGCATGTGCATCTTGGGCATGGGGGATGAGTTCGCGCTCAATGGCTTCTATCAGGAGAATCCGGGTGGGCTGGTTGAGATCGAAGGTAAGGGCCTCGGCAGGATGGAGCCAGTGGAACTCCTGCGCTTCTTTATTGAGTGTGACGTCCGTCGTCTTGGCGCGGGCTATGTAATTGAGAAGAATGAAATGCGCGGGACGCATGAATTCGGGGGAGTCGATGCAATCCTGGGATAGAACAAAGTGCACATCATCAATGAGCAAGGCCGTTTCCTCGAGGATTTCCCTGTGGAGTGCGACTAGGGAGGGCTCCCCTCGTTTGATTTTTCCGCCTGGGATGCCCCATTTGTCCCGCCACTTGTGGGTGCGCACGATCAGAATGCGGCCGCGTCCGTCGTGGATGAGCGCGCCAACCGTCGCGATCGGGTGAGGGATGGAGTGCTGGCGGTCCATCAAGCCGCGCAAGACGCCAAGGTCTGGCACGGTGATATCCGGTCGCACGGCTGCAAGAATCTCGGGGTGATTGTATCCTGTCAGGACCGCAATGGAAGACACTCCGCCGTGGCGCGCAGTTTCGACATCGTGGATCATGTCCCCGACAAATGCAGTCTCATCCGGATCGAGTCCGTGATTGGCGAGCAATTGGTGGATGAGTTCCCGCTTGTCGAGCACCCCCGAGTAGGTGGCCTCAAAGAGGTGGCGGAGTCCAAAATCATCCATTTGCCGCTCAAAGGCCTGCGTATCCATGGAAGTGAGGACAAAGGTTCGGATTCCCAAGGCCGCACACCATTCGAGCTTTTCACGTGAATGGGGCAGAATCGTGACGGGCGTTGCTGCGGCATCAAAGGCAGGACGAAAATGTGACTCGAGCTCCTCAAGTGGCACATCGGGAAGGACTTCGGTGTAGAAATCCCGGTAAGGCAGCCGGAAACGACGTCGGAAGTTTTCCCGATCCATCGGCGGTAGATCGTATTTCCCAAGTACCGCGTTGGTCGCCTCAATAACGGGCCCCAGATCGTCCACCAGGGTGCCCGACCAGTCGAAAATGAAGTTGCGGAACATGGAATGTAAGGGAGGTCGGAATTCTTGAACTGCGTCGATTGGAGGCCGAATCGTAGCGCAGGCTGCGATTTTCTACAGGTTACGCTCAACCAAGGGCAAATTTGACGGATTTGATTCGGTTTTCACCCAGCTGGGCACGAATGCGGGTCAGGAGCATGGGTTTCATTTGTTCCAAATGAAACCTCATGGCCGGTTGGGTGACACGCAAGACAAGATGACCGTTTTTCACCGAGACAGGTTCGGTATGCCGGTAAATGAAGTCGCCTGCGAGTTCCTTCCAGGCGGCGCGCACCTGATTCTCATCCAAGCCATCCTCCAGACCGGCGGATTTGAGGATAGCGGCGATAAAATTCTCGGCTTTCGAAATCCCCCTGTTGAGGTTTGCCACCTCATCGTAACCGCGCCACTCCCGCAGGATATCATCGAGGATCACGTTGGTATGGGGTTTGAGGCTCATGTCGGCACCGGTTAGGGAAACGGCGATCAATCGTCGCCATCTTCGCCGATGGCCTCGACCGGGCAACCTTCCATTGCTTCGCGGCATTGGGCGACTTCAGCGTCGTTTTCCGGTTGTTTGAAAACGTAAGAGTAGCCCTCGTCTTCAGCGCGGGTGAAATTGCTTGGTGCGGTTTCCCGACATAGATCGCAGTCAATGCACTGACTATCGACGTAGAATTTGCCAGATACGTTTTCGGAATTTTTGTCTTCTCGGTCAGCCATGGTAATCAATTGGATTCGTTGCACCTTCGATGCCCTCGAAGGGCCAACGATGCAATCCGATTTTTCGAGAACTTGCCAATCATCATTCGCACTGGTCAATTCGACCAATGGCATTTAAAGACCACTGCTGCCTGCCATGACTCCCAAGCCACCATCATCCTCCGACGGTTCCCCCCTGTCTCCCCGTCACCGTCCAGTGTTGGGGAATCTGGCACACGACACGACGGAAATCGATTTGTGGGCGTTTGAGGACGAGCTCGAAGGGCCTGATGTCGGGTTGAGCGGGCCGAGAGGAGTGGCGGATGAATTGAAGGCTCCCAACCGGGAACTGCCCCAGCCTCGCGAAAAAACCACCCTCAAGCGGGACGAGAGTCCGAAAGAAGTGGAAAAATCCAATCCCAAGACTCCCACGGGCGGCGAGGACCGGATTCGCATGAATATCAACAAACCCCGCGTCAGAAGCCAGTCGGCGGGTTTTTCCACTGCGCAATCGAGTCCGGAAAGTGACTTTGATGACTTGGACAATTGGGAGGATGCGAAGCTGTATCCGGAACCGGAAGCGCTGGTTCCCCCGGTGATGCTAGCTCCGGAAGAGGCCGAGGAAATCGAAAAAGTGCAGGAAAGTGCACTCGTTGAGGAGGCCCCGTCCTTGCCTGAGCCGAAAGTGGATCAGGATGACGAATTCTCTCCGGTGAGGCCTGCCAATGCCGTGCCGATCTCCCTTCG
Organism: Luteolibacter sp.; assembly: GCA_040399845.1. Taxonomy (GTDB): domain Bacteria; phylum Verrucomicrobiota; class Verrucomicrobiia; order Verrucomicrobiales; family Akkermansiaceae; genus Luteolibacter. The sequence goes on along the minus strand of JBBARN010000086.1, from coordinate 18,179 downwards.
CCCCCACCTCGGCTTGACGGGTTTGGAGCGCCTTGGGCTGGTCATTCTTCTGGCCTTGTTGGCGGTGACGGCTACCTTCGTGCTGATCGCCTCGTCCAAGGGCATCCGAACCGAGTCGGTGAAGGCAAGCGAACGGGATTTTCCCATCCAAGGGTCGAAGCTGACGGTCAAATCCGCCGTGAACTACTGGCGTCCGCCCATCACAGAGGGACCCGAGACCGATGTATTCCGTCGCGACACCCAATTGTTGCCGGTCGTCGAGTTGGATATAAGCGGAGGGCCAGGGGCGATCCGCGTGTTGTTCCGCAATGATGAGCGCACCATCGTCGGTGATGCGGTCACGCGCACGGTGCAGAAAGATGGTTTGCTCAAAATCGCTGCGACGGCGGGATTCGACGATCTCGGTATGCATGCAGCCTACCGCACCGGAGAAAGCAAAGCCTGGACGATTGAGGTGTATGAAGACACCGGGGCAGAGGATTTCCGTTTGTTGTTCGAAATGAACATTTCCACCGATCGCCGCTAAACCACACTCATGTCCAATACTCAAGAAGTGACCCCACTCGTGCCCCGGGAAGGCTGGCACGTCATGCATCTGTTCTATCATGTCGATCATGCCCAGTGGGCTCTTTTCAGTGATGAAGAGAAACGCCAAGCGAAAACGCGCCTTACCGAACTGGTTCAGGAAATCCGGGCGACGCCGGATACGCACCTGCTGATTTTTTCTGTTGCCACGCCGAAGGCAGATCTTGGGTTCATGTTGCTGACGCCCGACCTTCAGGTGGCGAACATGTATGAAAAGCAGTTGAGTCTTTCGCTGGGGCCGGAAATCCTCAGTCCCTCGTATTCTTATCTGTCCCAAACAGAAGGCTCCGAATACACCACCACCCGCGAGCAATACGCCACAGAGACACTCAAGGGTGAAAAAGGACTGGTCGAGGGAACGCCGGAATTTGAAACTGCGCTCAAGGAGTTTGATGACCGCATGGCCCACTATCTCAAGCACCGGCTTTACCCGGTGTTGCCGGACTGGCCGGTGATTTGCTTCTATCCGATGTCCAAACGCCGGACAGGCAACGACAATTGGTATTCGCTGAGTTATGAAAAGCGCCGCGAATTGATGGCGGGACACGCGCGCGTCGGCCGCACTTACTCGGGGCGCATCCTCCAGTTGATCACCGGTTCCACCGGACTTGACGAATACGAGTGGGGGGTTACCTTGCTTGCGAAAGACACCATCGATGTGAAGTCGATTGTTTATGAAATGCGTTTTGACGAAGTTTCCGCCCGCTATGCGGAGTTCGGAGATTTCTATATCGGCATGCAGCTTCCGCTCGATGTGTTGTTCCGAAGAATCTGTCTTTGATGCAGTTGAGTCCTGGGTAGCTTGAAGTGGTGCGGCCAATGACTTCGCATCATCCCGTGCTGCAAAGGATCTCGGCAAGCGCCACAGAACGATGGCGTTTCCCATTCATGGGATTTTCGTTGTGTTGGATGCTTATTCCGCGTGCAGACGCCGAGTTGCAGATGGAATGAATTATCCAGCGCTTCCTTGTTGCTGGACTCGATGTGAAACAGGTCCCCGTTTCCTCGAATCGGCGGACCGATGCAATGGCAGCGTTGCTTGGGATTATCCCCGGATTTCTCGCGATGCTGCCACACAGCGACGCAGTGAGAAAGCGGCTGGCACAGGAAGCCATGACCGCGGGGCGCAGCGAGGATATTGAAAAACAGATGAATGTGACACATCCTCCGCAGCGTACTCCCGGGCTTTGTGATCGCTGCCATCGCGCTAATGGTTGCGGGTGGTATCCTGCGTCGCATTTGATCACTGGGTTCAAACGGGTGGGCTCCCCCCATTAAAGGGGGGGGAGTGCCTTTGGTCTTGGTTGATCGTGATTCGGGGGAGTATTCGAGACGAGGTTGATGCCATTCCCATGATGTGCATTACCCATGCCCAACCCACAACCCATCGCACATGAAACCCGCAGGAAACCCATTTGTCCGCCAGTTTTTCGGAGGAATCGTTATCTTTTCCCTCTCGCTTGCTTCCCATCAGGCATCTGCTGCCACAAGGGTGAAGTTGGATAATCCGGATGATTTGTTTTTGGGTTCCAGTTGGTTCGGTGGATTAGTGCCCGGGACCTCTGATGTTGCTTCTTGGGATTCGACGGTGACTTCCGCAAATTCCACAGCCCTTGGTTCCAATCTTTCCTGGGGAGGAATCGCGGTTTCCACCCCTGCTGGCAACGTGACGATCAATGGGGCAAACACGCTGACCCTCGGAACCAGCGGGATTGACATGTCAAGCGCCACCGCCAATCTGGGGATTGCCTCAAGCCTCACTCTGGGCGCGGGTAACCAGGTTTGGAATGTTGCGTCCGGCAGGACATTGACACTTTCGACGGGGGCATTCTCAAGAACCGCCGGAGCCACGCTGAACATTCAGGGGACTGGGACAGTGGCAGCATCCATGACCGGGATTGCCAATGATGCCAGCGAAGCGGGAGGCATCATCGCACCATGGGTTACAGTGGGTTCGGGTAGCTCCACCACTTATGGACAACTTTCCGGTGGAAACATTGTAGCATATACAGGGGGGACTTCCGGTTCAGCCACCACCATTTCGTCCGCTCTCACCAATGCGAATAACTACACAATCACGACAGCAGCTAGTGGAACCTACGGTGTGCCTCGCACCCTGAATACCCTTCGCAATACAGCAGGAGCCTCTACGTTGACGATGGGTAACGCCGCGGGTCAGATCAACCTTACTGTCAATGGCATCCTCAACTCGGGGAGCGGCCTGCTGACGATTGCCCATGGCGGAACAAATGCGTCAAGCGGCATCATGGTGGGATCCAATTTCGGCAGGGAGTTGGTATTGAATGCGGCAAATTCCGGCATCACGCTCTCAAGCAGAATCATCAATAACACAGGTGGTGTATCTTCCGTTACCGTAACCGGACCGAACCTTGTGACATTATCCGGAACGAATAGTTTCACCGGAGACTTGAATATCAACGGGTCCCTTGCTGCAGGATCGGCCCAGGCGAGCAATCCATCGGCAAGCAACCTCGGTGCGCTTCAACCCGCTTCAAACCGCAATATCATCATCAATAACGGTGGCGTCCTTTCGCTGACAGGTGGCAACGTCCTGGGAACGGGTGGCAGCACCAACACCTTGTCCAATACGACCTTGGTCGTGAACAATGGCGGTTTGTTCCGTTCCGGTTTGGACGTTAGTGGTGCTGGATGGTGGAACAAGATTGGTGCCACCAACCTGAATGGCGGGACTATCCGTGTCGGCAGTGGCGCGAATACCACGAGCTTCCAAGCTCTCGCACTGATTGGAACCATCACTGTTGGTGGAAACAGCGTATCAACCATCGAAAACTTTTCATCATCCAATAGCGCATCGAACTCGATTCATCTTGGCCAAAATGCAGGATCTAACCAGTCCATCACTTTCGATGTCGCCGATGTTACCGGCAGTGCTGTGAGCGATCTGATGGTATCCGCGAAGCTCATCAATACATCTTCGACCCTCACGGCAAGCGGTCTCACCAAGTCCGGAGTCGGAACCATGACGCTTACCGGTGCGAACGGCTATACCGGAGCCACCGTGGTCAATGCAGGCACTCTTCAGATCGGCAATGGCGGCACAACTGGCTCCCTTGCGGGTGGCAGTGCTATCACGACGAATGCGAGCCTTGTTTTCAACAGGTCGGATTCCTTCAGCCAAAGCAATACCATCAGCGGAACCGGCAGCCTCACCAAAATGGGTGCTGGAACGCTTACATTGACCGGTGCGCTTTCGCACAGTGGTGCCACTGGCGTTTCGGAAGGAACGCTTGCACTCGCCACCTCCCAATCGTCGATCGGTGCACTGAATATCGCCGATTCGGCCGGGCTTTCGATCAAGGCAGCCTCCTCGCCGTCCACACTTTTAACAACATCTTCGCTCACCCTAGGGTCCGCAGGAACGACGAATCTCACTTTTGACTTCAGCAATCTCAATACAACGGCGGCGCAGGTCAACACGGGGGTCTTCACGGCCAACGGGAATATCAATTTCGTCTTTTCGAATGGCGGGCTTCTGGCCTCAGGCTCCCATCCGCTCATCGATTATACTTCATTTGCCGGAAGCGGCTCATTCCCCGGAGGTGTCTTTACCCTGAGCCCTCGCAGTTCCGGCGTCATTGTCAATGATGTCGCTGGAACCGCCCTCAATTTGAATGTGACCATGGACGTCCCCAAGTGGACCGGCCTTGACGGCGGGAATTGGCAAACCGGTGCGACCGGGGCCAGTTCGAACTGGAAGCTGATTACTGGCAACACGGCCACGGACTTCATTGCTGAGGACAATGTGCTTTTCGACGACAGCGCTTTGGGAAGCACCAACATTTCGATCGCAGCAGCGAATGTTTCCCCCTTGGTGACGGCATTTAACAATTCATCGTTGAACTATACCGTTTCCGGCACCTTCGGAATCGCTGGCACTGGTGGACTCAGCAAGGCTGGCACCGCTTCATTGACCCTCGAGAATGTCAACAGCTACTCAGGCGGCACGACACTGAATGCTGGAACCTTGAACATCAATAACGGTGGCGCACTTGGTAGTGGCACTCTAACGATCAATGGTGGAACTATCAACAACACCAGTGGTAGCTCTGTCGTTTCCTCCACCAACAACGCCCAGACCTGGAACGGTGATTTTACCTTCAGCGGTTCAAATAACCTCGATCTTGGTATGGGAACTGTGACCACGATGGGGGTGGAAGGCCGCACGGTCACGGTCAGTGCAGGCAGCCTCTCCGTCGGTGAGTTGAAAACCGCAGCCGGTCAGGGATTCGTCAAACAGGGTAGCGGCACTCTCATCCTCGGCAGCACGGATGCCGGCCTTTCCGCGAGCGTGGTGAACGGAGTGCTCAATGTGGCTTCCGGCACTCTTCAGATCAACCGGACCGACGCAATCTCTGCCGGGAGCGGTGATTTGACAGCGGCTGGTTTCATTGGCAGCGGAACCATTACCAACGGAGCTTCCGTGGCTCGTTGGGTGTTCTCAAATCCCGCATCCGGGACTCACACATTTTCTGGAACCCTCGCCAATGGGGGCACCGGGGCGCTTGGTTTCAACAAGAGCGGCGCGGGCACTCAGGTTCTCTCCGGAAACAATTCTTATACTGATCTGACAACGGTCGCCGGTGGTGAACTGATCATCAGTGGGGCCAACAGCGGCCCAGGGACGAATGTCGCACTCTCTTCCGGCAAACTGACCCTCGGCCATACAGCGGCGCTCGGAACCAGTGCCATCATCTCGATGTCGGGAAATAACACGGCTACATTGGCCATCGCGACCGATGGCGGGGACAATCTGTATTCTATCAATCAGGGCACCGGAACCCACTCAACCATCATTTCCGACCGGGCGACTCCGGGAGCTGGAATCAATCACACGATCACCACCGTCGGCAGCACTCCCGTCGGAGGCGGTTCCATCACATTTACCAGTGGTTCCAATGTGAACTCCGGTATCGGTCGGATCACGTTCAACACCTTGAATCTTGGCGCTGGCTCCGTGCAGACCACTCTGCTGAACCCAACCAGCGCAAACGTTTCGGTTGGTTCAGTTACCAAGTCTCTCAACAACCCAGCTCAGACATTGGAGTTGGGTGGGACTACCCAGGAAAACGAAATCACCGGTGTGATCAGCAATGGTTCAGCTGTTGTCAGTCTCACCAAAAGCAATACGAGCACATGGTCTCTGACCGGTTCCAGCACCTATACTGGAGCCACCACGGTTTCGGGAGGAACCCTGTTTGTGAATGGATCGCTCGGCAATACAGCGGTCACGGTATCCGCAGTCACTGGAACCGCCACACTGGCGGGCAATGCAGTGATCGGATCGGGAACCGCCTCATTGACGGTCTCCGCCAACGGAATTCTCGCTCCCGGCAACTCGCCCGGCACAGTGACGGTCAACGGCTCCACGACACTCAACAGTGGTTCACTCTATGAATTTGAATATGAGGGTGGGGGAACCAACGCGGACCTTACGGATGTCAATGGGCTCCTCACGATCAATCCGGGCGCATCGCTGAGCTTGGTGGACCTTTTCAACCAATATACCGAGGGCGACAAGTTCACCTTGTTTGCTTATGATTCACTGGCAGGTGCGTTCGATTCCTATGCGGATGATACTACTTATGTGTTCAATGGGGGCGAGTGGTTCTTCAACTACAATGATTCGACTCCAGGGCTCAATGGTGGTAGCGGGACCTCTTACATCACCATTACGGCTGTGCCCGAGCCTTCTGCCCTCGTGTTGGGGTCCGTGGGAGCTCTGGCCCTTTTGCGCCGCCGCAGGAAGTTCTGATGAATTGGGTCCCCTTTCGGAGTTTCTGCGGAAGGGGACGAACCCATGGCATTGGAAACGCGGATGTTGACTCATCCTTTCTGTCGGTGTGGAGTGTGAATGCTTGTTATCACGATCCCACTCCATCTCATTTGCAAAGCGTCCGGATTCGGTTCTATGGATAGGAACCGCGATCATGCTTTCCGCCTCTGGCTGTTGCATGGCGGACAATTCGGCGCATGGGTTCCAAGAGTATCCGCCCGACGCCCATACCCTTCACCTTTGGCATCTCGACGAGCGGGGCACTCCATTTGTCAATTCCGTTCCAGGTGCAACGCCGCTCGAAGGACTGCTGAATGGTGCGTCGGCGGGCAAACAGTCGGTTCCCGGTCTCGGTATGGCGATATCACTCAACGCTTCTGCCGGGGGAGTGCCCGCCACGTCGGAGCTTCGTGGAGCGATCCTCCTTTCAAGTCGCTCGTTGGGTACTGGTCCCGGCGATAATGTCCGCCCGGATTTCCGCTATTTCGGGCCAGATGGTGCGTTCACTTATGAAATGGTCGTCAAACTTGATGTCATGCCACGTGACTCCCAGACAATCGCGTTGGGCCTGATGACGATGGAAGGGGACGATGAGGATCGCATCTTCAATTTTCGCATCGAAAGAGAGGGCTTTCTTGCGTTCTTTCCGCTGCCCCACGGAGCCTCAATGGGCGGTGGGGTGGCGACGATTCCCACTTCTGGAAGTGACGCGATCAATACCAAGGATTGGTTTCATGTCGCTGTGAGCTATGACGGCAATAATGATACCAGCAGCAATCTGAAGCTGTATTGGACACGCCTGAGGCCGGGACTGACGGCGGCGAACTGCATTGGCAGTGGTTCGTTGACGAGTGACTTCAACGGTAATCTGGGCGACTTTGCGATTGGGAATGAAGCCCGGAGTTTTCCCACCAATGCGGAAGCCGAGCCGTTCCCAGGTCTCATTGACGAAGTGAGGATCAGCGGTGTGGCTCGTCATCCCTCGGATTTTTTCTTCGTCCCTTCCAATCTTCGCATCAGTCCGGAACAATATATCGAGAACCGGAGTCAAAGAACTGAGCCAACGCCTTTCCGGCTGGCGCTTTCCGGATTGATGGTGGATTCCAGGCCAACAACCTTGAAAAGGCATCCGACGAACCAACTCGAACTCGACTCTGGCCTGCATCGCCTCGATTTCGATTTTGGGTTCGTGCCGGAACAACCCGGAGGCGAGGTGAAACTGCGATGTCTTTTCGAGGGGGTAGACGAGCGTTGGCGTGACACGGAACTCGGAATGACTCTTGCGTGCCAGATTCTTAGTGCTGACGGCAGGGTTGTGTCGCAATCCCGATTCGGTGCCGTAGGCCGCAGCGCCGGATGGGAGAGCAGTGTTGAGGAATCCGCAATGACCCGGCGCACCGAACCCATCTATATTCCGGCAGGGGCGCGCAAGTTTCGCATTTCCCTCACTTCGGGGTCGCCGGATACCACTGGCTTCATTGCCATCGATAACATCGCCCTTCATCACCCCGGCGCCCGTGATGCACCGCTATGGCAGAGCGGGGGATATGTCTATGATGCCGTGACGACCTCTCCTGCGGGAACGCTCCCCGGTTGGAAACGGACCGGTGCGGAGCCCGCCATCGCCCAACTTGTCATGCGCCCCAATCACCCGGCTCTGGGCCTTGTGGATGGCGACCAATTTCGTGATGGCGAGTGGTTTTTTGTTCAGGATCTTCCTCCAGCCGCCTTCGAAGGCGGGACTTATGTTTTGTCGTGGGACGAAGTGTTCAATGTCATCGACGGAGATACCCGTCGCGCGACGTATGTGAACGTGCCGCCCGGGAGATACACCTTCCGGGCAATGGGCATCGCCGGGGATGGCGCCTCGTTCGGGGATGCATTGGAAGTGCATTTGTTGATTCATCCTCCGTTTTGGGAGAAGCCGTTGTTTTGGCCTGCTCTGGCGAGTGGCTTCGTTGCATTGGTTTCCGGAATCATTATTGCCATTCACCGGTCCCGGGCCGAGCGTTCGCTGGAGCGTCTCCGGTTTCAGAATGCCCTTGAAAAGGACCGGACCCGGATTGCCAGGGACATGCATGACGATCTTGGTACCCGGGTGACATTCATCAACATGAGTGCCGCCTTGGCGAGAAAAGAGATGGAGACATCACCGGCCAACTCGCGCCGCCACCTCGAGAAAGTGACACGCTCCGCTCGCGAACTTGTGGTGGCAATGGACGATCTTGTATGGGCGGTGGATCCCGCCAATGACACGCTCGATGACCTCGCCTCGCACGTTGCGCGCCTTTCTGAGGAGATGTTCCGGGATTCGAACGTGCGGTGCAGGCTGGATATCCCCTCGTTCCTGCCCGCGCTTCCATTGGGATCCGAGTTCCGTCATAATGTGGCGCTCTCTCTCAAAGAGGCCCTTCATAATGTGCTGAGGCATGCAGGAGCATGCGAGGTCGGCGTTTCCGTCTTCTTTGATGGGGCCTCACTCCATATCAAGGTCCGCGATACCGGACGCGGATTCGATCTCATCAACAATCCAAAAGGTCACGGCCTCGAAAACATGGCCAACCGCTTCAGGGAGATTGGTGGGATCTGCACCATCGAATCATCTCCCGGAGGCGGCACTTCGGTGGTATTGAGTTGCCCGATTGCCAAGCGTCCATGATACTTTTGCCATGAGTTCCCCGGTCCATGCCATCTCGATCGTGGAGGATGATCCTTCACTCGGTGCGATCCTTAGCGAGATCATTCAATCTTCACCAGATTGGAATCTGGTGAATCATTATGCATCTGCGGAACTCGCGCTCGAGGGCATGACTGCTTCCGCTCCGGAGGTCGTGCTCATGGATATCCAATTGCCTGGAATGTCGGGAATCGATTGTGTCGGAAAGCTCAAGACGTTGCATCCGGGGGTGCTGGTGCTCATGGTCACCGTTTATGACAACAACGAACGCATCTTTGACGCACTTGCCGCCGGTGCCTCGGGCTATTTGTTGAAACGGGATATTCCCTTCAAGTTGATGGAAGCGCTCGATGATCTTCTTGCCGGTGGCTCTCCCATGTCCAGCGCCATCGCCCGCAAGGTGGTCCAACACTTTCAAAAAGGACCCCCTGCGAAGAACGAGGATCACAATCTCACTCCCCGCGAGAAACAGATTCTGGAACAACTTGCCAAAGGCAGTCTCTACAAGGAAATCGCCTGGGATCTGGGCATCGGCTTTGAAACCGTCCGTTCCCATATCGATAACATCTACAAGAAGCTGCATGTCCGAACCCGCACGGAGGCCGTGGTGAAGTATCTTGGTCCTCAATGAGGCAGGTGGTGTTCAATTCAACTTCCGCATGCTTTGCCTGTCAACGGACGAAGTCATCCTCGTTGTAAAGCACGCGGTCCGCGCCGGCGGAACGGATTTCCATTTTTGTTGCACTGAGTTGATGGAAGAACCACGGAGTTCCCCAAGGATCACACAACTCGCCGTTTCGATTGATCGATGATCCGACTGGAGTCTCCAGTTTCAATTGATTGACATTATCGCCCTGGAGTGCAGCGGTGATTTCGGCGTTGGTTCCCACCGGGTTTCCTCCGAGCGCATTGGCAAAGCCACGGAACATGAACTCCAGATTGTCGATGGCATCAAACAGTTTTTGCCGTTCCTCGGCTGTGAGGGAAGGAGGCGGCAAAGCGGGAGAGGACGGCTTTGCTTGGGAGCTGATTGCTGGTTCAGTCGTTTCCAACGCCGCGGGTGCGGATTGAGGTGAGGATGGGGTCTTGCCAATTGTTTGGTCCCGCACTGCTTTGCGCTGCGACACCAGCCCTCCCAACCAAATGAGCATGAGAGCTGATGCAATGATTGCTACAAACAGATACTTCGGTTTGGTCATGGCCATGGTCACGCATTCATAAACCCAAGATCCGGCATGGCAAAGCGGGAAAGATTGGGGAAAACCACAGGCATATAGGTGGAATTCACCCCAAACCATTTGGCAAGAGTGGCGCTGTATTCATCGACGCTCACTTTGGGGATCCAGCGCCCGGTGCTGGTATCATCCGGACCATTGATCTGGAGTATCGGAAAGGTGCCATAAATGCGCTGGCCCCGGACGGCATTCGCACCTCCAAAGACGATATGATGTGCTCCCCAGCCATGGTCACTGCCTTGACCATTTGTGGGAAAGGTCCTGCCGAAATCAGATGCGGTGAAGCCAACCACTTGATCGGAAAGGCCTGTGTTGCCGGGCTGTGTGGAAAGTTGCTCCATGGCCGATTGGAATGCCTGGACCGACTCGCTCAGTTCATTGAGCAGGTTGGCATGAGCGCCGAACAAGGCATTGCCGGGATTGGCGGCATCACCAAGCTGGGAGGTATGGGTGTCATAGCCTCCGACGGAGACGAAGAAAATCTGGCGTTTGATCTTGAGTGCGTCACGGCCAGCGATCATCCGGGCGACCATTTTCAGTTGGTTCCCAAGAGTCGTGGCAGGGAAGGGGACGTTCCAGACCGTGGATGCCGTCGGGCTGATCGCACCGTTCAGAATCGAGCCCGTTGCCACCGCGTTGTCGAGAATATCCCCAAATGCATCCGCTTGTAGGTTCGCCTGAGGGAGTCCGGCGATGTTGCGCACGACGGTCTCTCTGGCGGAACCGGGGGCCGCACCGGACAAGGTGACAGCACCCGAGGTGGAGACATGATATTGCTGAACCGTGGAACCGACTTCAAAGGTATTCGCACCGGCGAGGCTGGTGCAGAGGGATATCTCGGCGCGGTCAACCGGATCAGAAAGAAGTTCACTCTGATAGGGATGAAGGATGTCGGCAATCCGCCCCCCCCAGCCGGTGCGAGGCGGTTGATCCGGCAGGGAAGTCTGCCAATGGGTGACCTGATCGGAATGGGAAAACAATTGTGGTGGCAGTGGTACCAGTTTGTTGCGGTATTTGTTGCGATCCGTGGGAAACAGCAAGGGGCCCACATTGTACAATACTGCAAGTTTTCCTGTGTTGAAGAGTGTCGCCAACTCGGGGCAGTTGGGATGGAAACCATAGTCGTTTCCATCACCATTGAGAGGAGAGATCGGTTGGAGGAGGGACTCTGGAATGGCCAGATTCTGCCGGGCAGCCGCGTAGTTCGTATAGGTGCTTCCGCGAGGCACGATGAAGTTGTTGCAATCATTTCCTCCTGATAGATGAATGCAGACGAGGGCTTTGTAGTCGGGGAATGCCGTTGTTCCGACACCCTGCGCCATGGCCGAATTGATCAATCGGAAGTCGCGGATGACGCTTGAAATGGCGATGGATCCCAGCGCTGCACATCCGGCTTGTCGGATAAAGCCGCGGCGTGTGCGGAGGACGGATTCGCGGTCTTGTTCTCGGGTGGACATGGCAGTGGTTTTTTGAAACTCCGGGACAATTGAATGAAGATCAGCGCTGGATCGCATGTTCGGGAGAAACAGCGATGAAATAAACGATGGACCGGACCCGATTGCGTCGTTCGGATTCCGATGGAGTTGTGGCGCTGTAGGTGATGTTGGAGGTCGAAGAAACAAAGTTGAAAATCTGATCCTCCAATGCAGTGCTCATCCGTCCCGCCATGAGGAGTTTGGACAATTCCCGGATCAGGAAACGGAGGTTGCCGGTGTTGGTCCAATAATCCGTGCCGGAGGTGCGTGGTCCCATCCATGGGGAAAAATCCATCATCATGTCTTGGGAGCCCGTCCTGAAACTCGAGAATCCGTTTGCATAGCCACCGGAGGTCACACTCGTCGAGCTCGAGTAGATGCCGCCAAACAGGAAGTTGGCTTGCCGAATCACGTTGGTGTCGGAGCTGATCTGGAATTCGGGAGTCACAAGTCCGCTGTTGGCGAGCAACCCCGGATGCTGATAGTCCGGAAGATAATAGTTGAAGACTGTGGGCGACCGGAGTGGAGTTTGTCCCAGATCGGTGTCGGTGCTTCCGACATTCCAGTCAGAATAGCCGGAGACGACGGGGCCTTCCCGAGCGAGGACAAGGGAGGTGGATGCACCATGGAAACTACCTGAAAGGGTGCTGCTGGTGACAGGAAGTGTCAGGTTGTCCGGGGTCACAGTGAAGGCACGGGGTTCTGTCGCATTTACGGATGTGATGGTGTATCGATCCGTGGGCGGAGTGGTGGTCTGGCCGGTCGTCGGCGTGAACATGAGGTCGATTTTATTGCCAACCTGAAGTCCGGTTGTCATGGCGCAAGTGATGGTGAGCGTTGAACTGCCCCCGCTTGGAGTCACCTGGGAATAGCCGCCCCTTGCCCAGGCAACGTCGCAAGTGCCACTGCCGCTTGCCGCCGCAGCAACAATGGTGAAGGTGGTGGTGGACGGGATGGTGGCGATCACATAGTTATCATTGGGCGGAGCAACTGCATCCCGGAAGCGAAGGTAGACCGATTGGCCAGCCGTAAATCCGTGGGCGCTGGGGGTCGTGACAGTGATGACAGTGTCGTTCTGGGACCAGGTGGACCGATGAATATCCTTCGTTCTGACCGTAAAGCTTGTGCTTGTGGCGTTCAGGACGCTGTAATCGGTGCTATTGGAAGCAGTGCCCGCACTGGTGAAACCGAGTAGAACTTTCTGATTGGTCGCAAGGCGATGGATTGTTGGTGCCGTGTCTATGGTGATCAGGCCCCCATCCTGAACGGCTGATCCAGCGAAATTGCTCGTTGGCCGGAAGGCCCGGACGAGCTGGGTGACGCGGTTGACGGGTTCCCGTTGCTTGCCATAACCGGGAGAATTCGAAGCGGTAATCGAGCGGGCCTCGTAGTCGAGCAGGATGGCTTTGATCACTGCCTTCATGTCACCACGGGTGCCGGAGCCGTTGTCGTTGAACTTGCTGGTAACCCGATAGATATATCCCCGGCTTGGAGTTGAGGTCACGAGTCTTTGGATCAATTGCCGACAGAAAAAGGGGCCAAAGTTGGGATGTTGGAAAATCTGATCGTGCATCGCTTCCAACTCCACGTCGCCCAACTGCTGGTAAGCGGGATCATTGATTTGGGCGGTGGTGTGCGTGGCAAAGGGATCGATCGCGACCCCGGCGGCTAGGTCCAAACCGGGGAGCACCACATTGTTCAAGAGTCGCTTTTTGCCGACGTAGTGGCGGGCAGGAACCACCCGCATGGGATCAACCCAATTGGACGGCGCATTGAAACTGGTGCGGGTGCTCCCGGTATATCCATAATCCCAGCCGGTGAATCCATGGGCGAAGCCTACGATCGCCTCTTGATCGTAAACCGGGATGGGCAGGCCTTTCGAACTGAGGATGAGCGATCCATCCGGATGCATGCGGTTCAATCCCAATGAGAACAACTGGAGGATCTCGCGCGCATAGTTTTCGTTGGGGATGAGTCCGGTTGCCAGATTGGGTTTGTCGTTTCTCAGCATGTCGAGATACCGTCCCATGGCCGGGTGGAGAGTGACTTGCTCCAACAAGTCCCTCACATTTCCGAATGAATGATCTAACAGCATGTCATAGAAATCAGAGATCGCATTGGCACGGTCGTCCAAGGGCCCGCTTTCGGAAATCACCATGATTTCATGCAGGGCGAAAGCTACGCGCTGGCGCAGTTGATCATTCGCTTCGATCGAGTTCTTCCACCAGGAGTTGAAGGAAAGTGTCCCGGGATAAGTCGGATTGCTCGGAACGGTGACGTTTCTGAATTGTTCAACATAGGGGCGGTGGTAGGTTGCAGGTTTGTTGAACTCGCTTTCGATCCACGCGTCATAGGATGGAAGGGCTTGCAGCGCAGAAATTTCAGCGGTGTTTGCCCCGAAAGTGGATTGTTGAAGAAAGCGCGACGCGGCGTTGACGTCGGAGTTGGCAGCAAGGGGCTCCGAACTCCAGTCGGGAGCTGGTGGTGGGGGGGTGAAGGTGGAGGAGCCATCCAATAGGCGGAAAAAGCCTTTGATTTCCCCGCCCGGATAGACAGTCGTGTGGATGTTATAGTATGCGGTTTGCCCAATTCCATCGGCGACTTGTTCAGCGGTCAATCCGCCAACTCCTTGGATGTGCCAGACATAGGAACCATCGGCCAATCGTTCGATCCCGGGTTCATCCGGATCGAAGACAATATTGGATGTCGAGGGAAGTCGCGTATCATGAACATGCATTCCGGTGAAGGTGGATCCCAGGTTCGCGAATTCCGGCGTCACCCATGCAGTGGTCTTGTCGGCAGAGAGTCGGAGTGTGCAGGTGCCATAACCGTTGGTCACCGCACCGCTTTGGGGAACCAACTGGGCAAAGTAGAGGGCGCCGTCCTGAGAAGACCCGAGTGACATGTCTTCAAAGCGGGTGAGGAGATGCCCGGGGATGATCTCCGAGGGAGTGGTATCGTCCTGATCGGGTTTTGCCCATGCAAGCGACAGATGATCATCACCCGATGATTCCTTGTGAAGAATTTCCAGATAATACCTTCGTCCTGCTTCCAAATGCAGAAGTGGCGAGCTAGCCGCCTCGGACCAATCGGTTGCAATCGCGGGGGCCTTGAGTTCGGCGCGGACCCATGCGTTGACGGGTTCCTCGTCGTCCGAAAGCAGGAAACGGGCTTCCTGGTCCGCCCTCAGGAAGAATCGATACTCGCCGGTGGCGGGGGCTGTCAGGAATCCCCGGATTCTCGCCCCATAGTCGTCTCCGCTATTGGAAAGCGTATTCAGGGAAGTGAGCAGGCTGGTTGAACTGGGAGGCGTGGTGGTGGGGATGACATCGACAGAGCTTCCGGGAACTCCGTTCCATAGCTCACGGGTGATGCCGCCACTGTTCTCGATCACATGGAGCGTCAGGATGGCGGAGCCCGAACCATTGACGTTGGTGGCGGTGATTGCGATTTTGTGAGTGCCGGCTGTGAGAGGGTTTCCTGTTAGAAGTCCGGTGTTTGTGTCAAACGTGAAACCCGCAGGTAAAGGAGCTGCAGAATACGCGGTGGGCGATCCGCTTGCGGAGATTTGATACTGATAGGAAGGGGCTCCCACGAATGCCCATTCTTCATACGGGCCGTAGATTTGCGGCGCGGTGGAAGGAAATAGGCGGGTTTGGGGAATCACCTGCTTGGTCTGGTTGGCAGATTTCCAGGAAAGGATGGCCACATGCCCGCCCGAGTTGTTGAAATGTTCCAGCACGATGGGATAGCGTTTCCCTCCGATCAGCGAGACAACGGCTGACTTCTCTGAAGTGGATAATGCCGCCGGCGGCCAGTTGTTGATCAACATCTGGTCGTTGATCCAAAGGCGGCTCGCGGAGTCGGCCTGATAATAGATGGTATAGACTTGCGTGAACTCCGGGAGAATTTCGCCGGACCAGCGGCTGGAGAAATACTCCGAGGTGGTTGCCGTACTGACCGGAGGCCCGGGCCAGACTCCATTGCTGCTGTTGAAGTTCACCACGGAATCGATGCGTGAGATATGCGGAGGCCCGTTGAAATACGGGGCGTCTCGCGTCGTGTTTGGGTGATCCCAATAGTTTCCGAGCAACCCGGTTCCATTGGCGAGGATGCGGTCGTGGATCATGGCCGCCGCCGTTGCGGAGCTTCCCGGCGTATAGGAACTTCCTGGGAGAACGGTGAGAATCACGGATTCGTCCGATTCGACCAAGGCGTCGGCGAGAGGGCTGACGGATACGGTCGCTTCCATCGCGGCCATGGGAAGGGTCAGGGATTCTGGAACTGGCGCGTGATCCCCGTTTGAGGCAGCGCCAGTTTTTCCCAAACTCACGGTGATGGGACCAAGGCCACCTTGGCGTCGGATGCGGAATGACGCTTGGTCGCCCTGTGTCACGCCATCGGGTTCGGACGACTCGGCATCCACCGCTTCGATTGTGACCACTGAGGGGCTTTGGAGCGCATGGGTGAGGCGCGCCAGGTCGTCGCCACCACAAGTGCAGCCAGGCCCACAACCACACGAATCACCACAACCGCATGCATGCACGTGATTTTCATTGGGATCGAAACCCGCCTGAGTCTCTTCCCAATCAGAGATTCCATCATTATCGGTATCCACATCAAAAATCCGGACGCGGAAAAAGTTTCTTCCCTCTTCAGCTGGGTGAATTGCCGTGATGCTTTCTCCTGTTCCAGCCTGCGTCGTTCCGAGCGCGGACCACGAAGGGGCAGCAAGGCTTGACGATGCCTCTACCAGGTATCGTTTCCCCAGAAGCGAGTCCCAGGAAATGTGAAAATTTCCATCGATTTTTTGGATCGCACCGATGCGGACGACATCCTTGGAATCGTATGGGTTGGTGCCAATGACAGCTTCCGCCGCATTGGTTTGGCCGTCGCCATCGGTGTCCGCATGGGCGGCAAGGGCGGCACCGGGGTATTTCATCCGCCAGATGTCGCCGTAGCCGTCCGCGTCGAGGTCAACGGCCGCCCAGGCGCTAGCCATGACGAGCCAGAATGTGGAGATGAGGATTCGGATCATTTGGGTTTTTTGGAGCCTACTGAATGGATTCCGAAATGTCCCGATGAAAATTACGGCCCAGACGGATGAAAACTGTGGCCTGTCGGCGCTGGTTCAAACCAGATTTTCGCCGGATCTGAATCTCATTCCGCCTTCACGATTCGGACTCGCCCGAATCGCGCAGGGAATGAGGAATCGGGTGGGGGGATGTCGTGAACCACGACGGTTTTGGTCCCATCACCGTTGTCCACGGTGAGATAGGCCCCGGCGGTGTTGACGCCACTCATGCCGGGATCGTTGCTGAACTCGACATCGTAGGAGCCGCCACCTGTCACCTTGGGGAGCGTGAGAACAATCCGCAGTACAGTCTTGTTTTCACCGACACTGATGGTTTCGGACCGCGGCAGGTTGGATGAGGTGCCGGGAGCCTGTGGGTTGAGGCCGAAGGCATATTCGAGCAAGGTGTTGAGGCCTCCGCCGTCCGGATCGGCCAGGGGATCCGTGGCACCGTGGCTGGCAGCCCAAGCGGCAAAGGTGGTTTGGCGGATGACCATCAGGGTATAGGTGCGGGTGGTGACACTATCCTCGGCAGAGCCTTCGTTCACGTTGGTCACTGTTAGAGTGAAAGCCTTCTCGCCGAACACTCCCCACTGATCGGTGGCACGCAGGCGTAGCGCGTAAGAGGCTTTCGTTTCGAAGTCGGCGGCGTCTGCCAAGGTGGGCGCGTTGCCGGTGACGGAGAAGAGGGAGTTGTCGGCTGAGCCTGCGCCGGAAACGAGCTGGAAGCTGTGGGTGTTTCCGCCTCATTTGGCATGATCGTGTTCCCAATTCTTG
Organism: Luteolibacter sp.; assembly: GCA_040399845.1. Taxonomy (GTDB): domain Bacteria; phylum Verrucomicrobiota; class Verrucomicrobiia; order Verrucomicrobiales; family Akkermansiaceae; genus Luteolibacter. The sequence goes on along the minus strand of JBBARN010000086.1, from coordinate 541 downwards.
ATCAGGTGATTCTGAAAAGAAGTCAGGAGAAATACACGGAACCTGCCACGGTCTGGATCGGCGCGATCAAAGGATTTATGTGACGTCAGGTGAGCGAGGAAGGCTTGTTGCGCAAGCCGAAAATCGTCGATTATTGAATACAGTTCATCCTTGTCCTTGCCAAGTCGCCACAGCCCCGTTAAGCCTCTTCGCCCAGCCCCTCAAGGGTCTCTGGTCCCGTGGTCCAATGGATAGGACGATGGCCTCCGAAGCCGTAGGTACAGGTTCGATTCCTGTCGGGACTACCAGTTGGAACTTGTTGGAAATCAGTGCCTTATGGCTTGATTTCATCTAACTGAAAAGCATGATTTGCGGATTTAGAAGTGCGCTAAAATGCGTGAAAACACTCGGAAATGAGGCGTTGAAGTGTTACAGCGTGTTACAGGATTCAGCGCCCGAACGATTCGAGAAATCTGCATTTCCGATTGGCCGCGTGACCGGGAGGCAGCGTGACCGGGAGGCAGCGTGACCGGGAGGCAGCGTGACCGGGAGGCAGCGTGAC
>JBBARN010000085.1:0-26289 GCA_040399845.1 Luteolibacter sp. | reverse complement strand
ACCCCATCCGTGTGAAGGATGTGCTCTACCACTGAGCTAAGCGCGCTTTGTTTGCATCCGGCGACTTTTGCAGCGCCGGGGCGCGAGAATTACGTGGCATCGGGGGGCTTGGCAAGTTTTTCGGTGCAGGAGGACAGATTTTCGTTTTTTTTGGAACTTTGCGGGTCGGGTGTGGGCACCTACGCTCGGCCTCGTAACGGCAGTCGTGGCCCAGATTCCAAAGGAAAGCGTAGAACAGGTGCTCAGCGCGACGGATATCGTCGATCTGATCAATTCCTACGTGCCTTTGAAGCGGGCAGGGGCGCAATATCGGGCGAATTGCCCGTTTCACAACGAAAAGTCGCCCTCGTTCTACGTCAATCCGGCGCGGCAGCGGTTCAAGTGTTTCGGTTGCGGCGCGAGCGGGGATGCGATCGCGTTCGTGCGGGATTTTGAAAATCTGCCCTTCATGGATGCCGTCAAGCGCCTTGCCAGCCGGGCCGGGGTGCAGATCCGTGAGGAGGAATCCGACCCGGAGGCTGACAAACAACGGAAAAGCAAGGGCCGCCTGCTCGATCTTCACCGTGAGGCCACCGAGTATTTCCACATGTTGCTGATGAAGTCCCCCGAGGCGGCGCATGCCCGGGATTATTTGAAATCGCGTGGATTTGGCAGCGAAATGGCCGCCCGCTGGAAAGTCGGCTGGATGCCAGACAATACCCAGCGGTTTCTCGATTGGGCGAAGTCGCGCAAATACACGGGCTGGGAACTCAAGGAATCCGGCATCTGCTACCTTCGCGAGGAGAACAACCCGAAATCCGGCCTGCGGGTGCGTTTCCGTGACCGCCTGATGTTTCCTGTCTGCAATGAGATCGGCGATGTCATCGCCTACAGCGCGCGCCAACTCCGGGCGGATCCCAACAGCGGAAAATATGTTAACTCACCGGAAACCGTGCTCTTTAAGAAATCGCGCGTGTTGTTTGCTCTGGATCGCGCCAAGAAACCCATCCTCAAGCAACAGGCGGCCTTGTTATGTGAAGGTCAGCTCGATGTTATCTCCTGTCATGAGCTCGGGGTGGATCATGCCATCGCCACTTTGGGTACGGCCATGACTCGCGAGAACGCGAAAATCCTCAAACGTTATACAAGTCATGTCTTGATTTGTTATGATGCGGACAAGGCCGGCCTGGATGCCGCGCAGCGGGCATTCCGCGAGTTGGTGCCGGAGGGGTTGTCGGTGCAGGTGGTATGCATGCCGCCTGGCGATGATCCGGACACTTATCTCAAGGCCCATGGGGTGGATGCCTTCCGGCAGTTGATCGCGGAGGCCAAGGATTTCTTTGATTTCAAACTCGAACGTGCCCGCGCGGATGGTGCGCTCGAGAGCGCGACCGGACGTGCCGCCGCGCTTGCGGATTGTGCATCTTTGCTGACCTTGATGAGCGATTTCGCATCGCGGGAAAACCAGATCAATGCAGTCGCCACCTATCTCCAGACATCCGCCAACGTGCTGCGGCAGGAGATTGCGAAAATCAAAGCCAAACCCCAGCGGCCGGCACGCGAAATCCAGTCCGCCACAGATAACTACGATGAAGGTCCAGCCGAACCCACACCCGTTCACCGCATCGTCGCATTTCTGTGTCATCTCGCACTCAACTCCGCCCCGGCGCAGCATCTGTTAGGCGAACAATTCGAGACATTGCACGAGGCATCTCGATGGTTGGAGGGAATTCCTTTGTTGGAATCGATCCTTGCCGCCGCGCCGGACCCGACTTCGAATGCGGCGGTGAACGCATTCATCAGCAGCCTTCCTGAATGTGATCGTTTGGCCCTTGGATTGGAATCCGCTCTGGAGGCGGCACCTGACGATGGCATGCAGGCGGCTGAACACGCACTAGCCCTGCTTTCCGGCACAGTGCTCCAAAAACGCGATGCCGCCGTCAAAGCCGCATTGAAGGAATCGGGACTTTCATCCGAACGCATGATGGCATTGCTTGAAGAGGCAAAGGAAATCCGCTCCTTGATGCAAGGCATTGGCCAGCGATCGGAATTCGACGACGAACTTCCCGCCTCGACCTACAAACCCAAGGTCCCCGAGTGGAAAAAGAAGTGGGCGGACAAAGGCCCGAAAGCATAGCTTCGTTACGAGATCAGGGACGAATCGATGGAAGGAAATGGGTGATGTTTCCTGTCGGGTGTTGGATGCCGAGACATATCAATGATGAATTCGCGAATGTCAGGCCCATTGTGATGGCGTTGATTGAAACGGCGCGGCGGATGTTGCCGGTCGGCATCCGAATGCCCGGGTTTTCACTCTTGCTGGTCAGCCCGGCGAGTGGTTGGCTTGCCCGCATGAAAAGCATCCGAACGATGTTGTGGGTGGGCGCTCTGGGATTGGCGATTGGATTGCAGGAGTTGGGTGCCATCCTTCCGACGATGAATGAGGCTCCTTGGACGGGATTCTTCGCCGGATATGAAAATCGCAGTTTTCATTTTGCGATTGGACCTGACGGCAGTGTGAAACTTTCGCCATTGAATCAGGATGGCAATCTTCCCGATCAGGGTCTCGTCATCACGGGCAGGTTTGAGGTGGAGGAAGTCAAGCCGGATGGTTCCTTGGCCTCGCATGAGATCGATCCTGAGTCCTGGACATCCGAGCAGGCGGCGGCGCTCAATCCCAAGCCATTCAAGATGGCTGGCAAGACGAAGGACGGCATGGATGTGGTTCTCGATGTTTCCCTGGAACGCGGGGTCCTGAAACTTGGCGGCAAGGTCACACCATCGGCGGCTTCTGCCAATCCGCTGCACCTGGCCTTCCGGGTGGACATGCCAAATGTGTATCCATCTGGTGCTGGCGATGATGAAAAGGCGTTTTACAAACGCATTCGCAGGGACTCGGTCTCGGTGGATCGCCTGGAAGGCGGGCGGGAAAAGTTCAAGGGGGAGGAACAACAGGACGTGGCCAAGAAAGTTACAGGGAAGGGCCTGCGTGCTGCAACTTATGAGTTCGATGCCTACCAAGGCAAACGCATCCATTTCGAAGTCGAGGGGCAGGCCATGCTTCAACTTGAAAGGGGAGACGAACCAACATTTACCCAAGATCGGCGAGAAGGGCTTCCGCAGCCGCGGTGCCCGTGGAAAGGGCGGCATTGATGGATGCGATCCCGCAGTGGTCGCCACATTGATAGAGGCCCGGGCCAATGCGTGTGGGCTTTTCATCCACCACTCTCTGGGATGGCAGAGCATCCGGGATACGGTCCACCCGCAGAAGGCTCCAATCGTTGACCTGAGCGCCAAACCACTCGGTCACTTGCCGCCGGACCATTTCCTCCAAGTCTGCGGCTGCAACTGCTGCCGGATCGACCACACTGATAGATATCAAGTGGCGGCCGGGCGGGGCATAGTCGGGTGATACCGCGCTGAGCACTGTCAGGTTATTGACCGGTCCAGTTCCCTCGCCGTTGAGCAGGAGGATCGGTTCCTTCACCGGAGCGGAAGGCGCGCTGAAATACAGGCAGGCCACGCCGTGGTTCAGCAGGGGTGGGTTTTCCCGGCCGAGCAGCTTGTTGGCATTCCGCAGATCGGTAGCGACCACGACGGTCTTTGCGGAAACGAATGCGCCGTTGTCGAGTCGGACTCCCCCATCGCCGATCTCGACAACCCGGGTATTCAGACGAATCACGGCAGGAGGCAGTGTTGATGCGAGTTGGCGGGGGATTTCCGCCATCCCCAAGGCGGGAATCACCGTCTGGCCGAGGGCGAAATGGCGCATGACGAACTCGAGTTTCCTCACACTTGTATCCAAAGGCCGTTCCAGAAACACGCCACCGAGAAAGGGCCGGAAAAAGCGCTCGATCATCGATTCCGAGAACCCCTCTGCCCGCAGTGCCTCCAATGCTGAGCGGTCGTTCGGATGATGGGAAAAATCAAAGCCGCGAAGCCGCAACCAGCCCACTCTGAGCTTGTCGGCGAGAGATCCGATCGGACTGAAAACTCCGCCGAGTCCGTCGATGGGGTGGCGGAATGGATCCGCGAGCCGATGCCATTTTCCACCCTGCCTCACCAATGCGCCAGGGTAAAAGTGGCGCAGCTTGAGTGCCGGGTAATCCAACAAGCGCTGGGCCTCCGGGTAAGCCGTGAGCAGCACTTGGAAACCACGATCAAGGCGGTAGCCATTCGAGGAATCGGTTGCGACCCGTCCACCGACACGGTCGGACGCCTCGCAGAGGCAGAAGCTCCGTCCGGCGGCCTGCAAGCGTCGGGCACAGGCCAGTCCAGCCAGCCCTGCTCCGACGATCACGGTATCGATTTCCTGGTGCTTCATGTGGGTCGCGAGAGAGAGTTCAACAAATGCCCGACCGCTGCCCAGCCGGAACTGGCTGCTCCTTCCACCTTCGGGCCGCCGAAGGCATCTCCGGCGATCAGCAAGGGCGGATCGGCGTGGAGGATGGCGAAGGGGTGGTGATGAATCTGTGTGGGTTTGCTGAATTTCCAACCGTGCGTTTGGAATTCTTTGACACCGGATCGGATCAAAGGGGCGGCTGCCTCTAACAGAAATTGTCCGGTCTTGATACGATCGTCGTTCCAATGAGCCGAGCTGAAGGCCGGGCTCGCTTGGAGGGTGATGCAGGGGACGGGGGAGATGCCTTTGAGGTGATTGTCGGCAAGCCATGCCACCGGACCATTTTCAAAAGGCATTCCGCCCGGCGCGGAAATGCCGCTCGGCCCATCGAGCACCGCCAGCACGGCGAGGCAGCGTTCGTATTCCAACGCTTCCAGGCTTCCCATGACCTCGGGAATCGGCTCGAAATTTCCAGCTGCCAGCAATTCAAGTGCTTGCGGCACGGGAGCCGTGAGCAGGAGGGCCTCACTGGTGATCGTGGTGCCATCTTCCAGTATTACCTGCCACCTTTTTCCCGCCAACTCGATGGTGGCAACTTTGGTTTCTAACAAAACCTCGATTCCCTGTGCCAAATGTCCGGTCAGCGCGGTCATGTCCGGGCATCCACGCCAGCGGGGGTGACCCTCGGATTGACCGTGAAAGCCCCGGCACCATTTGCTGGCGATGCCCTTGGTTTCGCATTCCTCCATCCGCTGCAAAAAGCGTTCGCTGCGGGCGGTGATGAATTGCGCCCCATGATCAAACACCGCCTCGCCGATGCGGCGCGAGGCCATGCGCCCGCCCACCGAGCGCCCCTTGTCGAGCACCATCACCTGTCGACCCGCCTGTGACCATTCCCAAGCGGCGGTCATGCCACAGATGCCCGCTCCGATGATCAATAGCTCCGTCGCTCGTGGTGGGGATGCGTTCATGGGCATGGAGCCGTGATGTCTTTTGTTTGGCGCACTCCACAGCGCCCCAGATCGGTTTGGACTCCTGCTGGATTCAGGAACCGGTCGAGGGTTTGGCATCCTTGGCATCGGCGGCGATTCGTGGCTCGAGAATATCCACGGGCGCGCCATCGGGGGCGTAGGGGAGTCTGGAAATGGCGAGCCAATCCCCGTTTTTGAGCCCTTCGCGAATGACGAGCGTATCGGCCGTGCTCCAAATCGGCTGGATTTCCGCCTTGCGGATGACCGGGCCGCTTGATTCGTCCTGGGGATCGATCAGGTAAATCCGATTGACCCCGCGCAGGGCGGTGCGGGGAATGGAGAAAACATTTTCCAGGATGTTTCCTTGGATGGAGGCGCGGACGGGTTGGCCGATCCGGAGTTCGGGATTGCGGGAAACAATGCCGAAAGGGTCGTCAACCCGGGCGATGGCAAAGAGTTCCTTGGAAGACTCATCGAGCGCGCCTTCCGTGCGGACGATGCGCGCCTTCCAGGTCTTGCCGGTGGGCCTGTTTTCGTCGCCGAGGGCGTCGGTGAGGATCACTTCGACGGGGCGGTCGTCATTGCGGGTTGGCAAGGTGACATAGGGCAGTTGATCGGCGGAAAGGGGGAGTCGGACTTCCGCGAAATCGGTCGCAAACACCTCACCGAGCGGGGTGGTGCCACCGACCGCTTGGCCGAGGCCGACGAGGCGTGATTTGACGCGTCCGTCGAAGGGGGCGCGGATTTTGGCGCGTTCGAGATTGCGGGTGGCCTGTTCGAGATCTGCCCGGGCCGAGGTGACCACGGCGTTTGCTTCTTTGAGCTGTGGGACTCGAAGCACGAGCGGAGAAGGAGTTTCCTCGTAGCCGATGTCCTCCCAATTCAATTTCGCCTGTTTGGCGCGGGCTTCTTCCTGAGCCAGCGCGGCCTCTGCCCGGGCAAGCCGGGATTGGGCGGCGGTGAGGGCGGCTTGGAGGTCGGCGGGATCGAGCTCGGCAAGGATCTGGCCTTCGGTGAAAAATGCCCCGTCTTCAAAACAAGGATGAATCGTCTTCAAGGTGCCAGCCACCAGCGAGGTAATGGTGGTGTTGTGGTGGGCGCGAATGGTGCCCTGGGTCTCAAGCGTGACTTGGAAGTGGGAGGAGTGGAGAATCTGCTTCTCGGTCTTGAGCTTCTGGGCTGGCTGATGGACTGGGGCCGGTGTGGGCACGGGTACGCCAAGCCATTTCCACGCGCCGAATCCGGCGGCGAGGATGAAAACGGGGATGAGCAAACGGACCAGCATGATGGATGGACAAAAAAGCAACGGCGCGGCGAAGCATCGCCCGCAAGGGAGAAATTGCCAAATACGAATACGGCGCTGCCCGAAGTTTTGTTTCCCCGATTGTCGACCGCCTGCCAGCCAAGGCCATCAAACTTGAGGCAGAATGGCGCTTTCAGCCGTGCGCCGCAGCACGATGAGATGGTTGTTGAACGGTGTGCGCCCCCAGAGCGGGGTGATTTCCACATGACCAAAGGGTGAGAGGATGCGGTGGAAATCCGCTGCTGCCGGATAATGGGTAGGGGCGGCCTTCATCCAGAAACTTGCCTTGGCGAGCAGGTCTCCGGCGACGGTGATCTTGAAGCGGAGCGAGGGGTCCCTGAGCCCGGAGCGGATGATCAACAGGCCGCCGGGGGCCACGCGCCGGGCGGCGAGATCCAGCAGGCGTGACTGTTCCTCCGGATTGAAAAACTGGAGGATATCCAGAATGCTGACATTTCCCGAATGGGCAGGCAGCCCTTCGCGGGCATCGTGGGTGGCGAAACTTACTTTTGCAGTTCCGGCAAGTTCCGCGGCCTTGGTGGCGGCGGTGATTTTTCTCGAATCGTAATCCAGCCCATGGATCGGCACCTCGATCCCATGTGCCCGGAGAAAAAAGGCGAGCAAGCCAAGCCCGCATCCCAGATCCAGCAAAGGCAGCTGCGACGAACGGAGTTGTTCGGCGAGCGCCGTATAGAGGGGGTCGGTGCGGAGCTTGGCGGCGACGTAGTTTTGATTCCAACGACCTGCGTAGAGGCTGGCGATGGATGGGACATCGGGATCTCTCATGGCTGGCGGGGACTGATGTGTTTGAGTGGGTTCTTTCCCCGGGAAACGAGTTGGGGAAGGCGCAGGATGAACCCGAACAAAAGGCGGAAATACATCCACGTGAGCAGGGTGTTGTCCCGGAGATAACGGAATTGGGAAATGCCACCCTCCTCGACGCTGGGGTAGCGGACCGGGGTGGGGAGGTTGATGATGGGAACTCCTCGCCACGCGAGCCGGACGGCGACTTCGGGCTCGAAATCAAAGCGACGGGCGTAACGCGTGCTTTCCATCACTGCGAGCAGGTCGCTTGCGGGATAGAGTCGCATTCCAAAAAGTGAGTCCCGAATCCCCCAATTCAGCGTTTCGATGGATGCCCAGAAGTTGGAAACCTTGCGCCCGTTAACGCGGATGGCCGGAGCCGACTCATCAAAAATCGGAAATCCGAAAACTGCGGCCGACGGGTGTTTTTCGGACCAATCCTGAAAGCAGGGAATCTGCTGCGAGGGATGCTGGCCATCCGCATCCATGGTCAGAACATGGGTGTATCCCTGGTCGATCGCTTGCCGCAGAGCATGGAGGATGGCTGCTCCCTTGCCAGAGTTTTCCGGCAAATGGAGGATGCGGAGGCGCTCGGATGCCGGCTGGACAAGGTCCCGGATTGTTTCCGGCGAGCCGTCGGTGGATCCATCCACCACTACCCACAAGGGAAGCTCCTGAGCCATAGCGGCGACGATGGTTTCACGGAGAATGCGCCCGGTATTGTAGCTCGGGATGAGGATGAGGAGGCGCGGGTCTGGCATCGGCGCGGAGGTTCTACGCGGCTTGGTTCGTCGGGGCAAGCATCAGGAACCCCTTGACGCCATCACCGCCAGATCCCACGGGAGGCGCATCCAGCCACACTGTCGGAGCGGATACTCGGAGTAAGGGGGGACGCGGCGAGGGTCGATTTGAATTTTTCACTCCCCGATATCCCTCATGGGGCAGCGGCTTTTCCGTTGCAATTGCTCACTTTCGCGGTTGATAGTGCCTCCGCGTGAGCGAACCCATTCCTGATCATCTCTTTCGTCGAGCCGTCCTGCCGTTGTTCGCCGTGCTATTGGCGTCCGCCGTGGTGCGTGCAGCGCCATCGGCTCCGATGTCCCCGGCTCTGCCGACCAAGGAAGGGGCCGCCGCGCCTGCCGCACCGGCGACTGCCAAGGCCAAACCCGAGGGGAAAACGACTCCCAAACCCGAGTCCAAGCCCGCCGAAGCCACGGCACCCACACCTCCTGCAGCCGAAGCCAAGCCGGTAACTGTGGAGCCTCCCCCGGCTGAAGCACCGGATGCCGATGACGAAGCTGCTGCGGAAAATGCAGAGGCGGAAACAGCGGCCGTGGCTAAACCTGTCAGCGCGGACCCGATCCAGATTTATGGCTGGAGAGAGGATATCCTCATTCAGGGAGTGCAGGAAAAACTCAAAGCAAAACTCGATACAGGCGCTCTCACCAGTTCCATCCATGCCGAGGAGAAGGAATTGTTTGAGCGCGATGGCAAGAAGTGGGTTCGCTTCATCGTCACCGATCCGAGTATGAAGAAACCCGTGCGCACCCGCATCGAGGCACCACTCGTGCGGATTGCGAAAATCAAGGAGCCTGCTGGCGAATCCGAGCCGCGCGAAGTGGTGCGGCTGTCATTTCAAATCGGCGAACGCAAGATGCGTGGCGAGTTCACCCTTAACAATCGCAAGAACATGTTGTCACCTGTGTTGATCGGCAGGAACATGATCAAGGAACTCGGTTGGGTTGATCCCGCCCGCATTCATCTAGCAGATCAGAAAATCTTCCGCTGAAAGCGTGATGCCCATGCCTGCGAAGCAACCCCGCCGTTTCCCCAAGCTCACTTGAGATGTCCGCCAGGTGGAAACTGATCATTGCCGTTGTCTTCCTCGTTCTGTTAGGTGGAGGGCTGGCTGCATACAAATCGCTGCGGCTCGGGGTGCCATTCTGGAAAGGGCAGCAAGTCCATGATTGGCAGATCGAGGCCCGCATTTCGTTTCTCGCCTTGGGCAAGCCGGTCAAAGCCCGCTTGTCATTGCCTGCGGCGGCGGCCAATCAGAAAGCCGGGCAGGAATCCGGATCACTCGGCTTTCATTTCAATATCGAACGGAATTTTGGCGAATACACGGCAGTCTGGGCCTCGAACCAAAGGGATGAAAACCAGGCACTCTATTTCCGCGTGCGGATCCCGGATGGGATTGTAAGCGGGGGCGAGCCGGTTCCAGCTGAAAAACCGGAAACCGGCACCACCGTCATGTCCGGCGCACTGGGAGAGGCGGCGATGACCATTGTGAACCGCGCCAAGGCGGTCTCATCGGATCCGGATTCGTTGTTTGTCGCCTTGTTCGATCAGGTCCGCCGCGGTGAAACCTCGCAGGAGTTTGTCCTTGTGAAGCGGCACTATGAAAAGGAATTCAAAACCAACGCGATGATCCTAATGGGCATCGATCTGTTGGAAATGGCCGGCGTGCCCGCTCGCGTGGCCTATGGCGTGCGGCTCGATGAGGAAAACGGCAGCCAGCCCCCGCTGCCCTTGGTGGAGTATTGCGATGGGGCGTATTGGAAAGTGCGCGATCCGGTGGAGCCGGGCTCGGTACTCGATGGACGGAACCTCTTCGTCTGGCACCGCGGTGGCGGTCCGCTGCTCGATGTTACGGGTGGTGAGAGTTCGAAGGTGGTCTTCACCGTGGTGAAGGACCGCATCCCGTTAGCGAGTCTAACAGATTTGCAGGATTCGCCGTTTCTGGTTTCCACCATCCTCGGACTGCCTCTTTCCGAACGCGCGGTGTTCCGTTATATCGTACTGATTCCGTTGGGTGCCTTTGTGGTGGTGCTCTTGCGCAACATTGTGGGCATTCCCACACTCGGCACCTTCATGCCAGTGCTCATCGCATTGGCCTTGTTGGAAATCCCTCTTGCGCGCGGTTTGGTGATGTTTTCGATCCTCATCGCCGCCGGACTTTGGTTCCGTTTCCTGCTTTCGAGACTCAACTTGCTCGTCGTCCCGCGTGTCGCCGCCTGTGTGGTTATCGTGACCTTGCTGATGATGCTGATGAGTGTGGTCAGTTATAAAATGGGCATGAGCGGTGGCGTCCAAATCACCTTGTTTCCCATGATCATTCTCGCATGGACCATCGAGCGCATGTCTTTGATCTGGGAAGAGGAAGGCAAACGCAGTGCGCTCACCCAGGTTGGTGGATCACTGGTGGTGGCGGTGCTGGCTTTCCTTTTCATGAAGATCGGCCAAATCCAGTATTGGTCCTTCTATTTTCCGGAGCTCTTGCTGGTCTTGCTCGCAGGCATCCTGATGATTGGTCGTTACACCGGTTACCGCTTGTCCGAGCTGATCCGTTTCAAAACCTTCACCCCCGCCTGATTTCATGATGCCACCAGCACCAGCCAAACCCGCGAAATGGTGGCACCGCTGGATGCGCACGCCGGGCGAACTCCGGGAAATGGGCGTGGTGGGCATCAACATGCGGAATGCTCGCTATCTCCTCCCTAACAACCCGCGGCGACTTTATGGTCTGGTAGATGATAAATTGCAGACCAAGGCCCTGGCGGAAAAAGAGGGTCTGTCCGTTCCCCTGACCTATGCGGTCATCCGTTCGCCCCATGATGCGGCCATTCTCGAGAAGCTGCTGGAAGACAGGCCGTCCTTTGTCATCAAACCCGCCCGCGGCTCAGGCGGCAAAGGGGTATTGGTCATCGATGGCAGGGATGGAAACAAGTATGTCAAACCCAGCGGCACCGCTCTGACCGGCGATGAACTCCGTCACCACGTGGCCAATATCCTCGCCGGGCTCTTCAGCTTGGGTGGCCAGCGGGATTGCGCTCTCGTGGAATACCGCGTGAGGCCGGCAAAGGTTCTAACGGATATCAGCTATCAGGGCGCACCGGACATCCGCATCGTGATGCTGCACGGCTATCCCGTCATGGCCATGCTGCGTGCCGCCACCCGCGAGTCGGACGGGCGTGCCAATCTCCATCAGGGAGCCATCGGCATCGGAATCGATCTCGCCACAGGACTCACGGTGCGCGCCGTGCACCACGGCAAACCCATCACCAGTCACCCGGATGTGGGTGTGCATTTGATCGGGATTCAAATGCCGGAATGGGACAAGATCCTCGATATCGCCGTGACTTGCCAGGAAATGACCGGGCTCGGTTATCTCGGTGTGGACATCATGATCGATGAGACGCTTGGCCCGCTCATGATCGAGGTGAATGCGCGGCCCGGACTTGCGATCCAAATGGCCAATGGTGTTGGACTTCTGCGTCGACTCGAACCGGTGGTGAAACAACATCAACTCCACCCCGGAACTGGCCATTTTGAGAAAATCGCATTTTCCAAACAGCAATTTGCAACGAATCGCCCATCATGAATGCCCGATCCTTTATCTGTCGCATCGTCATGGTCTTTTTCGCAAGCATCCTTCCCCTCGCTGCGGCGGATGAAAAGAACAGGATCGAGAGTCTCATCACTCACATCGAAGGTCTCAAGGACGCGAATTTCATCCGCAACGGCAAAAGCTACGATTCAAAGAACGCTGCAAAGTTTCTGCGCGGCAAGTGGGAGGCGAAAGCAAAGGAAATCAAGACCGCGGAAGAATTCATCGACAAGGTCGCCTCGGTATCCGGCACCACCGGAAAGCCATATCTCATCCGCTTCAAGGACGGACGCGAGGTGCCTTGTGGAACTTATCTCAAAGGGCAGTTGAAGAAATAACACCGGATGAACCGCGCCGGGAAAATCCATGCCTTGTTGTCCACGGCCCGCATCGCGAATGTGCCGAGTGTGGTTTGCAATGTATGGGTCGGCGTGGCTGCGGCATGGATGATAGATCCGACAGGCTATTCGCATGTGGCTGCGGGCTGTCTGGCGCTTGGCGGAATCCTTCTTTATATCAGTGGGAATTTCCTCAACGACTGTATGGACCGCGGTTGGGATCGGAAGCATCGTCCTGAACGCGCTTTGCCGTCAGGGCTCTTCACGCCATCCGCTTATCTTGCAGCGGGCGCTTTATTGGCGGTATTCGGATTGGCTGCCGCCTTTTCCGTAAGCCAAGCCGCAGGTGGAGTGGCGGCTGCGATTGTTCTGTGCGTGGTGGTTTACACATGGATCCACAAGAAAACCGCATGGTCCGTCATACCCATGGGACTTTGCCGCGCTTTGCTGCCAGTCATGGGAGTGGTTGGGTTTTCCCAAAGCTTCCTGGCATTTGCGATTTTGACTGGTCTGGCGCTGTTTTGTTATATCGTCGGGCTTTCGCTGAGCGCCCGATCCGAGGCGGTGGCCCATGCATCGCGCCTGAACAAATCCATCTCGCTTGTCCTTCTCATTCTGGCACCCTGCTGGGTGATGGTGACTTTGTGTTCGATAGGTGAATGTTCGTGGAAGATAGTTGTCGCCCCAATAGTCTATTTTGGGTGGATCGCGATGGCGATGACTTGGTTCCGCAAACCCGTCTCCCGCCATGTATCCGCCCTTCTGGCAGGGATTCCCTTGTTGGATTGGATTTTCCTGATGCCACTTTTTTCTGCTTCGTTTCCCTCCTTCGGCATCGCCTGTGCCCTCATCCCGCCCATCGCATTCATTCTCGCACTCCTGCTCCAGCGCCTCGCCCCGGCGACTTGAAATCGGATTCGCTGGTTGTCAATCCGCCTGCGAACCCTTAGAGTCAACATTGTGAGTGAGCAATTCTCTGAGACGATCAGGAAGAGAGTCGGTGGCAGCTTGAGCCACTTGCCGACCATCTCCCGCGTCGAAATGCTGCGGGCAAACGCCCGATTGCTCACCCGCCAAACTGAATGGAAACCGCCTGCCGAAGATGGAACCCTCGTTCGAAAAATTGTTGGGCGTTCTCGCTGAGGCAGGAGTGCAGTTCGTGCTGGTTGGAGGTCTTGCTGTGACCTTGCAAGGCTACGTCAGATTCACGGAGGACGTTGACCTGCTGATTGGTTCATCTCGTGAAGATAAGCTTTCGACTGAACTTTCCATCAATCTTCAAGGCTTCGCTCCGATGCCCAGCAAAGTCTGAAAATACGGCGTTGTGGTTTCCTTGTCGGCGACGATGGTTTCCACGGCTTCGAAACCTGCCTTTTCCAGCATCGCCGCGAGTTCGCTTTCGGCGAAGCCGAGCCAGCGGTCTGCGTAAAGTTGGCGGGCCTCTTCGAATTGGTGTTGGACCAGATCGAGCACGATCAGGCGTCCACCGGGTTTGAGGATGCGGAATGCGGCATCCAGCGCTCGCTGCGGATATTCGGCGTGATGCAGTGCCTGGCTGAGGATGGCGAGATCAAGGAATCCGGAATCAATCGGTGGATCCTCGATATCGCCGATGCGGTATTCGAGATTGGGAAGGCCGTTCTGAATCGCGAGCGCCTGCCCGAATTCCACCATCTTGGGCGAAAGATCGACGGCGATGACCTTTTCCGCCCGTTGGGCGAGGAGTTGGGCGAGCGTGCCTTCTCCAGCACCGAGATCGGCGACGACCTTGTAGTTGAGCACCTTGATCAATGCTTCCGCGATCGCTTTCCACGAGCGGCCGGGCACGTAGTCTTTACCGAAGCGACCGGCGAGTTCGTCGAAATACGCCCGAGCCGTGTCCTTGCGTTTTCTCAAGAGATGCCTGAGTGCGGACCGGTCCACCGCCACTTCCTCCACCTCCTCCGCTGCGAGTTGGGCGACCTCCATGAGGTCCGGCGCCGCCGTGCAGGAATACATGTTGTTTTTCCCGCTGCGCTCGTCGTTGACCAACCCCGCCGCCTTGAGCTGGGAAAGCTGGGTGGAAATCCGGCTCTGCCCCATGCCGAGAATTTCCTGAAGCTCGGCGACGGAAAGCGCCTCGGTGCCTACAAGCATCAAGATCCGCAATCGCGTCGGGTCCGAAAGCAATTTCAAGGATTTCAGCATTGACGGCATGGCGGGAGGCTTATATCAACGCATCACGATTTGACGATACGAAAATCAAAAAACAAATGAGCACCTACATTTTTTCCTCCGAATCCGTCGGCGAAGGCCATCCAGACAAAGTGGCGGACACCATCTCCGATGCCATCCTCGACGCCTGCTTGGCGATCGATCCGAAGAGTCGCGTCGCTTGCGAAACCTTCGTGAAGAGCAACGTCGTGGTTGTCGGCGGTGAAATCACCATCCCGAAAATCGGCCAGAAGCCCATCGGATCGGTGATCAACATTGAAAAAGTCATTCGCGACGCCGTCCGCGGCATCGGCTACGTCAACGGCGACGACGTGTTCCACGCCGACCAGATTTTCATCAACAACTACCTCACCACCCAGTCCCCGGACATCGCCCAAGGCGTGGATGCCAAGGCTGCGGAAGGCAAGAAGCACAAGGAACAAGGTGCCGGCGACCAAGGCATCATGTTCGGCTACGCTTGCGACGAGACCCCAGAGCTCATGCCGGCTCCGATAATGTATGCACACCGCCTCGGCCGCGAACTCACCCGCATTCGCAAGGCAGGCAAGCTTGCCAAGTGGCTGCGCCCGGATGCGAAGTCGCAGGTCTCCGTCGAATACGTCGATGGCAAGCCAACCCGCATCGTCAACGTGGTTATCTCCACCCAGCACGCTGCGGATGTGAGCCATGCCGAAATTGAAAAATTCTGCATCGAGCAAGTCATCAAGAAGGTGCTGCCGAAGGACATGCTCACCAAGGACACCGAGTATCTCATCAATCCGACCGGCAAGTTCGTCGTCGGTGGCCCACAAGGCGACTCCGGCCTCACCGGCCGCAAGATCATCGTGGACACCTACGGTGGCATGGGCCGCCACGGTGGTGGTGCTTTCTCTGGCAAGGACCCTTCCAAAGTCGACCGCTCCGCCGCATACATGGGCCGTTGGGTTGCCAAAAACGTCGTCGCCGCCGGTCTCGCCACCAAGTGCGAAGTCCAGTTCGCCTACGCCATCGGCCATCCGCTTCCCGTGAGCGTGCACGTCGATACCTTCGGCACCGGCACCGCCAGCGATGAAAAAATCCTCGCCGGCATCCTCAAGGTGTTCTCCTTCAAGCCAGCCGACATCGTCAAGCAGCTCAACCTGCTCCGCCCCATCTACTCCAAGTCCACCAACTACGGCCACTTCGGAAAAGACGACAAGGATCTCACCTGGGAATCCACCGCCAAAGCCGCTGCTCTGAAAAAGGCGGTTGGCTGAGCGATTGAGACAGAAGAAGGGAAGACAGAAGACAGAAGATTAGAAAAGAGATGCATAACTTTGAGGAACTGGAGGTTTGGAAGCGTGCTTCACGCCTCGCTGTTTCAGTCCTTGAGCTTGTGGAGCCTTTGCGGCTATTCAGCTTGAGGGATCAAATGATCCGTTCATGCATCTCAATTCCTTCAAACATTGCGGAAGGAGCGGATCGTGACAGCGATCGTGAATTCCGCAGGTTTCTGTCTTATGCCAAGGGATCTGCTGGAGAGCTCCGCACTCAGCTCTACATCGGATTGCGGGCGGGCCTTTTCAGTGAAGAACAAGCCCGGCCTCTCATCAATGAAGCCAAGGAAATTTCCTCCATGATCGAAGGCCTCCGCAAACGATTGGGAGGAAATTTCTTCAATGGTCTCTTCAGCTGGCTCTTCTAATTCCGATCTTTTGTCTTCTGTCTCCAAGTCTTCTGTCTCATCTCAACTACAAAGCAACCACCCCACTAAAAACATGAGTTTCACCGACTACAAAGTACGCGACATCGGCTTGGCCGATTTCGGCCGCAAGGAAATTGAAATCGCCGAGCATGAAATGCCGGGCCTGATGGCTACCCGTGAGAAATATGGCAAGGAAAAGCCGCTTGCTGGTGTGCGCATCATGGGCTCGCTGCACATGACCATCCAGACCGCCGTTCTCATCGAGACCCTCGTTGATCTTGGTGCGGAAGTTCGCTGGGTTTCCTGCAATATCTTCTCCACCCAGGACCACGCTGCCGCTGCAATCGCCGCCGCTGGCATTCCGGTCTTCGCCTGGAAGGGCGAGACGCTGGAAGAATATTGGTGGTGCACCTGGCAGGCGCTGGTCAATCCCGCAGGCCTAGGTCCGCAGCTTATCGTCGATGACGGTGGCGATGCGACTCTCCTCATCCACAAGGGTTATGAACTCGAAAATGGTTCCGACTGGGTGAACACCCCATCCGGAAACCACGAGGAGCAAGTCATCAAGGATCTCCTCAAGGACGTGCACGCCAAACAACCCGGCATTTTCGCGAAGATGGTGAAGGACTGGAAGGGTGTTTCGGAAGAAACCACCACCGGAGTGCACCGTCTCTATCAGATGGCCAAGGCCGGCACGCTGCTGGTTCCTGCCATCAACGTGAATGACTCGGTTACCAAGTCCAAGTTCGACAACCTCTACGGCTGCCGCGAGTCACTCGTGGACGGCATCAAGCGCGCCACCGACGTGATGATTTCCGGCAAGGTCGGCGTCGTTTGCGGTTATGGCGATGTGGGCAAGGGCTGTGCGCAAGCACTCCGCGGCCAAGGTGCACAAGTCGTGGTTACTGAAATCGATCCGATCTGCGCACTTCAAGCTGCGATGGAAGGTTTCCGCGTGCTCACCATCGAAGACACGCTCGGCTGGGGTGATATCTATGTCACTACCACTGGCAACTTCGACATCATCCGCCTCGAGCACATGGAGAAGATGAAGGACCAGGCTATCGTCTGCAACATCGGCCACTTCGACAACGAGATCCAGATCGACAAGCTCAACGCCGCTCCCGGAGTCGTCCGCACCAACATCAAGCCACAGGTGGACAAATACACGTTCCCGACCGGCAACAGCATCTACATGCTTGCTGAAGGTCGCCTCGTGAACCTCGGCTGCGCCACCGGTCACCCGAGCTTCGTGATGTCCAACAGCTTCACCAACCAGACGCTCGCGCAAATCGACCTCTGGAAGAACAAGGATACCTACAAAGCCGGCCAGGTGACCGTGCTGCCGAAGCACCTCGACGAGGAAGTTGCCCGTCTCCACCTCGCCAAGATCGGCGCCAAGCTCAGCAAGCTCACTCCCGAGCAGGCCGACTACATCAGCGTGCCGGTGGAAGGACCCTACAAGTCCGAGCATTACCGCTATTGAAATCGTCCGAGTGATCGGATCCCCAAGCGTCCGGGCATTTGCCCGGGCGCTTTTTGTTTTTAGGGAATGCTCAACTCGTCAGCCAAAGTGATTTCAGATAGGGTTCATCGGTGAAGTCCGATGGCATCGCGGCGTGCCTTGCCTTCATGGGGCGGGGGAGGGCGGAGCTGATCTGGCGTTCGAATTCCCAAGGAGTCATGCGGCGGAAATTGGTGCAGCACAGCAAACTGCCGCCGGTGGCCAGCACCGCGGCTGCGAGGGCGGCCAGTTCCCCGAAGTCGTTTTCCACACGGAACACCTTGCCTTTTTCATCGCGGGAGAATGTTGGTGGATCGAGAATGATCATATCAAACTTCCGCCCTTGTTTGGCGAAGCGCCGCAACCAATGAAAGGTATCTCCTTTGCAAAAATGATGGGCTGCCGGGTCTATTTCGTTATGGCAGAAATTCCGTTTCGCCCAATCGAGATAGGGCTGCGAGAGATCGAGAGTCGTGGTTTCCGCGCCTGCCATGGCAGCGGAGACGGAAAAGGCCCCGGTATAGGCAAACGCATTGAGAACCCTCATTCCGGAGCTGGATTGGCTCCGCAGGGTGGCGCGGTTGTCCCGTTGGTCCAGAAAGATGCCCTGCGAATATCCGGATTGAAATGATATCTCGTAGGAAATGCCATTTTCCCGAATCAGGAATGGCTCGCCGACATCCTCACCCCATAACTTGGAGGGGGATTCTTTTTGGTGTTGATCGAGGCGTTTCCAATAACAGGGAACCTGGTGGACACGCTCACGAAGCTGGCGCATGAGTGTGGGAGGCGTGGACGGTCCGGTTGTGGAAAGCAACCAGCGGCCCGCATAGTCTTCAAGATAGACACCGGGGAGTCCATCTCCGGAGCCATCCACAAGGCGGATGGCATTGGTGCTTTCATCGATCAATCGCGCACGCTTGGCGATGGCGGCATCCAATGGGTCTTGCATGGGTTCTGAGGAGTTAATGCGTCTGGCGGTTCTGCCGCGAGATGATGGTGGTGGCGATGATCCCACATCCGATGATGAACAAGAGTAGGACGGTCGCACAGTATTTCTGGGTGTCGATCACATCCGTGGGTTCAACAAAGGTCGCGTTGGGCGGAGGCAGTTCCTTCGCCCATGGCAACGGCTTTTTGAGTGCATGGAAAACAATCCGGCGCTCCTTGTTCCGATAGTCGTTGCGGAAGGTTTCCGCCTCACGGATGAGGAGGTCAATGCGTTCGTTGACGAAGAATTCCGAGGCGGGTCTCGCGTCCGGCGCGTTGTCCGGCCAGACCTTCATCGTTTCCACCTCGATGCGGCTTCCCGAACTGGAGATGCGCCGGATGCGTGCCACGAGGTCGGCCGCTTCCTTTTTGTTAGTGGCTCCGGCTGCGAGCAGGCGGCGCAGGCCCTCCTTGGACATTTCGAATCTCTCCGACTCCAGTTGCGTCATCGGTGTTTGCAATTCGCGGACGCGATCGATCCTGCGCTGGAGGCGGATGCGTTCGACTTCGAAAGGATTTCGAACTGCTTGGGAAACAATCATGGCCTCATAAGCATATCTCAAGGGCATGATGGCTGCGGGTACCGGCACGCCGCCTCGCTCGCGGATTTCACGTGCGCCTTGGAACAAGCCCCGATTCATTTCCCGATAGGAGACCAAGGCCCCGGCCAGGAGCATCTGTGGAACCAGTAACAACGGTACTGCCGTCAGCGCGGCTCGTTCGGATTTCACGATGGAAGAAACCACCAGCGCCATCGCCGTGCCAGTCATCGCCGTGAGGGTCATCCACAACCAATGATAGGGGATCATGCCTTCGATCTCAAGGAAGTGGTTGCCCACCACGAGATAAACAAAACATTGAATCGCCGCCACCAATCCAAGCGCGGCAAACTTGGCCGCAACATAGGATGCCGCACCCGGTTGGCAGTTCCGCTCACGACGCAGGATGGGCCGGTCCCGCAACACTTCGGTGGCGGAGTTGGTAAGGCCGAGGAACATGGCCACCGTCGCACTCAGGAAGAGATAGGCGGGAATGTGCAATGCGGTGACAAACTCATACTTTCCTTCCGGCGAGGATCGCAAGGTGATCGAGACAAGCGCGGCAAGCAAGGGGGCTTCCAGGCACGTGCTGTAGATCGTGCCGCGGTTGCGTGCCTTCGAGAGCAGGGAGCGGAGGAAATGCGTGGCGAAAATAGCCACCACTGCCCGCAAACGGCGTGATGGTTTCGGCGGCACCGGGAGGTGTTCTTCCTCTTTGGTGTCGCCCAGACGGGATCCGGGCCCACCGCTGGTGCTGAGAGCCTGCATGAGGTCCGCACTCTCAAACCGTTCCTGCCAGAAGGATGGTGGGAATCGCCGTGCCGCTCCGGTATTGGATCCTCCTCCGATGGCACTGAGGGGAGTTTCCAAGACATCAAAAACAAAGTCAGCACCCAGGGGGGACTTGGCGGTGATGGATGGATGGACGATGCCGAGCTCCTCGCAGGCATCGCGGAAGTATCCCACCATGGACGCCGGGGTTCCGAAGTATGCGAGCCTGCCACCGCTATCCAACAATAGGACCTTGTCAAACAACCTCAGCACCGGCGCTCCGGGACGATGCAGCGAGGCAATCACGATTTTCTCGCGTGCCAGCGATCGCAGGGTTTCCGCCACGTGCTCAGAATCTTTCGAGGAAAGTCCGGAGATCGGTTCGTCAAACAGGAAAACCTCCGCCCGGCTGCCAAGATCCACGCCGAGGTTGAGGCGGCTTCGTTCTCCGCCGGAGATGGTTTTGTCTCCCGGCGAGCCAACCAAGCGCTGGGCGATCGATTGTAGACCAAGTTCCGCCAGCATGCTGTCCACGCGGCGCTCATGCTCGGCAAGCGATAAGGCCGGACGACGGATGGTGACGGCATGGCGAAGATGCTCGCGGACTGTCAGTTGCGGATTGAGCGCCTCCTCCTGCGGCATGTGGGCGATGAAAGGGACCAACTGCTCGCGGCGCTCATAGAGCGAGATTCCGTTGAGCGTCACCTTCCCGCGTGTCGGCTCGCGCTGGCCGGACAATACGGCAAGCAAGGTGCTCTTGCCACTGCCGCTGGGGCCGATGATGCACAACATCTCGCCGCGTTTGACCTCGAAGTTGATATGATCGAGCGCTCTGGAATCCGGTCCGAAGTCGTGAATCAGATCCTCCACCCGCATCGATTCGATCAGGGTGCGTTCCTCATCCAGGAATCCCTCGCTGAAGCGGCAGCGCACCGATTGGCTACCAGAAAGGCGGATCAGCGAGCCATCTTTGAGGGTGGCGGAGCCACGGACGATTGCCCCGTCCACCTGAATCGGACCATTGCTTTCGCGGATTTCCAGTTCCCCTTCGGCGCGTTGGGCATCGTAGCGGATGAACAACACGGTTTTCGGCGACAATTTGGGCCCCAGAAGCAGATCTCCTCGCGACAGTGCTGAGGCATCATTGGAAACCAGATATTC
Organism: Luteolibacter sp.; assembly: GCA_040399845.1. GTDB lineage: Bacteria > Verrucomicrobiota > Verrucomicrobiia > Verrucomicrobiales > Akkermansiaceae > Luteolibacter. Next base: position 5,323 of record JBBARN010000085.1, on the reverse strand, counting down.
CTGACGATCACCCGCGAGGCGGAAGCGCCGTCCGGATTGGGTTGCCTTGCGGCGGAGCTCGTTGATCGAGAGGCTGAAGCCCGATTCGTCGCCCAAGCGTTCGTGGTTTCTGCAAACCACGATGTCGCCCTTCTTGAGCGGCCCGCGGCTGCCAGCATGCAGGTTCGTATCGCGCAGTGCCTCGACGGCGGCATCCAGGCCGAAGCGGACCCGCAGCGCACTTTGTCTGCCCCGCGTCCGCTCGGCGGTGAGTCCGGTCTCGCCGGATCCCAGATAAATCGCCGGGGCATTGCCCGTTCGTTTCACATCGAGGAAAAACATCAGGTCCTCGTAGCTGAGAGTCCACCCGGGAACGACCAACGGTTGCCGCTCGCGCATCCGGAGGAAGGAGCCCGTTTCCACCGAGCGACCGCGAATCCACAGCGGGGCATGGCCGGTATTGCGCACAAGAATGAGATCCTCCGCCCGATAGACTCGGAATTCGTGGTCCACCGCAGCCGGGGGAAGTACCACGTCCGCACCATCGCGACCGAAAATCAGGCGCTCGAAGGGCAGTTCGGCGTTGGGCGGTGTGTCCAAATCCCCGCGCATTTCCCTCAGAATGGCCGTGCCACAGTCGGGCCTGCCAAGGCGGCGCATGAAGACTTCGAAGCTCGCCCGATTTCGCTCCGATCGCCCGGCCGCATCCACCAAAGTGTAGAGTTGCAGGCCGAGTGCGACTTTTCCGGAATCGTCGTAGCCGTCCTTGAGTTCCACTGCGAGGCCTTGCAGCGGGCGGGGAATTTTTACTGCTCGTTGAAGCCGCCGGGCCAGCCAGCCGTGGTCCACCTCGGGGAAGGCACTGCGCAAAAGATCGAGGATCAAATCCGCCTCCAGCTGGTTCAACTCACCATCCAGGGTGGCAAATGCCGCGAAGGCATCGACCAGGACCCCCACCTGCGCATCCGCTCCCGGGCGCAGCGCCCGCATCCGGCCCACCCCGGGAATTGCCCGCAGCCAACCCATTACCCGCGCCCTGAGCAGGGCGGCGCGATGGGCGTCTTTGTTCGGCTGGAAGGGTTCCACGCCCGGGTTCTAGGCAGAAGCGCATCCGACCCGCAAGGCCTGCGCAAAAAAGGGGTTTGCTTTTCATGCCCATCGGTTATGCTTCATCGCTCCCGGGCATTTACGCGGGCGTGGTTTCATTGCCACACCTACCGCCGCTGCCCGGGTCTTTTTACGCTGCCATGTCCGACTCACCGAATTCCACACCCCCACAAAACACCCCGAACCGCTCTCCCGGTGATGCCGGTGGCTTCAATTGGCGAATGCTGGCCCTGTTCTCGGTGGCTTGTGTGATTCTGGGGCTCGCGTTTTTCGGCCCTGCGATGAACAAGACGTCCAAGGAGCTGACCTATGCCCAATTCCGCGAAGCTTGGGACCAAGACCGCGTCGTCAAGGACGACACCAAACGCCCTCTCAAGGTCGTCACCAGCGACACCGCCTACGATGCGGTGATCACCGGTTGGGTCACTCCCCAACTGGTAGAGGCGAAGGATGCCAAGCCAGCGCGAAATGATTTCCGCGTCGAAGTGAATCTCGACCTCCAAGGACAGGACATCAAGGACATGCTCGGAGACGACGTCCGCATGCAACAAGTGGCAGCGCTTGCGGATACTCCTGCGGAAAATGACAAGCTGGAGACCCTTTCCCTCGCCGAGTTCCGCAAGGCTCTCGCCCTCGGACAAATCAAAGGGACCGATTCTGAAAATCCTCTTCGCATCCTGACCACGCCCGGCTCCAGGGATGCGGTGATCGTCGGCACCCGCGAGGTGGTGGAGTTGGTCGCACCGAAGGATCCCACCGGGAAAACCACTGAAGATGCCTCCGCATTCAGCGTGCAGGTTTCCACCGTCATCCAAGGCGAGGAACTCCGCGAACTCGTCAAAGGCAAGGCGACCTATGAGCGCCGCACCGATTACCTGAAGAACGCTCTCTTCACTTTCCTTCCCTTCCTCCTCATCATCGGCATTCTGTTTTTCCTGTTCCGCCAGCAAATGAAGTCCGCTGGCCGCGGTGCGATGTCGTTTGGCAAATCCAAGGCCCGCCTGCTCACGATGGATCGCAACAAGGTGACCTTCAAGGACGTCGCTGGCATCCAGGAAGCAAAGGAGGAGTTGTTTGAAATCGTCGATTTCCTCCGCGATCCCCGCAAGTTCCAGAAACTCGGCGGCTCAATTCCCAAGGGCGTGCTCATGGTCGGTTCTCCCGGCACCGGCAAAACCCTACTTGCCCGCGCCATCGCTGGTGAGGCGGATGTGCCGTTCTTCTCGATCTCCGGTTCGGACTTCGTGGAAATGTTTGTCGGCGTCGGCGCTTCCCGTGTTCGCGACATGTTCGAGCAAGGCAAGAAACACGCGCCCTGCCTCATTTTCATCGATGAAATCGACGCCGTCGGCCGTCACCGCGGTCATGGCATGGGCGGCGGACACGATGAACGCGAGCAAACGCTCAACCAACTCCTCGTCGAGATGGATGGTTTCGATACCCAGGAAGGCGTCATCATCATCGCCGCCACCAACCGTCCGGATGTGCTCGATCCCGCTTTGCTCCGTCCCGGCCGTTTCGACCGTCAAGTGACGATCAGCCTTCCCGATGTGAATGGCCGCGAGGAAATCCTCCGCGTCCACGTCAAGAAGATCAAACTCGCCGCCAACACCGATCTTTCCAAAATCGCCAAAGGCACGCCCGGGTTTTCCGGCGCGGAGCTTGCCAACCTCGTCAACGAGTCCGCCCTGCTCGCCGCCCGCCGCGGCCTCAGCGCCGTGACGCTCGATGAGATGGAAGAGGCCCGCGACAAGGTCCGCTGGGGCCGTGAGCGCCGCAGCCTAGCAATGTCCGACAAGGAGAAAATCGGCACCGCATGGCACGAAGCCGGCCACGCCTACCTCAACATGGTGCTTCCACACACCAACCCACTTCACAAGGTGACCATCATCCCGCGCGGTCCTTATCTCGGCGCGACGATGTATCTTCCTGAAGGTGACAAATACTCCACGCAGAAAAAAGAAGCGCTCGCCAATCTCATCGTCACCATGGGCGGTCGCATCGCGGAGTCTTTCCACAGCGAAGACGTCTCCAACGGTGCTTCCGGTGACATCCGCCAAGCCACCTCGCTCGCCCGTCACATGGTCTGCGAATGGGGCATGAGCGATCAACTCGGCATGGTCGAATACGGGGAAGGGGATTCACCGGTTTTCCTCGCCCGTGACATGGCGAAGTCCCGCAACTACTCGGAGGAAACCGCCCGCGTCATCGACTCGGAAATCAAGCGTTTCATCGATGAAGCCTACGCCACCGCCGAGCGCATCCTCAACGAAGGCCGCGACAAGGTGGAACTCATTGCAAAGGCCTTGCTCGAATTCGAAACTCTCGATGCCAACCATCTTCGCGACCTCATCGAGTTCGGCGAAATGAAGGACCCGCCATCCGCTCCCAAGCCACCGCCGGTGCCCGAAGAATTCAAGAAAAAGACAGTCGCCAAAAACGCCGGTGAAGACCGTCCGGAAGACGATGGACCGATTCCAGGCGCGGTTGGAGCGACGGCTTGATTGACGATTGATGATTTTCGATTGTTGATTTGACGGATCGGCTTGCCGATTGGCGATCATGCTTTCTCTCATGCTCTCTAAATCATGGGTCGCAGCCGGCTCGTTGATGGTGATGGCTTGTATGGTCTCCACCCTTTAGGCTCAGCCGCCACACAAAGACCGTCGCCAAGAGGGATTTCTCCCTCGTCTTCTTGATCCGTCCACTCGCGTCCAAGAGGGTGATCGCTGGTATGTCATTTCTGCCGACGCATTCAATTCGATCGATCCACATGTCACCGTGGATTCTGATAGTCGTCACTGGAGGAGCTTCGGGTCATTCTGGTCGGGCATCCGGTTGGTGGAACTCGATCCCTCGACTGAAAAAATCGGAATTGTGGAAAATGTTGAAATGCGAGAATTGACGCGAATGGCGCTAACTAAATGGTCATTTGGGATGATTTTCCACGTTAGGGAAGCCACTTCAAAGCCCAAACGTTTGTTAAGTTAGCGCCATTCAGGACTGACGCCAGAGACTGGGGCCGCGACGAACTCTTTGAGGAGGACGCCACCCGCTCCAAAAACCCCAATCTCAACGGTAATCTCGCGGTCTTGCGTTGCGCCCTCCTCGCGCTCAAGTCACGTCGCGCCGCCCACCTCTCATGGCCTGCGATTTTCGAACTCTCATCCATGAAAACCACCATCTTAAAACATGATCTGCAACAATGCCTTCAAATGAAAATGCCGTGGGGGCGGACCTGAGGACGGGGGAATGGAGGTTGATAGCATCCTTTCATGATGATTTGCAATGGTTTACGAGAGTTTAGATCAAACGCATCTGTCGTTTGTTTCGGACAATTTCCCAAAATGAATATCAGCTTGAAAGTATCGATCTTTTTCTGCTACACCACCTTCCGAATCGAATTCACGGTTGAATTCGATTGCACTGAAGAATCTACGACGCGATGCAAACATCAACTCCAGCCAGACAATTCACAGCAACCATGTCAAAAGCTTCAACACTTCTTAAATCTCTTAGCATCGGACTTGCGACTTTCGTGGGTTGGTCGTCGGTTGCGAAGGGCGATGGACTTGCTGCCATCAAGGAGCAGGATTTTCATTCGGACAGCGCTGCCCATGTTATCGGATACTCTAGGATAATCGCTCATCCAGGCCCTTATGTTAAGATCATCACTTCGCAGAAAACCATCAACATTCAACGTTCCAAATTCGCTGGTAATGTCGATGTGATGACGCAAATTCCCTCCTTCATCGAAAGTGACCAAGACCTTGCTCCCATTCGCCTCTCTCTGGAGCAGATTACGAATTTTTCGAAAAGGTTCACAAAAAGTGGACCCTTGCTTAAACTCCACATCGCCGCCCTACAATCCCACATCCAAAAGTTCGAAGACAATCAAGTGCGTCATGAAGGAGTCTGGATTCCTCGAATGGAATATGCGAAAATTCTTGCGAAAGAGGCAAGGGAACGGAAAGAAAACGAACTAAACCGCCAGCAAGAATTCGCAGAATTGGAACGGAAAAAGAACGCGGACGCCGCGTTTGCTAGTGAACAAACAAAGAAGGGACTTGCATACGATGGGAAGGAATGGGTTCCAAAGGATCAGATCAACCATTCTGCTTCCGATATCAAACCGAGTTTGGGTGACGAAATCGCGCCCATTCAAAAGCCAGACATGGAGAGCGCAAAGGTCGCTGTTGCCAACCTTGAGTCTCTCTCTCAGAAACAAATAGGGGCT
>JBBARN010000084.1:0-27735 GCA_040399845.1 Luteolibacter sp. | reverse complement strand
AAATACTCATGCTTCAACCATGCGATAAGATCATCCTTCCCCTTCTCCGACTTCAAATCCGCGAATAGAAATGGCCGGGCTCCGCGTTGGATCTTGGCGTCTCTTGCCATGACTTCCAGATCGGCACCGACGTAGGGGGCGAGTTCGGTTTTGTTGATGAGCAGAAGATCGCTGGTGCGGATGGCAGGGCCACCTTTGCGCGGGATCTTGTCACCTTCGGCCACATCGATGACATAGATATAGGCATCCACCAGTTCGGGAGAAAAGGTGGCGGATAGATTATCACCGCCGCTTTCGATGAGGATGAGCTTGAGATCAGGATGTGAGTTTTCCAGATCCGTCACGGCGGCCATGTTCATGCTGGTATCATCGCGGATGGCGGTATGCGGGCAGCCGCCGGTTTCCACACCGCGGACGCGATCGGCGGGAAGCACGTTTTCGCGAAGCAGGAACTCCGCATCTTCGCGGGTATAGATATCATTGGTGATGACCGCCAAAGATATCTCATCCTTGAGCCATTGGCAGAGGCGGAGTACACACATGGTTTTCCCGGAACCCACCGGGCCACCGATGCCGAGGCGGAAGGGACGTTTGGAGGAATCAGGAGATGAAGAGTCGGGCATGGGCGCGGGCATGGCGGAGTGAGGCGATTTCGAGGAGCGGATTGAACCAGCCATCCGGACTGCGGACGAGTGCGGAATCGAGTTGCTGGCCGAGTTTTGTCAGGATGCGGCGGAGGATATGCTGGCAGGCGGTCTGGCCGATGCGGATGAGTTTCATCGATGCGGCGGTGAGTCCGGCCAGCGATTGGAAAGCAAAAGCCCGCGCGGCATGGGCGAGCGGCAGCGATGACAACTCCAGCGCGGAAACCACCAGATGGTGACCACGCGGACTGGCGGCGCGGAATGAGACAATGAGCGGTGAAGAATCGAGCGTGGCGAGAAGCTCCAGCCGCTGCGAACCAATCCGCCGCGACGCATCGCGAATCTCCGGCGGAATGCGCCATGCATCCAGTTCCGCATCCATTTCCAACAAGGCCGCTTCATCCGCCTCCAGCGCTGCGCCGTGGGCGCGGGCGAAAAAGGGAATCTCAAAAGTGAGCAGTGCGGGCAGCACCTGGTTTTCCAGAAATTTCTCCAAATCCGCCGCAGTCTTGACGATCCCTGCTTCGGCGAGTTCTTCGAGCCCGAACGAATGCGCGTAGGCCCCGGAGGGATAGGCACTGTCGTTGGACTGGAGCAGCCACAGCAAGGGATCGGGACTAATAGGCATGGATCTCGGATCAAGGCTGGTGCGCCATCACTTTCATCGGCGTGAAAAGCAGTTCCGGTTCGCTGAAACTCCAGCCCTCGCGTTTGAGGAGCTGTGTCATGGCATCGTCGTGGAGAACCAACAAGGCATCCTCAAGGATCTGCGCGGGGAGATGCAGGTTTCCCGTCTTCCATGCCACGAGCGCGGCGTGCGCGGGGTTCTCGAAGGGGATGCGATAGACGATTTCCGGGAGCTGCCGGACGATGTAGTCGAAGCCATCCCGATGCAGGACCACGCAGCCATCGAGCAGGCGGCTGTCGAGATCGAATCCCAGCTCGACTCCATCCGGCGCGGTGGCACGCCAGCGGCGTTTGAGGAAAATCCGGCGTTCGACCTCGAGGACCACTTGGCGGTCCGGCGGAAGCGCGGACGATTCCGCGAGCAGGCGTTGGATGAGATGCATTGGATGGGGGTGGATGGGATCCGCGCCATGATTTCCACAACTTTAGCAGATGTCATGCCGAAAGAACATGCCGGCCGACCGGCAACGCGGCATCTTTGGCTTGAAATGATGCCCATGCAAGACAGGGTGGGCGCACCGTGAAAATCCTCGTCACCGCCTTCGGCCCCTTCGATGGCCGGTCCCAAAACGCATCGTCGCTCGCACTCGCCCGACTCAAACAATCCCATCCACGCATCAACACGCGCATCCTGCCGGTCGATTCCGTGCTGGGTCCCGCGCGGCTGCTCCGGGCACTCAAACAAGTGCAGCCCGATGCGCTGGTGATGCTCGGCGAAGCGGCGGGCAGCACGTCCATCCGCTTGGAAACCACCGCGTGGAACCAACTCGATTTTTCCATCCCGGACGCGGCCGGACGCCAACCGCGCGGCGTGCCCATCGATCCCGCAGCAAACGATTTCCTTTCTGCCACCCTGCCCTTGGAATCCATGCACGCGGAACTCACCCTCGCCGGCCATGATGTCATGCTTTCCCACGATGCAGGCCGGTATTTATGCAATCAGGTGATGTATCAATCCCTTGCCTGGCTGTCCAAACAGGAATTGTCCTGCGTGGCGGGATTTGTGCATCTGCCACTTGCTGAGGACTATGCAAGCCCGCGAGCGGCTCAGGCCATCGGGATTCTGTTAGATATGGTTTTCCAATCGGTGGAGCAATTCGCTGAACCAACGCTTGATCAAGCTACGCGAAAGTAATTCCTATCTCGTGCAGGCAGGAATGGACCTCCGGGCCGTCCGGCGAAAGGGATGAGAATGATGTGACGATGTGGGGTCGTTCCGTCTCTCATCGGCTTTCCCATTCGCCCCACTTTCGCCGGACCGCTCGGAGAGACGGTCCCTGCCTTTCCCACCAATTGCAGAAAAATCAGATCGCAGCATTTCCACGGGGAATCCCGCACCATGGGGCAGATGGCGGAACCAACTCAAAATCCTAAAAGAGGAAATACCGCTGGGCCATGGGCAAGACGGAGAGTGGCTCGCAGCGGAGTTCGCGACCGTCGGCAGTGACGGTGTAAGTGTCCGGATCCACGGTGATGACGGGCATGGCGTCGTTGAAGGGGAGGTCGGCCTTGGTGATGTCGCGGCAATTTTTCACGGCAACGAGACGTTTTTGCAGGCCGAGTGAATCCAGCCCGCCGGATTCCAGCGAGGCAGCGCTGACGAAGGTGACGGCTGTGGCGGCGATGGCCTTGCCGTGGGCTCCGAATTGGGGGCGGTAGAAGGTGGGCTGTGGCGTGGGAATGGAGGCGTTGGGATCGCCCATGTTCGCCCAGGCAATGAGTCCGCCTTTGAGGATGGTTTCCGGTTTCACTCCGAAGAAGGCGGGTTTCCAGATGACGATGTCCGCGAGTTTTCCGACCTCGATGGAGCCGACCTCATGGGCAATGCCATGGGTGATGGCGGGGCAGATGGTATATTTGGCAACGTAACGGAGCGCGCGGAAATTGTCGGCCGCGGGGTGGGAGGGGCCTTCGAGTTTTCCGAACTGGACCTTCATCTTGTGGGCGGTCTGCCAAGTGCGGGTAATGGTTTCGCCGATGCGGCCCATGGCCTGCGAATCGGACGAAGTCATCGAAATGGCCCCAAGGTCGTGGAGCAGGTCCTCTGCGGCGATGGTTTCCGGGCGGATGCGGCTCTCGGCGAAGGCGACGTCTTCCGGAATGCGCGAATCGAGGTGGTGGCAAACCATCAGCATGTCGAGATGCTCATCAATGGTATTCGCCGTAAAAGGCCGGGTGGGATTGGTGGACGAGGGCAGCACGTTGGCCTCGCCGCAGACGCGAATGATGTCCGGCGCGTGGCCACCACCGGCACCTTCCGAGTGATAGGTGTGAATGGTGCGGCCCTTGAATGCGGCGAGGGTGCTTTCGACGAAGCCCGCCTCGTTGAGGGTGTCCGTATGGATGGCCACTTGCACGTCCATTTCATCCGCCACAGTCAGGCAGGTATCGATGGCGGCGGGAGTGGTGCCCCAATCTTCGTGGAGTTTGAGGCCGATGGCTCCGGCGAGGACTTGCTCGCGGAGCGGCTCGGGCGATGAACAATTGCCTTTGCCGAGAAAACCGAGATTTACAGGAAATGCCTCCGCCGCTTCCAGCATGCGGTGAATGTTCCAAATGCCGGGCGTGCAAGTGGTGGCATAGGTGCCGTGCGCGGGTCCGGTGCCGCCGCCGATGAGAGTGGTGACCCCGGCGGCGATGGCGTGCTCGATTTGCTGGGGGCAAATGAAATGAATGTGGGTATCGATCCCGCCGGCGGTGACGATGCAGCCTTCTCCGGCAATGACTTCCGTAGCGGCACCGATGGTCATGGTGATGCCATCCTGGAGCAGAGGGTTGCCGGCATGGCCGATGCCAACGATGCGGCCGTGCTTGATGCCGATGTCCGCCTTGATGACGCCGTGGGCGGCATCGAGGATCACGGCATTGGTGATAATCAGATCCGGCACATCGGCATCGCAGGCCAGCGGCGACTGGGCCATGCCATCGCGGATCACCTTGCCACCGCCGAATTTCACTTCATTTCCATAGCCGCCGGATTCGGCGATGAGGTCGCGTTCCACCTCGATGAAAAGCTCGGTATCTGCAAGGCGGATCTGGTCCCCAGTGGTGGGGCCGAAGGTGGCGGCGTAGTTGGCGCGGGACTGTTTCATGCGTCGAGGGGGCCGTTGACGAGATTGTTGAGGCCGTGGACGATCCGCTGGCCGGCAAAGGCGACGAGAGGAACCTCCCGGGTATCGCCCGGCTCGAATCGCACTGCGGTGCCGGCGGGAATATCGAGGCGGAAACCGCGGGCGGCGGCGCGATCGAAGTGGAGCGCCGCGTTGGTTTCCGCAAAATGGAAATGACTGCCCACCTGGACCGGGCGGTCGCCGGTGTTCGCGACGGTGATCGTCTGCGTGGCGAGCCCGACATTGAGTTCGAGATCCGGAGCGCCGGGAGCTGTTAGAATTTCGCCGGGGATCATGGGAAGAGAGCGTGGAGCTTGGAGCTTTAGCCGGGTTACCGGACGGGGTTGTGGACGGTGACGAGTTTCGTGCCATCCGGAAAGGTTGCCTCGACTTGCACGTCGTGGATCATTTCCGGCACGCCTTCCATGACTTGGTCGCGGGTGACGAAGGTGGTGCCGAGGCTCATCAGTTCCGCAACGGATTTGCCGTCGCGCGCCGCTTCGAGCAACTCGGCGGTGATGAGGGCAATCGTTTCCGGGTGATTGAGCTTGAGCCCTCGATCACGGCGGCGGCGGGCGAGGTCACCCGCGACGACGATGAGAAGTTTTTCCTGTTCGCGCGGGGAGAGGTGCATGAGGGCGATCAGATACGGCGATCAAAAAGCGGCGATCAGGGCAAGCGAACCACCGATGGCAAAAGCTGCGGCGACACGTACGCCGCGGTTTTTGTTCATCTTGAAAACCACCACTGCGGCAAGCGCCAGCAGAGCCAGACCGATTTCCCAAAAACCATGGAGATGGAGATAGTCGGCACGGAACGCGTCGAACTCATCTTCTTCGCCCGGATGGTAGTGACCCGGATGTGCCATGACCATGGCTGGCAGCAAAAAGAGCGCGACAAGCGAGGCACGGAGGGCAGTGAGGAAATTGAAAGAGGTCCTGGTGATCATGGATGGGCTTGGTTGACGGGTGGAAATTAGCACCGGATATGCCAAGTGTGCGAGAAGAAAAACGGCCATGCCCTCGCCAAGGACATGGCCGCTGCGGAATTACCCGCGCAACAACCGAGTTGCAAATTAGTTCTTGTAGGTGCCTTTCAGGAAGGGCTCGCCGACGACATCCTTGTACTCCTTGAGGATCTTGAATTGACCGTCAGCACGAGTTTCACCGATGTAAACATTCTTGGTAAGGTGATGGTTCTTCTGCGAGGTGACCTTGCCGCCGGGGCCGACGAACGAGATGCCACTTTTGAGGGCTTCCATGACTTTTTCGGGATCGAAGGTGCCAGCCTTCTCAACTGCAGCCTTCCAGAGATACACACCATTGTAGGAGAGCACCATCGGTGAGCAGGTCACACGGCCTTCCTTGACGATTCCGGGAACGTCCGACTTCGCGAGCCAGGCTTGGAAGTTCTTGATGAACTTGGCGTTTTCGGGACTCTTGATCGATTGGAAGTAGGTCCAGCAACCAAGCTGGCCGACCAATTGGCTGGCAGGAAGACCCCGGAACTCATCCTCGGAAACCGAGAAGCTCACCACCGGGCAGGACTCGGCATCGAGACCCGCTGCGGCGTATTCCTTGAAGAAAGGAACGTTGGTATCGCCGTTGAGGGTGTTGATGATGCAGGCGTCACCGGAAGCGGCGAACTGCTTGATCTCGGAGATGATTTGTTGGTAGTCGGTGTGGCCGAAGGGAGTGTATTTGCCGGCGGAGATGATCTTGCCGCTGGCGTCCTTGGTGAATCCACCACCGATGTTCTCAAGCGGCACTCCTTTGGAGAGGAGATACTCGAGAAGAATAAGATTGGTGGTTTGCGGATATACATAGTCCGAGCCAATGAGATAGAACTTCTTCTTGCCTTCCTCGAGCATGTAATCAACTGCGGGAGTTGCCTGTTGGTTCACCGCTTCCGCAGTGTAGAAAATGTTGGGGGACATTTCCTCACCCTCATACTGGACGGGGTAAAAAAGAAGGCCCTTCTTTTCCTCGAACACGGGGAGGACCGACTTGCGGCTCACCGAGGTCCAGCAGCCGAAGGTAACGGAGACCTTGTCTTGTTCAAGGAGTTGCTTCGCTTTCTCGGCGAAAAGCGGCCAGTTGGATGCACCGTCGGCGATTACTGGCTCGATCTTCTTGCCCATCACGCCACCAGCGGCGTTGATCTCATCGAAAGTGAAGAGCAAGATGTCGCGGAGCGAGGTTTCGCTAATGGCCATGGTGCCGGAGAGCGAGTGGAGTACACCGACCTTGACGGTGTCCTGCGCCTGAACGGCGGTGTTGGCGATGGCCAAAGCTGCGAAGGCAGCGGTGAGGGAGCGTGAAATCATAGGGATGATGGTTGTGAAATTTCTGGATGATTGGGGATTGTTTTCGAGTATATGGGCGGCCTCGCGCCCGGTCTGCAACCCGAGGCCGCCGGTTGAGATGAATCAAGTAAATGCGATCAGAACTTCAACAACGCCTGAACGCCGGAGAAGAGACTGTCTCCATCCGGAATGCTGTCATTGAAACTGAGCTCTCCACGAACGAGGAAATGATCGTTAAAGACGTAAGTGGGAGCAACCGTGTATTTGTAATTGTCTGCACCACCAGAGTTAACTTCATCGATACCGAAACGTCCAACCAATGAAAACTTGTCGGTGAAGGCATACTTGGCCAAAGCGAGGCCCTGAACGCCCTCGACGACACGGTTATCGTGGTAGGCAATTTCACCCGCGATGGTGAGCTTGTCAGAGACGTCATAACTCACCCACAGATCGTAGGTCTGCCAATCAGCACCTGCCAGAGCGGCATCATCGTTGATTTCATATCCGAAACCGGTCCAAACGGTGAGCTTCTCGATACCCTTGTAGACAACATAGCCTTCGAGACCAACGCTGTCGGACCATTCGCCGTCACCGCCCCAGAAGCCGTCCTTTCCGCCGCGGATGGAATCCGAAACGCTGAAGCCCGCTCCGATTGTATCGGTGGCATAATCCATTTTGACGCCCGTGTGATAGGCCGGAATGGCACCGACGCCAACGTTGGCGTAGGTGAGTTGCATCATGTTCACTGTGTCGAAGGCTTCATAGCCGAGATAGCTGAGGTATTTTCCCCCAGTGAAGGTGAAGTCACCGGTTTTGTAGGATGCGTAGGCATCAAGGATGCCGGCGTCCTGACCAGCGCCAAACGTGCTGGTGTCTGCAACTGGCGAGTAGAAGAGACTTGCGTAGGCGGAGAAGGGACCCTGGGCCACCTCGAATCCAACCTTGGCCACATCAAGAGGAGTCCCTCCGTCGGCAAATGTATCATTGCCACCACCACTCTCCAAGTCCGTATAGGTATAGGAGAGTGCCGCGTAACCACTGACCTTGAGCCAGTCAGGCGAAGTTGCAGCCTCGGGCGCTGCTACAGTGGGAGTGGACTCCGTTCCTGCCATGGCTGTGGAGGTAAGGAGGGCGAATGCCAGATGAGGCAGACCGATGAGTTTTAGGCGTTGCTTTGCTTTCATGTCCAATTCTTTTGGTTTAGCTTTATGTCCGCGGGATTCCGCTTGGAGAGACGTAGCGGGTTGCGTGCCAGCAGGAGCAGGAAACTTTTTGATTTCTCCGCAAATATTACTATTTGAGTACTGAATTCGACTTTAAATGAATTTGAATCATTTCAATTTTCTACTGGCATGATTGGGATTCATGTCGATCCCATACTCAGGCCCCAGACCCCATCGCATCTTAAAAAAAGGGTTCCTTTCGGAACCCTTCTGCTGATTTTTTGAAACTGTGATGTTTCCCTTAGACGGTAAGGAATTCCTTCACGATCTCGTCGGTGAGTCCCGTCATGGGACCATTCGCCACCACAGATCCGCGTTCGAGGATGGCAAAATCATCCCCGAGTTCTTTGCAGAAATCGAGATATTGCTCTACCAACAGAATGCTCATGGAACCTTCCGAGCGGAGAAGACGGATGGCCTCGCCGATTTGGTCGATGATATTGGGTTGGATGCCTTCGGTAGGTTCATCAAGAATGAGGAGGCTGGGACTGGTGAGAAGAGAGCGGGCGATGGCGAGTTGCTGTTGCTGCCCGCCGGAAAGCATGCCGCCCTTGCGTTTCAGGAACTCCCGGATGATCGGGAAGAGCGTGAAAACCCGGTCCACCAGCTCCGGCGCTGGCTTGATGCCCTGGGCACGGGTGCCGATATAAAGATTTTCCTGAACGGTCAGATGGGGGAAAATCTCCCTTCCCTGGGGCACATATCCCAATCCACGGCGCGAGCGTTCGGCTGTGGGCATGCGTTCGATGCGTGTTCCCGAAAACTCGATTCCGCCTGAATCCACCGGCAACAGTCCCATCAAGGACTTCAAGGTGGTGCTCTTGCCCACGCCATTACGACCCATCAGGCAGAAAACAGTTTTCGGACGGATGGACAAATTCACTCCACGCAGGATGGCACTGCCACCGATGGAGACGCAGAGGTCGGAAATAGCGAGGCTATCCTTGGCAGGAGCAGTCGTCATGATGATGGGATGTTCAAGTTCGAAAGACGATCCACGCTGGCATCAAGCGGCTTTGGACTTGCGGCCGAGATAAACCTCAATGACCCGCTCATCGCTCTGCACCTGATCCACCGGTCCTTCGCAAAGCACGTGACCTTGGTGAAGCACGGTCACCTTGCGGCCTTGTGAGATCTGGCGTACGAAAGTCATGTCATGTTCGATCACGACGATTGTATGTTTTCCCGCGAGGGATAACAACAACTCGCCGGTGCGGTGGGTCTCTTCATCGGTCATGCCTGCGGCAGGTTCATCCACCAGCAGAAGGCGCGCTTCCTGGGCAAGCAACATGCCGATTTCCAGCCATTGCTTCTGTCCGTGGGCAAGCGTGCCAGCCTTGCGCTGGGCATGAGGACCGAGTTTGATGGTGGTGAGGATTTCCGCGATGCGGTCGCGCTGATCCGAGGTGACCTTGCCGAACAAACTATGCCATATTCCGCGGGATCCAGCGAGGGACAGAATCAGGTTTTCGGTCACCGTGTGATCATTGTAAACTGTGGGAGTCTGGAATTTCCTGCCGATCCCGAGGCGGTAGATCTCGTATTCATTGAGCTTGAGGAGATCGTGCTTGCCATCATCCCAGGTAAGAGTTCCCTCGTCGGGTTGAGTGCGGCCAGTGATGAGATCAAGGAAGGTTGTTTTTCCTGCACCGTTTGGACCGATAACGGTGCGCAGTTCTCCTTCATCAAGATAGAAGTTGAGATCATTGATGGCCTTGTAACCATCGAAGGACTTGTTCAATCCCTCGGCGGCGAGAAGAAACGGCTTTTGAACGAGATGACTCATGGATCGGTGGCTTGGGACGGTGGATTGGGTGCATCGGCAACCGGAACAGCACCGGAAGCCCGAGACCGGCGGAAACGGGCGATCCCTTCCGAAATCTGGCCAGGGATGCCAACGATGCCCTTCGGCATGAAGAGAACAACGAGGACGAAAGCACCGCCGAGCATAAGCGGCCAGTAGTCAGCGGTGGAACCTGAAGATGCCCAGCTCTTGATAGCATTCACACTGACGGCTCCTACCACGGGACCAATGATCGTGCCCCGACCGCCAAGGGCAACCCACACGACCGCTTCCAGAGACTTGCCGGTTTCCATTTCACTGGGGTTGATGATGCCAACCTGCGGCACGAAGAGCGCACCTGCGAAGCTGGCAATCACGGCACTGATCACAAAGATGAAAAGCTTGAAGTTTGCAGTCGCATAACCGGAAAAGAGCACGCGGTTCTCAGAATCCCGAATGGCGCGCTGAATGAGGCCAAAGCGGGATCCGGTGAGCCATTTGCAAAATGCCACCACGACGACCAGCAAGATCGCCGTCGCCACATAGAGACCGCGCTTGGTGCCCACGTCTCGCAAGGAAAAGCCCAACAGAGTGCGGAAGTCGGTGAATCCATTGTTGCCACCCATGAGCAACTCATTGCGGAAGAAAAGCAGTGCCGCACCATAGGTGAGTGCCTGTGTGAGGATCGAAAAATACACGCCCTTGATACGCGAACGGAATGCTAGATATCCGAAAACATAAGCCAACAATCCGGGCACCAGGATGATCATCAGGAGCGCGAACGTAAAACTCGAGAATGGCAGGAAGAACGATGGCCATTCGGTGCGGCCAACCATGCTGAGAAAGGTCGGCACCCCTTCCCCACCGATCATGCGCATGAGGTGCATTCCCATCATGTATCCGCCGAGGGTGAAAAACAGTGCCTGGCCGAGAGAAAGCAATCCGGTGTAACCCCAAAGCAGGTCAATCGAGATGGCGAGTATGCCATAACAAAGATACTTGCCCCAATTGCCGAGGGTGAAATCCGATATCACGCCATAAACATTCAGGAGTGGCATCACCACCACGAGAAAGACAGCGGCAATGATGAGCAGGGGTGTGTGGACCCGACTGGTGAAAGGCTGAGGATTCATGACTCAATCAAGGCTGCGGGAACGCGTGACAAACAGGCCGGCGGGACGCCATTGCAGGAAGAGGATGATGGCACCGAGCACGAGGATTTTTCCGATAACGGGATTGCCGAGATATTGTTGCAGCGCTTGATCCGTCATGCCGATGCCGAGAGCGCTGATCACGGTGCCAAGAATGTTTCCGACCCCACCGACAACGACGGTCATGAAGGAATCGACGATGTAGGTTTGCCCGAGGAACGGACCGACATTTCCAATTTGGGAGAGGAATGCACCGGCCAATCCGGCAAGGCCGCATCCGAAAGCGAAGGTCATCATGTTGACGCGCTCGGTGCGAATCCCCATGCAGGCGGCCATGTTGCGGTTTTGCATGACGGCGCGGATCAGCAAACCCAGAGAGGTTTTGTTCAATACCAGCCAGGTCACCACGATGATGAGGACGGCGAATCCGATGACAAAGACACGGTTCCAGCCGAAGACAATGTCATTGATGGTCCAGTTTCCGGACAACCATGCCGGACTGGTGACCTGCACGTTGTTGGCACCGAAGATAAACTTCATCATTTGCTGGAGAACCAACGAGATCCCCCATGTGGCAAGCAGCGACTCGAGGGGACGACGATAGAGATAACGGATGACGGAGCGCTCTAGCGCGAGTCCCACCAAAGCGGCAACGAGGAAGGAGGCCGGCAGGGCAATCAGGAAATACAGATTGGCCCCGGACGCGAGTTGCAGCCCCGGAATGGAGAGCGACTTTCCGAAGGGAGAAAGGTTCAACCCGGCACCAAACAGGTTTTGAATCACATAAGTCGTATAGGCGCCAATCGCGATCAACTCGCCGTGGGCCATGTTGATGATCCCCATCAACCCGAAAGTGATGGCAAGGCCGATTGCGACCACCAGCAGCACACTGCCGAGAGACAGACCGCGGAAGGCGGTGCCGAATGCATTGATCGTGGAAATATGGGAATCAATTGCGGCAAGCGCGTTGCTTGCAGCGGCTACCAGTTCCCTATCCTTCGCGGCCTCCGCTTCAGTCAATACGGACTTGATGATATCCCTGGCGGAAAGCGGCTTGAGTTTTGAAAGCTGATTGCAGGCACCGATTCGTTCTTCCCGGGTTGGGGCCTTGAGTTTGATGATCGCAATTGCCACTTCGAGTGCCCGGAGCGCCTCCGGATCTTTCTCCATGGCCTTGAGGGCTTCTAGCGAAGGGAGCTTTTCCAGTTTCTGGCCGATCGAAGAATCCTGAATCGCCCGGAGGCGTTTGGCGGGATCCGGGTCCGCCAGTGCGGCAAGATCAGAGACTTCCTTCATGACTCTACGGAGGCTGGAGTCCGTATCGGCAAAGTCCACCTCCTTGGGATTGATGCGGATGGGCGTTCCATCAGCTGCGAGCATCGGGGCTCCATCGGACAACTTGACGGTAGCAAAGGTATCATCCGGCGCCGCGCTTCCATCCAACAGGACTGCGGTGCTGGTCCCGTCATCGGCTTCATGAATGAAGATGCCTCCCTCCTTCCACTTATCCAACCAGGAAACCACCTCCGGAGAGGGTGTGGCCTTGAGCGAATTGATGATTTGTTTTTGCTCGGCCCCCTGAGCGACAACGGCGGAGGAGATGATTTCACGCACTGTTTTCGCAGGCGCGGCCCCGGCTCCTTCCTGAGCGCGAAGGACTCCACAGCAGGTCAGGATCACAGCCACCATCCCCATGAGAAGTCCGGTGCATCGATGCAAGACTGGTTGGGTGACGAGTGAATCGGGCATGGCAGGGATGCGGAGAAAGCACTCGCTGTGCCATTGTCTGGAATCGCACGATACGCGCAGTCTTCATTATCCGCCGGTCTTCCAGATCCAGTGAAATCAGTGGTTACCATCTTCCTTACTTGCTAAACAGATCTGCGTCGGAATGTCCTCAATCTGCTCAAGATCGACCTAACCGACGCCACCAACTTTCTCACGAAACGCCGCCGCGCCATGCTCGACCCCACCTTCCGCAATGCCTTGCACTCCCTAGTTTGATCGCCTTAACTGGATTGTCGCAAATTCTGCCTTGATTCACCGGTGAGAACGTGGAGTCATCTGTTGGGATATGGTTTCCGTTGCTTTTCGCATATCCTCCATAAGTGTGTGGCTAGCGGTATGCCTTGCCGGAATAAGGTTGGCTGAGGGGCATGGCTTCGGGGATGGAAGTTTTGAGGCCCGGCATACGCATTCAATTGCTCTCACGCCAGATGGCCATCGTCTGCTCGCGGTGGACTCGGCGGAAGGGAGAGTTTCGGTTTTCAATGTGGCGGACATTTCCAATTCAGCACCCGTTCTGGAGCAGGAGATCCCGGTCGGAATCGAGCCCGTCGCACTGAGGGCGCGGACCAACGACGAAGTCTGGGTGGTCAACGAGGTGAGCGATAGTGTGTCGATCGTTTCGCTTTCCCGGAGGACGGTAATTGCCACGCTGCAAGTCCCGGATGAGCCGGCGGATGTGATTTTCGCACAAGGGAAGGCGTTTGTGAGCTGTGCGAGAAATGGTTTGCTGCGAGTGTTCGATGCCTCTTCGTTGCAAGCTTTGGGAAGCATTCCTCTGCATGGGAATTACCCCCGTGCCTTGGCGACGAATGCGACGGGCAGCAAGGTGTTTGCCGCGTTTCTTCTGTCTGGCAACCGGACGACCGTGCTCAAGGGATCGCTCGCTCCGCTTCCGCCTGCACCGACCAATCCGGCTCTGCCCGCTGCCCCTCGGACGGCATTGATCGTGGCGGCGAATGATCCCCGGATCCCTTACACCGTTCTGGACCGGGATGTGGCGGAGGTGGATGTGGCGACAGGGACGGTCACCCGCTACTTGAGCGATGTGGGGACGAATCTTTTCGACATCGCCGTGCATCCGGTGACGGGCGATCCTTGGATTGCGAACAGCGATTCACGGAATCTCGTCCGCTTCGAGCCTGCCCTGCGCGGTCACGTGGCGGATCATCGACTGACCAAGCTGGATGCCGTCACCGGACTGCCACAGATTTACGATTTGAATCCGGGAATCGACTACGGGGTCCTGCCGAATCCCGCAGCGCAGGATATCGCGCTGGCCCAGCCGACAGGTCTGGTGTTTTCGGCAAACGGGACGCAGGCTTGGGTCGCGGCATTCAACTCCGACAGGCTCGCCAAAGTCACCACGGCCACCGGTACCGTGGAGGCACGGGTCAACCTGCGCGGCACGGGTCAAAGCTCGCGGGAAATGCGCGGTCCGAGGGCCATGGTCTGGGATGAAGGGCGGCAGCGGCTCTATGTCCTGAATAAAATCTCCAACAGCATTTCCGTGATCGGGACTGCAAATAACTCGGTGTTGGCGGAGGTCCCGGTGGGAAGCAACCGGCCGGAAGCACTCTCGGTCCGGCAAGGTCGCGGATTTCTCTTCGACGCGCGGCTTTCCGGCAACGGCACGATTTCCTGCTCGACCTGCCACCTTGATGCGGATCTGGACGGGCTGGCTTGGGATCTTGGGGACCCCGGTGGGGAAATGACCACGGTCATGGGGGCCAATCTATCCGCCCACGACCCTACTCTCCAGCCCCGCCTCATGCACCCGATGAAAGGGCCGATGACGACTCAGACACTGCGGGCGATGATTGATGGAGCTCCTTTTCATTGGCGCGGCGACCAACCGACCCTCCAAAGTTTCAACTCAACTTTTGACAAGCTGATGGGAGGCTCAACCCTGTCGCAGGCGAATATCAACTTACTGACCGAATACCTCCGCACCTTGATGCCGCATCCGAATCCAAACCGTCGGATCGACGACAGCCTACCGACCTCGCTGAATGGAGGCAATCCGGTACGCGGCGAGTTGCTTTTCAACAGTCCGGGCAACCACTGCATCGAGTGCCACTCCGACCATGTCGGCGGGACCAACAACATCGATCTTCACACCGAAGTCGGATCGACCCAGCCAGTGAAGAATCCGCCTTTGCGGACGGTCTATCAGCGGAGTTCTTTCAATCCACAGGCCGGTGCGGTGAGTTTGAGCGGCTTCGGCCTGTTGCACGACGGCACGGGTTTCGCCCTGCCGACGGTGCATCCCTACTCGTTGGATGAGTTGGCGAGCGTGGCGGATTTCGCAGACCTCGCTGCCTACATCAGGTGCTTCGAGACCGGGATCACTGCGGATGCTGGGGCCAGCAGGACTCTGACTGCGGGAAATACGACGGACTCCGCCATTCTGGCAGATTTGGCCCTGTTGGAAAACCGGAGCGCTTACGGCTGGAGTGAACTGGTGGTAAAAGGACGTCTAGGGGGGATGCAGGTTTCCTACTATCACAATGCCGTTACCCAGATGTATGACCCGGACGCAAGCGGCCTGGCACCGCTGACCCGAACTGCGCTGCTTTCCCTGCTGGGGCCAGAGGATGCAATCACCTTTATTTGCCAGCCTTACGGGCGCGGCTACCGCGTGGGGGTGGATCGCGATTTTGATGGAACCTTGAACGGCAACGAGGCGGCCCCTTCCCTGAAACTCACTCCGCTGGAAGAGGCAATGAGGCTGGAATGGCCATTGACGGCATCCGGTTGGGTTTTGGAATCGACCTCGGATTTCGCCTCCGGCTGGAAGAGTGTCACCCGGGCACCATCCTCGGTCAGCACGCAGCAACGCTTGGACGACCCCAAGGGTATCCGCCCAGCCCAGTTCTATCGCCTCCGCCGCACTTGGTGACGGAATCTTCTCATACCCAACAAACACAAACACCCCCCAGAACCAATGAAACCAAATCGAAGCATCACCTTCGGAACGATCTGCTCCGTTCTATCTCTCGCGGCTTCTCAGGCTGCGACCATCGTTCAAAACGCTCCGACACCCACGACCGGAATCCCCTATCGCTGGGTGGTCGGGATGGGTGTCAATGACAGCGCGAGCTTCTCGCGGCACGTCGGCGCATGGAGCTGGGAAGACGAGAGTCTTTTTCCGAATCCCGGTGACCCTGTCGTCGGCTGGACCCACACGTCGGATTGGGTAGTGATCACTATCTCAGAAGCCGCCCGCCTCACGTTGCTGATCGAGCGGGATGGCACCGTCCCGTGGCCAGGTCCCGGCCTGCCGGATCGGCTGGCTTCGACTGCTTCGATGTTTCCGTCCTTCACCATTTGGAGCGGAATGGATTCCGACGGCTCGCAGCTTCACAAATACGACAACCGAAGCAACGTCCCTTGGGCGGAAGACCTGTCTTTCCTCGATTTTGCGGACAACTCCACGCTCGGATCGGTCAGCAAGACCTGGGATCTGCCAGCCGGACAATATACCGTCGCCATGGGCAGCAATTCGCCCGCCACCGACCTGGACCGCCAAGGCTACCGTACCACATTGACCACCACCGCCGTGCCCGAGCCGGGTTCCGTCGGTCTGTTGATCTGCGGTCTCGCCGTAGGATGCCTGCGCCGCAGAAAGCGCTGATGGATTCACCCTTGAAACGAAAAACCACGGCGGTTGATTCCGCCGTGGTTTTTTGAGGTATGAAACTTGCTTCTAGAATCGCGTTTTTCAGCGACGGCGGCGCAAGCCCAAGATTACAAGACCGGTCATACTGAGCATTGCATGGGATGGTTCCGGGACCACAATGTTACCACGGATCTCGCCTGGGCCGTTCGTGGCGGTGTGGACGTTGATGTAGTATTTCCCGGCGAAGAGGTCGAGTTCCTGCTGGGCGGTGGTCAGAGTTACGGTGGTGTCGATCGAGCCGCCGTTGGCAGTGCTGGACACGCGGGGAAGATTGAAGAGCACGCCGACGTTTTGAAGGAATGAGCCAGGTGCGCTGGATGCTGTCGTGCCATGGATGTGGGAGTTGTTGGCCGCCGAAGTGAGATCGGTGAAACCGTTCCCGGATCCCCAGGCGACTTTGACCGCGAGAGTTTTGGTAACCGTATCATAAGTGATGCCGCTTCCTACTTCACCACCGGTTCCCGGGGTGCCATTGATAGTGCCATTTTCGTTTCCGGCGAGCAGACCAGGACCGGCCTTGCCGAGCAGATCGAAGAATACGATGGCGGACTGAGCTGACGTCGCAAGCATCATGGAGCCTGCGAAGATGGGTAGAACAATTGATTTCATGGGGGTATTGGTGTGTTTGATTATCGAATAGCAGTCATTTCCAAGAAAATAGACTGAATTTCTCAAGGCGTCATGGCTCTAGACGAAGTTGACCGCTGGTGTCAAGGATTCCCTGCCTCAAATCAACGAACCTCCCGCCTTAGCGATCGGTGGCATTGCAGGGCGGCTTCCAGGGATCCCCGGCGAAAGAGTGGGGTGTGAAGAGCAAAAGGAACGAGGCGGTAAGGAATGGGAACGAGATGGGAAAGGGAAATGCTGAAGAGTCCATGACCCGACCGTGTAGAATGAGCATTCTTCGTCCGATTGGGGCGACCTTACGTCCGTGGGGGAAAATTTGATATCACATGATTCGATACCTGGATGAAAACCGGAAACAGCGGCCTTGTCCCGGTCTCTAAGCAGGTTTTGGGATCATCCCGCTGCGGATAGGCTTGCCGCCGTGCTATAGGGTCGATAGGAGAATGTGCAAAACGAACGTGTCGGTTGATTCTGAAAATTCCCCCCACAACGATTCCCACCCCCGGCTCGGGGTGGGGGCGTTTCCGCATACTCGCTGGAGTCTGGTTTCCCGGGTGCGTGGCGGCGGGGAAGGGGAGGACAGGGCGCTGGATCAGATTTGCCGAGCGTATTGGGAGCCGCTTTATGCGTTTGCGCGCCGGCAGGGCATGGGCGTGGAGGATGCGCAGGATGCGACGCAAGGATTTTTTGCCCACCTCATCGGAAACCAGACCCTCCATGCCGCGGATCAGAACCGGGGCAAGCTGAGGACTTTCCTGCTTTCCTCCTTCACCCACTTTCTGGGCGACGAGCGGGACAAGCGCCAAGCTTGGAAACGCGGTGGCCGAACGGAGACGATTTCCTTCGACGCGATTGCCGCCGAGGAGCGCTACCAATTGGAGCCCGCGCAGGCATCCACGGCGGAGATTTTGTATCACCGCCGCTGGGCGCTCACGCTTCTTTCCGGCGCACTTGCCAGTTTGGAAAAGGAACGCCGCGATGCCGGGCGGGAGAGCGAGATGGAAGTTCTGAGGAGTTTCCTTGATGCATCGGAATCCACCACCGGCCCCAGCTATGAGCAAGCCGCTGCCAAGCTCGGCTGGACGGTGAATGCAACCCGCGTGGCGGTGCATCGCCTGCGTTTGAGATACCGCCACATCCTCGAAGACCAAGTGGCAGCCACCTTGGGCGATGAGGATCCGGCTGCTGTCAGGGAGGAATTGCTCGCGCTCCTCGCCGCCCTTTCCTGAGGCGCGCGGAAATTTTTTGCGGGATTCTGTAATGCCATCGCCGCGATTCCTTAGAATCTCTTGAAGCACCGCTGGCGGACTCAACGCGACGTTGCGATTTTCAGAAAAAAATGATTCATCCTCCCACCATGCAAGGAGCCGATCCACCGGCCGGAGCACTTTCCGGGCTCGACCCCGCAGGTTTGCTGCGGGGCGTGCTGGGTGCTCCCGGCGGATCGTGGCCTGCGGAGGGACCGATCGAGTGGTCGCCACCGGATGATGCCGAGGTCCAGGACATGTTCCCCGGATTTTCGGAAATCCGGATGCTCGGTCGCGGCGGCATGGGTGCCGTTTATCAGGCGCGGCAGGTATCTCTGGACCGGCAGGTGGCTTTGAAAATCCTTCCCTCCGAGTTGAGTCGCGATCCTTCTGCGGCCGAACGTTTCCGCCGCGAAGCCAAAGCTCTCGCCCGGTTGAATCATCCTCACATTGTGGCGATCCATGACTTTGGGGAAACCCGTGGAGGTTCGTTCTATTTCGTGATGGAGCGTGTGGATGGCCCGGATCTCCATCAGTTGATCCAAAAGGGTCCGCTGCCCCTGCCGCAGGCGCTTGATATCATTCGGCAAATTTGCGATGCGCTGGAGTTTGCCCATGCGCAGGGATTCGTGCATCGCGATATCAAGCCATCGAACATTCTCATCGATGCCAATGGCCGAGTGAAGGTTTCTGACTTCGGCCTTGCGATGTTGGTAAATGAAAAGAACTCCGATGAAAACGGCCCGTCGCCGACGCTTACCCGCGCCATGGTCGGCACGCCGGAATATGTCGCACCGGAACAACGCCGTGGAGATGCCGACATCGATCACCGCGCGGATCTCTACAGCCTTGGTGTGATGTTTTATGAAATGCTCACCGGAAGCCTGCCCTGCGGAGCCTTCGAGCCGCCAAGCAGTCGTGCGGACATCGGCAGGAATGTGGACCGGGTGGTGATTCGCGCCATGCAGGCGGAACCGGATAAACGCTATCAACAAGCATCCGATGTGCGGCAAGACCTCCACCGCGTGGAAAATTTCCTGCCTCGAAACGTATGGATCGCGGCAGGCTTGGTGCTGATCGCTGCTGTCGCCATCAGCGCATGGATGTTCTGGCCGGCGGCGTTTGGTAAATCCCATTCTTTCACCAACAGCCTCGGCATGAAGTTCAGCGAGGTGGGAAACAAAGGTGTGTGGTTTTCCACCATTGAAACACGCCGTTCGGATTTCTCGAAATTCGTCGAGGAAACCGGCCATATCTCCGCAGGCAAGGTGAATTGGGTGAAGGACGCCGTGTGGCAGACTGCGGAGGCGTCATGGCAAGTTCCTCCCGGCTTGCCGACCCAGAGTGGAGATCATTCAGTGAACTGTGTTTCCCAAGCGGATTCTGAGGCGTTTTGTGCATGGCTCACCCGCCGCGAGCGCGAGTCTGGCAGGATCTCTGCCAAGGATTCCTACCGCTTGCCCACGCGCCAAGAGTGGCTTGCCGCAATCGGATATGCGAATGGGGAAACTGATCCCATCGATCTCAATTCGGTTTTTGTCCTCAAGACAGGCGCGATTCAGCCAGTTATATCTAACAAAGTTCCGGATCAGCCAGCCGATCTCACCGACAACCTGGCCGAGTGGACATCCTCTCCTGGTCTGGATGCCGATCATCGGTTGGTGGTGGGTTCCAGTTGGCTGGAAATTCCGCCTTCGCCGCCCTCGCAGGCCGTGCGCAGTTACGACCGCGGGCTTCGTGGTGTTGGCATCGGCTTCCGCGTTGTTTTGGACCGCAGAACTCCCTCAAACTCACCATGAAAACCATTCGTCTCGTTTTTCTAACAGTCGTCACGACGATGCAGGTGCCTGCCAACGCGGACACTCTCCAACCACTCGGTGACGAGTTCAACAATGCCGCCACTTTTGCACGCTGGCAGGACATCGACGAGGTCGAGGGCTGGGGCGTTTCCACAGATGAATCCGCCGATATCAATACCACCACGCCCGGCCATTTCCGGATCGTCCCGAAGGCGATGGGCTGGTATATGCACTTGCGCGGAGTTTTGTTTTTCAAGGAGGTTTCCGGAGATTTCATCGCCACCACCCG
This sequence comes from Luteolibacter sp., assembly GCA_040399845.1. Classification (GTDB taxonomy): domain Bacteria; phylum Verrucomicrobiota; class Verrucomicrobiia; order Verrucomicrobiales; family Akkermansiaceae; genus Luteolibacter. The sequence goes on along the minus strand of JBBARN010000084.1, from coordinate 7,403 downwards.
GCTGCGCGTGTTGAGCCGCCACAACCCCGCGAACCCACAAGCAACGCCTAACCGACTTTTCTCGCTCACCGGAATTTTCATTCACGAGCCGCGCCCTTACATCACCCAGGCCGGACCCAGTCCCTATCGCAACGACCAGGTCTGGCCCCCGGCCGCCTATGGCAGCGACTATGTGCCGAATACGGAAAATTATATCTTCCTGAGTTATGGCACCGCAGGGAATCCGGGTACCCGCCAATTCGAAATCAAAACGACGCGCAACAGCAACTCGATCCTCTATTTCGGTTCAACCGGCATCAACCAGTCCGTCAACGAGACATGGATGCAGTTGATACGCGTGGGCAACACGGTAGTTTGCTTGCGGAAATACTCCGAGGCCGGACCATGGATCGTGGAAAACCGCTACCCGAATGCGGACCATCCTTTTCCTGCATTCGGTTCCACCCTGCAGGTCGGGCTGACGGCTTACACGGACTGGCAAAACTCCGAGCCCTATCACAACGGCGGCATCCAGACATCATGGTATGCAAATTATGCGGCACCGAGCCCCGGACAGCCGGATCTGATTTCCGAAGTGGATTACTTCCGCCTCCAGCGCCCGAATCCCGCGCTGACCGAAGCCGTGCTCCAAGGCATGGCCACGAGTTATAACCCGGTCACCAATCTCAGTGCCAATCCACCTGTGATGCTCTCCGCCTCACCCGCCGCCGCACCTCATCTCGGCGATGCGGCGAATGTCCCTCTCGGACTCGTGGCACCGGCCGCCACAGCATATTCCGCTGCGGAAGGCCAGTCCGTGGAAGTGGTGATCACCCGCAGTGGCGCGAGTCTCGACCGTGTGCTGAGCATGTCCTATCAAACAGAAAATGGCACTGCGAGCGCCGCGGATTTCACCCCGCTCACAGGCACACTAACATGGGCCCCCGGCGATCCTCCCCAGAAAACCATCACTTTGCCATTGGCAGCCGATGCCCTCGCGGAAGGACCTGAAACCTTCACCCTTCATCTATCAGATCTCAGCGGGCCAGCCACCTTCCCCGCGTCCGATCCGGATCAAACCGTGACCATCACCATTCAGGACCATCCCTTCGATCAATGGCGCAACGAGCGCTTCACAAGCGAAGCGAATCTGCCCATCGCGGAGCCCGCTGCGGACTATGATCACGATGGCGTGGCAAACCTGTTAGAATATGTTTTCCAAACCGATCCGCTTACCGGCACCCACCCCGCGGTTCTTCCTCAGGCTGTTATCGAAACCGATCGCTTCGGCTTGCGAGTGGTCGGCCAGCCATCGCCGGGAGTACGTTTGGAAATCCAGCAATCTTCCACGCTCGCCTCCTGGCAAACCGTCGCCCACCGCGTCGCAAGTGCCGGAACATGGACTGTTGAAGATCCCGGATATGTGATACACAACGGTCCATCACTGGGGGAAATCCGCATTCTCGCGCCCAGCCATTCCGCCCCTCTCTTCTTGCGCCTTGCCGCCATTCGAAACTAAACCGCCATGAAATCCTTCATCCTCATCGGACTGATATCGCTGCTCGCCGCCATCGCGGGAGCCCAGGTGACCACGCAGGGTTTTCTCAACCTGCCGCGCACGGAAGCACCCGGCACCCTCTTGAGCCATCCGGTGGCCAACGGCTCCGAGCCCATTGGCCGCACCACTTCGGTGAATTATGTCAATGGTTGGATCATCGTCGGCGCCGAGTCACCTGGCTCGCGGCCCGGCTCGGACTTGCAGATGCGCGTTTATGACATTTCCAATCCCGCCAATCCGGTGCGGCGCTTTCCCTCTGACTTCAATCTGAATTATCCCAACAACAGCTGGTTCCAAGGCAACTACGGCTGGGGAGCCCACGGCACCGCCCAGTCGGGAAACATGCTTTTGCCCGATGTCATCCGCGTCAATGGATTCGGCGCACCCATCGAACGCGGCGGCACCAATGGCATCCCCAACCTCGCACAGATGCCGCTGGGTTACAGCCGTGCAAACATGTCAGGACCTTGGGATGCCTCGTTTCCATGGTATGGCACGCCGGATGCGGATTTCTATCTTCGCTACGTCACCCTCAACGCGAATGGCTACGCCAGCTTCCGTCCGCTCGCCACCTTCGATCACGTCGGAAAATACGGCGGAGGGGATTGGCACCCGATGATTTTTGGAGATCTCCTGATCTATGCACGAAGCGGGGGTGCTGCCCGTGATGGCGTGGTGGTTTATCGATTGGAATATCATCACTTCGACGACCCTGCGAACCGCACGGTCACTCCCCACTTCGTCGGCTCACTGTCCGGCGGCTTCCAAGGTTATTGGCCGAATCTTTTCAGCGATGGCACCGGCCTTTTTGTCATCGGCTCCAGCACCAACATTCTCAACGCCGCAAACATCACCGAGGCTGCAAGCCCCTCGGGAAGCGGCGAGATCAACGTCGCTGCTAGCCTCACCATCCCCGGTTTCACCAACGCGTCCTATCCGGTCTATCAGGATCAGTTCGGCTTTATTCACAATCGGAAAATCGACATGACCCGTTTCCTTGCTGGCGATGCGAATCCGATCGTGCTCACTCTCGATGAAGCTGGCACCGGCGTGAACACCAGCCAGATGTCGCTCGCCCTCGGCAACCTTTGGCTCACTGGTGGTTACCCTATTCCCGGCACTTCCCAAGGCATGGGCGTGTGGGTTCATCAACAAGCACCTGACACCACACCGCCGCGGGTGAGTTATCACATTCCCCAGGCGAACCGCACGAACTATCCGCGCCACGCTCCACTCAGTTTCCTGCTCCATGAACACCCGCGCCACGGCGGCCCGCGCAATGGCATCGATTTTACGGTCCGCCCCGTCCTTTCCGGCGACACTCTTGGCAGCGCCGTCTCCGGATTTCTCATTCATGATTTCGCAGGAAACCTGACCTTCTCCCCTAACAGCGGTTTGGCTGCGGACACGACCTATCAGGTGGATTTCCTTTCCGATCCCGCCAATCAGATCGGCTTTTGCGATGCGGCTGGAAATTATATCGAACCCTATTCGTTCCGCTTCTCCACTGGCGGCGGCATCGATGCGAGTACACCTCCCTCCTTCACCAGTCTCACCGCAGACATCTATCAACCCGCACCCGGGGCCACGGTCACTGTCACCGCAACAGCCACCGGCACTGCTCCCCTCGAATACCGCTTCAATTTCAACGGCACTTGGACGGCATGGTCATCTAACAACTTCGCCAGTCACAGTTATGCCATTGCCGGTCGGCCCCGCGTTTTGGCGCAGGTCCGCGATTCGGAAGGAAACATCGTCACCGATTCGCTCCGCCTCCTCGTCATCCAAGCTCCCGCTGCCGGTCCTCGCCCCACCCGCAGCTCCACTCTTGCCATCGGCGATGACCCCTTGGGACGCCGCCTCTGGTCCGTGAATCCGGACGCCCACACTGTCGCCGTGCTCGATGCTGTCACCGGGGAAAAACTCGCCGAACACCCCGTCGGCCAGAATCCCCGCAACATTGCCCGCGATGCCAACGGCCGCTACTGGGTGACCTGCCATGGCTCGGATGAAATCCGCATCCTCAATCCCGATGGCAGCCTCCATTCCACGATTTCCTTAGCCTACGGAGCCGCTCCTTTCGGCATCGCCGCCTCGCCGGACGGGCAATCGCTTTTTGTCACCCTCCACGGCTCCGGCCATCTCCACCGCTATCAGGCCGCCAACCCGAACGCCGCTCCCGCCGTCCGCGCCACCTTTCCCACCCCACGCGCCATCGCTATCAGCGCGAACGGCCAGCGGGTCCTTGTCACGCGCTTCATTTCGCCGGAAATGGAAGCGGAAATCGGCGAATTTGCCGGCAACTCCCCGAGTCTCGATCTCACCCGCACCTTCCGCCTTTCATCCGCCAACACCATCGACGGCGGCGACCGCGCGGCGGGCGTGCCGAACTACCTCGCTGGCATCGCCATTTCCCCCGATGGCACCCGCGCCGCCATCGCTTCCAAACAAGACAACATACAGCGCGGTACATTTTTTGGCACCGGCAATCTGACCCACGAAACCACCGTCCGCGCCGTGGTTTCTTTTCTCGATCTAACAAGCAACACCGAGATCCGCCATTCCCGCCGCGATTTCGATAACTCGGAAAGCCCCAGCGCCCTCACCTACACCCCGCTCGGAGACACATTGCTGGTCGCTCTCCAAGGTAACAACCAGATCTCCGGCATCGATGCCCTCAACCTTGCCCCGCTCGTCGAAGGCGACACGGCCGGCTCTACTCTCACCTCGCCCGCCGTCGTCACCCTCGAACTCAGCACCGGCCTCGCCCCGCAAGGACTGCTCATCGACAACGCATCCGGCCGACTCTTCAGCCAGGATTTCATGGGCCGCTCCATCACGGTTCGCAACGCCGCCCCGCTCCTCGTGGAAAACCGCAGCACGCTCCCGCTGATCGCCACCACCTCCACCGTCGCCACCGAACCGCTCGCCGCCAATGTTTTGTTAGGAAAACAGATTTTCTACAATGCTTCGGATCCGCGCATGAGTGCCGACAGTTATATCAGTTGTGCGTCTTGTCATATCGATGGCGGTCACGATGGAAGAGTGTGGGATTTCACCGGCCGAGGCGAAGGTCTGCGCCGCACCACCGACCTCCGCGGCCGCAGCGGCATGGGCCATGGCGCGGTGCATTGGTCAGGAAATTTCGATGAAATTCAGGACTTCGAGCACGACATCCGCGGCCCCTTCGGTGGCACCGGATTTCTCAACCTCACACCCCAGCAATTCGCTTCCCGCCATCCATCGCCCTCCACTGGAAAATCCGGCATCAGCGCCGATCTCGACGCGCTTGCCGCTTACGTCACATCCCTCAATCCCAGCCACACCCCTCGCAGCCCTTCCCGCCAAGCAAACGGCGCCCTCACCGCCGCCGCCCTCCGCGGTCAGACGGTCTTCCAAACACAAAATTGCAGCTCCTGTCACAGTGGAACCGCCCTCACCAACAGCGCGCTCACCCAGGTCGGCACCCTTTCCGCCCTCAGCGGCCAGCGCCTCGGCTCCATTCTAACAGGCATCGACACGCCCACCCTCCACGGCCTCCACGCCACCCGCACCTACCTCCATCACGGCCAGGCCGAAACACTCGCCGACGTTTTCTCCTACACTGGCGGCACCCTGTTTCCCGCCGCCTCCGCCCAATTCCTCACCACCATCAACCCCAATGCCGTCGGTCCCTTCCTCGACGATCCCACTCAAGGCGGTGGCGGTTACTATCGCGGCCCCTTCGGCGGCTCCTCCGCCTTTATCGGCGAGGAAAACGGAGCCGCCACCCCGCCCGGACTGAGTTTTCTGAATGTCGATGGCGGCCCTGTCGGCGGCCCCGCGCGGCTCACGCTCCGCTACATCCGCCAATACAACAACGGCACCGCCCTCCTCCGCATCAACGGCGTTCAACAAACCATCAACGTGCTCCGCCAGTATCCCGACAACTCGTGGCAAACCAGCGGTTGGCGCTCGATCACCGTGGAAACCACCCTCAACGCCGGACCCGTCAACACCATCGAAGTCGTCCGTGGAAATGGCGACCTCATCCTCAACACCCTCCTTGTTTCAAATTCCGCAGATCTCACCCAAGCCCAGCCCCACCGCCTTGTCCAAAGCCTGCCATCCGGCGACCGCGACGACCTGCTCGCCTACCTTCGCCAGCTCGACGGCCGCGATGTCACGGGCACCCCAATCCCGCCGCCCCTTCCACCTGCCGCTCAGCCGCCCGGCATCGTCAGCTCGCCCGGAGACATCACCCTCGCCACCGGAAATCCCCTCAACCTCACCGTCGCCGTCAGCGGTAGCGGTCCTTTCCAATTCCAGTGGCATCGAGGAAGCACCCCCGTCGGCACCAACAGCCCCACCCTGGAAATCCCCTCCGTCCAACCCGCCGATTCCGGGTCCTACACCGTCACCATCACCAACGCTGTGAGTCAAATCACCACCCCGCCCGCCCAAGTCACCGTAAATCCCGCCCTCGCCATCACCACGTCCGCCCTGCCCGTGGCGAAACAAGGCCGCGTCTATCAGACCACCCTCAGCGCCATCGGAGGCATTTCGGACCGCACCTGGGACCTCGTGGCCGGTGTCCTCCCACCCGGACTCACCTTTTCCGCCTCAGGCCAACTCAGCGGCACCCCTACCGCCCCGGCCATCGCCCAGCTCAGCTTCCGCGTCACCGACAATTCCGGCTCGGCCACCCGCGAACTCACCCTCAGCGTCCCGCAAATCGGCGGCTTCGTGGCGGATCCCGATCTCGTCCTCCACTACACCTTCGATGAAGCCGCAGGCACCCGCATTTGGGATGCCGCGCCCGCTGGAAACAACCACGCCACCGATGTTTCCGCCGCCCACTGGGTTCCGGATGGCCGTTTTGGCTCCGCCTATGGTCCTGCCAACGCCGCCCACACGCTCAACCGCTTTTTCCCTGCCAATCAGGCCGACCTCGATTTCGACCCTCGCGGCGAACCCTACACCATTTCCCTCTGGGTCCGCACCGCTGCCACCGGCGGCTACAACACCATCCTCGGCAAAGACAACGGCATTTCCCCCAACAATGCCCAATACCGCCTCTGGATGATCAACAGCCCAAACTCCCTCCAAGCCATCAACGGCAACCAATACAGTGGCACCTTCAACGTCTCCGCCCAGCCCCTCAACAACGGCCAGTGGCACCTCGTCACCCTCGTCAACTACCTCGACGGCAGCACCTGGCGCAGCCGCATCTACTACAACGACGGCAGCAGCTTCAGCCAATTCAACACCGGCTCCGGCGGTCGCCAGCCCGGCCTCCTCCGCATCGGCGATACCACCCTCGGCGGCAATTCCTGGCAGGGCCAGATCGACGACCTCCGCATCTACCGCCGCGCCCTCACCCAGCCGGAAATCGCCGCCCTCTACAACCCGCCTCCCCTCCAGACCTACGACACCTGGCTCCCCGCCCTCGCCAATCCCCCCGCCGCCCACCAACGCGGCCTGCTCGACGACCCCGACGCCGACGGCCTCGCCAACCTGCTCGAATACGCCCTCGGCACCCACCCCAACAACCCCGCCAGCCACATCGCCCCAAGCCTCACGAAATCCGCCACCACTCTCAGCCTCAGCTACCCCCGCCTCCGCGCGGATCTCCTCTATCAGGTCGAAACTTCCACCAACCTCCAAGGCTGGACCGCCACCGGCGTTCTCCAGGACAGCACCACCCCCCCCGGCCAAACCGCCACCGCCACCCTCCCCATCACCCCCGAAACCGAAAAAACCTTCCTCCGCCTCCGCGTCACCGAGTGAAGTCCGTCAGGAGCGGGTTCATTCTGAACCCTGTCCCCAGCGGAGTAAGCGTAGTCCGAAGCACCGTCGCTCGATGGTTGCTGCTTGTGTTTCATAG
>JBBARN010000083.1:26669-27877 GCA_040399845.1 Luteolibacter sp. | reverse complement strand
ATGAATCCGCCCTGGCAAAGCCCTCCACACGGCGCTTCGGACTACGCTTACGATGCTATTGGTCATGATATCGCTGGAGAGCGCCTTGAGGGTATCGTCCAGGAGTTCGCCGATCGCCTCATACTCGGCGACGATTCCTTCCAGTGCCGTGTAATCCTCAAGGTCCTGCACGAGGCCCGGGACATCCAGATCCGGCGGCATGCTTCCCGCATTGGCCTGAATGCCCGCTACTGCCTGTTGACAGAAGACCCGGGTGTTATCTCCCATTTTCATCAGAGTCTGGCGCTGCGCCGGACTCAGGCTGACTGCGCGATCTCCCAGGGTTGTACGGATGGTTTGCAGGGCACCGGTCAATGCAGTGATCTCGGCACCCGTCAGGTTGATGTTAGCTAGATTTTGTGACATGGTGGGTAGGGATTTAATGAAAAAGCTGACAGATGTCAAGCTCATCGGCTATTGCTTCTAGCCAATAATTGAAGTTCATTGACACTAATCGCATCAATTGCACATCAAACGACAAACTGATCGTCGATTAAGACCAAATGCCCTATCAAAACCTCGGAACAGCGAGGTGGTCATTTTGTAAAACACAAGGAGTAAACCTGCCAGTGAAAGGGCTATGATTTAGAAATTTTCGTTCGAATTACGACTCCAATGGCGGTAGCGAGGATAATTAAAATTACAAAATGGATCACCTGCCGATAATCCACCACAGAGCCCTTTTTCCCATCTAAATCCACCGGAGCGAGACTCTTTTCGTCTGGAGTGTCTAGATGATTGGGTTGAACTTTTTCCGGCCTATTGGTCTTTATGATCTTGCCAGTAAGACGACGCGGCACCTTAACATCTTCGCATTCGGGCCAGTTGTTCTTAAGCCATAAAGCAAGCGCAAGCGCTTGCTTTTCATGCGGCAAATCTTGGGATGCAGGCTGGAATGAGGCACCAAGGGCTCGGAGATTATTCACAATCGAGATATAGGCAAACTTTGATACGTCATTTGCATAAGATGGAGTATACTCACCTTCGTCTTTCGAAACCTGTCCATCCTCAAAAAGCATGTGAGTCATCGCTGGAACAAAATCATGACGATCTTGTTCTGTGGTCCATGGCCTCAACCCTGACAGCAAGTAAAATTTTCTAGGGTCGGTTTGTTCCTTCAGCATCTCTTTCAAAGCCGACCAATCCTTAATCAGTTCGGGATCCTGTCC
>JBBARN010000083.1:0-26659 GCA_040399845.1 Luteolibacter sp. | reverse complement strand
CCTGTCCGAGGACATAAGCAGCATTCATTGAATTTGAAGCTCTCATTCGCCATTCTTCGGTGTCGTCGCTTGCGATTACCCGGTAAGCAATCGCTTTTATCTTCTGCTCGTCACTTAGGTTTTTTAGCAACTCTCTGAATACTTTTATTTTATCTTCTTCAGTAATCGCTTGGGACCTAGCTGAAAAAGCAGAAAACCCAATCTCACGAAGCTTATTTTCTTGAAGATCGGCACCACCTGATTGACCAATCATCAAAAATGCTACAAGAGATTTAAAAATCTTCAAGAACCTATCTCTTATTTTTATCAGAGTTTGGCGCTGTGACGGACACTGGCTGACTGCTGGATACCCAAGGGCGGTTTGGATGGTTTGCAGTACACCCGTCAATGCAGTGATCTCGGCACCTGCCAGGGTGATGTAAGCTACATTTTGTGACATAGCGGTTATTTAACTTCTGCATTAAATGCCGGGGGGCAAGATCTGTGCAGATTATTGTACGGTTTTTGGCGGAACTCGGCATCTGGGGCGATCTTTCGACCCTAGAACCTAAGGGCGCTTCGAGTGAAAAATCCACTTTCTGAGAACGATACAGCATAGTAAAGATACGGCAATGACGAAGAGAATCCAATTTTGCAAAAATTTCCCGGAACCAGTATTTGAAACGTCAAGATTACCTCGTGCCATCTCAGCACCGGAGAAAGGTCCTAGCGGCAATTTATCGTTAAACGGCCCACGCGGTTCCCTCCTTCTGTGAAGAGACTTCTCGTATATAGAGATTTCCTCACATCCCGGCCAATTTTTCTGGAGCCACTTCGCCAAAATCAAAATTCGTTCCTTGTGTGGGACATCATCTGATGGGGGAGTGAATTCCGCCCCTTGTACTCGAAGTGCGCCCAAAATCCGCTGATAAGCAAACAGAGAAACATCGTGGCTGTAGGATTTCGTATACTCACCTTCATTTTTTGCAACAGGGCCACTGCGAAACAACATATGAACTTCATCTGCAATGAAATCCATAGGATGCTCTTTGGTTGAGAACGGCTTCATTGCTGTAAGGAGATAAAAGCGTCTAGGATCTTCCTCGGAGCGCAACATCTCTCTCAATGCTGTCCAATCGGTTACGAATTCAGGATCCGGCCCAAGAGCATTTGCCGGTATCCACCTGAGTGATGAGGTCATTTCCCATTCAGGATCACTATCAAGTGCAAAGATATGCAGGGCGACGGCTCGCAATATTTGCTTGTCTGAAAGCCCATCGAAACCTTTTCGAAATACCCCAACTGCCTCACGACCATCACTTAGCGCTTTACTTCTTGCTTTGAATGCTTTCTCAGCTATCGAAATCAATTCTTCTTCCGTTTTTGAATAAGAAATTGAAGATGCTATAAAGCTCAAAAAAAACAAACAACAAACGCCTTTATTTTTTAAATTCTGCAATTTCATAAATAATTACACCCTCATCAGGAGTTCCGATCAAAGGTTGGTTAAGTAACTGAATTATTTGCTTTGGAGTTTTTCCCTCGATTACTCCCTTCATAAAAACCTTGGTTCCTTGGTAGACGGCACAAGTGTCCGTCGTGAACAAAAAATTCCCGTGTCTGAAGTTTTCGATGTAGTCAATTCCGCTACTACAAGCATTATAGAAGAATGTATCGTATCGGAGCTTGGAGGGAAGGTCTGTATTCATAGCCTTTATCAGTAGTCGTTTTTCGCCAGATTTATTATGATAGTGCCACATGTTAATACCTTCACCATCGACTGGAAATTCTTCATTTTCATCGACATTGTCATTGTTTGGAAATCGGAGCGACTTCATTCGAACAGGTTTGTAGTTTATTGGTTTATTAGGAATCTCATCATGCATTACTACTAATGATTTAAATGGAGATCCCCATTTTGAGGGATCTGAAAGGGAGCCTGTTAACTGGAAGTTCAGTGGCACATCTGTGTATTTGTCGCCATAGTTGGTAAAATCGCTAAGCCGTGACACATCGTTGCCACCAAAATTGGGACCAACTCCATAGTTGGAGTGACCGTCGAACACTACAAATTGCCCCCTTGTGGCCAACGCTTCATTGAGCTTCTGCTGGCTTGTTGCAATCTCGACTAACTGAACCTTGGGTGAACTTTGGGAATCTTTAACAGCCCAGATGTCACCAAATCGAATGATTTTGATTAAGTTTAAATAAGATTCCAACAATTCGCGACTGGCTTTAGGCTCCGCTGGATCCCTCCATTCTGGAGCATCAGGCCCCAAACCAAATGCAGCTGTGACCACAGGCCTTGCCAAACCTATCACAGCATGACCAACATCCGACTTGAATTCCAATTCCGTAGAATAAATTTGATTTTCTGCGAATGTAAAGCCCAAAGGCTGGATCTCTGCTGCCGCAGATAAGTCGCCTTGAGTGAACACCACGACGTAATATACTTGGGTCATTTCTGGCCCGTTGGACTGGTTGCGCTTCAATCGTATTTTGAACTTTGATGCGCCGTGTCCAGTCATACGGAATTCATTCCCGTTCGCATCACTATGGCTGAGATCATAAGTATGATTCGATCCTTGCAAACCATCTGGATGCAGCCAAATTCCACCATGACCTAGTTCGCCAGCAGACATGGCAGGCGACCAATCTCCATGATATGTGATCGAATTTCGATTTGAAATCACATTCGCAAATGACTCGTGCGATTGTCTAGCTGATGCAGCCGATCCATCGCTCCAAAATCCATCCCAAGTCACGTTTCCTTCCTCATCTCTAGATTCAACAACTTGTGAACCACTAGAAATCATTTCCCTTTCGACTATGATAATCAGATCATGCTCATTGGCATGAGTTCCGCCTTGAAATTCATCGAGATTTGTGAGACCGTCACCATCGAGATCTGATTGTGCGTCAGCTGAGTTTAGCGGATCTAGTCCCTCCTTCGCTTCCCATCCATCAGGAATCCCGTCTTCGTCGGAATCCCTAAGATTGGTATTGGTCCCAATGGATTCTTCTTCGGCGTCGTTAAGTTCGTCTTCGTCAGAGTCGATGTCGGCAATCTTGACCCGCCAGAAGGTCTTTGCAGCAGCTGATGTAAAAAATCGGTATGTAACGACGGTGCCTGCACCGATGAACGGAGAACCCACAGTGATCCAGTTGTCCGGTGCTAGGGTGGCATTCGACTGGAATGTGTATAGCTTGCCCGGAATGGTGGGCCAAGAGACTTGGATGGATTCGGATACGAGTGCATCCGGGATGTTGTCGTTATCGGTATCCACCCAAGTTTCTGGAAGTTGGACTGTCTCTGGTTCTAGGTGCCCGAGCGGGTGGGCAGGGTCGGAGGGTTCGTTCCGGCGGCGGCTTCCTCGGCGTTGGTCCAACCGTCAGCATCCGGATCGGCGTCGGGATCGAAGGTTTCAGTGAACAACTCGTTTTCATTGTATTGTTTTTCCCAGATGTCGCTCAGGCCGTTGTCGTTGGTATCGACAATGGCGTGGAGGGTGAGGACCGGCAACAGGATGGCGGCAAGGAGCAGGATTCTGGATCTCACTTGGAACCTCCTTCTTTGCCCTGTTCGGCGGGTGCTTCGGTGCGCCAGTAGTTGAGGGTGATGTCTTGCGGCTGGGGTGGATTGAGCCTGAGTTCTTCTTCTTTTTGCAAGCGGGCGTGTTCCCGGCTTTGGTAGGCGGCGTGGAGTTCGGCTTTTTTCTCGTTGTAGAGAGCGTGCAGGGACTGAATCGGCACCAATGCTTCCGGAGCGGGCGTTTCCCCAACCACTTGGAAGGTGGCCGGGCCGGTTTGGAATACAGGAGGACTCGGTGGATTATAAGGCACTCCCCGGCGGAGGGCGGCGGCTTGTAGGCGGGCTTCATCGGCAATTCCCCAACTCATAAAGAGCTGATGGGTCCGCCCTGCGGTGTCGGCAAAAGTCTGGATACCGCCAGCGATCAGGCTGAAATCGGCAGAAGACCAGAAGGTGAAACGGACTCCGGTGCCGCCGGGCCAGCAGGTGACAAGGGACCGTGTGGCATTGGCGGGGAAGCGATAAACCTTTGCGCTGAGATGGAGAGTGCTGATGGCTTTGCGCTGAGCACGGAACTCCGCAAGGCGCTCGGAAAAGTCCGGCGTGGCGACAGGTAAGGGCGGGTCGGGATTTTCCTCTGGTGGTGGAGGAAGGTCGATGGGTTTGATTTCCTGAATGGTGATGGTGCGACCGTCTTGTTCCACGGAGCGGGATTCCAAAATGTCGGATGGTTTTACTTCATATTCGGGGACCGGTGCGGGCTCGGAAGCAGGAGAGCCGTCCGGGATCTCGTTGAGTAGAATGGGAGGAGAGAGAGGAGCCGTGGGCTCGATTTCCGACCGGAGGAGCGCGGTGCTTGCCAACAAGACAAGCATGTGAATCGACATCGTTTTCATGCTATTAGGACTGGTTCAAAGGTCCTTCCTGGTGGACGGGGAGTTAGAAAGCCGCAATAAGTCGGCCGCGACGGCCTTTAGCCTTTCCCCGAAGAGAGCAGCCTGAACATGCGCCGCCACCTCCCCGACCTCTTAGTCGGTTTGGTGGCATCGTTGCGGTCGATGCCGACCGCTTATTACGAGGTTTCTAAGTCCTCATCCACCGGAGTAGACAGCTGGAATTTCAATCAATGTTAGCAGGCCAGACAAGCGAAATTTATAAGACACTGAAATTGCTCCCACCCTGAGCTACTGGGATTAGCAATCAACAAGCAACAGCCAAGTTTCAATTCAGCCTGAATCTAACGACTGAATGCAGCCACCAGCGACGACAGGTCCGCAGGGGCGGCGCGGTCGGCGGTGAGGATGGCGGCTTTTTGCATGGAGATGATTTCGGAAACTCCTTTGCGGGAAAGTTCGAGCATCGCGGTCATTTCATCGGAGGAAAATACGGCTTCCTCGCCGCTTCCCTGGACTTCCACGAAGTCGAGGGTTTCGGTCATCACGACGTTGAAGTCCACGGACGCATCCTTGTCTTCGACATAGTTAAGATCGAGCACCGGTGTGCCTTGATAGACTCCGGCGGAGACTGCGGCGACGAGTTTCTTGATGGGGAAATCCTTCAACTTCCCTTCGGCAAATAACTTGTTGAAGGCAATCGCCATCGCCACGCAGCCACCGGTGATAGAGGCGGTGCGGGTGCCGCCATCGGCTTGAAGGACGTCGCAATCGATCCACACCGTGCGCTGGCCGATTTTTTTCAAGTCCACCACGGCCCGCAGGGCGCGTCCGATGAGGCGCTGGATTTCCGATGAGCGGCCATCGATTTTGCCGCGTGAGATATCGCGTTGTTTGCGTTCGAGGGTGGAGTAGGGAAGCATCGAATACTCCGCCGTGAGCCAGCCGCCTTCGACGCGCTGCGCCCGCATCCAGCGTGGCACATCGTCCTCGATGGTGGCCGAGCAGATCACGCGGGTATCGCCGAAGGATACCAAAACCGAGCCCGTGGCATTGGGCGCCACATTCGGGATGAAGGAAATGGGGCGGAGTTGATCGTGCGTGCGGCCGTCGGGACGTGTCATGCGGCGAGTAAAGTGCAGCTTGTGGATCACCGCAAGCCCGGAACTTCTATCAGCCGCGTCATGATGTTTTCACAAAACGATAGGATCGATAGGACAGATTTCCTTCCACCAGCGCATTGTAGATGCGCGATCCCTTCACGCCGGCAAAGTCGCGGCCGAGACCATGGAGAAACTTCGGCAACTTGCGGTCGAGCAATGCCACAGAGCGATCCGAGTTCCGCTCCAATCCGCGGATCACGCAGGGGCCGATTTCGGTCATTTGCTCCACTTTCATCTCACAGGCACGGATCGCCTTGTCCCATTCCGGAATCTTGTCGCTGAAACGGAAATCCGCATACTGAAAATGTCCGCCGGGTTTCAGGACGCGCGCCACTTCGGATAGAAATCGTGGGAAGTCCGGATAACAATGCGAGGCCTCCACATTGATCACGGCATCGAAAGAATCTGCCACGAAAGGAAGGTCCTCGGCGTCGCCCTGAATGAATTCCAGACCTTTGACGTGGTGGCGGTTCTTGCAAAACGCGATGCCCTTCGGATTGAGATCGAGGCCGGTGTAGGAATCGGGAGCGAAGGTGCGGGCGAGATAAGCCGCACCGCCGCCGTGACCGCAACTCACTTCGAGAACCTTTTTGCCACGCAGGTCGGCGAGGCTGCCCACATGATGATACAACTGCACGCAGGCCCGGTCCGGTTCCTCTTCGTCCGTGAGCGGGATGCCCATCGGTGGATCCGTTTCGTAAGCATAGTTGAGGAAAACCACACCTTCCTGATGAAGACGTTTGGTGAGGAATGGATACCATAACTTCCAGATCGCCTTGCGGAGCGTCTGGTTGCCCAGCAAGTGATCGATGATTGGCATGATGTGTGGATGAAAACAAACTCAGCCCCGCCGGATGGCGGCGATCGCCTCTGCCATGTCCGGTGCGCGGAAGGTCGATGAACCGGCCACCATCACATTGGCTCCGGCCCCATAACAACGGGGAGCGGTGACCGCATCGATGCCGCCATCCACCTCGATGTGAAATGATAACTTCATCTCCTCTCGGATGGCAGCGGCGGCGGTGATTTTTTCCAGCACTTCCGGCATGAAAGCCTGCCCGCCGAAGCCCGGCACCACGGTCATGCATAACAAAAGATCGATCTGCTCCAGATAAGGCAACACGTCTGCGAGCGGCGTGGCCGGGTTGAGCGCGAGTCCCGATTGCAAGCCGGCGGCCCGGATGCGGCCGAGAGTTTCCGCAACATCGTGCGGCGCTTCGACATGCACGGTGATGAGATCCGATCCTGCATCAATGAAGCGCTGGAGATAATGATCCGGCCGCGAAATCATCAGGTGCACATCGAGAAAGATATCACTTGCCTTGTTCACCGTTTCCACCACGGCGGGGCCGAAGGAAATGTTGTCCACAAAATGGCCGTCCATCACATCGAGGTGCATCCAGTCCGCCCCTGATTGGACGGCGCGTTGGACTTCCGCGCCGATCTTCGAAAAATCCGCCGCCAGCAAGGAAGGGGCGATCACCCGGTCATGTTTGGATAGCATCTGCATCTGCGGCCCGAAACGAATCACGAACCCGCCGATTCCACACGCAAAATCCGCGTGCATCCTGTGGATTGATCCGTTACGCCCCTCCGCGTGGACGACAACAGCCCGATCATCGACCTGCACAGCGACGCGTATTTCATGGGCCAGGCCCTGCGGGAAGCGCGCAAGGCCTATGCTGCGGGCGAGGTTCCCTGTGGGGCGGTGGTCGTTTGCGACGGGCGCATTGTTTCCCGGGCATGGAACCAGGTCGAAACGCTCAAGGACGCCACCGCCCATGCCGAAATGCTGGCGCTGACCGCCGCGCAGGAATCGCTGGGGGATTGGCGGCTGGAAAACTGTACCCTCTACGTCACCAAGGAACCCTGCCCGATGTGCGCCGGGGCCATCGTCCATTGCCGGCCGGTGCGGGTGGTTTTCGGTTGCCCGGATCCCAAGGCGGGCGCGGCGGGCGGTTGGATCAATCTGCTGGAATCCAACCCGCCGCTCAACCACCGCTGCGACGTGACCGCAGGCGTGCTCGGCGAGGAATGCCTGCACCTGCTCCAAAGCTTTTTCCGTGAGGCGAGGGAGCGGAAAAAATCCGAACGCAGCCCCGCCCTCCCGCCGGAAGACGATCTCTGATTCCCAGCGCTTGCAGTCCCGCCCCCGGCCCGTTAACACCCTCCCGTGGCCGCGAAAGCAAAACCCTCATCCTCGGAAACCGGAGCCGGAAACTTCTTCGCGGTGGTCGGCAGCGATGACGGCATCGTGCGGGAAAAAGCCCTCGAACTCTACAACCAGCTCACCGGCGGAGTGGATGATGGCTTCACCCACGAGACCATCGATGGCATCGCGGACAACTCGGACTCCGCCTTCGACATCTGCTCATCGGTCATCCAGGCCCTACAAACCATCCCCATGTTCGGTGGCGACAAGGTGGTGTGGCTGCGCAATGCGAATTTCCTCGGCGACAACGTCACCGGCCGCTCGCAGCGCACCGAAGCCGGGGTGGAAAGCCTGCGGAAAACACTCGAACACGGCCTGCCACCGGGAGTGAAATTCCTCCTCACCGCCCAAGGCGTGGACAAGCGCCGGGGGGTCTGGAAATTCATCGAAAAAGCCGCCGACGTCCAAGTCCACGATCGCATCGATACCAGCCGCGACGATTGGCAGGACCAGGTTGCCAGTCTCGTCACCCGCCGCGCGAGCGAGTTGGGTCTGAATTTCGAGCCGGATGCGCTCGCGCTTTTTGTGATGCTCGCTGGTGAGCAGTCGCAACAAATCGGCAATGAGCTACTCAAGCTCGATCTTTATCTCGGCAAGGAACGCCGGACCATCACCGAGGAGGATGTGAATTTGTTAGTTCCACTCAGCCGCGCGGCGGTGGTGTTTGAAATTGGCAAGGCCATCCAGGGTGGCAATGCGGCGCGTGCCATCCAACTCATCGACCAACAACTCGAAGCCGATGAATCCGCCATCGGTATCATGCGCGCATCCATCATCGGCGTCGTCCGCAACCTCTACATGGCGCGGCTGATCATCGAACGCTTCAAAGTTTCCGGAACTGGAAATTATAACTCCTTCGCCGGTGCGCTCAATCGTCTCCCGGAAAACGACCGCGCCTGGTTGCCTCAGAAAAAGGATGGCAGCGGCGTGAATGTATTTCCCATTTTTCTGTGCGCGGCGAATGCCTCCAACTTCGAACTCGAAGGCCTGCAACACGTGATGGAAGCCACGCTCAAGGCGGATCAGGCACTCGTAACCACCGGCCTCGACCATCGGCTCGTCCTCCACCGCCTGATTGTGGAAATCACCGCTGCCCGCAAGACTCCCGGAAAACGCCCCGTGCCTTCACGCCGCTGAGCTCGGGCAAAGGCATAAGAGAGGTTTTCAACGTCTTGGATGCTGCGGTGGATTTCGGTGCTTTCATTGGATATGCAGTTTGAAACAAAACCAGCCACCCCGGTTTCCCAAGGTGGCCGGGGTGTTGAGAAGTCGCACAGAGACGACCGCGACGACCTTTAGCCACCCCCGTAGGACTGACTTGGACATACGCCGCCGCCACCCCGACCTTTCGGTCTGGTGGCGACGTTGTTTCGGTAACGCCGACCGCTCTGTTCGAGGTTCTCAGGCCCCGGCCCGGATCTCTCCGGACACGACGATTGAATTCAAAAGGTGACGCTCCGACAAGATTCGAAATGGTTCATCCTGTTCGATATGATCCACAGGTGAACTCCGAAAACCTCGTTGCAGGCACGCCAGCGGGCAAGATACTCCAGCGGCGTGGCCTTCACAAACTCGATGGCATCCGCTTTGCGGGGCGCATCCGCGTCCGGGCGCAAGACCGCCAGTGAATGGCGGAGAAGGTAAGGCACCAGTCCGAAACCCGGCGGAACGGTGGTTTTTCCCACGAGACCGGCACGGGCGTCCAATTCCACCATGTGCTCTGCGCCGAGGGTGGCGTCCGGGCAAAGAGCGAGGAAGTCAGACCACGAAACGCCAGCTTCTCTCAGCCACCCAAATTCACCAGCGAGAGCAAGCGCGTGTTGGGCTTGGCCGTGGATGCGGGCTTCGCGGTCCGGCCCATGGCATGCGCTGTCGTCACGACAAAGGTCTCGTAATCGCTCTTGGAAGGCTGCAAGCGTATCGCCCGAAACGCCCGCGCCTTGGCTGGCGCTGGTATCACGGAGACTTTGACTGCCTTTTTTTCGCATTCACGATGTGGATAATATGGTGATCCGCAGACGTCACCGCAATCCTGAAAATTAGAATCTGGGATGCGCCGATAATGGATCAGGGCCAGTCAACACCGCCATCAAGTTCGGCGGAGTGAATGACGTGAATGCATGGCTTCCGGTGCCGGCATGCGAAATCAACGATGCGAGAGGAACCTCTAGTCAGCTCACCCAAGGTGAAAATCACCGTGCCATCAGACAGCTTTATGGTCCACTCGGTGCGGGCGAGTGAGGATGTTCCATTGGTTTAAGAGAGCTGGTAAGCAATGCAAGAGAACCTCAAGTTGGCCGGGAGTATTCGCCAGTTTTCTCAAAACTGAAAGCGGATGGGCGATGAGACAGCTTTCACCATTTTACCATTTCAGCAGCTTGGGAACAGCGGCGTGGAGGGCGGCTTCGAGAACGGCGGCTTCCGCATGCGTGAGGGGGAGACTGACTTTGCGCAGGCTTTTATCCACACCGCTTTGGCGGGAGATGCTAAGGAGATAGGGCGCGCGGTTGGGGTCCTGGTTCGGGTTGAGTTCGAAGGCGCTGTTGGATTTTTCCGCCTGGTGAAAAAGTTTCGCCTGAGGCTGGCGGCCTTGGAGGGTGGCGAGCACGGCTCCGAGATCGCTGAGTCCCCACTTCATGGTGATCTTGTTTTCCCAGTCGAACTGCTTTTCACCCACCTGCGAGGCGGCATCGACGAAAACCGCTCCCTTTGAACGATTGAGTCCAAAGCGGATGACTCCCCCACTGCCGCGCGAGTTGGGCTTGTAGATGGCGTATTCGGAGGAGCGCTCGGGGTAGTGATCCGGATTGCGATCGTTGTTGCGATCGACGGGAGCTTCGGTGGCGGGCGGATTTTCGAGGACGGTGTTTTTCATGAGGTGGGAGTTGGTTTTCGGGAGATACGAAAGCAGATCCATTTCCGCCCCGCAAGAAGAAAGTGTTCTTTTGAACAACTTTTCTGAGATGGCTGGATTTGAACCTTGGCCAGAAGGATTTCGGCCTTCAGATTGGCGGTGGTGAATGTCCGGGTATTGATCGATGGGCCTTCGGAGCTGGTTTTCGACTATGCGGTTCCGGTGGGTCTCGACGTGCGCCCGGGCTGCCGGGTGCGGGTGCCTTTGCGGAAAAAATCGGCCACGGGCACGGTGTTGGCGGTGGTGGAGGCGGAGCAGATGGACTTCGCGCTGAGGGAGTTGGATTCGCTGATCGATCCGGAACCGCTGATCACGCCGGTGCTTCTAAGGACGGGAGAATGGATCGCGGATTATTACGGCTGCGGGTTTGAAACGGTGATCCGTTCGCTGTTGCCGGAGGCGGTGAGGTCGGAGGAAAACTCGGCCAAGACACGGCGTATCGCGGTGTTGGAAGCAGCCCCGGACGAGGCGGTGCTGGAGAAGCTGGCCAAACGCGCGCCACGGCAGCATGCCATCCTTTCGCTGATCCTGCATGCGCCGGACATGCGAATGGCGGTGGCGGATCTGGGCGAGGGCTCGGCGGCGGCGTTGAAGGGGATGGAGAAGGCGGGTCTGTTGAAATTGGAGATCGAGGAAGTGCGCCGGGACCCGGATGCGGACGGGGTGGACGAGGTTTTGGAATCCCAGCCGCTGCAGCTCAATCCGGAACAACAACGCGCGCTCGATGCCATTCTCGCCAGCGTGGAGGAACCCTCGCCGAAGCCGATCCTATTGCTGGGCGTGACGGGTTCGGGGAAAACGGAAGTTTACCTGCAAGCCGCGCGGCATGTGATCGATCGCGGAAAGACGGTGCTGGTGCTGGTTCCGGAAATTTCCCTCACGCCGCAGACGGTGCGGAGGTTCAAGGCGCGCTTCGCGGCGATGCAGGATCAGGTGGCGGTGTTGCACTCGAATCTGTCGCAGGGCGAGCGTTTCGATGAATGGCACCGCATCCGCAAGGGGCTGGCGCGGATTGTCATCGGAGCGAGGTCGGCCGTGTTTGCGCCCTTGCCGGATTTGGGGCTGATCCTGGTGGATGAGGAGCATGAAAATACTTACAAACAGGAGAGCGTGCCACGTTATCACGGACGCGATGTGGCGGTGCTGCGGGCGGCGTTTGAAAAATGCGTAATCGTGCTCGGCTCGGCCACGCCCTCGCTGGAGTCGTGGCAAAACACGCAGGCGGGGAAATATGAGTTGCTGCGGCTCGATCAACGCGCGGACGGCCAAGCGATGCCGTTGGTGCGCATCGTGGACATGCGGCTGGAGGCGGCCAAACACAAGGGCGCCCCGGCGATTTTATCCAACAAGCTGCGGACCGCACTCGAACAGCGATTGGAAAAAGGCGAGCAATCGATCCTGTTTCTCAATCGCCGTGGCTTCGCACGATCGCTGCAGTGTCCGAAGTGCGGGCACGTTTGCCAGTGCCCGCATTGTTCGGTGGCGCTGACCTATCATCGCACGGACGAGCGGCTGGTTTGCCATGTTTGCGGGCATCAGGCGATCGTCCCGCGCAAGTGCCCGGAGTGCAAAGACCCGGCGATCATCCTGCAAGGATACGGCACGCAGAAGGTCGAGGAGGTGATGGCCAAAGTGCTGCCACAGGCGAAAATCGCGCGCATCGACGCCGATGCCATGCGTCGGAAACACGCGCTGCGGGACACGCTTAATGCCTTCAAGGCCCACAAGATCGATATCCTCATCGGCACCCAGATGATTGCCAAGGGGCTGCATTTTCCCAACGTCACGCTGGTGGGCATTCTCAACGCGGATCTCGGCCTGCACGTGCCGGATTTCCGCGCGGGCGAGCGGACCTTCCAGCTCATCACGCAAGTCGCCGGACGTGCCGGGCGGGGCGAGTTGGAGGGCGAGGTGATCGTGCAAACCTTCACACCGCACTCGCCGTCGATCCAATACGCGCGGCGGCATGATTTCGATGGATTTTCCGAGCAGGAAATGGAGTTCCGGCGGCAATTCTCGTTTCCGCCCTTCGCTCACTGCGCGGTTCTAACAAGTCGGTCGAATCACGAGCGGCGCGCGGAATTCACGCTGCAAACACTGCATTTGCGACTCGCGGAGGATTTGCCGGCAGGCATCACGTTGGGGGAAGTGCTGCCCTCGCCGCTGGTCCGTTCGCACGGGCAGTTCCGTTTTCAAATCACCCTGCGCTCCCTGCGTGCCCGGCCGCTTTCAAGGCACGTGCAGGCAGTTCTGGCGCGCACCTCGCTGCCGGAGGACGTGACGGTGGTGTTCGATATGGATGCGCTGAGTTTTTCCTGATGGTTTCCATCCCATGAACCTGCGCACCCTGCGGTTTCGGCGGGATTTCCTCAAGATCCGGACAAGACGCCCGGTGTAGCGTAGAGTTAATGAAATCAGAGCGGGTTATTATCATCGGCGGCGGGGTCATCGGATTGAGCTCCGCCTACTACGCTCTCAAGCGCGGATTTGCCGTGACGGTCATCGAGCGCGAGGCACCGGGCGGTGACAATTGCTCGATGGGCAATGCCGGCATGATCGTCCCCAGCCATTTCATCCCGCTCGCCGCCCCCGGCATGATCGCCAAGGGCCTGCGCATGATGCTCAACCCGGAAAGCCCGTTTTTCATCCGCCCGCGCATCGATTTGAGCCTCGTCCGCTGGTGCTGGCTCTTCTACCGCCACTCCACCGAACGCCACGTTGCCGCATCGCGCGAACTCCTCCGCGATCTCAATCTCGAAAGCCGACGCCTCTTTGCGGAACTCTCCGCCGATGAAGACTTCGGCCTCGTGCAAAAAGGCCTGCTCATGCTGTGCAAAACCCAAAAGGGCCTGCACGAAGAAGCCGAAGTCGCTGAAGCCGCCCACGCCATCGGTCTCCAGGCCGATGTGCTCGATGAAAAAGCCACCGCCGCCATCGATCCGGACATCACCATGAGCGTCGCCGGTTCCGTGCATTTCACGCAGGACTGCCACCTCAGTCCCGCCCGTTTCGTCGCCACCCTCCGCAAGCACATCCTCGCCCTCGGCGGCACGATCGAGAGCAACATCGTCATCGATGCCATCACCACCTCGGCAGGCAAAGTCAGCTCCGTTTCAGGAAACGGGAAAACATTCACCGGCGATCAATTCGTCATCGCTGGCGGATCGTGGAGTGCGAATTTGTTAGAAAAAGTCGGACTCACCATCCCGCTCCAAGCCGGCAAAGGCTACTCGCTCACCCTGCCCACCCCGCCGGAACTCCCACGCCTCTGCTCGATCTTCGCCGAGGCCAAAGTCGCCATCACACCGATGGATGGCAGCCTGCGCTTCGGCGGCACCATGGAAGTCGGCGGACTCGATCTCAGCGTCAATCCCTCCCGCGTCCACGGCATCATCAAGTCGGTGAATGCCTATTTCCCCAAGTTCGGCGAAAAGGACTTCAGCGGCATCCAACCCTGGGCCGGCCTGCGCCCCGTCTCACCGGACGGCATTCCCTACCTCGGCAAGGTCAAACACCTCCCCAACCTCATCGCCGCCACCGGCCACGCCATGATGGGCCTCAGCCTCGCCCCCATCTCCGGCCGTCTCGTCGCCGATCTGTTGGCAAATGACCAACCCTTCCGCCCCATCGACGCAATGGCACCGGGGAGGTTCTGAAAAACCAAACGGAGCGCCGATGTCGGCCGGGCCGGAATGGCAGCAAAGGGGCTCCTCATCCCATCCCACGGCTTTTTCAGTGTCGCGCACCCATGGGTTGCGGATTTCGCCGCTCCCGCTTGATGTCCATCAATGTTCAATGGCCGCTGAGGGAACCTTTGAAAACGAAAATACCGAGGCCTCAGCAAGGCACGCGGAAACTCCGTTCTCGCCACTCGGGCCCGCCCCCGCTTGACTCCGCCCGCGGATGGCATCTTCGTTCTCTTTCGACTCTCTCAACCAAGCCCAGCGCCAGGCAGTGGCCGCGCTGGATGGCCCCGTCATGATCCTGGCCGGTGCGGGTACGGGCAAGACCCGCACGGTCACTTGCCGCATCGCTCACATGCTGGAAAAAAAGGTCCCGGCAGACCAAATCCTCGCCGTTACCTTCACCAACAAGGCAGCCTCCGAAATGCGCGAACGCATCGGCGGCATGGTCAGCAAAAAGGCCGCCGAGGCCATGACCGTCTGCACCTTCCACTCGCTCTGCGTCCGCATCCTCCGCGGCGGCATCGACAAGCTGGGCTATAAGAAAAATTTTTCCATCTGCTCCGGATCCGATCAGGTGGGACTGATGAAACAATTGCTCGTCCGCATGGGCGGCACCGATGAGAAGGTCAAACCCGAGACGGTGCTGGGCGAGATTTCCAAAGCGAAAAACAAGGGCGACGATCCCTCGACGCTCGATGATGATTACTTCGCCAACCTCGCCGTGGCCTATCAGAACGAACTCCGCGCGCAAAATGCCGTGGACTTCGACGACCTGCTCTTGCTCGGAGAAAAGATTTTGCGCGAGCACGCCGACGTGCGGGATGCCTTCCGCGAGCGCTTCACGCGGGTGACCGTGGACGAGTTCCAGGACACCAACGCCCTGCAGATGCGCCTGCTTCAACAACTCGTGGGTCCACCTTATCACGTCTGTGTCGTCGGCGATGACGACCAATCGATCTACGGCTGGCGTGGCGCGGAGGTGGCGAACATTCTGGAATTCGAGCGCTTTTTCGATCACCCGAAAATCATCCGCCTGGAGGAAAACTACCGCTCCACCCACGCCGTCCTTCACACGGCAAACAGCCTGATCAAACACAACCGCGGCCGGCGTGAGAAAATCCTGCGCTCGACCCGCAAAGGCGGTGACCCGGTGCGCATCGTCGCCATGCCTGGCGACGACGAAGAGGCGGAGTTCATCGCCGAGGAAATCCTTGCCGGCAAAAGCGCGGTTGGCCGCCAGTGGGAAGACTTCGCCGTGCTCTTCCGCACCAATGGCCAGAGCCGCAAACTCGAACTCGCCATGCGCGAGCGGAAAATTCCCTATCGGATGGTGGGGGCGCAGAGTTTTTACGATCGCCGGGAAGTTCGCGATGTCCTTGCCTACGCCCAGCTCCTCGCCTCGCCAGACGCGGATGTGCCCTTGCTGCGCATCCTCAATGCTCCCAACCGCGGCATCGGCCAAACGACCGCCGTGCTCGCCACCGAATGGAGCCGCGAGCAGAACAGCTCCGTCTGGGAAGCACTCTGCGATCCCAATTTCACCGACACCCTTGGCCCGAAGGCGCGGGCCGCGATCGAGTCCTTCGTCGCACTCATCGCCGGGGCAAAAAACCGCATCGACATCGCCAAGGACAATCCCGCTGATGTGTTGAGCGAGCTGCTCAAGGAAATCGAATACCTGCAATGGATCGAGCGTGCCTGTAAAACGGAAAACGAACGCAACCAGCGCGGCGAAGGCATTCAAAGCGTCATCGACAGCCTGCGCGCTTACACGATGAAGGGAAAATCCATCCAGGCCTTCCTCGATCACAGCGCGCTGGCATCGGATCGCGAGGATGATGATTTAGAAAAAAAACAAGGTGCCACCCTCATCACCCTGCACGCTTCCAAAGGGTTGGAATTCCCCATCGTTTTCCTCGTGGGCCTGGAAGAAGGATTCCTGCCGCACACCCGCAGCATCGCCGAGGGAACAAAGGACGAGGAACGGCGTTTGTTATATGTGGGCATTACCCGTGCCCAGGACAACCTGACGATGACCTATTGCTCGAAGCGTGTGAAATATGGCCAGGAAACCGGTTGTCAGCCGAGTTCCTTCATTGGCGAGCTGGATGATGAGCATCTCGAACATACGAGTTATGATGACATCCTCGGGGCGGAACCCAGCAGCGATGAACTCGACAATTTCTTTGGCAACTTGAAGGGCATGCTCGACGGGCTGTGAATGATGCATCTATCCATTTGTACTCCGGCACTTCCCATGATCTCCCGGCTCCTCCTCATTCTTTTGTCATCAACATTTGCCGGAACTGCGATCTCAGCGCCGGAACAAAAAATTGTGGATGGGATCACCTATCAGGTGGTGACTACTCCAGCCGACAGGATTCGGATAGTTTGGAAAGATGACGCAGGCAGGCAAATGCACAGCCTGCCAGAAGCCGCCACCTGGTTGCAAAGCAAAGGCCTCAAGGTGGACACGTTGATGAATGGTGGAATCTTCGAACCCGGAGGAATCCCGAGCGGTCTCATGGTTCAGGAAGGCAAGGAGCTGCGACCCGTAAACAGGAATGACGGAGCCGGAAACTTTTTCCTCAAGCCCAACGGAGTTTTCCTGATTGGCACCAAAGGGGCATCTGTCATTGCAACGGAAGAATATCCACCCGGAGGAGTCAAAGTTGTGCAGGCGGTGCAATCCGGACCCTTGCTTTTGAGACGCGGGAAAATCCATCCGGCATTCAACGCGAATTCCAGTTCGCGACTGCATCGCAATGGCGTGGGCGTCACCAAGGGAGGCATGGTCATCCTTGCGATGTCTGATTTCAATTCACCGAAGTTTCCGAATCTCCATGAGTTTGCCCGGTTTTTCCAATCCATGGGCTGCGAAGACGCTTTGTTTCTCGACGGTGACATCAGTCAGATGCACTCGGGCCATGATATCAGGAAACCAAGCAATCGGTTCGGGTCGATGATTGCCGTGGTGCATGACGGCTCCCGCAAAAAAGGTGGCTGAGCCATGTTTGTTTCAAAAGGCAGCTTCGGAGAGTTTTTCGCCCCTGCGTCGATCCTCCCGTTGGTTTTTTGACTCTTGCGCCCGGAGTCAAACGTGATACCTCTCGCGCCCCGAACCATGCCAAACTACGATTACGAATGCCAAACCTGTGGAAACCGTTTCGAGGTTTTTCAAAGCATGAACGACGCCAAGCTCACCGATTGCCCGGTTGATGGCTGTGGCGGCACCATCAAGCGCCTGCTGGGAACCGGTGGCGGGATCATTTTCAAGGGCTCCGGTTTTTATCAGACCGATTATCGCTCTTCTTCTTACAAGGAAGGTGCCAAGGCGGATAGCGGTTCCGGGAAATCCGAGGCGCCTGCTGCGGCGCCGAGCACGCCTTCGGCTCCTGCGGCGAAATCCGGTGATTGAACGTCATCTGTCGCTCGCCGAAACCCTTGCTTTGCAAGCCCTTGGAGGCGTGCTAATTAATTGGACACATGGCCGAACCCTCCAAGCCCGAATCCGGTGGCGGCTGCCTCGGACGACTCATGGTGCTGATTCTCCTGCTTGCCGCCGGGGGGCTGGGCACGGCTTTGTTTTTCATCGCCAAGCCGCAGGATCTGAGTGACATCGGGGGCCATGGTCCGGGTGCGCCGAATGCTCCGATCCGCGACATGAGGGTGGTTTTGAAGGCCTCGTTGGATCGTGGTCATGTCGTCAGGCTCACCGAGACCGAGCTCAACCAATGGCTCAATCGCAGCCTGGCCACCAAGCAGGGAGGTTTGCTTGCGGATCAGGTTTCCCTGAACTGTGTGTGGGTGCGATTGTTGGACGGATATGCCGAAGTCATCATGGAGCGCACGGTCATGGGCAAGCCCTTCACCATCTCGATGTTTTTGCGGATCGAACAACTGCAAGGGCTGAAGGGCGTAGAAACCAGCGTGCACTTGGATGGCGGCCCGTTTCACGAAAATCTGCCCAGACCACCGCGTGGCGGGCGATTTGGTTCGCTGGTGGTGCCACAGGGGTTCCTGATTCTGGTCATGCCAGCGTATGAGAAACTGGCCGCTTTGTTTAAGGAGGAAAAGACGCTCGCGTTCGAGGAAATGGCCCGCATCCACATCGAAAAAGGCAAATTGGTGCTCAATCCCCGCGAACCGGCGGATGCCATCCCGGGAGTTCCCCAATCATTCTGAACGAACGATGATCATCCGTCCCCTGCTGCTGGTTCTGGCCTGTGCGACCGTTTCGGTGGCGCAGGAACCTCCACGGGCGATCCAGATTGCCGAACCTCCCATGGACGAGGCGGCCGTCGGCCCGGATACCGTGATCAGCCGTTCCGGGCAATTTCGCGCAGCCGGTGGCGATGGCATCTCGCGCGCAAGCATCGCACTGCTGGCGGATGAAGCGAAAGACGAGCTTTTGCGTCTCACCGGCGAAAAAGATGAGTGGAAAGTGCCCATCACCATCCGCCTTCATGGCAAACAGGGAGACCCTTTGCCGATGCGCACCGTCCACATGCGGTTGCTCGTCGTGGAAGGGGTGAAGGAGCTCAGCATCGATGTGCACTTGAGTCGTGGCATCGAGCAGGAGCGTCTCAAGCGCGCGGTGACTTCCGCATTGTTGTATGAACGTTCGCTGAAGCAGCCAGCCTTGCATCCGGAGGGGAATCTGATGGTGCCTGCATGGCTGCCGGATGGCTTGCGCGAGGCAACATCATGGCGGCTCAATCAGAGCGACCGGCAGTTGTATGCGGCTTTGTTCAAGAATGGTGGTTTGTTCAAGATCGATGATCTGTTTGCCGTCGGTGACAATGCCTTCGAGGATCTCGATGCCGCCACGCGCGCCGCATTCCGCATCTCGTCGGGGGCCTTGGTGATGGCCTTGCTGGAACAGCCGCAGGGCAAGGAAGGCTTCAAGGCGTTTCTAACCGACGTGGCGGGTTACGAGGGGGAAATGCCTTCGCTGCTGCTCAAACATTTTCCGGAACTCAATCTTTCCGAAACCAGCCTTGCCAAGTGGTGGGCGCTCCAGCTTGCGGCAAAAGGCGGGCTCAATGCGCTGACGGACATCCTCACCATCCAACAGACGGAAGCTTCCTTGGCGGAGGCTCTGAAACTCAACTTCCGCACACCGGAGGGCATCGTGCAGCAAAAGGAACTCGCCGCCTGGCCGGAACTCGCCGCGCTCAAGGAACCGGAACGCGTCGCTGCCGTGCGCCTCGCGGCCGATGCCTTGGTGCGTCTCAGCTATCGGTGTTTTCCCTCTTACCGCCCGCTGCTTTCCGAGTATCAACTCATCCTGGAAGCCATCGCCCGCAACAAGACCGGTGATGTTGCAGCGCGCCTCGCCTCGCTGGATGAGACACGCGTCACAATGACCGCCCGTGCCTCGCGAGCCAGGGATTACATGGATTGGTTTGAAATCACCCGAGCACGGGAAACCAGCGGAGTATTCGATGATTATCTGCGCCTCAAGGACCGGCTCAAATCCAATCCACACGACCGCAAGGACGAGCTTTCCAAGTATCTCGACCGCATGGACAAGATTTTCTACCGCGAAGATCCCGATCAAAAAGGCCCGGCAGCCAGCGCCCTGCCGGACCCGCCTTTCAACGGATTCCCGGACGGTGTGCCGCCAGTGGCCCTGCCTCAGCCATAACTTCACGCCATTGGGACGATGGAATATCCGTAATAATCAATTGAAAATTGATGATGGTGTCGGTGACCCTGTTGAACCTGAAATCTCACTCACCTTTCCATTTCCCTCTCCGGCTGTTTGTCATGATGTCAGGAGCCATTTTCCATCGCTTCTCCCACCACTTCTTCTGCGTCGATGTCCGGTCGTTCGTAGGAAGAAAGTGCAGCCCTGACCATGGCCACGGCGCTTTCCCGTTCGTCATGGATGACCTGGACTTCCAACTCGCGGAGGCGGGTGACTTCATTCGGATATTTGGCCCTGCCAAAAATGAAGATGGCGGGATTGCGTTCACGGACCAGCGGCACGGCGGCGCAGGTGGCATTCACGGCGGGAAAGGTAAAGGCAACCAGCCTGGCTCTGGCAATCCCGGCGAGGTCGAGTGCTTCGGGGTGGGTGGCATCGGCGAAGAGCACCGGTTGTCCCGCGGCTTTGAGGCTGCGCACGGTGTCTGAATTGAGTTCCATCACCAAGGTATCCACGCCGCAGCGTTTCAGCGCTTCATTGAGTGCCATGCCGACGGGGCCATAACCGCAGATGATGGCATGGTCGCTGATTTGTTTGATCAACTTGCCGGGTGCCAGCGAAGTGGGGGCGGATTTGTGTCGGGCGAGCAGGCCCTTGTTTTCCAACCATTTGGCGAAAGGCGAGGAGAAGCGCATCAACGATGGCACCGCCGCCATGGTAACGGCCGTGCAAACCAGCAACATTTGTTCGGTGGCGGGATCAAAGGGACGGTAGCCGCCGGCCTTGCCGATGAGCACGAGGGAAAACTCGCCTGTGCTGGCAAGGCTGCCCGCTGCCAGCAAAGCGGAGCGGCCGGGGAGTTTGAAGATCTTGAGCACCGAGAACACCACGGTTCCCTTCACCATCAGAATGATCGCACTGCCTAACAAAACCGTCTGCCACTCGGCCGCGACAACGGATAGATCGATCAACAAACCGACCGATACGAAGAAGATCGCAAGAAAGAGATCTTTAAAGGGCAGGATGTCCGAAAGGATGCGATGACTGTAAATGGATTCGCTCACCACCAGTCCGGCGGCGAAGGCTCCCAGCGCGAGTGAGAGATCGAGCGCGCCTCCAGCGAAGGCGACCCCCGCGCAGAGACCGATGACGGTGAGGGTGAAAAGTTCGCGGCTGCGGGTTCTCGCCACGGCATGCAGCAGCGGAGTGAGCCCATAGCGCCCGAGCAGCCACGCCCCTCCGAGGAAGGCGACTCCTTTGAAGATGGAGATGAAGATTTGAAAACCAATGTTTCCCTGACCGTCCTGATAGAGGGATGGCATCACGAGGAAAACGACAATCACCAGGATGTCCTGAAACAAGGCGATGCCCAAACTGGCCCGGGCACCGGGGTTGTTCTGCTGGCCGAGATCCTGAAACGACTTCATGGCCACAGCGGTGGAGCTGAGTGCCACGGCGATGCCCAATACCACGCTGTCGGCAACGGGAAAGCCGCAAGCCGATGCAACGAATCCGGTCAGCAAGGCCGTGACGGCGACTTGCAAGCCACCGCCAATGAGTGCAGTCCGCCAGAGGTGCCGCAATTCTGCCATGGAAAACTCGATGCCGAGAGTGAACATCAGGAGAATCACCCCGATTTCCGCGAGATTGGAGATCACTTCGGCATCCCGGTCTGAGCCTGTGATCCACAAGAGCCCGACATTTCCGATCAGCACCCCACTCAACAGGTAACCAACCAGCAGGCTTTGTTTGAGTTTCACCAGCACCAGCGAGACCAGCACGGCGAGCAACAGGACCAAAGTCAGCAATGCGAAGAGCGGCGATACATTCGCCACTCCCGCTGCCAATAGATTCCAGCTGATTGCCATCACCGCAAGTATCCCGTGGAATGCGGTTTGGGGAAAGGATAAAACGACTTATAGCAACACAATCGGTGCGAGAATGCCATCGGGCGTTTTTGCGAAAACCTCGGAGATCCCGCGTTTCACATAGCCGAGGGCAAGTCTGCGGTCCGGGTCGGCCAGTGGGGAAATGCTGGTGATTTCGCCAGCGGTGGCCCCTTCGGAATCCACGAGTTCCAGGGCATCGACGGGCAAAGAGGCATCGAATTCCATGCGCATCAGGCGCTTGTTGACCTTGCCGGCAGACTTGATTCTGGAGATGACCTCCTGGCCGATATAACAACCTTTCTGATAGGAGATATCAGTGGCATCCAGACCTGCTTCGGGTGGCAGGATGCCTTCTTTGAGTTCTTTTCCCCAAGCGGGGATGCCCTGCGCGATCCGGAGAGTTTCCAATTCGTCGCCTTCAAGCAGTGAGGAATCGCCGGGGAGTTCGATCTCCGTGTCCTTTTGGATCCACCAATCGGTTCCCGGCATTCCAAACCGGTTGCATGTCCTCGCCATGACTCCGGCGGGGGTGGATGGAGGTGTTCCGATCAAATGGATCAATGAAAATTGCCCGGTGAGGTCCGTCACCTCCACGTCGTCAGCGATCAGATAGCGGGTGAGGCGGGCCTCCAGGTCACTTGCTGTTCCCGGTGGGCCCACGACCCACAGTGCGCCATCGGTGTTGGCGGTGATGGTGATATGAAACTGGAGTTTTCCTTTGGCATCGGTGACGCAAGATGGGAGAGCAGCTGTTCCATCGGCCACACGGCGGACATCCTGGGTGAGTTGACCATTGAGAAAACGGATGGCGTCCGGGCCCTTGAATTCAAGCAAGGCGGGATCCTCGAAAAACACGTGCCGCGTATCCGTCATGGCTAGGGATTTGTATCAAGATAGGGTTTTGCGAGTGCCGAATAATCCAATGCACCGAGGCCCGCATCACATAACTCTTCCATCCTCGCGGAGACTGCGGCGATGGCTGGGGTGTGGATGCCTGCCGAGGCAGCCAGTTCCAACATGTATCGGCTGTCTTTGCCCATGTTGGATAGAGAGAAATGGGTATCAAAATCCCCGGCAATCATGCCGGGAAATTTCATCGCGGTCAGTGCCGAGCCGCTGGCATTTTGCGCGACCGCATCGGCGAGGCACTTGGCGGGCACGCCGTGGCGGGTGCTGATGGCGAGCGCCTCCGCCATGGCCTGCACGGTGCAGGCGGAGATCAGGTTGGTGGCCAGTTTGATCACCGTGGCAGAGCCCACGGGGCCGCAGTGGATGGTGGCGCGGCTGGTGATCGCGAGCAGATCACTTAGAGTGTTGGCGAGGGATTCATCTCCACCGATATAATAAACGAGATCGCCACTGCCCGCTGCCAACTTGCTGCCAGTGAAGGGTGCATCGAGAAACTGACAGCCGTGGGCCGCACATAGTTGATCCAACCAAAGGGTGGTTTCCAAATCGAGGGTCGAGTGATTGATGAGAATCTGTCCCTCCCGGAGATCCTCCGAAATCGCAGTCGCCACCTCGCGCACTGCGGGAGAATCCTTGAGATAGAATAAAATCACCTCCGCATCGGCGATGGCTTGGCCCGGGGTGGTGCATTCACCGGGGAGCTGCTTGGGCGTCCGGTTCCAGCAGGTCACGCTGCGCCCGGCCGCCAAAAGATTGGCATGGGCGCGGGAGCCGATGATGCCGAGTCCGAGGACGGCGACCTGTTGAAACGTTTGCTCGCCAGCGGCAGGACTCATTTATTTGCGCTCAAGGGCGAGTTCCACCAGCTTCGCAGCCTGATCCCGGATTTCCTTCATCATTTCGTGGGTTGGTTCTTCGCCATCCTTGACGGTCATCTCCGTACGAAGGCCCGCCAGCAGGTCGCGCATTTTCAGATAATTCGGGCGCTCGGAAATCTTGGGTTCCAAGCCTGCTACCGACTCGGTGTAATAGTCGGCAATGTCCTCGCGCATCACCTTTCTGGCACGTTCGACAGAGAATTGCTTGTCCACCGCCACGGTGGAAACGCTCAAAGCGCGGATCCAACCACCGAGTGAAATGAGATGGGCGAGGTCGGCATCCCTCAGAATGACCAACTCCGCCTCCACATCCCGCTGGGTGGAGGCGAGTTCTTTCTTCAACAAAGCGACTTCCTTGTTCTTGGCCGCCTCCAACAAGCCGGCGGCGTGGCGGTTTACCCGATCTCCGGCTCCCAGCGCCTTGCCGTAGCGGGTGAGTTCGGTTGCAAGTTTTTCCACCTTGTCCAACTGCTCGGCCTGCACCACGAGGAATCCATCCGCAATCAGGAAACCCAATTGGATGGCGAGGTCGGCGCGGTCCAGCGGCATGCGCTCGGGAAGCACGAGCTCGGTTTCGAGCAGCGGCAGTGGCATCAGGAATTGGAGGGTGTCGAACAACTTGGCAATGGACGGCGCGGTGAATTCATTCACGGCGAGCTCTTCCCGCACATGGGGGTCATCCATCAGATCGGCAGGGATGCCCTTGGGCGCATCCGGGGCGGCCGGTGCTTCGTTCTGGGCCGAAAGGGGAATCGCCAGTGCGGCCATCACACCAACCGTCAATGCCAATCGCATGCTCATGGCCGGAGCTTGGCATCGCCCTGAGCATTCGGCAATCGACAAAACGTGGACATTTTTGTTCCTGGGATGGTCTCCTGAGCAGGGCGGGGGATGAATCGAAAGAAATTCCGTGAAGTTTGAAATAAAGGTTGCGCTTTCGGCGGTGGGCTCTTAGGTGTTTACCATGTGAATGCGAAATGTTCGGGCCCGTCGTCATGACCCGGAAAATTGTGTTTGCCCCGCAACCGTGAAAACCCATCCTTAGCCCCGACATGAAAAACCAATCCTCTCGCCGCACTAGCGGTTTCACCCTGGTCGAGCTGCTCGTCGTCATCGCGATTATTGCCGTGCTCGCCTCCGCCGGATTTGCCGCTGGCAACGCCGCCATTCAGAAAGCCCGCAAAACCACTGCGCTCGCAGCCGCGACATCCATCGAAAGTTCTGTAAACAATTTCTACACGGAATACGGCAGCATGCCGAAAGATGGGGATGCCGATTCCACCTCGGAAACCAAGACCGATATCCCCCTTCTCAAAGTCCTGCTCGGCATGGATGAGGGTGGCACCACCCCCAAGAACTCCCGCGCGGTGAAGTTCCTCTCGGTGAAAGAAGGCAAGAGCAACAAAGGCGGTCTGATCTATTCCACCAGCGGTACCAATATCTCCGGGATGTTCGACCCCTGGGGTGGCCCTTATCAAATCATGCTGGATCTCGACTATGACGAGAAAATCACGGTCAAGCCCAAGGGGGCCGGATCCCAGACCAAAACCCTCAACGGTCGCCGCGTGGCCGCATGGAGCGATGGTGCCGACGGGGTGAACGCAACCGGCAAGGTCTCCGACGACGTCATCACTTGGTAATTTTTTCGATTTGGTTTCGAAGCCATCGTCAGAAACCCATCGATAGCTTCCTGCCACCCCGCCCGGTTCGTCCGAGGCGGGGTTTTTGTTTTCATGTCATCAAGTCATGTTGCTGCCCATGCGGCCGCAGTTGAAGGATTCCATCAGGTTCGCATGAGGCGGCGAGGACGCAGCCCCGCCGTGCGGTCGATGTGAGCCTGTTGGTTGGAGTTCTTCGGGAAGGGCGCAGCAGATAGATTCGCCCGGCCACATGGTGCCCGCTGGCGATTCCAGACTCCGGAAAACTCGCTTGCGGCAAATCTCTGGCAATTCCGGCAAGTTGGGAACATACTGTGCGCATGAAGTTGAAACTGTTGAGTCTTTTCGCCCTGATGGTCGTGGCCTCGCCTGCGATTTCGGAGGAGAAATCGTTGGAAATCGATGGTGCTCCGGTGTTTGAGGAAGTGGCTGGAGATGCCTCCGGGCCCGACGGAGAGATCCCGGATGATTTGCTCGACGATGCGGACCTCGGCCAGGAACTTGCCGTGAACCGGTTCACCGCGCCCTCGATCTCGAAAATGTTTGATACCTTGCAGTTTTTGATGCCCTTGCCCATCGCCGAGGTGGCGCGCAAGATTCCGGCGCGGATGTCTTTGGATCGCACGGATCTCGCGGTCGAACTGGGATTTCTCATCGCGGATGGTTTCCTCATGGTCCAGGCCGAGCAGTTGAACGATGTGGAAAAAATGGCGAAGGATTTGACGCGCTATGGCAAAGCTCTCGGTGCGGGTGATCGTGTCAATCGCCACGCCGCAGGCTTGTTGGAAAGCGCGAGGAAGGGCGATGTGGCCCAACTGAAAATCGAATTGTCCTCCACTCAAAGAGACGTGGAAGATGAATTGGTCACCCTCAAGGATCCGGATCTCGCGCACCTGATTTCCCTGGGTGGCTGGATCCGGGCACTGGAAGTCTCCTCCGTCGCTGTGGACAAGCAGTTCTCTCCCGAACGCGCCCGCAAGGTGATGCGGAAAGACATCGCGGAATACTACTCGGATTGCATCACCGGTCTCGAATCGAAGATTTCCGACCGACCGAACTATCTCGCCATGCGCGACCTGCTCGAAGCTCTGGCCAAAAAGATGACCCTCGAAAACGGCCAGGAACCAAGCCCTGAAATGATGAAAGAAATCCGCCAGATTTCGAAGCAACTTGTAGAGCTCGCCTTGCAGCGCAAGCAGTGAGTCTAACGAGGAAGATGAGAAACATAGAAACCTCCGCCGATTCTATAACTTTGCTTTTGGAAAGGAGTATTTCATCTGCTTTCCGTCTGAT
>JBBARN010000082.1:0-27924 GCA_040399845.1 Luteolibacter sp. | reverse complement strand
ACACCAGCCCGCTTTTTCTTCCCGAGCTAAACCGTCCTGTGGGACGGCTGTGAAATCGATCAACTCCTCGCAGAAGAATTTCACCCGATGATGTTCCTCCTGATTGGCGATTTAGGCGCACTCGCCACCACGCTCATCGCTTCATTCTTCGTCGAATAGCACCCAACAGTAGATGACCACCCCCACCACGAATCCCCAGGGTCCCGGCCAAGCCTCTTTTTCAGGCAAATCCATTACCCGCATTACAACAGCAAAGGTTGATATTGTCCATATTCTTCAACGCCATCTTAGCCTTTGTCTTCACTGGGTTCAGCTTCACCACGCGCAGGAAAGCCAAGTCATCCAGCAGCTTACCACCAGCGATTTCAACACGTGGGCCTTCTCCGCATTCCATTCGGCGCCGGCTTCTTTTTACATCCGAAGGCTCATTAGCTCGTCACTCGTAGCTTTCCTCTCCCATTCGATCGCGTTTGCGTTCTTGCTCGATCCATTGGTCAAGTTCAGGAATGGCTTCAACTATCCAAGCATGCACTTGTTCGTCTGCATGTTTAGCAAGTTCAAGCAACTGCCCTTTCCTGCGAATTAGAATTTCAGAAAGTGATCCACTCCAACCTTGCGGGTGAACTCGCTTCCACAATCCTCCGATGAATTTTCGCTTGTCCGGTGCGGCATCAAGGATGGACATGAAAAGTGGTGAGAAATCATCGTTGTCAATAGCATCACCCCCGAACATGGGAAGAATTCTGCCCAGCAAGGGGAAACGCTTATCTGGCTCCAAGTTTGCCCACCCTCGAAGAACAGCTTCCCCGAGCTTTTCGATGGCAGACATTTTCCCGCGCGGCACATCAGTCAAACTGCAGTAATCGTTCTCGGACTCAGACAAAAGGAAAGCGTCCAGCGCAACAAGTGGCTGCCTTTCGAACAACGCCTCCACTACACAGGTCAAATCCCAGAGAGAAACCGTGTAAGCACCCAATGAGACGCATAAACCCTGGCAAATTCGTTCAGCGGCAGATCTCCCATCGTCACCGTGGAGGCAGGTTCTGATTACCTCGCCTACTGTGTAGTCGTGAAAATGGCAGCCTCCTCCAAAGTCCAAGTTCATCAAAAGGTCACGCCCGACCGAGATGAGCATTTCGTCCTGTTTTTCATACTCCTTTTCCGAGCACGAGAAAAAACGCATGTGCAGTATCTCAAGAGCTACGGAGATACCATTAGGCAATTCCCCGACATCCTTTATCAAATTAGCCAAATCTTCAGCCGGCGAATTCTCAACGGATCCATTGGCAATAGAGCGAAAGTTCTGTGACGCAAGGCCGCCTTGCTTAATCGCGCTTCTGAGCCGCGAAATGCCAGCAGCGTCCATGCTGACGCGGGCTTGGAAATAAGGAAGCATTCGCAACAACTCAGGGTCGCTGATCGCAGCATCAAGCGCCGCTGCCGTAAATTCATGATCTCGCTGATGCGCTCCATGAATGAAGCCGCCAAGCACAGTCGCATTCCGAGCTTGGGGCTTTGCAGCACGATAAGTTGCTGTGATTTCTTCCCACATCACGTCCAGTTCGTCCGCACCGTCAGCAAGACCAATTCCGCACTCAAACGCTCGCTGCGGATGCGGCTCGATGAGAACTTCAGCAATGAATGCAGCACGAGCTTCAGTATCTTGAGCAAGCGCGCGACCAACATCTTTGGCCATTTCGGCTGCCCTCACCCAAGGCTTCATCGCATCACCATTTTCCTCTTCGCCATCGGCGAACTCCCAGCCTCCCCCACCCGGCATTCGGTTGATGACAACGGCACGAGCCTGATTAAGAAGATCCGCGGGTTTAAGGAACTTGATGAGTTTTTCCAACTCCGCCTTGGCCACCGGGGACATCTTCATGCCGTCATACCGGAGGGCAGCGCGGCAAGACAACCAGCCTTCGATCCAAGGTTGTGTCTGGGAGAATTGTTTCGCAACGCGGATTAGAGTATCGCGACAATCGGGGTACGACCAAAGTCCACGCAGCGCACTCGCGAGAAGCACACGCACCTCTGCTTCCGCCCCAATTTCGATTACGAGTGAGATTGCCTCTACATACCAATCCCAAATGTCCTGATGGATCTTGGGGTGCCAACCCCAATCGCGCGACCTGGCCCCAAAATCGTGGCCCC
Organism: Luteolibacter sp.; assembly: GCA_040399845.1. Classification (GTDB taxonomy): domain Bacteria; phylum Verrucomicrobiota; class Verrucomicrobiia; order Verrucomicrobiales; family Akkermansiaceae; genus Luteolibacter. The sequence continues at coordinate 25,770 of JBBARN010000082.1, read as the reverse complement.
CCGACGACATAAAGCTCCCTGTATTTAGCAACGCTCGGAGGGCTATCGGGGCGGTACTGCGGAGTAGTGGGTCTTCAGATCTGGCAAGTCGCCTGACTGCAGCTCGCCGCTGCTCAGGTGACGCTTGGGTTCCAGAAAGGTAAATATGGAAAAACTCACAGAATAGGTTTCTGGCCGAACTAAGGTTGTTGTTCTCAGACTGCGGGGCCGCCAAACGTGCAAGCAAATCAACGGACCGGTCGAACAAACCCGCGTCGTATCCAATCGCCTTAATCAACCGAATCCATTGGTGATGCTCTTCAGAGATTACGCAACGTTCAATTTTTTCGAGGACCGCTTCAGGTGCAACCGGAGCGACATTGGTGACAATCTGGATAGAGTCGTCTGTTTTCGAGAAAAGATCTCCCAGCGGTCCATCATTGCAGAGCCATCTTACAACGGTTGCTTGCGCGGCTTTGGAATCGTGCAGGAACCCGAGGCGGCGTGACATGGACTTTAGCATTCTGGGCGTCATCGTTGCGCAGAACTGATCCAAAGTGGTTGGCGGGATCCTCTCGAGAGCATGAGCAGCAAGCGGATTGGCGATGGCTTGGGGTAGAATTGCCCGAAATCGCCCACGGGCCTGAACCACACCACGTTGCTTCATTTCAGCTAGTGCTTCGTAAAGCGTTTGCGCTCCTATCCCACGAATCGCCCCCACCCGGGACAGCTCTCCCCCTTCAAAAACGTCATCGCCATCTATCGAATACAAAAGCGCCAAATCCTCGGCTGCCCGAATCAGTTCTCGATCCGGCTGGTTGCGCTGTAGGAAGATTCTCTCAAAAAGCCCGCGATCTCTGAGACTCCCGAGTGTTTCACCTCTCCTGAGAGTTCCAGCAATCACACCGGCAATACGAAAATTGCCATCGCTGAATTTGGCGATTGTTTCACGGTCAACCTGAGAGACATCTGCAAAGCTCTCTTTAATCCATTCGCTCACGAGTTCCGGCGATGCCGTCTGAAGACGAAATACTTCGGTGTGCTCAGGCTCGTCGCCCGCAACATCATACTCAACGGTGAGAAGACTGAGTTCGCTGAACTCGGCTGCACAAATCCGCGCAAGTTCGGAATGGGTTTGAGGGTTGCAGTTGTCCACAACGAGGATGGCTCGTTGCTTTTGCGCGATAAGCTGGCGCGCCATATTCCGCGCTGTCGGCGTGGTCTCTTCAGAGTAGTCGGTATAAATCGCAATGCTTGGATCGAGAGGTTCCTCACCAACACACTCTTCGAACAGAGCCTTAACCAGACGTGTTTTGCCGACTCCAGAAAGGCCAACCAGGCGGATGCAATGCCTTGGCATTCGTAATCCTTCCCGCAAACGAGCGATGCCTTCTGAAATTGTGAGATGCGGCCGTTCTTGCGAACATTCATCAATCATACAGGCCTTGTCGTTCAAAAGGTAAAGCTTTGAAGCCTTGTTGCCAGTTCCATCCCAGTCTTCGATGCTACTCCATCCGGAGAGTCGATTCCCAATCCTGCTTCTGACCCAAGTGACGATTCCTGGATATTCATTGACCCAAGTGGCCAAGCGAACCCGATCATAGAAATCAGTGTGAAGTTGAGCGGCGTTTGGGATGCCTCCAAGGGCGTCGCGCATCGCCTGTCGACGGTCAGCAAGTGGGGCGTCAGCAACGGAGCCCTGTGAGCTGACAATCACGTAAGCCCCTGATACATTTACAAGTTCGCGAATCGATTCGCGCAAGACACCTTTCGGACGCATCTCCTCGAGAATGGCCCCGCGGGGCATATCCGACTTTTTGACTTGGAAGCCTGTTTGCCGCTTAGGCACAAAATCAGGATCTTTAAGTTCTTGTGGGCAATCTACACGAACGTCAATTCCTCCATCAGCCGCGTCCTGATTGCCCCCAGCGGTGACAGATGATCTCGGGAGGCCTTTCGATCTAAACTCAGCGGCAGCTAAACGAGCAACGAGGTCTCGAAGATCAGCGTCCCCCAAATCGGCAATTTCCTTTTCAGTGATCTCGAGCATGAGTGCATTCTATCTTTTATTTCGCTTCGCCAGCCTAATAATCCCATCCAAACGATCCCGGCGGGATCCAAGCCTGTAGCCGGTGGTCGAGCGCAGCGATACCACCGGGGATCAATCGAGATAGCGCGGATCGTAGGTGACACCGGATTTTTCCAGAAAATCGACCAACTCCTCGCGGAAGGACTTCACCCGATGATGTTCCTCCTGATTGGCAATGTAGGCGCGAACGGCTGCCCGCGCTGAGGCGCTGACGGTGAATGCGGCGTATCCTTCCTGCCAGTGGAAGCCCGGGCATTTCGCTTCCCGGAGCCAGTTGGACGAGGATTTTTTGAGTTCCCGAATGAAATCGGAGAGGCAGGCGGTGGGTTTCAGGGAGACCAGCAGGTGGACATGATCCGCCTCGCCGCCAACGCCTTCGGAGTGCGCATCCAATCCATTCACGATCCCACCAAGATAGGCATGGAGTTCGTGCCGCCATTCTTTGGCGAGGAGCGCCTCGCGGTGTTTCGTTGCGAAAATCAGGTGGTAATGAAGGGAGGTGTGGGTCGAGGGCATGGCGGGCCTTGGCTGGCACCCCTGCCGGGGTGCGGGATTCGGGGACCTTGGTGCCCGGTGGTGTCGCTGTGCTCAACCACCGGCTACAGGATGGGATGCCTCCGGCATCCGTGGCACTGGTTGCGCGAAGCGGCACCCAAGCCCCGGCCCGAAGCTTGTTGTCGGTGGCGGGTTCGGTCCAATGCATAGGCTAGGCCCAGATTAACCATGCCACCGCGAAGTGGAAGAAATATCCTGAGGTCGTGGATCAGAGCGATTCATGACAACCCATTCCCACAACTGCGGCTTGCAGGGTCTTGGATGGGCGGGCAGAGTCGGGCATGAACCTTGTAGTTTTGGACGGCCACACTCTCAATCCCGGCGACAATCCATGGACGGCGGTGGAGGCTTTGGGATCGCTGACGATTCATGATCGCACTCCGGCGGATCTCATTGTGGAGCGTGCGCGGGATGCGGAGATCATCCTCACCAACAAGACTCCGCTCTCGGCGGAGACGCTGGCGCAATTGCCGAAGCTGCGTCTCATCTCGGTGCTGGCCACGGGATATAACATTGTGGATGTGGCGGCGGCCAAGGCGCGGGGCATTCCGGTTTGCAATGTGCCGAGTTACAGCACGGATGCGGTGGCGGAGTTTGTGATGGCGCTGATTCTGGATTTCAACAAACAGGTGCGCTTCCACAGCGAGCTGGTTCAACAGGGCGAATGGGAACGCTGCCCGGATTTCAGCTTCTGGCGGAATCCGCAGTTCACCGAACTCGCCGGCAAGACGCTTGGCATCGTCGGCTTCGGAACCATCGGCCAACGGCTGGGAGAAATCGCCGCCGCTTTCCGGATGCGCATTCTCGCCAACAGCCGCTCGCGATCCGCAAATCCAAGTTATGCCTTCGAGTGGGCGGAGACGGATGCCATTTTCGAACAAGCGGATTTTGTTTCACTGCATTGCCCGCTCACAGAGGAAACCAAGGAGCTCGTCAACCGCGAGCGACTGGGTCGCATGAAACCCGGGGCCTTCCTCATCAACACCGCCCGCGGCCCGCTGGTGGTGGAGCAGGATCTCTGCGATGCGCTCAACTCGGGCATCATCGCCGGTGCCGCCTGCGATGTGGTATCTGCCGAACCCATCCTGCCAGGCAATCCGCTGCTCAAGGCAAAGAACCTCACGCTCACCCCGCACATCGCGTGGGCCGCCTACGAGGCGCGCCTCCGACTGATGGCTGCGACGGCGGAAAACATCCGCGCATTTCTAACAGGAAATCCCAGCAACGTGGTGAACCGCTGAGATCCCGCCGGAATTGATCGCACTACCAGCGATTCAGTCGCCCATCCGCGAGACCCGCATCCGCTCGGCATTCACAAGTGCGAGGAAACGTGCGTAGTCCTCCTCGCGGGTCGATGACAGCAACATATAACTGTATTCCCGCCAATGACTCATCTCATCGAGAGCGTTGGCCATGCGCAAGGAGATGACTTCCTCGCTGTCCGTGCCCCGGCCGGACAGGCGGCACAACAATTCCTCCTCACCCGGAGGCATCACAAACACATCGACCATCGATAGCCGGATCTGCGGATCCGGACATTGCCGCACCTGCGCCGCTCCCTGAACATCGATGTCCATCACCACGTCCTTACCGTCCGCCAAGCGCGACAACACTTCCGATTTCAAGGACCCGTAGTGATTTCCATGCACCAGCGCGTGCTCCAAAAAGTCCCCCGCCTGCATGCGGCGCTCAAATTCGTCGGTTGTCAGGAAATGATAATCGCGCCCATCCATCTCACCCGGCCGCGGCGGGCGCGTGGTGCATGAAATCGAGTAGACCACTTCCCCGCTATCCGCAAGGCGGCGACAAAGCGTGGTTTTCCCGGATCCTGATGGACCGGAAACAACGAGAAGCATCCCTGAACGTGCGGACATGGGCCGATCATGATGGAGAGGACGCCGCTGGCAAACAGAGAGTTTTGCGAAAACGGCGATTTTGCCCCGGTGGGATCGCAGGGGATGTGGAAAATTTGCAGGTTGCCTGAGGCATGGATTCCGGCGAACGTGACCGCGTTGTCATGCTGATCACAGGAATCCGGGACCTGATCAAGCCCCAGTGGCGGGCGGTGCTTGAGGAACTCAAGCTCTCGGGAGGCATGCCCGTAAGCGACCTCAGCCGGGTGCTTGATAGCAGCTACGTGACGGTCAAAAGCCATTGCGAGCAACTCACCAAGGCGGGCTACCTGATCCGCACCCGACTGCCGCGCACCGAAGTGGGGCGACCCGAGATTTTCTACAGCCTCGCCCGCAAGGCCGACGAGTTGTTTCCTCAGGCAGGCGTGGCATTCACTCTCGAATTCTTCGAAGAGCTGCGCTTGATGCACGGCGACAACGCACCGGAAAAACTGCTTTTCCAATACTACCAAAAGCATCTCCAACGGCTGGCCAAAGTCTTGGAGAAATTTTCCACCCCGGCTGAGAAGGCATTCCGTCTGGTGGCCATCCGCAACAAGGAAGGCTGCGTCAGCCAATGCATGATCGAACCCGGCGAACCCGTCCGCATCGTGGAAATCCACAATCCGCTGGAAAGAATCCACCAACGGTATCCACGCTCGGTGGCGATGGAGCATCGCATGCTGGAGCAATTGATCGGCGTCCGCCTCGCCCGCCAAGAGCTCCCTGGCGGCCGCGAATCCACTCCGCGCGTGGTGTTTGAATTCGTGTGAATGCCCGGCAACCCGCCTGCGTCACACTTGCCAACCTCGCCACCATGAAAACCAGACATTGGGTTCCCCTCACCGCGCTTGCACTGCTCGCCACCGCCTGCGAACGCAAATCCGAATCCGACACGGCTCTCGCCAACCAGGTCGCAGAACTCGAACGCAAAAGCAGCGCCGCCCTGGAACGACAGCAGGAACTCGAACGGGAGCTCGAAAATCAAAAACTCGCCGCCGAACGCGACGCCATCGAACGTGAACGGCTGCTCATCGAAGAGGCCCGCCTCGAGTTGGAGCAAAAACAAAGTGAAAACGCCACAGCCGAAGCCGCCGCCCTGCTCCAGCGCGAAAAGGACCTCGCCTCCCGCGAAGGAAAGGTCGAACTGCTCCAAAACAACATCGAGGAAAAGAATTCCAAACTCGAACAACGCGAAACCGAACTCAGCGAACGTGACCGCCAACTCGCGGGCCGCGAAGCCATCGCCCTGCGGGATCAGGATGCAAATGACGACACTGCTCCGGCCGGCGACTACGGCATGTTTTACGACCGCCTGTCTTCCTATGGATCCTGGTTTGACTCCCCCGACTACGGCTACGTCTGGCAGCCGGTGATTGTGAGCGATCGCTCGTGGCGCCCCTACACCCGTGGTCGCTGGGCGTGCAGCGATCAGGGCTGGACCTGGATTTCCGACGAACCTTTCGGCTGGGCCACCTATCACTACGGCCGCTGGGCGCTCTGCCGCAATCGCGGATGGATCTGGGTTCCCGGCAGCCAATGGGCTCCTTCGTGGGTGTCGTGGAGGTCAAGCGGCAACCACGTCGGCTGGGCGCCTCTTCCACCCGAAACCATAGTCTATCAGGAAAACCGTTGGGACTCTACCGTGGACGTCACCTTCGGCATCGGCGCATCCTGTTTTGTCTTCGTCGAGACCCGCCACTTCGGCAACTCCATCCATCACCACTGCCTTCCCTACGATCGCAATTCGGTGTTTATCCAGCAAACCACCAACATCACCCACATCCACGTTCAGAACCGCCGCATCATCTGTGGCGGACCGACCTATGGTGATGTGCAGAAGCAAGTGGACCGCCCGCTGCCCTTTTATCGTCTGCAAATGGACCGCCAGAATCCCGTCCGGGGCTCCTCATCCATGCGCCCTCGGATCGAAGGCAACCGCCTGCACGTCAACGCACCCAACCTGGAAAACCCATGGAACCGCGGCCTGCGCCCGGAAAAAATTCGTGGCAGCATCGACGACATTCAAGTCGTCCGCAACAGCGAGCTGCGCCCTGAAATCACCGAGCGCTTCCGCAAGGTACGTGAAGAGGAGAAGATTAAGGCCGATCAAACGATCCGCGACCTCGGTGGTGAGGAACAACTGCGCCGCCAGCGGCTGGAACAACGGAACCAGAACCAATTGGCCCTTCAGGAAAATCGCCGCCGTGACGCCGCCCTCGCCACCCAGCCAGACCGCGAGGTAGCGCCAAGCACCCGCCCCTCGCCCGTCCCCAACGGCGGACGCCCGCAAGAGGACCCTCGCCACGGCATTGTGGATACCCGGCCGACGCAAACTTCGAAGCCCTCGCAATCCCAACCGGAAACCAGGGACAACCCACCAAGCATCCAGCCCCCAAGCCGTCGTCCGATCGTTTCCGACAAAAAACCGAATCCCCCACCGCCCGGAACGCGCATCGTGGATCCTCATCGTGACACTTTCATCGGCGGCAGGCAGGACGACAAAAAGCCGAATCCCACACCTCCTGGAGAGCGCATCGTGGACCCACATCGGAACAGCTTCCCGGGCAGCAGGCAGAAAATGGAAAAACCAAACACCGCTGGCGTGACCGAAAAACGCCCTGGCAATGGAAGCGCCAATCCACGCCCACAACCGGAAACCGTCACCAATCCCAACAGGGCCAACGAAGAGCAAGCGCGCCAACAGCAACTCGCGGCACAGCGCCAACGCGAGGCCGCACGCCAACAGCAAGCCGAAGAAGCCCGCCGCGGACAAGCACGCGAACAGCAAATGGAGGCCCAACGCCAACGCGAAGCCCAGGAACGGGCAAGGCAACAGCAAGCTGAGGAAAATCGGCGCGAACAGGCACGCCAGCAACAACTCGAAATGCAACGGCAACGCCAGCGCGAGCAACAGGCAGAGGCCCAACGCGAACAAGCACGCCAACAGCAGCAAGAACGTGCACGCCAGGAACAACAAGAACGTGCACGCCAAGAACAGCAAGAACGTGCACGCCAGGAACAGCAAGAACGTGCACGCCAACAGCAAATGGAGGAAGCACGCCGTGAACAGGCACGCCAACAACAACAGGATGCCCAACGCCAACGCGAACAACAGGAGCGCCAACGCCAGCAACAACCACAGGAAGAACGCCGTGGTCGGAATCGCTGAATTGGCGAACCTATAGATGCGGCGTCAGCATTCCCTTTCAGGTCTCATTTCCCGTCTTTCACTTCCACCTTGAAGTCTCCAATCGCCCACTGGATGCCGGCGAGATAATGGCGGACGACCTTGGGATTCCAATACATGTCATGATTGTGGCCCAGCGAGCTGTAAAACACCCGGCCCTTTTCCCAATGACGCGCCCATGAGATTCCGAAGTCCCCATCCGTGCGCTTGATGCCTTTTTTCGTCATGTCCGTCTTCTCGGTATCCAGACGCAAGAGCATGTGAACGGCCTTGGAATCATAAGGATCCTTGAGCTGATAGATCTCTTCCTTGAACTCTTGGTTCTGCCCTTCGAACATGGCGACCAGCGGGTGTTTTTCCTGCCCGGGCTCCACCTTCACGCTGACCATCGTGTCAGCCGTCCATGGGTGGCCATCGAAGTAACCATTGATCATTTTGCCGTATTCGGACCACTCGTAGCAGGTGTCCGTAGCGGCATGGACGCCGATGAAACCACCGCCCTGCTTGATGAACGCCATCAGGTTTTCCTTGAGCTGCGCCTCACGCTTCCCCGCAGCTTCCTTCCCCTCCGCACTCAGATTTTTCATGTCGTTGGGGTGCGGGAGAAACACATTCATCGTGGTGCTGAGGAAACAAACCGCATCATATTTTTTCAGGTTTTCCACCTCAAATTCAGCGATGTCCTCACTGATCACCGCTTCAAAAGCACCGGTCTTGCGTCCCATTTCCTCAAAACACAGCTTGCCCGTCGCAATCGACCCGTGGCGGAAGCCATTCGTCTTGGAAAAAAACAGCACCTTGCGCGGCTTCTCGGGCTTTGCGTAGGGCTCCGACGGCATCGCAGCGGCGATCTTTTCCGCAGATCCCGGAGGGGCCTCTTCTTTTTTCGGATTCTGAGCCACAACAAAAAGAGCGGCACCCACGGTTAACAGACAAGGAATCAATGCTTTCATGAATGGTAGGGGATTCTGCGGACGAAAGCCGCTACCTAACAAGCCTGGACTTTCTTTCAGGTTGGCTTTCCCAGCAGCTTGCTTGACTCCTTTTCCGGAGCCGCCAAGGTCCATGCATGTCAATAAACCGCCAGTTTATCGTCTGCAGCTGCCTTCTTTTCGCCGCTCCTTGTTTTGCGCTGGCTGATCCGGTGGATGCCGCCGCCGTGCACCATCGGGATTTCCAATCGCCGGGAGAGGGCATCTCCATCGCCAGCATCGCGGATGGTAAGACCCGTTTTGAAAATGCGGGTCTGCTGAGGGCGGGCGGCCCGACCGTGGATGAAGACAGCCTTTTTGAAATCGGATCCATCACCAAGACTTTCACCGGCATCCTTCTCGCCGATGCAATACTGGAAGGAAAGGCAGCATTGGAAGATCCCATCTCGAAACACCTCCCGGCAGATCTTTTGGCCGCTGATTCGGCCCTCCAGAAAGTCACTCTGCTCGACCTCGCCACCCATAGCTCCGGTCTGCCACGTCTCCCGAAAATCCTCGATCAAGGTGCAAAGGCGGACGATCCCTACGCCCATTATTCCACCGAGCTCCTCTACGCTTATCTTCGCGCCTTCAAGGAGTCCGATTTCACGGATCGTGGAAAAACCAGCTATTCCAACCTCGGCATGGGTCTGCTGGGCCACCTGCTGGAACGCATTTCCGGCAAACCCTATGAAACATTGGTCCGCGAAAGAATCTTCATCCCGCTCAAGATGGAATCCACTTTTGTCCAGCGCACACCGGCCTCCGTCCCCGCTTCCCTCAAAGCCCGCTTCGCCACTGGCCACAGCGGTGGTAAAGCTGTGGGAAACTGGCACATCGATGCCCTCTGCGGAGCGGGTGCCATCGTTTCCTCCTCGCATGACCTTGCGCGCTACGCAGACGCCCACTGGGCACCTGGCACACCTGAAAAACTCCGCGCCGCCATGGATTTCGCCATCATCCCCCGGCGTGGATCCATGGGTCTCGGATGGTTTCTGGATAAAGAAAGCATCCACCACGACGGTGGCACTGGTGGTTTTCGCAGCGGGATCCGCATCAACACGACCCGCAAGACCGCCACTATCCGCCTGATGAACGGCACCGGTCCCGCCCCCGAGTCCACCAACGTGGGGGACTTCGCTGAACTCGTTGGCTACTGGCATGGCACGCTCGACACCGGTGGAGTCAAATTGCGCCTTGTCCTGCGCATCAGTCCCAGCGGCCGCGCCGTTCTCCACAGTTTGGACCAGGGCGGATCCGGCATTCCCGCGGACAAAACCATCAACACCGATGGCCTCGTGAGAATCATCTTCGGAAAACTCGGCGCAAGCTTTGAGGGCAAGCGCGATGGCCAGAGCCTCACCGGGACCTGGAAACAAGGCAGCGAGTCACCGCTCACCCTCCATCATCAGGCGACCCTGCCGGATGATCTCAAGGACCTTCTCGAAAAAAACAACAAAGGTGATGTTTCCACCGTGCAAGGTTATTGGTCCGGCTACCTCGGCGGCAAGCAAGGCCTCTTCATTATCCTAGAAATCGATGCCTTCGGAGGGACCGGCGAAGCCCGCCTCTACAGCCCGGACCAAACCCCGGATGCCATCCCCGTCAGCTCCCTCTCGCTCGATAACAAGTCCTTCAATCTTTCCATCGGCCCTCTTTCCGCCAGCTACACCGCCAAACTCGAAGCCGCCGGCAAACTCACTGGCATTTGGAAACAAGGGCCCATCCCTCAGCCACTCAACCTCACTCATTCCACCTCGAGGCCTCAACGAGAGGCCAAGAAGTAATGGCACGGCATCGACAAAATTCCCACCGCCCAGCATCGCTCGAAAGTTGAAAACTACGCCACGCAGATTTTACCGGTTCAGGGCTCCTAAATCATGTTTCATTTAACTTTCCTCATGCGTTTCGCGCCACGTTGCAGATTTGGAAACACGCTGAAATGTCTGGAAGAGTGTTAGAAACTGAACTCTCTGCCATGCTGAAGATGACAGTGTTTCAGTGGTTTCTCGTCCGGCTGACCTGAGGCGTCCATATCGCGTTCAAATCCCAGCCAGAATTCAAGGTTTCGATTTCAAGAAGAGATTCGGGGTTGAGTCTTGGCCGGGATTCCGTGAGAACTGCGGCGGATGAGAATATTGGTCGTTGGCAAAGGCGGGCGTGAACACGCGCTGGTGAGGGCTCTGGCGGAATCGCCTGGAGAACCCGAGGTGTTTTGTTTTCCAGGAAGTGACGCGATTTTCAGAATCGCCAAGCCCGTAGAAGCAGACGGGCTTGAGACGCTCATCGAGTGGATGAAATCCCACGCTATCGACCTCTGCGTCGCCGGTGAGGAAAGCTATCTCGTGAAAGGCGAGGGGCTGGCGAATCTTTGTGAGAAGAACGGTATTCCTTGTTGGGGACCACCGAAGGAATCGGCACAACTTGAAGCCAGCAAGGAGTTTGCAAAGAAATTTCTGGTGCGGAATGGCATCCCGACCGCACGGGCAAGCGCCACCGACACACTGGAAGAAGCCGTGGCCGCAATCGCCGGTGAATACCCGACCGTGCTCAAGTTCGACGGCCTCGCCGCGGGCAAGGGCGTGGCGGTTTGCCCGGATGAAACGAGCGCGCTTACTTTTCTGGGCGAGGTTTTCACCGAACGCCGCTTTGGCCCCGGCCGTGTGCTGGTCGAGCAATGCCTCACCGGTCCCGAAGTCTCGGTGTTCGCCGCCATCGTGGACGACCAATATCTGATTTTCACGCCAGCCCGTGATTACAAACGCGCGCTCGATGGAGATTTGGGCCCGAACACGGGAGGCATGGGGGCGGTAGCCAGCCGGCAATTGGTTTCCGCGGAAATCATGGAGCGCATCGAAAAAGAGATTGTTCAACCGACGGTCGCCGGGCTCCGCAAGGAAGGCCTGCCGTATCGAGGTTTCCTCTACTTCGGCCTCATGCTCACCCCCACGGGACCGCAGATTATTGAATACAACTGCCGTTTCGGCGACCCCGAATGCCAGGCGGTGATGCCGTTGGTAAATGGCGATCTTGCCGGATTTTGCCTCGCCGGAGCCAAGGGACAGCTCGCGCCGGAGCTCATTTCCTTCGACGATGGCTGGAGCGTCTGCGTCATCCTCGCCTCAGCCGGTTACCCCGAAAGCTCCCGCAGTGGTGACCTCATCACCGGTCTCGGAAACACGGGCGATTTCCGGGTTTACCACGCTGGCACCCGCAAGAACGTCGATGACGACTGGGAAACCAATGGCGGCCGTGTGTTGGCGGTGGTTTCCGGAGCCGCCACCCTCATGGACGCAGTCGCCAAGGCCCACTCCGCCGCGGATCTTATCCAGTTCCCCGGCTTGCAACGGCGGCGCGACATCGGCATCTTCAATTTCGACTGAGCACCCTCATGGAATCCCGCACCCTCACCGCAGAAGACATCGCCGCAGGAGTGGTGCGTCTCGCCGATGCCATCCGGCAGAAAAACCCGGACAAACCCCTCTGCCTTGTCGGCATCCGCAGCCGTGGCGACGAAGTGGCCGAGCGCGTGCTCACCCTGCTCTCCGAGGACGATCGCGAACTCTCCTTCGGCGTGCTCGATATTTCCCTCTACAGGGATGATTTCGAGCACTTGCATGAAAATCCCGCCCTGCAGGAAAGTGAGATCCCATTCGAAGTGGAAGGGGCCCACCTCATTCTGGTGGACGATGTGCTTTTCACCGGTCGCACCATCCGCGCGGCACTGGATGCCCTGTCGGATTACGGCCGCCCCGGCAAAGTCGAACTCGCCGTGCTCATCGATCGCGGCCACCGCGAAATGCCAATCCAGCCGGATTATGTCGGCATCTCTCTGGACACCAGCCGTCTGGATCATGTATTGGTCTCGTTAGAAGGGACGGACGGCAATGACGAAGTCCGGATCGTCGAGAAAGAAACCCCATGAGCCTCCTGCCGCAGCGCAAGAAATCCGCCGAGGAGATCGCCAAACTCCGCGAAAGTCTCGGCATCCCTGGTTCTCCTGTCCCAGAACCGGAAGCCGCCCCAGCTGCTGCCGCAATCCCTGCGGAACCTGTCATCGACACCATCCTGCCAGATAGCCACCAAGCAGTCTTGGTGCATCCCCCGGAAGCCATTCCACTCCACCCACCGGAGGCACCCGCCATCCCTGCCACTGGCCCCAAGCCCGTTCACTCGCTCAAACGCTCGGAGCGGGCCCCCATCCTGCATGATGATGAGGAGGAGGAAGATTTCGACGAAGCCTCCCACGCTTCCGGTCCCGAACCTCTGCCATCGCAAGCAGCCCATCGACTGCCCAAACCCGTCCGCTCGTTGAAAAAATCCGAGCAAACCCCGGTTTTGACCGTGTTACACGTCGCCGAGCCCACCCCATCGTCAAAGATCCCGTTTCACCGTCACTCGGACAAGGAAATCGAAGAAATCCGCCGCCGCGAAGCCCTTGCCCTGCTCAATGTGCAGAAACCCAATCCAAAACTCGCTGCAGCTCATTTCGCCATTCTCATCCCCGGTTACCTGCTCGCCTTGGCGGGCGCGTCCTGTTTCCTGTTTCACGAAGTCACCGCTCCCGTCACCGGAGCTTGCGAGGCAGCCGCACTGCTCATCGCCGGGTTCATCTTTCTCCGGCGGCCAATTTCCCGCCACCACGGTGCATTCATCGCCGTGATCGCCCTGCTCGTCATTGTCTTCGGAGCCATCCACTTCTTTCCCCAACTCCAGCATGCCACGTAAAGACCTGCTCGACATCGCCTCCCTCGAACGCAGCGAGATCGACCACCTGCTCGATCAATCCGTCCCGTTCAAAGAGCTCTTCACCCGCTCGGTGAAAAAAGTCCCCGCTCTCAAAGGCAAGTCCGTGCTGATGCTCTTCTACGAACCCTCCACCCGCACCCACTCGTCCTTCGAAGTCGCCGCCAAACGCCTCTCGGCGGATGTCACCAACTTCGATGTCGCCCAATCTTCCATCACCAAGGGTGAATCCGTTAGAGAAACCGTCGAGACCCTGCAAGCCATGCGCACCGACTTCATCATCGTGCGCCACAAAGCCTCCGGCCTTCCCGGCACCATTGCCAAACTCACCAAAGCCTCCGTCATCAATGCTGGCGATGGCTCCCACGCCCATCCCACCCAGGCGCTGCTGGATGCCTTCACTATCAAGGAAAAATTCCCGGATCCCACTGGCAAAAAAGTCCTCATCGTCGGCGATATCCTTCACTCCCGCGTGGCCCGCTCCACTTGCATGATCCTGAAAAAACTCGGGCTCGAAGTCGCCTACCTCGGCCCCGGCACCCTCGTCCCGCGCACCGGTGCCGAGAATGTCCGCCGCTTTACCGACTATAAGGAAGCGATGGCATGGTCGCCGGACATCATCTATCTACTCCGCGTCCAAATGGAGCGCCAGGACGTGCAATACTTCCCCAGCCTTCGCGAATATCATAAACTCTACGGCATCAGCGAAGCTCGCCTCGAGGAAATCCGCCAACGCGGCCTCTACATCATGCACCCTGGCCCCGTAAACCGCGGCGTCGAGTTATGTGATGCCGTCATGGACTACGAAAGATCCCTCATCAACGACCAGGTCGAAAACGGCATCGCTGTAAGAATGGCCGTGCTCTATTGGCTCAAACCGGGCAGGGAATCCTGAGCGGAAAACGGACCTCAGCACCAAAGAGGTCCGCGCGACATTTCTGCTGACGGCCGTCACAAGCATTGTCGCACCCGCCTTCCAATGAATGGCTCATGATTCCACACCTGATGAAGTAGTATGAATTATGAAAGAAGCTCCACTCCATCCTTGATCCACATTCTGCGATTTCCTATCGCTTTTCCGCACTCCGCAACCATCGCCACATTTAGCTCTTCTGTGGCTTTACCTTTGGTCTCTACTCAAAAGGGGGACTGAGACACTCGGATAGCAGCCAAAACGGCACCGCCGTTTGCCCAGCCCAAGGAAAATCCACCTATCCGATGCACTCCGAACACCCATCTCATTCCTCCCCAATGGCGAACACAGGGGACCCGAGAGGGTTGTTGGCACTGGGAGCTTTCCTCTTCATTTCCCAAGTATTCGTCGGCGGGCCATGGCTGGGATATCATGGGTTGCTGATTGCGGCAATTGGCCTGCTGATGATTGCTTTCCCGCCAGCCATTTCCCCTCCCCTACCTTGGCGCATCTTGGCTATCTTCTCGCTGGTGCTGGGGTGCGCGAGTTTCCTGCCAGTTTCTTCGATTGGGATGCCTTCTTGGCGGATCGCCTTGGAAAACGCAGGTGTGGATACCGGCACAGCGATTGTAGTCCAGCAACGCCACGCTGCGGAAAATCTGGCAATCATCGCCATCACAGTGGCGGCCTGGTTCTGGGTGGTGGGTTTCCGCTTCTCTGTCAATCTGGTAAAACACCTGTGCCTTGCTTTCGTGGTCGCAGTTGCACTCTACGCTCTGTTTGCACGCCTGATGCAGCTTCCTCCCGAAAAGCCGGGACAGCCCGCCCATTACGGATTTTTCCCCAATCGCAACCACACGGCCACTTACCTCGCGATGGGCTTCACGTGTGGAATCGGGTGTCTTTTCCAGTCGATTCGCGACAAACGCCATCTGGTCGCCATCATTTCCGTTGCCGCACTGTCGATTTGCGGCTTTGCCATTTGCGCTTGGTCTCTCAGCCGGGGAGGGATCCTGCTCGCAGCCGTCGGCGCGGTGCTTTTCGTCGCCAGCGTGGGCATCCGCTACATCGGTAACAACGGTAGAAGAGCCCTGATGCTTTTGGCCATTGCCGCCATCGGCGGCTTCGCGACTCTTCAGACGGCGGTAAAATCCAGGATTCTCGATAGCCTGACCAAGGTCAGCTCAGCAATGGATAAGGAAGCGACTCCTGCATCACCTGAGGACTTGGCGTCCTTCGCTCCAGAACGCACCAGCATGGCGGAATCACTGGATTTCCGCGTGCCCATTTCACTGGATGCGCTCTCACTCATTCGGGAACATCCTTGGACGGGTGTAGGTGCAGGCCAATTTTCCGTGGTCTTTCCACAGTATCGCAACCGTTCCTGTGTCGCCAATGACAGCGATTGCCTGCATCCGGAGAGTGATTGGATCTGGGCTGCTTGCGAACTCGGTGTGCCCTCGGCCCTGCTGATGCTTGTCCTGGTTCTTGTGGCCATCGCCCACTCAGTGAAATTGATCCGGCACGGAAAAAACCGTGCCGCCCGCGCCGGATGTCTCGCGGCTGCATGCATCTTGCCAATTCACGGACTGTTCGATGTCCCCGGCCACAAACTCTCCCTTTCGTTGGTCGCGGCGGTGCTCTATGCAGCCTCTCTCGACTACTCACCCCGCTGGAGATGGCTTGAGCACACGGGACGCACCGGTTGGAGGATTGGAGGCAGCCTGTGCTTACTGGTAGGCCTATGTCTTTGCTCGAACTGGTGGATCGGCAGCCCGCAGCTTGCCATTTCTGCCCCAAAAGCAGCCCGTGCCAAGGCGATCCCCTTGGTCGAGCAGGATGGGGTCCAAAAGGCCGCAGCCACGGCTGCCGGACAAGTTTACAACCCCTCGACTGAAAGCGACCCCCTCGAGAAGGCACTAGGGATTCTTCGTTCAAGCGACCCACTTGCCCCCCTCGACCGCAGCAACCTCCGGTATCGTTCCCTGATCGGTCTGCAGTTTGACGATAAACTGGACGAGGTCCTCAAACTCCAGGAAAGAGAGCGGATTCTCGATCCGTTCTGGGTTGCCCTGCCCTTTCTTCAGGCTTCGTCACTCGTCGGCACCGCCCCCAACCACGCGGAACCCCTGATCCACGAAACCCTCCGCCGCGCCAGCATCATCGAAAAGATCCAACCGGATCACCCATGGTCACGCCAAAAGACCCTGGATCGCATGCGTTCGTATTCTTACACCCAGCCCGATTTGCTCAAAATCCTACCTAAATCGCAGTAAAACAAAAGGTTACGCCGTCTACCTCGTTCACGGTAAAGGCGGAAACGACCGTTTTTCAAACGTGCAAGACTTGCGCAAGTCTAGATGAAATCCGGTTGCGGCGGGGGCGGATTATCGCTTCTCTATGCCTGTCATGAAAGGAAATTTTACCCGCTTGCTTGTCGCCGCATGTGTCATGGGCGGATTTGCTGCATCAACGCAGTCCGCACAAGCAGCCCGAAACGGAGGGGCACCGCCACCCGTGATCGTCAATCCCAAGCCAGTGGTGAGCGGCGTGTGATTACTCCACCGCAACGCCCTCATCATCAATAGTTTATCTAGAAATTCATCAATATGAAATGGACTCCTCTCTTCGCAGCCGCCGCAGTTTTTTCACCGTTGGCGGGGCATGGTGCCACCTTTCTCGAAACATTTCCAGCCCCTACTTTCGGCTTAGCCGGCACGGAGCTCGCTGGGCGCGGCGGTTGGACCATTGACACGGTCGGGACGGAAGGGGCCAAGCTCTCATTCATGACTTCCATGGCGGGTTCGAAAGCTGGCGCTATTGGCGGCTTCTATGATAGCCCTGTTGGATCCGTAGGGCCAGGGGCAGCACCCGTAACCGCCTATGTGAGCCACGCGGTGACGATTCCGCTTCACAACGCGAGCTTCTCCACACAATTCGCGATCACCCAAAGCAGCGAAGATTTCCCAGGGCGGGATGGCTTCGGCTTCTCGTTCAGAGATGTGTCGAACGTCAATATTTTCAGACTTTCTTTTGTCCCTACCACGGTTTTTGTCCCGCTTACTTCTTCCACCGATGAAGTTTATCAAGTGTTTTTCCAGACGGGTACCGGCTCACTTCAAACTGCGAAAACTGCGGGCAATGGAGACGTCTATTTCTATCCGGATTCCATCTACTCGATCGGTTTCCAGTTCGCCCACACAGGTGTGAATCCTGGCTTTACGGCTACCGTTACTGGCACCAATAGCCTGTCTTTCTCTGGCGTGGCGACGGGATTGGGTGGCTCCACCATCAGTTCCTTGGGGGCGGAATTCAACACGATTCCCGGTAACGTCGGAGACAATTTCATGTCGTTCGACAACGTTTCTTTGGTTCCTGAGCCTTCTTCTTCCTTGCTGGCCGCAGCAGGGATCGCGGGCTTGATTCTGGTGCGCCGCCGGAAATAGTTCAGTTACAACCATTCATGACAAAAGCCGCTTCAGGGGAACTCTGAGGCGGCTCGCTTTTTAAGGAGCCAATGACTTCCAACTCAATCATACAATCCGTCTCCCTCTCACCGAGGCAACCGGTTGGCTTGGTTCTGCGGCAGGCTCTATGTTTGATGTTGGTCTGCACTGACACAGGGGCAGAGGAAACCAATCCACCTCCTCTTCCAACCGTTCAACCCACTGCGCCCGCAATTCCAGCCCCCGAAGCTGGCACCGAAACCTCGCCACCAAGGGCTTCAGTAGTCGAGGGAGACATCCTTCCCAGTCCGGTTTTTCCAGAAGGGCAGCCACCTGCGACTCAAGGAGCCGTGCCACCACTTCCGTTTGATGCGAACAGCTCCCCATCCTTTCCCGAGGGACCCTTGTTTCCAGGTTCTTCAGGAGAACTACCATTCCCGAGCGGTTACCCTCTGCCCGACCCTACGATTGCTGGCCAACCCCTGCCAGATGTGGAAACACCCGATACCACAACTCCGGGTCCTTCAACGGATCAAGCAATCGACACCTCGCAACTCTTCAATACGTTCGCCAATCGATGGCAACCATTGCTCACCTCGCCAGATGGCACTCCTTTTCTGGGAATGAATACCGAACCTGCCGGTGGAGGTTTTTTCCAAAACCCGCTCGCCTCAGTCGGCATGGTGAGTCTCCCGGATGGTATGCGTTCTCGCTTGGGTTTGGGGACCGCTCTAAGTGGGATCTACAGCACGAATCCAACCATGGGCTATACCGGCAACGGGATCGGCCCTTCGGATTCCGGAGACGGTGATTTTTCCATGACCCTCGGCGGAAGCTTTTCCTACGGATCAGGTAACAGTGACTGGACCTACAGTGTCGCTTACAGCGGGGGCTACTCTCACAGCTTCAATTTGGAAGATCTCAGCGGCTACAGCCAATCCGCGTCCGCGTCACTCAGTCGCGACGGTGGCCGGTGGAATGCCACTCTCGGTTTGGGCCTTTCAATCGGCAGTGGAGCGAATCGCCAATACCAAGCGGTGGTGGATGAAACGAAATTGGGAATCAACCTTGGTGGCTCCTATGAGGTCAGTCCGAAAACATCGATCACGGCTTCACTTGGCACGAGTGTCTCCATCGCCAATGGTGGCAACACCAGTGGCTCGGATGATGCAGGCTCACTTACCGGCAACCTTGCTGCCATGTGGCGATACTCGCCCCTGCTCCAGTTCGGACCCGGCGTTCGCTTCAGTCAAGAGTCCGGCGACAATGGACAAGGCCGCACTTCGATCGGGCCGACGATCAACGCGAATTACCGCCTGAGCAGGAAAATCTCGGTCAACGGCCAGATCGGTCTCGACTTCGCACAATACGAGGGTGGAACTTCGGACCCATCTGTGAGCACTTCAATCGGTGCTGCCTATGCAATCTCCAACTTCTGGTCAATGAATGCATCACTCAGCCGGGGCGCTCAGGCCGACATGTCGGGAACCGGGGGATTCAATGAAAGCACGAGCCTCAGTCTAACCGCCCAACGCCGCATCCGGAAAGCCAGCCTCAGCGCAGGTTTGTCTTATGCAATGGACGACGCTCTTTCCTCAACAGGTTCCCGGACCAGTGCAAACGATCGTGGAGATCTGGGATTCAACGCGTCGCTCTCGATGCCCATTTTCGCCGGGCGGGCTTCCGCCAGCACTTTCTTTAGCATCCAAGACCAATCTGAAAATAAATCCAGCGATTCAGGCAACTTTTCCGCTGGGTTCTCCATCAGCTACAGTTTCTGAAACCCAGCTCACCCTCCCGTTCCATGCCGTCTCTTCCCGTTGCCCCCGAGGGGCCTTCTCCACATGGCCGTCGATTTGGTATCGTCGGACAAAGTCGATTGTTGCGTTGTCTGGTCGCCTGCTGCCTTGGATGGATGTCGTCCGCGAATGGTCAGGCACCAACGGAAGCGAAACAACAAGACAACAGTTACGTCCTCAGACCGAATGACTCGATCAAACTGGATGTCTATCAGGAACCGGATCTTTCAGCTTCCGTTCGGATTCTGCGAACCGGTGAAGCCTCATTCCCGCTGATCGGATCTCTCACGATCAGCGGTCTGAGCGTGTCACAGGCCACCGCCAAAATCAGAGATCTCTATGCGGCGGATTATCTCGTCGATCCTAAAGTAACCCTCACCGTGACCGACTATGCCACCGAGTTTGTTTCCATTCTCGGTGCGGTCAAGGTCCCCGGACAAGTCCCCATACCCATCTCGGGCGATCTTGACCTAGCAACTGCGATGGCGTCAGTAGGCGGGCTATCTGAAACTGCAGATCCCCAGCGGGTTCTGCTGGTCAGAAGCTCCGGAACTTCCTCCTATATCTCCTTGGATCGAAATCAGGCGGCCTCCCAAGGCAAGATGAAACTCGAAGGGGGAGACCGGATCATCGTCAACCAAAGCGCTTACGTTGGGCGGACTCTTACCATTCTCGGCCAGATCGCCCGACAAGGCCCCCTCCCATTCCCACCTAGTGGCAAGCTCGATCTGGTCGGTGCGATTGCCATGGCCGGAGGTCTCACCGACTTGGCCAATCCGAAAAAGCTGGCCATCAATCGCAAGGGAGTCATCGTAACAGTCGATTATAAACAAATCTCCGAGAAGGGCGATTCCCCATTTCAACTCCAGCCGGACGATATCATTACCGTTCCCGAGCGACTTTGGTAACGATCTGAACAAACAGCTTACCCCCTCGGATCCCCCACATCCCATCTCAAGCCCCTGTATTTAGATTCATGCCTGCTCCGAACGCCGCGAATGACGATCACCTTTACGAGGATGCCATCGATACCACGTCAAAAGCATCCGCAAAGACCAAAAGGTTGTTACTCGACCTGCTCGGTCGTTGGCACTGGGTGGCGCTAGGGCTGATTATAGGGCTTCTTTGGTCTGCATACTATCTGTCGAAGGCACCCAAGCGCTACTCGGCAACCGCGACACTGCTCATCAAACAAAACATCGCCACCGTCATCAACAAGGATCAGGTGGAGGAGATCGACATGAGATCGACTGAGGGCATGAACACGGTGGCCGAGAGAATTCGGCGCTTCGACCTGATGGAGCGTGTTGGTTCGCGGGCGGACGTCCGAAATCTTTCAGGATTGATTCAAAAGCAGGTCGATTGGACACCGGATTTGCTCAAAGAGTGGTTGGGGCGCAAGAAAGCAGATCCCTCCAAGGAGACTCCTGAGGAAAAGGCACAGGCAGCCAAGTCCGTTCCTGAGCCGGCCGTTCTCGGAGGGATGATTGCGTCCTGGGTTACAGTTTCGATTCGCAAGGGCACCCGCCTGCTCGATATTTCCATCCAGCACCAAGTCCCGGAGGTGGCCAAGGCGCTGGCTGACGCGGTCGCTCGGGAATATCTGGCGGAAATTGCAAGTGACCGGGCCGAAGGACGCAGCAACCAATCCGAGACCTTGATCAAACAGTCTGAGGAGGCCCGCTCCAAACTTCAGGCAGCCGAGAGCGCCCTCGCAACCTACAATCGGGCCTTACAATTGCACGGTGCCCTTGATCAGCAAGAATCGGAATTCAGCCAGCTTTCCCGCCGTTATCTGCCCAAGCACCCTAGGATGATCGCCACGACGGATACGCTTACTGACCTCAGAAGCCGCTTCATGGCTGAATTTAAAATCGCCATGTCCTCCCCGGCCGACAAGGAATATTGGAAAACCGTGCAGTCGGAGATGGAAAATGCGGAAAAAGATCCCGACCTGGCCCTGAAGACGGCAAGGCAACTATTGCTCGCACGGACTGGCATTTTGAAGGGGGAAACCGCAAGTCAGATGTCCGTTTTCAACTCGATGCTGACCCGTCTCGAGGAATCGAATGTGAACCGGGAGGGCAACGAATCGGCCGCGGAGATCAGTTCATTCGCCCGCAACCCTGGCTGGGCACACTGGCCTCAACCTCGCCAAGTCTACACGACGGGGGGTATGTTCGGTCTTGCCTGTGGCGCGCTGATCGCCCTAGTTCTTACCCGACTGGACAATAAATTCCGAACAGTTGCTCAGGTTGAGGGGGAAACCTCCCTTCCAGTCTTCGCGGCAATCTCGGATATCGATATCCGCCTGGTGGACAAGGCTGTGAGGGCAAAGCTGCGACGGAACAAGGATTTGAGGGAAAATCCCATCCAGTCCAATTGGGATCCTCGTCTGCTGTTCCGCCCCGGGGCGGCCACCACCACGTTTGCTGAAATGTTTCGCATTCTCCGCGCATCAGTCTCCCTGTTGGGTGACGAATCGCGGCGCAAAGTCACGCTTTTCTCGAGCGCGCTTCCTGGCGAAGGAAAATCTCTCGTGTCATCAAACTTCGCACTCGCCGCCGCAGGACAAGGCCGCAAGACCCTCTTGATCGACCTCGATTTGCGCAAGCCATCTCTACACAAGGTCTTTGGATTCACCCGCAATGAAAATGGTGCTGGAGTTACGGAGCTGCTTGCGTCCAAGGCGTCTTTGGAAGAAGCCATCACCACCGAAGTTGGCACTGAAAATCTCCATGTGATTTTTTCCGGCAGCAGGGCCCCCAATCCCGGCGAATTGCTGAATATGAAGCGACTCAAGGAATTGTTCGTGGAGGTTTCCGAGAAATACGATCTCATCGTGGTGGATTCCGCCCCCTTGTTGGCAGTGCCGGATACCCGGGTGCTTGTTCAACTTGCAAACAATTTCTGCCTTGTCGTGCGCTCGAATTACGTACCCAAGGGCGCGGTTGCCCGCGCACTTGAACTTCTGGGATCCTCTGGCACGATGCCGGCAGGCATTGTATTCAATGGCTACAAGGAGACCCGTCGCATGATCAGTCAGAATTATTCTTATGGCGGATACCGCATGAGCCGTTATGGTCGTCCCTATCAATATGGATACGGCACCTACGGTGCTTATGGTGAAGATGACAGAGCGGATGATACCGATGAGATCCTCAAACGCCGGCGCAAAAATAGCAGCAGGCGCAACAAGGAAATGGATGATGGAGAGAACAAATCCTAGGCCCTATTTCCATGCTGCTCCCGACCCTCGCGTTGATTTTTTTATGGCTTCAGCTCTTCTGGAGCCTGGTTCCGACATGGATCAACGGTCAGTACTATGAGTATGGCTGGTTTGTCCCCGTCCTTGCAGTCGCTCTGGCTGCATCCCGTTTGAGCGGTCAATCGATTGCAAAAATCGGCCCGGAAAGCCCGATTCTCAAGAATCGGATTTCCTCATTGGCGGTTGGAATCATGCTCTCTGTGATCGGTCTGATTGCATTCCTTCGGCTGATTTCCATCGCGGATCCCTCGTGGCGACCTCCTTTGATTTTGCATGCTATGATCGTCGCGTCATGCACCCACTTCTGGATCGGCACCACTCTCGGTTGGAAAACCTCGCGCTCATTGCTGCCAGTCACGATCTTTACCCTCAGTTCGGTTCCGATTCCCTATCAAGCTGAACAATGGCTCATCGGAAATCTGACTTCGATCGTCGCCCGCTTTACCCACGAACTTCTGATTTTGCAGGGCTACCCGGTCGATCTCAGGGGAATCACCCTTTTCCATGGCACGCAGATCGTGGAGGTGTCGGAAGGCTGCAGCGGTATCCGTTCGTTCCAGAGTTTACTGATGGTCGCGCTGTTTTTCGGCGAATTATTGCTACTCCCCTGGTTCAGGCGCCTGCTTCTTATCGCCAATGCCGCGATCTTCGCTTTCGGGGTGAATATGCTCCGCGCCTACATCCTTTCGACACTCCATTTCAGTCATGGATCGGAGTTTGCCAATCGCCAGCACGATTCAATTGGGAATTACGCGTTTGTCATTAGCTCGATTCTGCTGTTCGTTGCCGCGAAGTTTCTCCTTCCCGCATCGAAAACAAGCGGTATTCTGGTTGCCAAGAGCACTACGAGTCCACCCTAAGTCCCCCGATCTTCATCATGGCCAAATGGAATGCCACCAACACAGGAGCCAAAATCGTCTCCTTCAGCAACGATCCGACCGTCAGGAAATTGGTCCGGATGAGTCGAATCAAATTCGGTTTAATCATCCTGATCGTCGTGTCGATCATGGGCGCTCTTGCGAAACCCTGCTACTCTTGGTTCAGAAATCATCAAGTCGAAAAGAATCTGGAGGAAGCGCGGAGCGCTGCGCGTATGAAAGACTGGTCCACCGCCCGCGATCGGGCCAAAAGCGTTCTGATTGCCCGGCCCGGTGATTTGGACGCCTACCGCATTTGGTTCACCGCCCTGACTCATGCCGACGAACCCCGGACATACATGGCCGCCATGGGACTCTTTGTCAATCCGGCTGCGACCACAGTTGATCGCGCCAATTCGCTTCGGGCGCTCAGTGTCCAGGCTCCAGACACTTTGGCCATCGCGGCATTCATGAGTCTGAGCGATGAGGAAAAAGCATCCACAGCCATCCGCACCGCCTACGCGCCCCTATTGATCCACCGCAGGCAGTTTCAGGTGGCGGAGAAAATGATGCGCGGAGCCCCAGACCTCAATAGCGACCCCGTAGCTCGACTGGAATTGCTCAAGATTCTTTGCGCGACTCCCAATCCAGAACGGATCAATGAAGCTCGTAAAATCTTTGCCGAACTAATTGCGGAAAAGCAGGATGAGCAGGCTTTGAGCGCCATGGTTTCCCTCAGCGAGGTCGATGGTGGTCTCAACCCAGGAGAACCACTCCCGAGCTTGATCGAATGGATCGATTCAGTCCCCAAAACCGAAACGCTTCACCAGCTGTTGGCGCTCGAACCCGGGCTGAAATCCTCTCCTCTGAATGCTGCCAATGTGATCGATCGGGCCATCGAAAGGTTCATCGGGGTTGATCCCGGGATCCTCGGAACATGGCTGCTCCGGAACAACTACGCCGAGAGAGTAGTACAAGTGCTTGCTGAACCAGCAAAGTCCAGTCCTTCTGCTTACATCGCCTACATTCATGCTTTGATGAAGGTCGGAAAGCTTGAGGAAGCGAAAAAAATTGTCAGCACCCCTCTCAAATCCGTCGATTTGGTTCATCTTGAATTGGTCAAAGCCACGGTCTTCCGGGCTATGAATGACACCGGATCCGAAGGGCGTGCTTGGAACGAGGCCCTCGCGAAGGCGGCTTACGATCAATCCAGGAACCGATATATCGAGATCGCCCGACTCGCCACCGTGGCCAATCAACCGGAAATCGTTGAGGAGGCTTGGGTTGCAGCACTGCAGGTGGGCTGGGGCAAAATTCCGATTTCCCAGGATCTCACTCCCATCATGGTTTCCCTTGCCCGCAAGAATCGAACAAACGATTTGATCTCGATGATTCGGACTCTCCTGCGCTTCGAACCTGGCAACCCGGAATTGCTCAACAATTTCAACTATCTTACTCTTCTTGAGGGTGTGCTGCCTCCGACCGAGGCAACGAAGGCATTCGAGGATCTGATTCAACGCTTCCCGAAGGCCATCGAAGTTCGCTCCGGTCTGGCAATGGCCTTGCTCATGGCCGGCCAGCCCAAACTGGCCCTTGACGAAGCACCCAAATTCGCCTCGAGCCCCCGGATCAGTCCAGAGTTCACCAAGGCTCTTCAAGGCACGGCCCATCTGCTCCTCGGTGAGGAGGAAGCCGCCAAGTCACTCATCGAACAGATCGACTGGAAGGGCCTCTCTCTCTCGGAAGCCAATGTATTCACCCGTTTGATCACCAAATCCAAGATCAAGGACGTGGTGATTCCTCAAGCGCAGGTCAGGGCTGCTGTCGAGGATCCAAGCCAGACCCCCGCTTGGAAATCGGCCCTGGAAAAGCTCGAAAAGCAACGAAGCAAGGATGTCCTTCCCGCTTTGCCCACCCCAAAGTTGCCGCGCCCTCCTTCCGCAGATCTTGGGAGCGAATCAGAAAAATGACCTTGCAGAAGTGTCCTTTCACTATATACCCTAGGGCCATCTCGACTCTAGCCACTCCACGTCAGCCCGAATTTCTCCCCTCAGCATTCTCTCTT
>JBBARN010000081.1:0-28092 GCA_040399845.1 Luteolibacter sp. | reverse complement strand
AGCTCGTCAAATCGTGCCTGGAGTTCCGCCCGGCGCTTGGTGGCGGTCTCGGGGTTGACCTGTTGTTTTTTCTCCGCGAGGGCTAGGGCTTCCAGTTCCCGGCTGATGGCACCGATTTGTTTGCGCTCGATATCCAACAAGGTGTCTCGCGCTTCGTTCCCCTCGTTGAGGGTTTTGGCGAGGACCGCATCGAAGTTCGCAGATGCCATTTCGATGCGCCCTTGCGGCGTCTCCATGGCCACTCCCTCGACAATCGCCGGGCCATATTCAAGGCGCTCCACGAGCAACAACGATTCCGGACGCGAGGATTTGACGATGGTGGAGCGGTCAATGAATTTGAAGGCCTCGCCATTGAGATCCTTGTTGCCGCGGAAGACCTGGATCTCCTCGTGATCGACCCCATTGGCATCGCGGCGGATGGTTTCCTGGGTGACGTAACCGGCGATTTTCTCGATCGTGCCATTTGTCGAAACCTCCATCAGGTCGATGCGGCGCGGCCAGAAGGAGGAAATTCCTTGGACGAGGATCAGCAGGAACAACCCGAGTGCCATGCAGACGCCCAGTGAGAGCCCGCCGGCGGTCAGCCAGATCCATGGCTCGCCCTTGCGAGAGCGGCCCGTGGTGGCGAATGAATCCGCGGATTTTGGTGAAACGGATGGCATCGGTCAGACGATCTTGTTGCGTTCGCGCAGACGCTGACGAAGCAGCTCCGCGATGGTATTCATGACGAAGGTCATGCCGAAGAGAACCACCGCACCGAGGAAAAGCGCGCGGTAATGAGTGGAACCGACAGGAGCCTCGGGCAGTTCGACCGCAATGTTAGCGGACAGAGTGCGCATGCCGTTGAAGATATTCCATTCCGTGACCGGAGTGTTTCCAGTGGCCATGACCATGATCATCGTTTCGCCCACAGCCCTGCCGAAACCGATCATAAGGGCAGAGAAGATACCGGAGGATGCCACCGGGAGCATGATCGTCCAAACGACCTGCCAGCGGTTGGCCCCAAGAGCGGCGGCGGCAGCTGTGAGGGACTTGGGAACATTCGAAAGAGCATCTTCGGCAATCGTGAAAATCACGGGGATCACCGCGAAGCCCATCATGAATCCAAGCACCATCGAGTTGCGTTGCTCGAAGGCGATGCCTGTCGCCTGTGGCCACCAAAGGCGGAAATCCGCGATTTCCTTGCCGGTGCCCGCATCCTTGTAAATGAAAAGCAAGGATTCCACCACGGGGCCAAGTGACCAACCCACCCACCCGGCGAGGGCGAGAAATGGCAGGACCACCCACCATTCGCTGCCAGCCGGGAAGCGATTCCGGAAAGCGATCGGCAGGCGACACCAAAGCCAGCCCGCGAGCAAGGCGGTGACGGGGATGACCACCACCATGACCATCACCGAGGGCACCCGGGTTTCGAGAATGGGGGCAAGCCAAAGCCCGGCAAGGAATCCGAGCACCACCGAGGGCAGCGAGGACATGATTTCCATCACCGGCTTGACCACGCGTTTGATCTCGAGCGGGAGGAAGGCAGCGGAAAACACGGCGGCCAACAGGGCGATGGGCACGGAGAAGAGCAAGGCATAGGCAGTCCCCTTGAGTGATCCGAAAATCAGGGGAACCATCGAAAACTTCGGTTCGAAATCATCGGAGCCCCCGGTGGACTGCCACTGATAGAGCGGACCCGAGCCGCCTTCATACCAAACCTTGCCAAAGAACGCCCGCCAACCGGCCTCCGGGTGCGGATCGTGGATGGAATAGCGCCTGGACTCGCCATTAGAAGCAGCGACCACAAAATGTTCACCCTTGGCATCCAGGATGGCAGTGGCGGGGTCCAAATCAACGGTGCCCTCCCATCGCACCGCGCCGGAGGTGCTGTGGCGGATGGAAAGATCGCGGCCGGAGCCCGTGAGAAAGGTCCGATTCCGCTGGCTGGCAGCAAACACTACCTTGCCGGGAACCAAGGCGGGAAATGACTTGGTTTTTCCAAACAAGCGTTCCGCCTTTTCATCCGTGCGGTAGAGGCTCCATTGCTCCTGGTTTCCATTCGGCGCGGTGAGAACCACCGAGACGCCACCAAAAAGAAAATCCATTTGGGCGGGAGTCTCGTTGCCGAAGGGGTGGAAGCTCTGGCGCTTCGAAATGCCGTTGGTATCGGCGAGGAAATAATGCACGCCGCCATTGGCACAGGCGATCAGGACCATCGCGCCATTCTGCGATGCGCGGATGAATTTGGCCTCGGCCTCCAGTTGGGGAGTGATGTCCGCTTCTTCGATCAGGGAGAGTTTGCCCTTCCCCACCAAACTGCGCTTCATCCCCAGGCGCAGCATCGATACTGTGGAACCCGTTCCTTCCCCGCGTTTGGCGACGATGACGCGGCCGGCACCGGAATCCCCGTAGCTCACGGCGGTCACCGGCCCGGATCCGTTGGCAAGGGTGAACCATGGCTCCAAGGTGACTTTGGGCTCAACGGTGGATTTCCCGTCTGCCTCGAATTTCTTTTCGTAATCCACGAGGAACGAACCCACCCGGCCATCTTCCAAGCCGAGCGACACCCGATGATCGGTCGCATCAAAGGCCCATGACGTGACCTTGGCCTCGCCAATACCTGCAATTTCCAGTTCGCGGCGGGTTCCATCGGCGATTTCCACGAATACCACCTTGTTCCCACCATCGTAAAAAAATGGCATGCCGCCCCATTCGTCGATCCCGAGAATGGCTGGCACCGTGCCCGGTTCGACCTTTCCCGCCACTTCCACGTGCGCCGTCCGGAACAGCGGCACCACCTCCTTGACCACAAAATAAAAGATCCCGAAAACCGCCAGAATCACCCCGATTCCACCAAAGCGGATCAGCCAGCCCATGAAGCGATCAAACCACAGCGTGGCTCGCGAAACTTCGAATCGTTTAGGATCTGGGGACATGAAGGACTCCGGCATGGTTGGGTAAAACCGCTTCAATGAAGCAGCCCGCGAGAAGCTAGGGAGGTCCAGCGAGGACAGGCAAGCTCACTTCGCGGGCCGGGATGAGAGAGAGATAATTATTTTTCGAGAGACTCGACGACCTCCGCAGCGACTTCCGCTGGCATCGGGAAATAGCCGTCTTTTTCAACAATCGCCTGACCTTCCTTGGTGAGGACGAACTTGAGGAACTCCAAAGTCAACTTGTCGAGCGGTTGGCCGGGCTTCTTGTTGACGTAAACCAGGAGGAAACGGGCCAGCGGATAGTCACCGCTCAGCGAGTTGTCGTAGTTTGCCTCGTAGAAGGTGCCATCATCACCAGCGATCGGCAGCGCGCGCACACCGGAAGTTTTGTAACCGACCCCGGAATAGCCGATTGCATACGGATCCGAGCCGATGCCTTGCACCACTGCAGACGAACCGGGCTGCTCTTTGACGGTGGGCTTGAAGTCACCCTTGCTGAGCGCATGCTCCTGGAAGAATCCGTAGGTGCCGGATGCGGAATTCCGGCCAAACAAGGAAACCGGGCGGCCCTTCCATGCATCAAGGCCAAGCTGACCCCACTCCGAAATGTCGTCGCCACCCTTTTTACGGGTTTTGGAGAACACCGAGTCGATCTGCTTCATGGTGATTCCCGTGAGCGGATTGTCCTTGTGGGCGAAAACAGCGAGCGCATCGATGGCAAGCTTCACTTCCGTCGGTTTGTAGCCGTGCTTTTTCTCGAAAGCGTCAATTTCTTCTGCCTTCATCGGACGGCTCATCGGGCCAATCTGGGCGGTTCCTTCGATCAAGGCCGGCGGAGCGGTCGAGGATCCCTTGCCTTCGATCTGGATGTTCACATTGGGGTAGGCCTTCTTGAACCCTTCCGCCCAAAGGGTCATCAAGTTGTTGAGAGTGTCTGACCCGATGGAGTTCAGGTTGCCCGAAACACCGCTAACAGCCTTATAATCAGGCAATTTTGGATCAAGATGAGACTGCTCCGCGAAGGCGGGAAGGACTGCGCAGAGAGCGGCTGCGAGACTGATGGCTGTCGATTTCATGGTCGTTGTATAGGATTCTCGGGAAATAGACTCCCGGGCACACTTCAGCTAACGGTTTTCGATGGGAGGCCATCAAAGAAACGATTGTGACACATTCGTCACAGCAAAGCGGAGAGATGATTTAATTCCAATGACTGGGTTGGAATGCTGGCTTTTTAATGGTTATCCTTGTGACTTTTCTGTCACATTGTTAGCCGCCTTGCGTGACGAGGTATGGCCTATTTCTCAAAAAGTCGTCACAAAACCTCGTTCACAATGAAAAATGCAATCCAATTCCCCTTCGCCATGGGTCTTGTCCTTGGCCTGCAGCAGGTTGCCACTGCTGGACAGGAAACAGTAGCTCCATCTTCTGCACCTGAGTCATCCAACGCCGGAAACTGGTGCGAGTGGCTCCAGAGCAAGCCTGGCACACTTTACAAGAATGCGGAGAATCCCATCCTCCAAGGTTTCCAAATCAGCGGACGTTTCCAATACCAGGCCGCTTACCTCGATGGCGAAGACGCCAATGGACGCGATTTCAACGACTCCTACGACGAATATCGCCGGGTCCGGATCGAGACCAAGACCGATTTCCTCAAGTATTTCAGCGCCAACATCAAGCTCAACATGGTCAGTGACGGCCGCCCCGCAGGCAACGATCTCGACTGGGGCTACGACACATTCGATGAGGCGGTTTTCAGGTTCGACATCAAGAAAGCCTTCGGAGCCGGTTCGCTGGACGTTCTCAAGCTCAACTACGGCCGCTTCAAATTCAACATGACCGAGGAAGTGCACATGTCTTCCAAGGAAATCTACACCATCGAGCGCTCCGCCATCGCCAACAAACTCTACGGAGCCAACAACCGCCCCACCGGCGTCACTTTGGATGCCGCTCAGGGAAAATGGTCCGGCACGGTCGGCTTCTTCAGCGGCGAGGATGATTCCGAATTCATCGGCGGCTGGAATGACGGCCAAGCCTACTACCTTTCACTGGCGCACCAAACGACCGATGAATGGCGCTTCGTTTTCGACTTCGTGGGAAATGACCAGGCCGGCACCGATGATTTTGTCGGTTACGACTGGGCCACTGCACTCAATGCGATTTATGAGGAAGACCGTTTCGGCGTGCTTTCCACCCTCGTGCTCGGTGAAAACGCCGGCGGCACCCCAAACCGCGGTGGTGATTTCCACGGCCTGATGGTGATGCCCTGGTATTGGATCCTTGAGGACAAACTCCAAGCCGTAGTGCAGTATCAATATGCAGGAGCCAGCGAAAGCGAAGGCATCCGCACCAACAGCCGTTACGTGCGTTCCCAGCACAGCGCCGGGGTGGACGTCAACAGCGGTCGCGGTGACGCGCTTCACACCCTCTATGCCGGGTTGAATTACCACATCTGTGGCGACAACGCCAAAATCATGGCCGGGATCGAATACTCCTCACTCGATACGCCCATCGGCGATGTCAGTGCACTGACGTATCTGGTGGGATTCCGGACCTTCTTCTGAGATTTTCAAACATCCCTTTGTGTCCGGTTGC
The DNA here is from genome assembly GCA_040399845.1 of Luteolibacter sp. Lineage (GTDB taxonomy): Bacteria > Verrucomicrobiota > Verrucomicrobiia > Verrucomicrobiales > Akkermansiaceae > Luteolibacter. Next base: position 22,582 of record JBBARN010000081.1, on the reverse strand, counting down.
TGGCAGCCGCTCCTCCATGGGGCGGCTGCTTTTTACTGTCCGAAGGCTTGAGGTGCCGTGGAGATTCCTACCCAATTCGGAAATTCACAGCAAATGCGAGAACATCGCATCGCGGAGCTTGGGCTCGAACCAGGTGCTCTTGGGAGGCATGATGCCGCCATCGTCGGCGATGTCCATGAGGTCCTCGATGCCGGTCGGGAACATCGAGAAGGCACAGGCAAATTCGCCGGAATCCACGAGTTTTTCCAATTCTGCCGTGCCGCGGATGCCGCCAACGAAGGAGATGCGCTTGCTGGTGCGCGGGTCCTCGATGTCGAAGAGCGGGGCAAGAATCTCGGTTTGGAGGAGTGAGACGTCGAGCAGGTCGATGGCGGAGCGGCCTGAGGTGTAGTGGGGCTTGAAGACAAGGCCATACCACTTGGCACCGAGATAGAAACCGAGCTGGTGTTTTCCGGTCGGCACGGGTGCGCCACCTTCGGTGATGTCAAATACCTTGCCGAGGGCTGTTAGAATTTCATCGGCGGACTTGCCATTGAGATCCTTGAGCACGCGGTTGTAGGCAAGGATGTTCATCTGGTTGTGCGGGAAGATGACCGTGAGGAAACCACCGCTGCCACCTTCACCCTTGCGGCTCTGGAACACCCGGCCGGCGGCGGCACTGCGGTGATGGCCATCGGCGATGTAGAGCGCGGGGAGTTTGGCGAACTCCGCCACGAGGAAGTCGATGTCCTCCTGCGAGGATACCGGCCACGAGCTGTGGCGCACGCCATCGGGAGCGGTGAAGTCCACTTCCGGCGCGCCTGAGGTGATGCGGGAAACGAGGGAGTCGATGGCCGAGACGGATTTGTAGGTGAGGAAAACGGGTCCCGTTTGGGCATCGAGCGATTCGATGTGGCGCACGCGGTCGTCCTCCTTGTCGGGACGGGTGAGCTCGTGTTTTTTCACGATGTTTTGAAGGTATTCCTCGGAGCTGGCGAGTCCGACCAGGCCGATCTGGCTGTGGCGGCCCATGACCTGGCGGTAAAGGTGGAACATCGGCGAGGGATCGCGGCGGAGCACGCCATCGGCGATGAGTTTCTGGAAGTTTTCCCGGCCTTTCTGATAGACCGCATCCGAGTACAGATCCGTGCCGGCGGGCAGGTCGATCTCCGGCTTGCTGACGCGCAGGAAGCTGAGCGGATTCCCGTCCGCCATGACCTTTGCCTCTTCGGAGGACATGACGTCATAGGGCAGTTCGCAAACGCGTTCTGCGAGCTTCGGATCGGGGCGGAGGGCGGCGAATGGGGTAACGGTGGCCATGGGGAAAGGGGTGCGAGAATAGGTGGGGAACGCCCGGGCGCAAGGACAAGTATGTGGATTCAAAGTCACCCATCAGTTGCTCCGCACTCCGTCTTGCGCGCGGGGGTTCTGTCTGCTTTGCTTGCCGCCCCGGCGATTCGCACGGTTTCATTTTTCCCTGTTTGCCCATGTTTTACCTGACCACTGCCATCGATTACACCAACGGCTCGCCGCACATCGGACACGCTTACGAGAAGGTGCTGGCCGACGTGCTGGTCCGCTACCGTCGCCTGCGCGGGGATGAGGCGTATTTCCTCACCGGCGTGGACCAACACGGGCAGAAGGTCCAACAAACCGCCGAAAAAGAAGGCGTGCATCCGGCAACTTTCGTCAAGCGCACGACCAAGAAATTCCTCAATCTCTGGGAAAAACTCGACGTCAAATACGACGGCTGGGCGGAGACCATCGACGATCGCCACAAGGCCTGCGTACAGCGGATTCTAACAACCCTCAAGGAGGAGGGCCAACTCCACAAACACGCCCACGCAGGGCATTATTCGGTGCGGCAGGAACAATTCCTCTCGGATCGCGATCGCGACGAGTCCGGAAATTTCGGCCCGGAATGGGGCGAGGTGGTGGAGATCGAGGAGGAAAACTGGTATTTCAAACTCAGCGAGCACACCGCGTGGCTGAAGAGTTATCTGGAATCCACGGCGGACGCGGTGATTCCATCATTCAGGAAATCCGAGTTGCTCAATGCGCTGGAGCGGAATTCCGGCACCGACCTTTGCATTTCACGGCCGAAGGAACGGCTGCGTTGGGGCATCGAGATTCCCTTCGATACCGATTTCGTGACTTATGTGTGGTTCGATGCCTTGATCAACTACGTTTCCTTCGCGGGCTATCAGGCGGCGGCGGATGCGAAGTTGCCGGATTTCAAGGCACTCTGGACCACGGATGAGAGGCCGGTGCATATCATCGGCAAGGACATTCTGGTGCCCGCCCACGGCATTTACTGGCTCTGCATGTTGCATGCGATGGGCTTCTCCGATGCGGAAATGCCGCGCCTGCTGGTTCATGGATGGTGGAACATGAAGGGCGAGAAAATGAGCAAATCGCTCGGCAACATCGTCGATCCCAGCGAGCTTGCCGACAAATTCGGCAAGGAAGCCGTGCGCTACTATCTGGTGCGCGACATCGTGACCGGGAAGGATTCGGACTTCGATCTCGACCGTCTGGTGATGCTTTACAACACCGAACTCGCCAACGAACTGGGCAACCTTTGCAACCGCGCGCTCAACATGAGCCAGCGCTTCACCGATGGCATCATCACCCGCGGTGGTGTGTTTTCGGATGAGGATCTGGCCCTGCAAACCTCGCTGGCGGATTCCACCGTGGCTTACAGGGCGGCGATGGATGATTTCGACGTCTCGAAAGGCCTTGAGGCGCTCAGCCGTCATGTGGTGCATTGCAACGGTTATGCCGAGCGCATGAAGCCTTGGGAGCTGAACAAGGATCCGGAAAAAAAGGATCGCCTCGCCATGGTGCTCCAGCACTTGGCGGAAAGCGTAGCGCATTGCGCGGTGCTGCTTTCCCCGGTGTTGCCGGATGCGGCGGAGAAACTCGCCGCCCAGCTCAATTTGCCGAAACTCGGTGAACTCTCGCTCGCCGACCTCCATTGGGGACTCATTCCGGAAGGCCATGCCATCGGCAAGCCCAAGCCGGTCTTCCCCCGCATCGTGGTGGAGGAAAGCGTCTGAGTGGGGTCGAAAATTTTGGATGAAAGATGATCGGGAGGCGCTAGGTATTCACCGCCCTTCCATGAAAAATCTTATCACTGCCACTACTTTGTTCCTCAGCCAGGCGCTCGCCTTCGGCGATGAGCCGGGATTCGTCACCTACCCGGGCGGAAATGGCCCGGGCAAAGGCAAAAACGTCGTTTTGATCGCAGGCGACGAGGAGTATCGATCGGAAGACTGCCTGCCCATGCTGGGCAAAATCCTCTCCCAAAAACATGGATATAATTGCACCGTCCTGTTTTCAATTAACAAGGAAGGCTTCATCGATCCCAATGCTGGATCCAGCCTCACCCACCCCGAAGCGCTCGACTCGGCGGATGCGATCGTGATGTTGATCCGTTTCCGCAAGTGGCCCGACGAGGCGATGAAACACTTCGACGATGCCATGAAGCGCGGTGTCCCGGTGATTGGCCTGCGGACCAGCACCCACGCCTTCCAACATGGTGGCAACAGCGCCTACAAATCCTACAACAGCTTCGGCAAGGACATCCTCGGCGAGAAGTGGGTGAGCCACTGGGGCAAGCACAAGGTGGAAGCCACCCGCGGAGTGATCGAAGAAGCCAATGCAAAGGATCCCATCCTCAACGGCGTGGTCGATGTTTTCGGGGATTCCGACGTCTATGAAGCCGCGCCTCCGGCCGATGCGAAAATCCTCATGCGCGGCAAGGTGCTCAAAGGCATGAAGCCCACCGATCCGCCTGCGGAATATTCAAAGAAACGCGCGGACGGCGTGGAGCAACCCATCAACGACCCGATGATGCCCGTCGCTTGGACGCGCTTGATTCCACGCGATGGCAAGCAGCAAAAAGTCTTCACTACCACTTTGGGAGCCGCGACCGATCTTGCCAGCGAGGACCTGCGCAGGCTGGTGGTCAACGGCGTCTATTGGGCCACGGATCTTGAAGTCCCTGCCAAGGCGGATGCCTCGTATGTGGGGTCTTTTGTGCCCTTGATGTATGGTTTCAACGGCTTCACCAAAAACGTGAAACCATCTGCCCATGCGCTGACGAAGTAAATCATCCGCTCCGTTTTTTCCAAGTTCCACAATCTGATCATGAAATTCATCACCCGCGCCCTGCTTCTGGTTTGTCCGCTCGTCATGTCGGCACATGCCGCCCCGGCACTTCCGCCACCTGCCGCGAAAGCCAGCATCGCCCTGTTGGGAAGTGGTCTGGGCGAACGGATGCAATACGATGGCTACTTCGAGACGCTGCTCCACATGCGTTATCCGGACAAGGAGCTCACGGTGCGGAACATCTGTTATCCCGGAGATACCGCCGCATACCGGCCACGGCCGGGGCGCAACAGCCAGTGGGCATTTCCTGGTGCGGAGAAATTCCGCCCCGAGTTCAAGCTACATCGCGGAAATGGCATCGAACCCTCGCCGGACGAGTGGCTGAAGATTTGCAAGCCGGATACGATCCTCGCGTTTTTCGGTTACAACGAATCCTTCGATGGCCCGGCCGGTCTGGAGAAGTTCACCGGAGAACTTGAGGCATGGATCGCCCATAACCGCACCCAAAATTACAATGACCAGGCGGCACCGGCCATCGTGCTGGTCTCGCCGATTGCGTTTGAAAACCTCTCCGCCGTCCTCGATCTGCCGGATGGCGTGAAGGAAAATGCCAACCTCGCCCTCTACACCGACGCCATGCGCAAAGTGGCGGAAAAGACCAAGGTGGGATTTGTTGATTTGTTCAACCCGAGCAAGGCGATCGCCGAGAAAACCGCTGCTCCGATCACGTCCAATGGTTTCCTTCCGAATGACGAAGGAAACCGTTTACTGGCTCCTGTGTTGGCGGATGCGATCTATGGACCTGCCCCGGTCAAATCCAAAACGCCCGCCACCAAGCTGCGCGAGCAGGTCAATGACAAGGCATGGTTCTGGATGCACGATTATCGCATCACCAACGGCGTGCACGTCTATGGCCGCCGCCGCGCACCCTACGGCACGGTCAATTATCCGCAGGAAATCGAGAAACTCCGCCAAATGACCGCCAACCGCGACCGCGCCGTGTGGGCAGCCGCCAATGGCAAACCCTTCGATCTCGACACGGCTGACAAGGCCACCCGCAAACTCGATGAAGTGGAGACGAATTTCAAAGGCGTCATCTCCTTCAAAGGCGAAAAGGATGCGGTCGAGAGCATCCAGATGATGGAAGGTTTCAAAATCGAACTCTTCGCCGCCGAGGAGCGTTTCCCCGATCTCCGCAACCCGGTGCAGATGAGCTTCGACAACAAGGGCCGCCTCTGGGTGGCGGTCATGCCGAGCTACCCGCACTACCGCCCGGGCGATGCGCTTCCAAATGACAAGTTGCTGATTTTCGAGGACACCAACAACGATGGCAAAGCGGACAAACAAACGGTTTTCGCCGATAAGCTCCACCTCCCCATCGGTTTCGAACTCCAACCGGAAGGCGTCTATGTCACCCAGCAGCCGAGCATCATGCTCCTGCGCGACACCAATGGCGACGACGTGGCGGACCGCCGCGAACTAATCATTCACGGCTTCGACTCGCACGATACCCACCACGCCGCAGGTGCCTACTGCGCGGATCCTTCCGGTGCCATTCTGATGGCCGAGGGAACCTTCCTTCACTCGCAGGTCGAGTCCGCCTACGGACCACGCCGCGATATCGATTCCGGCGTCTGGCGCTTCGAGCCACTCACCCAGCGCATCGAGCGCTTCAGCCAGGTCGGCTATGCAAACCCATGGGGCATCGCCTTCGACGAATGGGGCCAATGTTTCCTCGCAGATGCATCCAACGGCCAGAACTGGTGGGAATTGCCGCTCTCGGTGAAAATGCCCTTTGGCAAACAAACCGGCAAGACCGATGAGTTCGCCCCCAAGCGCGCCCGCCCCACGTCCGGCGCGGAGTTCATTTCCTCCCGCCACTTCCCGGATGAACTGCAAGGCGGCTACATGGTGAACAACACGATCGGTTTCCTCGGCACCAGCATCCATGACATCAAGGAGGATGGCTCCGGTTTCGCCGGCAAGGTCCGCGGGGATCTCCTGTCCTCGAAAGATCCGAATTTCCGCCCGGTGGATATCGAGTTCGCCCCGGATGGTTCGCTCTATCTGGTCGATTGGCACAACCCGCTCATCGGCCACATGCAACACTCCGCCCGTGATCCGAACCGCGACCACGACCACGGCCGCATCTACCGCATCACCTATCCGTCGCGCCCACTCGTCAAGCCGGTGAAAATCGCAGGTGCATCGATTCCGGATCTGCTCAAGGCGCTCGAAGAGCCGGAATACCGGACCCGCTACCGCGCCCGCCGCGAGTTGCGCTCCCATGACGCCGCCAAGGTCGTGCCCGCCGCCAAGGCGTGGATCGCATCGAAGGATGCCGCGAGCCCGAAATACGATCATCAGCTCACCGAGGCACTCTGGGTCACCTGGGGCACCGGAAAGCCGGATCGTGAACTCCTCGGCAAGTGCCTCGCCGCAAAATCCCACCAAGCCCGCGCTGCCGCAGTGGAAGTCATCCGCTGGGCTTACCACAAGATCCCGGACCACGCCGCCTTGCTGAAACAAGCCGCCGAAGACACCCATCCCCGCGTGAGACTCGCCGCAATGGTCGCCGCATCCTGGCTGAACAATGCAGACGGCGCGGAAATCGCATCCATCGCCCTGGAAAAGCCCGTCGATTTCTGGATGACGGATGCCTACAAGGCCGCTCTGGATACGCTCAAGCCCTTCATCCTGGAGCTCTCGAAAAAGCCGGGCTTCGATCTCGCCAGCAGGCCTCTCACCCGCGATTTCATCGGTGGAAAACTCAAGTTCCACGCTGGAAATGTCACCCCGACAGCCCCACCGGAGCCCAAGTTGCCTGCTGCCGAAATGGCCCTCTACAAGCTCGGCAAAGAAGTTTACAGCCGCGATGTGCACTGTGCCACCTGCCACCAGGCTGGCGGCGCGGGCGATGCCATCTACCCGCCACTCGCTGGCAGCGAATGGGTGCTTGGTGATGAAACACGCCTGATCAAGCTGGTGCTCAAAGGCATCTGGGGCCCCATCAAGGTCAAGGGCAAGGTGTATGATCCCAAGAACGGTGTGCCTCCGATGATTGGCTTCGAGCCCCTCCTCAAGGATGAGGAAGTCGCCGGAGTCCTCACCTATGTCCGCAACAGCTTCGGCAACTCCGCCCCTGCGGTGAAGCCGGAGAAGGTCAAGGAGATCCGCGAAGCCATCAAGGACAAGAAGGACTTCTACACGGTGGATGACCTCCTCAAACAACATCCGTTCTAACTGCGAAATTCTTCAAATTTCGCACTTCCCCCCACCGGAGCTTCGTCTCTTTACTCCTGCCATGCCCAAACCGATTGTCCTGAAATCCAACGTCGAACTCGGAATCGTTCCTACCCACCTCCGCTTCGTCGGCTGCCTCTTGCCGGATGAAAACGGCAAGTATCCCCGCAATGAAGATGGGGTCATGCTGGCGGTTGCCGGAGTGAAGGAGCTTTGTGAAACCTCCCCGGTGAAGTTCACCCGCGTGCAGGTTTCCTTCTTCCCTGGAACCGCCCGCGAGGAAATCGACGAACTCATCCACGGCCTCAAGGCACTGGATCTCGAAGTGGATTTCATCCTGATGGTCGGCGGCGTGAACCCGATGAATCCAGCCGATGAAGATGCGGTGGTCGCCCAGCTTCTGCCCAACATCCAAGCCGCCATCGCCCATGGCGCGCCAACGGTTTCCTCCACCTCCATCGAGGAATGGATGAGCGCCAACGAAACCCGCCGTGAAGGCGCGGACTTCGAGGCGGCGATCGCCCAGAATGTGAAACTCCACCTTCGCGTTTATGAGGAATCCGGAATGGCAAACTCCTCGGTGAAAAGCTGGCACATCGAATTCCTCCGCCCCGGCGAGTTCAAGACCTTCACCAGCGTGGCCCGCGCCCGCCAATGCGTCGCTGCTGCCAATCAAGCCCTCGGCAAACCTTTCTTCAAACTGCTCGTCGATGCCTCGCATTGCGGCGATTCCGGACTCTCCATCGATGAAAATGCAGCATTGATCACGAGTCTTGCAGAAGCTGGCGAACTCGGGATTTTCCATGCCTCCGCCAAAACAACGCGAGGTTGCCTATCGACAGACGATGGCTGGATCGGCGCGCTTCTAACAGCCGCTGCAAAAACCGGCGAACTGCGCCAGGTCTTTGTGGAAGTTTTCGATCACGCGGACCCGGGTCTCGAAGCCCTCCGCAACATGGAGCCCGGCCACGGCGTGGATACCCGCGACGGACGCAGTTATAACGAAGTCATGGCGGATGGCCTTGCGAATGTCGCACGCCGTCTCAACAACCTCCATGCCCGTGGGTTTCTCAAAGCCTGATTGCGTCATGAGCATCGTCCACGGAGAGCCGTCCCTTTATCTAACAAGTCCGGAGCTCGACCTCGCGGTCACCCTTCGCGGCGGGCATCTTGCGCCCGTTGTGTTCCATCATGCTGGACGCGATGTTTCACCCTACGCGCTGGCTCCTTGGGAACCGGCGGAGTTTCCGGACCTTCCTCCCCTGCTCTCCGTATTGCGTGGCGATTTCCTTTGCCTGCCCTTCGGCGGTCAGGAAAACGGCCCACCGCACGGCGATCCGGCCAATGCCCAGTGGGAAGTGGTTTCCTCTGATGCACGCTCACTCCATTTCCGGATGCGCACCACCGACACGCATGCCGATGTGGAGAAAATCATTTCCACCCGGGAAGGACATCATGCGATGTATGTCGAACATCGCATCTCCGGTCTCGAAGGAAGATATAACTACGGCACGCATCCCATTCTCGATCTATCAGGTCTGCCGGAAGGCGCGGGCAGGATCTCCGTGAGCCCTTTCCGCTGGGCTTCGGTGTTCCCGGATTCATTCGCCAATCCCGCCGATGGCGAAACCGGAGCGCTTTTAAATGGCGCACGTTTCACCGACCTGGGTGCCGTGCCTCTCGCCAATGGCGGCACCACCGACCTCACCCGCTATCCCAGCCGTGCTGGAAATGAGGATTTGGTGATGATGGTGAGTGAGCCCGCGACGGCCGAACAACCCTTCGCATGGTCGGCCGCCGTGCTGGATGGGTATCTTTGGTTTTCACTGAAAAATCCCGCCGATTTCCCCTCCACCTTGTTCTGGCTTTCCAATGGCGGACGCAGCGCATCTCCCTGGAGCGGCCGCCACCTTGGGCGGATCGGCATCGAAGAGGTCTGTTCGTATTTCAGCCATGGAGTGGATGTCTCGCGCCAGGACCGCCTCGCCACCGAGGGCATCCCGACTTCACGGGAGTTCAATCCCAATGAGCCTGTCTCCCTCCGTGTCATCCAAGCCACCGCGCTCCTACCGGAAGGCTTCGACAAGGTATCCGCCATTCGGCCGGTCGCGGAAAATTCCATTGCCATCACCAGCGATTCCGGCAAGGAAATCATCATTCCGATCGAGTGGAAATTCGTTCTCTGAAATCACACCAACCATCAACCCAACTATCATGAAACTGCACAACGCCATGTGGCCCGGTCTCGTCGGCAAAGAACCCGGCACCGATCATCCTCCGATCTCCCTCGAGCGCATGCTTGAGCTCACCGCCGCCACCGAAGTGGCCGGCCGCAAGTTCGACGGCGTGGACCTTTTCCTGTTCCACCCGCACACCGACCCGGATGCCTCGGATGAGACGCTCAAGGCCATGGCCGACCAAATCGCCGAAGCCGGTCTGAACGTCGGCTCTCTCGTTGCCCCCGTCTGGCCCGGAACGGTCGGCGGCTCTGCTTTCGGTTCTGCGGACGATCGCAAGAATTTCGTTCTCGCCGTGGAAAAAGCCTGCCGCATCGCAGGCATCCTCAACGATCACGGCGTCCGCCAGTCGGGCATCATCCGCATCGATTCCGCCGGCGGCGTGGCCGATTGGGCGAAGGATCCTGCGGGAAATACCAAGCTCATCGCAGAGACCTTCCGCGAGGCAGGCAAGGTGGCCGAGCAACACGGCGAGCGCCTCGCCGCCGAGGGCGAAATCTGCTGGGGCGGCATGCATTCGTGGAAGGCGATGCTCGATACGCTGGAAGCCACCGGCATGAAAGGCACCGTCGGTTTCCAAGCCGACCTCGCTCACACCTATCTCTATCTGATGGGCTACAACGCACCCGAAGCCGCATTGCTCAAGGAAGGTTACAGCGAAGACGAATTCTGGGCCGCCTACAAGACGATGACCGATGCCCTTCGCCCCTGGACCATCGATTTCCACGTCGCGCAAAACGACGGCTCCGTTCACGGCACCGGCTCCCACGACAAGACCGGCCGCCATTGCCAAGCCAACGACCCGAACGGCAAACTCGACATCGCCAAGTGCTCCACTTTCTGGCTCAAGGACGCCGCCGAACGCGGCATTAAGCACATCTGCTGGGATGGCTGCATGTTCGCCAATGAAGTGCTCGAAAAAGCCGAAACCTGGGAACACATCCTCAAGGCCATGGCCGAAGTCGAGGACGCACTGTAAGACTTCCCCACCCCTTCACAACTCGCCACCCAACCTTGGGTTGGCGGGTTGCATTCATCTCAATAACCGATCTTTTGCCACTCTAACACCTTAAATTCAGGATCCTATCGCCATGGCTGCTTCCCCTTCCATTCTCGCGGACAAACTGCACGAATATCCCCAACACGATGTCATTGATGGAGGATCGGCTTCGATTCTCGAGGACTGCCTCAATCAGAACGACGGTGTCTTGCAGCTTCTGCACCGCTACGCCGGCCGCACGTTTTGCTCCCCTGGAAAGCGCCTTCGCCTGGATGAGAAATCCTACTACCCGGACTACATGGGAGGCACCGGCCTCGACGAAGTCTGGATGTGCTGCACCGTACCCATCGTGACCGGTGTCATCGATACCCGCACCGGCAAAGCGCCCTTCCGCGAAGGAGAAGCACATGTCCTCACGCCCGGCGGGCAACTTATCTCGCTTCAGGATTTGATCGAGACCGATCCGGAAGCCATCATGGGCGAGAAGGTCACCGCTTTTGCGAAGTCCCTGTTCGGCAAGGCCACCTGGCCGATCGTGTCCAAGAAGTTCGACAACCTGAACCCCATTCCCCACCACCTTCATTGGGCGAAATGGGAAGTTTACGACATCAACTCCTTCGACAATCCCGGAGTCAGTCCGTCTCATTATCACACCACGGCCATGGGCCTCTACCCCTTCGTGACCAAGGACGATTTCCTTGCCTGCATGAAACGTTGGGGACAAGGCGACTACAACGGCGTGCGGCACTTGTCGCCGCATACGATGATGCACATTGATAACGGCTTCGTGATGCCGAATGGCGTGCTGCACTCGCCGACCGATCTTTGCACGCACGAGTTGCACGTGACGATGGACGAGCATTTCCTCGCCGAAGACCTGACCCTCGATGGACGGATCGGAGCCGCAGATGCATTCTACGCCTGCCGCGAACAGGACTATCCGAAGGATAAACACGAAGACTGGGAATTTCTGGTGGACACCTTCGACTTCAAGTCCAATCAGGACCCGGACTTCGTGAAGAAGAACTCGCGCCCAGCCATCACCGCCGAAGAATTTTCCGGCGACGGAGTGGACGCAAAGTGGATCATTTACGGGGATTTCCTCGGCGACCAAAAAGCCTCCATCCTCCGCCTCACCCTCGCGCCCGGTGCCAAGATGAATTTCCACCCGGAGAGCCCCACCCTGTTCCACACCAACTGCGGCCGCGGCCGGGTTGGAAAGCTCGCAGTGCAATATCATCAGGACATGAAACTCGGCGAAATCTATCCCGAGATCGGATTCATCACCCAAGCCGCCCTCAACCGCGGCGGCGTCGAAATCGAAAACACCGGCACCGAACCCCTCGTCCTAACCTTCGACTTCCCCCAAAACGCACATTCGAAAACACCCGGTGTTGCCGTGGCGAAGTAGAGGCATTCTCAGGAGCTGTCGTGAAAATGGCAGGGAGCCGTCCGAGCGCCTTGGAGCACTTGACGCTTTTCCCGCTTGGACGGTTTCGAAGGGTGGTGTATGGGTCTTCCCATGAAAGCTGCAATCCACTTTGAGCTGCCGATTCCTGCCGGAATCTCAGGCTTCAAGCTGCCACCGGGAGTGAAACGAAGGCTGGAGTATTTGCTGGACCGTCAAGACTCTGGCACTCCCCTCACTGCTTCGGAGCGGCGTGAAGCGGAAGGTCTCGTTGATTTGGCAGAATTCCTTTCCCTGCTCAAACAGCGGACCAAACGCCCCACGAAAGCCGCATAAACATCCCTGCGGGATTGCGTGCTAAGGTCGCCAAGCGGGCTGGCCATCGTTGCGAACACTGCCGCCTTTCCCAGAAAGGCCAGGAAGCCACTTTTCATGTGGACCACATCATTCCAGTGGTATCGGGCGGAAAAACCGTTTCTGGAAATTTGGCTCTCGCCTCCGTTTCCTGCTCGCTGCGCAAGGGCGCTCGCCGTAGCGCCAGTGATCCGCTCACCGGTATCGAAGCCCTCCTGTTTCATCCTCGTCACGAAACATGGAGCGTTCATTTCGTTTGGAAGGGAGATCGTGTGCTGGGAATCACCCCCACTGGCCGGGCGACAGTGGATTCACTGAAGATGAACCGCCTCATCGCCGTCGCCATCCGCAAAGAAGAACGTTTTCACGGTCGTCACCCGCCACGAGGAACAGCCATGCTCACGGGACTGCCATCCTTCTTCGGGGAACCACTGAATACCACTGAGTCCATTCCTCAAGCAGGGAAAGGTGCACTCATCATCCGTATTCAAAAATTCGGTTTCCCTTCGCCAAGCTACGGCGCGCCTTTGGTTTCAAAAATTCCAGAGCCCTGCCCACGGAGCGGTAGTTCTTCCAGAAATGGCAAACTTAAGTTCCCTGGCACCGCCTGCACTCTTGATAAAAGCTTTGCATCAATGGGCACGGACTTGGAGGAACAGTTTGTCGGCAGTGGGGACAGGCGTCAGTGTAATGGTGACCGTTTCAACTTCACCCGAGGTGGAGACCGTTTCGGTGTAGTCGGTGCCCTTGACCAGAGTGGTCCATCCGTTGAGGGCCAGTGTGCTGGAACTGCGCACCGCATAGGTCAGATTGCTAAGCGATTGGGTGCGACGGGAGTAGCTTAAGGTGCCAGTGGTCTTGTTGAATTGGGCGCTGATTGGGTTGACCGATGACCCACTTTTAGGATCGAGACCGAAAGCATATTCGTTGAAATCACTCAGGCCGTCAGAGTCACCGTCGTCAGTTGCAGTGCCGGTCACACCGTTGTCGGTGGCCCATGTCTGGTAATCTACACCTGCCGCAGGAAGCGTGGAGATCGAAACATTGTCCAGTTGTTTCACTGAGTCGATGTTGCCCAACTCCAGATAGAGAACTCCGCTGTTGCTTTCCCAAGTAAAGTTCCGTGAGCCAAGCAGAACATCATCCACGTAGGCCGTTGCAGTCACAGCAGACCCGTCCGCGAAGGAAGAGAAGGTGAAGTCCACCCTCGCATGATGTTGGACCGGTCCGTCACTCACGTCGAAGCTTTCCCCATCCGTGCCCTCGCCATTGTCGAAGAACTGGCTTCCGCCACTGTTTCGAAATAATACTCCGAAGTCCGTCGTGAAATCGTTCACACGAAGAAATACTTCAAACTCCGTGTATCCAGCGGATAGTGAAATCCAGTCACCACTGGAGTTGTCATTTGGAGTCCAATCGAACTCGAAGCGAAACCCGCCTGCACCAAGCATGGCCGTGCCAGAAGTGCCAGCAGCGAAGTCATACTGTGTGTTCTCCGGCAAGGCGACGGGTTGAAAACGGATGTTTCCTGTTCGCGGAAAGGTTACGAGAGCCCCGCTATCATTGAACGTCAACTGGTTGCCCGCAATTGCCATCTGTATCCCCCCCGAGCGCAGAAGCACATCGTTCGCCACCAAGCCGGTGTGCCGCCCGGTTTGATCGGAGCCATCAAGGCTGTTGGTGTCGGCAACATTGAAGTTGTCGGTGAAAATGTCGGCGGCGGCCGAGTTATTGACTGATATCGCCATCACGGCGGATGCGCAGGTTAGAAGGGCGTTGCGGAAGGCGGATTGATTGGTTCGTTTCATGGGATGATATATTGTTGGGGACTGAATTTCGCCGGGGATCGGGCCGGGAGGGAGTTAAGGGGAGGGCGAGGGACTCGCTGTAGATCACCGCGCCAAGGCATGGAATGATCGAGAACAACGTGTCCCCTGAGGCAATGAGAAGTGTTGTTTTTTATAAGTTTCAGATGATTTTCGGACTTTGATGAAAAACCGAACCCCGGACGCAATTCCGGGATTCGGCTTCAGGCATCAAATCAGGGGCGCTTGCGGCGTGCCACACCGGCGACCAAGGCCAAGCCTGCGAACAAGGCGGATGAAGGCTCTGGAATCACCGATACATTCGCTGCCGAAAAACTGCTCATAAGATTGAAGTTCGCATTCGCTTCTCCCCGAAGACCGACCTCCGCACCGCCTGTCTGGAGATTGACGGCATTCGAAACGAGGTTCGCCGAATTCCGCGCAAATAGAACCTGCAAGGAAGCTTCTCCGTTGTTGAGGTTGGAGGTATATGCCAAGCGATTCACTCCGAGTGCTTCATTCCAATACATGAAGAACCCAGCGCGATCACCATCAGTGTTGGCAGCGATCGCCCGGAGCGCGTTTCGTGCATTGAACGAGTTGTCCCAATTGGCGGGAAAGCCATTCGTGTCATTGTTATCGAAATTTCGCAGGACGATGAAGTTCGCGGTGCTGGAGAAGGTCGTGGAAAGATCTGAGACGCCGAATTGTCCGGGGTTACCTCCTGCCGCGTTGGCGAACACGAGTGGACCATTGATGGTGAAGACCGTGGTATCGAGCTGGAATTGATCATTGGCGACGTCAAAACTCTGACGATTGGCCGCCGAAGCACCCTTGGTAATGGAAATCACGGCAGCTTGACTGGAGACCGCGAAGATGCTTGAAAAAAGCGCGGTCGCGATGGTGAGGATGTATTTGTTTTTCATGAATGTGGGATTGTGATGTTTGTTTGATGTGGTATCTGGTTGAGGACGCTTGTCTTCACTTAAGGTTCCGAAAAAGATGTTCGTTGGTTTCAAGATTTCGTAAAAATTTTCAATTTGATCAAAGAGCCAGCACCATCGAGCGGCTCCGCAACTGCCTTGTGAGAATTTCAATCGAATTCGCTCGCCAACGCATCGACCCTTTGTCAGTCACCCATTGGCAACATGAGACTCCGACTTTTGAGCGCCTTACGAACCGCCCTCCTTGCATCGTGTTTGATGTCGGTTGCTTCAGCCGACACAGGCATCATCCAAGGCCAGGTTCCCTTGACTGCTCCGGCCGACGCGAAAATGGCGGTGGAGAAGTATCGCGGGAAAATCTCGGGTAATGTTGCACCCGCCCCGCCGTTGCTGGCAGGCGTCTGGCTGGAGGGTCCGGGATTGAAGGCACCCGCCAATCCAACGCCCGTCTCCTTGTCTCAATTCAACTATCAGTTCGGCGCGTTTCTCATCATCGTCCCCCTCGGCACCAGTGTGGCTTTTCCAAATGACGATCCTGACTACCACAACATCTACTCGCTGTCGCAAGCGAAGCGCTTTGACTTGGGCCGTTATAAAAAGAGCGAGACACCCGCACCCGTCGTCATTTTCGACAAAGCGGGCTTCGTCGCCCTGCGCTGTGAAATCCACGACCACATGCAGGCTGGCATCATCGTCGTGAACTCGCCGCACTTCGCCACGACAGATGCCAAGGGGCGCTTCACCTTGAAAAACATCCCCGCCGGCAGCTACACCCTGCACGCACAATCCGACCGCAAGACCGTGTGGCAAATGCCGGTGAAAGTTCAGTCCAAACAGACGACGAAAATCGCATTTCCCGCCAAATGAAATCCCTTGCGATCCTCACCGTCCTTCTTCTGGCGGCAAACGCTTCCGCGCAAAACTGGAACTTCAGCGGCAGCTTGGAAAACACGCTCTGGCTCGCAGACGACGTGCCGCCGGCCTTCCTCGAATTCGATGACGGCTACCTCCTCGATCCCCGTCTCTCCCTGACTTTTGACTACCAGCCCGACCCGCGCTTTTTCCTGCACGCGACCTTGCGCGCCGACCGCGGCTTCGATCCCGGCACTGAGCCCGACGGCGAGCTGCGCTTCGATGAAGTCATCCTTCGCGGCCGACCATTCGGCGACAATTTGCTGAACATCCAGCTTGGCAGGTTCCCCACCATCATCGGCAACTGGGTGCCCAACCACGACTTCTACGAAGACCCTTTCATCCTCGCCCCGCTCCCGTACTCGGAAATCAACGGCATCAATGTGAAGGATCCGTTAGGGAGTTCACCGACCGCCATCGAGACGCGCTCCAAGCTAAGCGGTGCCACCATCCATCGGCTCAAGGAAAACTGGTCTTCCATCATCTGGGGGCCGGCCTACTCCAACGGCCTCTCAGTCTTCGGCAACACCGATGCATTTGACTACGCCGTTGACGTCAAGAACTCCGGCCTTGGCTCCCAACCCAGCGAATGGAACTTCGGCGAAGGCGATTTCGAAACGCCTAACATTTCCGCCCGCCTTGGTTATCGACCTGATGCAGCCTGGGCGCTCGGCCTTTCTGCGAACCGCAGCTATTACCTCAATGAACAAGCCGAAGACGTGCTGACGCTGGGGATGGATCGAGAGGATTTCACCCAAGACTTGATCGGCGTGGATCTCCGCTGGTCGCATCACGACTGGCTGCTTTCGGGCGAAGTCTTTTACGTTAACTACGAAACGTTGCACGAAGATCTCGAAAGTCTCAGCTATTACCTTCAAGCCCGCTACAAAGCCGCTCCCGGCCTCTGGATCGCGGGCCGCTTCGGACAAACGCTCTCCAACGAAGTCGCCATCCCCTCCGGCGGGCAGGCCCCGTGGTCGCCTGATTACCTCCGCGCCGAACTCGCCCTCGGCTGGCGCATCACTCCCGATGTTCTACTCAAAACCCAATATGCCTACACGCTCGTCACCAACGACCTCAGCGAACCTTCCAAGAACCTCTTGATCCTATCCCTCGGCTGGCGGTTTTAATGCCAACAGAACCAGCTCATAGGCCGCTCTCCTTCATCTCCTCATCCAAAGCCTGCAAATCCCACTCGCAAACCCGGTAGTCCTTCGTCAGGACAATCATGCGTCTCTGCTTTTCCAAACGAAAGACTTCCAGCGCCTCCCAACCTTGCGGCAAGGTCAGCGTCCTGCCCTCAGCTTGAATCTTCCCGAGAGGCAACTTTGTAGTCTCGTTGGAAATGTTTTCCTCCATCGCCACAGGCCTGCTTCTCAGAGCATCGCCGTCCGGCCAGATCTCGTGCGCCAATTCACCGTCCTCGTCGCGCAGTTCCACCCACCAGTCGCCTTGATGCGTTACCTCCAGCACCCGGGTTCCTGGCACGCGTTTGACCTCCCTCGCTGCTGCCACCCGTCCGCCCTCGTCCAATTCCAAGACCTCCAGAGAACCCGGAACTTGCAATAAAAGACGGCGTGTCCCAAGCCACCACGCCTCTGTCGATGCATCAATGCGTTGGTTTTCCGCTTCATATATCTCGATCGACTGCCGCTTGCCCACATCCCAAATCTGCAAACCGATCGGACTCATCGTCACCAGAAAGGCATTATCTAACGAAATGCGTGCCCCTGACGTTCGTGCCTCCAAAGGTGACAGATAGTGCCCTTTCCAAACCTTGAAACTCGATGGTCGATGCAAAGGATCCAGTTCTCCAAATCCCTCTAGCAGCACCTCTCCCCGCACTCCCGCGAGAAATGCCCTGCCGTTATCGAACACCACACGCAGCTCTTCACCGGAGTGCTCAAAATCGATCCGCTTCGGCCACTGCTCCAGCGAGATGCTAGAAAACTCTTTACGGCGGGGAATGTCATAAATCGCCACCTCCATGCGCTCGCCTCGCACCAAAGCCAAGAAGCGTCCGTCTTGCGAGCAAGCTGGCTCGCAGCGCAACACTCCACCTGGCAAAACCCACTCCTCGGAACCCTTTCCGCGAATTCGAACACCCCCTTCCATCACATCGACCGCGCACCGTCCGGAGTTGGCTTCAGCCCCTGGCGCTGAGCGACCCGAGCCCACATCCCAATGTGCGAAAACCGCCGCCGCCTCCTCGCGAATCCGCGCCGAGTCCTGAATCGCCCTTGCCTCTCGCAACAACTTCAGCACCCGCTCGCGAAATCCCGGCTCATGCACCACCCTCTCCGACCGCGCCTGCTCTAACAACGTGCGGTATAACAACTCACCACGGCGCTGATAGTTCTCCACCAGCAGCAAGCCTCCCGCCAACGCGCTCAGGAAAAGCAACGCCGCCAAGCCCGTTGGCAGCGGGTGTTTCTTTCCCCAGCGCCAAGCCTTCTCCGGCAAACCCGCCGGTCTTGCCAGAATCTCCTCACCGTGCCCCCACCGCCGCAAATCTTCCTGAAAATCCGCCACGCTCGCGTATCGCTCTGCCGGATTCTTCGCCAGCGTCTTCATGCAAATCACCTCCAGGTCCCGCTCCAGCTCGGGACGAAGTTTTCGAACCGGAACCACCTCATCATCCACGATCCGCCGCAGCTGGGCCGCCAGATTCTCCGCTCCGTCGTGCGGACGGCACCCACACAGACATTCATATAAAATCGCACCCAGACCATAGATCTCCGCCGCCACGCTTCCCGCATTGCTCGCCCCACCGGCCACCTCCGGCGCGAGGTAATGCGGCGTTCCCACCAGTGCCTTCGTCCGCGTCAACCCGCCGTCACCCGCGAACTCCATCTTCGCCACCCCGAAGTCACCCACATAAATCTTCCCTGCTTCATCAAACAACAAATTCCCCGGCTTCAGATCCCGATGCAAGACCCCGCGCTGATGCGCGAAATGCACCGCCGCACTTGCGTCGATCAACCAGCCCACCGCATCCCGCACCTCAGGCAAGCCTGCTCGCAACCGCGCCTGCAAGGTTCCGCCTCGCGCCAGCTTCATGGCTAGAAATGGCATCCCATCCCACTCGCCAACCTGATAGACCGGCAACACCCCCGGATGATCCAGTGTCGCCATTGCCCGCCCCTCGCGCTTGAAACGTTCGCTCACCTCCTCATCGCCCGCATACTTCGGCAGCACCACCTTTAGTGCCACCTCACGCTCCGGCTTCAACTGCCTTGCCAAATAAACCACCGCCATACCTCCTCGATCCAGTTCTCCCAGAATCTCAAACCCCGGCGGTGCGAAACCTTCATCATTGAGAGCCTCCTCGAAGGCTCCCAACATCATCCGGCGGCGTGACTCATTCTCAAACATCGGCCCCGCCCGCGCCCTGCACGATGACTTCCTTCAAATAGGCCAACTCCTCATCCACCTCATGCGGCGCCCCCACCGTATTGGCCACCTCCCGTCGCAACTGCTCACGGAACTTGGCCCGCATCCGCGACACCTCGGCCTTCGCCCCTCCCTCGCCGATTTCCAATAAATCCCCCAGCTCGCTATAATCCAAAGTCGGCCCAGTCCCCGTGAGAAACCCACGCAAGGCCTCCCATCCTCTCTCGCCGCGCCGCTCCGTCATTCCTTTCCCGACCTCTTCCACCGCCGCATCGAACAAGGCCTCCGCCCACGCGAAATCAAATCGCATTTCGTCGTCTTCCACCATCTCGACATCGTCCTTCAACTCCACCCGCTCAAGCTGTCCGCCGCGCTTTTCCGCCATGGTCCGCCGTGCATCATCGGCCAGGAAATTCTTCAGCGCGTTCATCAGAAACGAGCGAAACTTCCCCCGCTCCCGCTCCGCCCGCCGGAAAAACCCTCCTTCCATCAGCCTCACGAAGAAATCCTGCGTCAAATCCTCCACCCGATCCGCCGGGACACCCCGCGAACGCATCACCGATGCCACCGGCTTCCAATACCGTTCGCACAATTTACCCAAAGCTGCCCGCTCCGACTCCCCGCCATGGATCGTCGCCTGCGCCAAAACGGTCCATGTCGTATCGGGAAAAGTCATCGTTTCTTCATGCCGCCGAAAGGCTTTCACAATCCAACCGGCATGACCATCCAAAATCATGTCCCACAATGAGTCCTTGGTTTTAAACCACTCTCGTAAGCCGTAACCGAGGCGAAAAAATCCACAGTTCGCAGACTCACTCACCGGGAAAGTTTTCCGGAGCCTTCACCCACGATCGGCTGGGTCGTGCGCGGATGCCATGAAGCCGGGGCAACGGAAGCGGGTCGGGCCTCTTCTTCTCACCGAGCAGCAAGTGAAGGAAAATTGTCTGAGGAAACGAACGGATCGGAAACCCATTGCAGTCTTGCGGCTCGCTGCGGGCGAGAACCGCCTGCACGGAGTGGAGCTTGTCCTACCACCAGGTCGCCACCGCAGCCGCATTGAAGCGCGGGTCCTTGGGCGCCCCGTCCTTCTCCAGCTTCTCCAACAGCTTCGCGAGACCACCCACCGAAGCACCCCTGAAGTCGGTGGAGTTCAGTCGGGTCAATTCGATCGTCGTTTCATCCGACGTGAGGTCATCGATCTTCAGCGGGATCACGAAGTCCTCGCGCCCCTTGCCGACCCGCTTTGCCAGCGCCAACTCTTGGGTAAGGTCAACCGAGCCCCTCTCGCATTTTTGCGAGAGGGCTTGCATCTCTGGCTCCGATGCAGCGGGGATCTCGATGAGTCGATTGGCGGCTGAACGGGTCTTGATCCAGTTGACGGGCAAGAGGGCTTCGAGTTCTTCGCGGCCTGGGTTGTGCATGAGCTTTTCGAAGACCCATTCGAAGTAGGCAAAAGGGTCTGCCTTGTGGCGGCGGATTTGCTCAGCGAATGTGTAGATGACGGCGCTTCTCCATCCGGTATGCTCACCGCCTATGAACATCCAATTCTTGTGGCCTAGTTTGGTCGGGCGGATGGCGTTCTCTGTTAGATTGTTGTCGAACTTGATTTGTCCGTTGAGGAAGCAGGGCTCAAGATGGGGAAGTTGTTCGATGGCGTAGGCCAATGCCTTGTAGATTCCGGTAGTTCGGGTGAGGCCGCGGAAACGGATCAGCCGGCGCGTGAGTTTGAGAAGATGATCGTAGGATTTCCTGGATTCGAGCCAGCGGGCGCGTTGGCGGTCGAGCGGATGGGCGTTTTGCAAGTCCATGCGCTTCTCGACTTGATAGATGCTGCCGATGAGTAGGAGGCTCCGTGCGGCGATACGGGGATGTTCGTGGCGCGACTCTTTGAACTTGCGGGCAATGTGGGTGAGACAGGATACGGGGATGATGCAGAGTTCCGGGTATCGGTTGATGAAGGCTCGGTAGGCGCGCAGGCCATCGCTTTGCAGGTAGTCATCGAAGGATGGTTCCTCATCGTTGCCGATGAGGATGTCATCCAAACAGGTGTTGGCCCGGCTTTTGTGCCAATCGAAGAGCACTCCGTGTTCATCATGGTGATAGACCCAAAAGTAGCCCGACGCGGTCTTGCCCGTGCCGGGCTCAAGACATCGGACCGGGGTTTCGTCGATTTTGATGTAATCGCTCTGGCAGATGCGCGCGGCAATCAACTTGTAGAGTGGCAGCAAGCGATCTGTGACAGCAGATCTCGAATCTGTAGTTCTTCTAATGTTGGGAGAGCTGCCGCAAGGGTGATTTCTCGGTTGGCAGTTAATTCATCATAGTCATTTCTGACTTTCTTATTTTCAGCCGCAATTTGCCATCCAATGCGTTTAAGAAATTTTCGAGCTAACACTTCACCCTCTTCTCCAATTTTTTCGAAAGTTCGCCTGCGATAGCCTCACGACATTAAGGCTAGGAGGTCTCTAGGGGTTTGGCGAGCACGATTTGGAGGCGGCTCGCGGATCTTTCAGGCTGGCTGAATGGATTCAAACTACTCAGTCTTAGATTGATGATAGCCTTGACTCCCTAACCTTCACTAACCGGCATGTCTTTATGCCGAAAATAGGGGCTATCGAGTTCACAAAACAGTACCCGCTTTCGTCTCAATTTCCAGTCCTCGCATTCCAACATCCTAGTGCAGAACCGCATCATTTCAGCGCATCCCCCACCCCAGCATCTCTACCCCCACCTATCAGGCGGATGAGACGCAGCCGGACGGAATCGGGCGAAATGGAAGATGGACTGGAGCCATTGGGCCGTTCTCACCGCTCCGGCCGCAGGAGCGGGATCACCTTGCGGCGGGATTTCCGATAGACGACGAAGTCCGAAGCCAGCGTCATGACTTTGAAATTTTCATGGATCTCCGCCATCCGGACCAGGCAGGCATCCGCCAGTGACATGGGAATGTTGCGGTAGGTTTTCATCAGCTGCTGAATTGCTTGGATTTCCGCCGTGAGTGAGAAGTCAGGCACCACCAACCCGCGGCTGATGAGATGGAGCAAGCCATCCGGAGTGATTCCACCGCGCCGCAACAGGAAGAGTGATTCGGCGATCACCGCCTCACAGGTGAGCAGAGGGCTGGTGATTTGCATGAAGCATTCCTTGGCCCACGCGTGATCCCGATCACTCCGGTCCAGATAGGCAACGAGAGG
>JBBARN010000080.1:0-28280 GCA_040399845.1 Luteolibacter sp. | reverse complement strand
AATCAGCCTCCAAATCCATCCTGGAAACTTTTACAGATAAAAAGTTGCGCCGCCCACCGGGTGAAACGGTTAGGTTTCTCGGAATACGTATCCAAACCCGCGAGACTCATTTCATTCCACCAATCGTGGGTGCTCTGGCACTCATCGGCGGATTTGTGTTGTTGGCTCTGAAACCCCGTTCCGTCTGATGAGGAAAGACAAGCCCCATCCAGGCCCACACCCGGGTGCCAGCCTCCAAGAATCCATTTGCAAGTGGCAGCTCGCAGGGATTAGGCTCCGGGTGCTTGAACACCAAATGCAAGTTGAACAAGGGATTCGATGAAACGACGCACCAATCATTTCCCTCGCCTTTACAAGGAGGCACTGCACGAGCATCTCAAACAAGGGCGCAAGGCAGATCTGGAATCGGCCTTGGAGCTCGGCAAACAGGCGCTCGCCGCCGGAATGCTGACATTGGACTTGGCCAAACTGCATGAGAAGACCTTGGTCAAGGACTTGCTGCCATCGTTTCCTCCGGCAAAACAGATCGCGCTTATCAAACAGGCAGGCATGTTCTTCGCCGCCGCCATCGCTCCGATTCAGGAAAACAAGAACATCGCCAAAGAGGCGGCAAGATTGAAGAAAGTCATCCAAATGCTCAGCGACCGAACCGTCGAACTTGCTACCACCAACCAGCAACTGAGCCAAGAAATCGTCCACCGCAAACAAGTGGAGGCTTCATTGAAAACCAGCGAGCGGCACTACTTGAGTTCCTTGGAGAAGTCCAATCTCCTGAAAGAGCAACTCCGTGGACTGTCACGACAGATCCTGACCACCCAGGAAGAAGAACGGAAAAAAATCAGCAGGGAACTGCACGATGTGATCGCCCAGGCGTTGATGGGAATCAACGTGAGACTGGCCGCCTTGAAAGCGGAGGCGGGAATCAACTCCAAAGGGCTGGACCGCAACATCGCCCGGACCCAGAGAATGGTGGCCAAATCCGCGAACATCGTTCACCAATTTGCCCGGGAACTGCGCCCCACGGCCTTGGATGATCTCGGACTCATTCCAGCGCTGCATTCCTTCATGAAGAGTTTTACCACGCGGACCGGCGTGCGCTCCCATCTCACCGCTTTTGCCGGGGTCGAAAAACTCAATGCGGCGCAACGAACCGTGCTTTACCGGGTGGCTCAGGAAGCGCTCACCAATGTCGCCCGCCATGCGCGTGCAAGCCGGGTTGAAATCACCATTCGCAAAGAAGGCCGATCCGTGCACATGGAAGTAAGCGACGACGGAAAATCATTCCATGTCCATCCAGTCCTGCTGGCACGCGGAAGCAAACGCCTCGGCCTGCTCGGAATGAGAGAACGGGTCGAAATGGTAGGGGGCAGTTTTCAGATCGAATCGGCACCGGGCAAGGGCACAACCATCATCGCGATCATCCCGGTCACCAAGGCCACAGGCAGAAAATGGGAAATGGACGCGATTGAAATCAAACCCGACAACCCATGAAAACCATCACTGTTCTTTTGGCGGAGGATCATACGCTGGTGCGGGAGGGTCTCCGCATGATGCTCAAGTTACAAACGGACTTCGAGGTGGTCGGCGAGGCGTCAGACGGACGCAAGGCCGTGACCCAGGCCTTGGAACTCCATCCCGATGTGGTCCTGATGGACATCGCCATGCCGGGAATGAACGGCTTGGAAGCCACCCGCCAAATCCTCAAGGCACTGCCGGATACAAAAGTCATCATCCTGACTGCTCATTGTGACGATGCTTATGTGCAAAGTGCGGCACAGTCCGGCGCGGTGAGCTTCCTCCTGAAACAAGACTCCGCAAGCGATGTTTGCAAGGCCATCCGGGATGTTCATAACGGAGCGATATTTTATAGTTCGACCATCGTGAGACGGTTCAGGCGAATCAACCCGCAATCACCGAACCGCTCCGGAAAGACCCGCAACTCCCCCGCCCTGCTGACATCACGGGAAACGGAGGTCTTGCAACTGATCGCGGAAGGCAAAGCCAACAAGGAAACGGCGTCCGAACTTGGCATCAGCATCAAGACGGTGGAGAAACATCGCGGAAATCTGATGGCAAAACTGGATATCCATGACACCGCCGGCCTCACCCGTCATGCAATCGCGTCCGGGATCATCGAAAGCAGTGTCCAGATCACCATGCTTTAGCCTTGTGCCACGGTGCAGACAAACGACCAGCCATCGACGATTGATCGCTGTCGGCTCCAAGTGTTTGGCATGGTGGCTCGGATTTGCCCTGTCATCCGGCCTGCACGCCCAAGCCGCAGCCCCGCCCATCCCCACGGTTGGTTTCGGCAAGCCCGCGATGCTTGCAACCGCAGATCTCTCCGAATTCGCCATGCTCCCCGAGGACCGAAGAAAACTGATTCATGCGGCGATCGAGCTTGGCAAGGTTTCGCCATGGTTGCCCTATACCCAGCGAGGCTCGGTTCCATCCGATGGGGGATTTGATTGTTCGGGCGCGATGTATTATGTCATGCAAAGCATCCACCTTGTGCCCCCCCGGACTGCGTCAGGCCAGTATCAATGGCTCATGCAGCACCAACGCCTGCATGAGGTTCCGCTGCCGACCACACATCTCGCCCATATCGGCTTCAAAGACCTGCATCCTGGCGATTTGTTGTTTTGGGGGCGCAATGCAGACCGCATCGCCGGGACGGCCTTGGCAATCACCCATGTTGCGATGTATCTCGGGACGGAAAAGAAGGATCGCCACCCTGTCATGATCAATTCAACGGATGGCCGCTCCTACCGTGGCATCAAGGCCAATGGTTATGGAGTCTATGATTTCCGCTTGCCCTTGCCGGGAGCGCGAATCGCATTCCTTGCCTACGGAACGCCGCCGGGGATCGCCATCATGCCATCGGAATAGCATTTGATACCAATCATCAAACTTCGGCTATCGGTTGAAGGGATGGGGCGTTGGAAGGGGCATGACTCCGGGATTTCTCGATTGCCGCCGAAAACGATGTGACCACGTCGGTCGCACCGGAGGCCTGCAAGGATCCGAGCATTTCCGGTGACAGACTGGTTTGCCCCCAAAGCCCGACGATGACATTCAGATGTGGAAACTCCGAGCGCAGCTTGCTGCAAAGATAGCGGACGTGAATCAGTGTCGAAGGAGCGAGCACGGAGATGAAAACAAGCCCGGGACGGAGCGCATCAAGCCACCCGATGAGTTCGTGCAATGGCATCCTTGCCGCAGCGCTTCTGGCGGCGCATTCATCCTGCCACAACAACCTGGCAAGCATATCTCCAGCCAATTGATCGCGGTGCGCTCTAGCCGGCACGCATGCCATGGTAGCCCCGGCCGCATCCCTAGTCGGCAACAAAGGAGAGACCGCATCCAGAATCTCGGCCACGCCGTTTTCCACGGAATCCAGTTGTCCTCGATCCAGAAGCCCCAAGCGATGATCTGTTCCTGCGGCAACAACGACTGGCAGAAGCACCCGTTCAAAGAGGTCGATCACAGGATTTTCCTTCAGATACTGGTCCACCAGTTCCATTTCATCATGTTCTCCCGCCCGAAGAAGACGTTGATAGCAATCCTCGGCGGGTGTGAGTGCCTCCTCGTCGCTCAGGACAATGCTGAGAAATGCGAGTTTCGGAATATGCCGGCCCATCACCACCAAACATACCGTCAGCGGCGTGGCCAGAACCAGCCCGACCGGCCCCCAAAGCCATGTCCATGCCAAGGCCGCGATGATGAGGGCGATGGGCGTCACTCCGGTGCTGGAACCATAAAGCCATGGCTCCATCACATTGTTGCTGATCAATTCCAGAACGATGAACAAGGCAATGGTTAGAAGCGGAGTCATCCAACCCGGGGAAGAAGCAAGCGAAAGCAGGATGGGAAACGCTGCGGCAATCCAGGGGCCGAGATAAGGGATGAATCGCAGGACAATCGCCAGCGCTCCCCACAGAACCGCGTTCGGAACACCGATGAAATACAAACCGATGGACACGGGAATGCCATAAGTGATGTTGACGATGATTTGCATCAACAGGTATTTCGAAACCCGGGCACCTGCATCGTCCATCGCCCGTGAGGTCACGATAATCCTTCCTTGCCCCACCAGACGGATGAGCCGGTTCCGGAGTTCCCCCCGTTGGAGTAGCATGAAAATCAGCAACAAAAGCACCAACCCAGCCGTACCAAGCGGCCCGAGCACCGGTGCCACGACCAACTGCATGAATTCCAGTCGTTGATCCATCCCTTTCACGATTCTCACGGAAGTCACTGCGGGTTCGGTGCGAGCCCCGACAACCGAAGAGGTTGTTTCCTGATCGCGAGATCCTCCCGGCATCTCATCCTTTAGTTCCTCGAAGGTCCTGGAAAGATTGGAGAATGGCCCTTGTTTGGGCAGTTGGATCGAACGCAGCTTGGTTTGAATGTTTTCCTTGTAGCCAGGAATCTTGTTCGCAAGGTCCACCGCCTGCCGGGTGAGCACCCACCCGACCGCTCCGGTTGCCGAAATCATCATCAATACCACCACGAGCACCGCGCCAACCCGACCGAACCACCGCTGAAGCCTTGTGACCAGCGGTGCGAGCATGAAGGTCAACAGGATGGACAACGCAAGCGGCACCAAAAGCTCCCGGCCGAAATATAAGGAAAGAACAACGAAGGCACTGAGGCAGACATTCGAAATCGTCGCCAGGGATTCTGCCGAGGTCGCTTGCTTGCAAGGAAGGATCATCGGGCGATTGGAAATTGCAGGCGCAAAAAAGGACGTCCACTACAGATGCATGCTGCAATGGACGTCCTCGAATCTAGAGGGGGGCTCTGCGCCAGATTACTTGTTCTCGGCATCCACCTTGGCCTTGGCCGCATCCGCTTCTGCATCGGCTTTTTTCTTGTCGGCATCGAGTTGCGCTTGGATGGAATCCTTGCTCGCCTCGATTTTTGCCTTGTCCAGTGTCGCCTCGGTGTCGGTTTTTCGTGTTGCCACCTTGGCAGCTGCGTCCACTTCCGCCTTGCGATTGTCGATCGACTCTTGGGTTGCGTCTTTGTCTTTCTCGATCGCCAGCTTCTGCTTGTCACAACTCACTGACAAGATGGCGGCCATCAGGATGATGAGAGATTGTTTTCGTTTCATGATGAGGAAAGTTTCTTGTTTCCATTCACAGGCAGCACTGGTCACAGGAATCTTTGATGGCCTTTTCCACAGCCTCCCGGGTTTCTCCGGTGCGTTTCTGGATCCTGCCGAGCATTTCATCGTGTTTGCCTTCCACAAATTGAAGATCGTCATCAGTCAGGGTGGCCCACTTCTGTTTCAGTTTTCCCTTGGTGATGTTCCAGTCGCCCTTGATTTCAAGTGAGTTCATAATTTTTGTTGGTTGGGTGTCTTTTATCTCCGTCTGGCGGGCGGTGATCCAGTCCCGGCCATGGACAGCTGAATGGAAGTTAGGATTCCGCTGGATGAATTTCCATGGGGTATAACCCTCCCTTGATCGCAGCTCTCGATGGGGCACTCCGGAATGACTTGTGATCACAGGGTGGCGAGGGCAGGCTGGGGGCATGCGAATTCATGTATTTCTCACCGGCGTGGCCGTGTTGGCGGGCGGTGGCCTGGCGATGCGATGGCTGCCCAAGGCCGATGCGCTGGGCTATCTGAATGGGGCCTTGACGCTTGGGGGCGGGCTGGTGATTTGCGGATTGTTTTCGCTGAAGACGTATTGGCACGGCTTGATCGGTGCCGGGGTCTTGGCCTTGTTGGGCACGGCGCGAGGCATAGCGAATCTGCCGGATGCATTTCGCTATTTGGCGGGCGATCATTCCCGCGGCATGGCTCCGCTGCTCGAACTCAGCGTCACTCTGGTGTGCCTGGCGCTTCTGGTGCGGGTGCTGAAGGCGTTGCAGCAGGAGCGGGTGCGGCGGATGCTGGCGGAGGAGTGAGGGACGGAGTGGGTGCCGGGGGTGGTTCCGGTTTCGGGAGCAGGTCGGTCCAGGCATGGAGCTCCACCCCATCGCCGAGGCCGCCGATGGTGTTGAGGAGTTCATGGCATTTCTGCCGCCACTTTTCGTAGTCAGGCGGACCTTTCTCTGTCTCCCGGCTGCCGGAGAACACGAGATAGGTCACCTTGAGATCGGAGACCGGACGGCTGTAAGGCGATGATTTGGGATTCAGTTCACGGGCCATGCGCAGCGAGGCCTCGCCGGCCTTGAAGGTGGGACCTCCATCCCCGACGATGGCGGGGTAGGCTTTTTTCCCATGAACGACGACCGCATAGTCGCCTACCTTGGGGGCGAAGGGCTGATTGGCCGTGAGGATGTTCACGGGAATCACGATGAACGGGTCATACTCGGCGATGAGGAAACTCCGGCCCTTGAGGTCCGCGATGCCGAGTTTCAGATATGCAATCCGATCGCGCAGCCATGCCTTGCGTTCGGCGGTGGTGTTGCGGTCCGCCAGTTCCTTTTCCGCGCCTGCCAGCCGCTTTTCCCAACCGGCGACCATCGGATTGGGAGTGGATGATTTCTTGGGCCAACCATAACTGGTGAACGGTTGATAGTGGGTGGAGTTCACAATGCTGTCCGGCATGTTGGGAAGGCGGTCGCCATCGGAACCATCAGAGACGACATCCATCTCGGACTGGATGAAAAACAGCGGTTTTCCCTCACTCGTCCGCAGGTGCAGGATGGTTTCGAGGTCGTATAGATTGTGTTTGGTGAGCAGTTCGTTGAGGGCATTCGCATCGCGCCGGATGCGGGTGGTTTTGTTATCGTAGAGTTGATGAAACCAGGGGGAGACTTCGGCCTTCTCGATGAGCGCGGGCAGACCGGGAAGCACCTTGGCGAGATCCGGATTCGAGGACTCGAGTTCCGCAAGGGTCTTCGCCGGAGCGGGCACCTTGAACTTGAGTTGATAGGATGCGGTATAACTGCCATCGCTCACCCGCTCTTTGGAGGCGATGCCGCCTTTTTCAACGATGACCTCGGATTTGAATGGAATGCCGGAGCGCAGTTTCCGCACATCGCTGACGGAGCCGAGTGTGGGCTCCGTGGGCAGGGCTGGAGGGAGGGATTGCTCGCTGGATTCCTGCACTTGCTTTTGAGCGGCCGCTTGTTTCATCGCAGCGACTTCGCGGTCGAGCTCGGCTTCCATTTCGGTGCGCAAGCGCGACTCGATCTGGCGGCGGATGTCCTGTTCGTCCGGCGAGATCACGACCGGCTTGGGCGCGAGGATTTCCTTGAGTCCACGTTTCACCTTGGCGGGAAAACTGGTGAAACAAAGCCCGACCCCACCGAGAATCAGCGCCAGAAACGCGGCCCCGAACCATGGGAAGCCGCCCTGCTTGCGCCGATTGCCCGAATTCCGAATATCATCCATGGCCGGGACCCTAGCGGCATCCGGAGGATCCAGCAATCCCGCCGTCGATGAAAAAAATGCGGGCTTGATTCACATGGCCGCTTGCATGGATCTCCCCAGTCTGGCTGCCATGCAGATTCCTGAAAGGTCATCTCAAAACATCGCCGCCATGCGCTTCAATAGCTGCAATTCCACGCCAAGGATTTTCGCAACCGGAGCAGCCGTCCGGTTCATAAAATCGATGCCTGCTAGCGACTCCCCTCCTGGCGGGGTGCATCATCCGCAACACGCAGAGACTCCAGCCGTGAGCGGGAAAGCGGATACTTCCGGATTGCCAGCAACGAGACGAGGCAAATGAGCGCGCCAATCACGAAGGTGACCATGCCGAGACTCCACACCGCACTTGCCGTCTGGGTGACTTTTTCCCCGGCCTTGGGAACCTGATAACCGATGCCGCTGAGACACCAACCGGATACGATGAGGCTGAAGGAAATCGCCATGCGCATCGCCAGGCTGAACACAGCCGAGTAGCCGCCATCTCGCACTTCACCTGTTTCAATCTTCCTGACCTCGCTCACATCCGCCATCATGGCAGTGGAAACGGGAAGCATGATGCCATTTCCCAGCCAGTAGGAAGCATGGAAAATCACAAACAGGATGAGTGCCAACGGAATCGTCAACGCCCCGACTTGCATTTCAGCACCGGGTTTCACCCATCCCGTGAGGAACAGGATGGCCAGCACAATGTTACAGACGATGCTGAGTCCGCCGCCTAACAGCACCGCGCCCTTCTTGTCGAAAAGCCGGGTGAGCCGCGTGCAAATCAGCGCTCCAATCCCCATCCCGACCATGGTGCTGCCGTGGGCAATGGATGTGTGACTCAATTCCCATCCGCCAAGCAGCAGCTTGCCCGACGAAAAATGCATGAAGTCATCATATACAAACATCTGGAGTGAACTGACGATCACCATACCGGCGCAGACAATGAAGATGAAAATGAACACCCAGCGCGGATTGGGATCTGCGAGGATTTGTTTCATTTCAATGAAAAACGCCTTGAACCACCCGTGCTCTGAGTTGGCCGGGGCGTCACGGGTATCCTGACGCCAGCGCAGTGTGAAAATGCAAACGAGCACGACAAACAATGCGGTGGCACCCGCGAAGGTGGCTCCCATGTGATGGTAGTTTTCCTCCACCGTGGTGGCCTGCACGCCGTCCTTGTCCTTGAAGAAAAAGGTCCATGCCATGGCGGGCCCGGCGAAATTGGCGATCATGTTGAACACCCACCGCATGCCTTGGATGCGGGAGCGGTCCTGATAGTCACCACACATCTCAAACCCAAGCGCCAGATAAGGAATGAAGAACATCGTGAGCCCGGTGCGAAGCAGAAGGTTCATCGATACGAGATACCAGAAAATCGACATCTGGTTGTCCCGGAATGATGGTGGCACCGCCCAGATCAGATACGAACAAACCGCCATCAACAATCCGCCGAAAAGCATGTAAGGGTGCCTTCTCCCCCAGCGGCTGCGGGTATTGTCACTGAGATGCCCCATCACGGGTTCGGTGATCGCCTCCCAGAAGACCGAGAGGGACATCGCAAATCCCGCCCACTTCGGGTCGAGCCCAAGTGATTTGGTGTAAAACAACATGGCAAAACCGAAAATGCCATTCATCACCAGGGAATTGGCACATTCACCCAGCGAGTAGGTCATCATGCTGCCGGTAGAGCAGGATTTGGGTTTTGAGGTCATGGATTGGATGGAAACGATTGATTCAAATTTGCCAATGGCACGCGGGTTTACTTTTCGAGACGGATCACACTGTGAACGGGATTCCAAGACTCGTCAGCCGGCAGGGTGATGACATATCCGGACTTTTCCATTTCAAGGGTCACGGGGCGCTGGGATGGCATCATGCTGACCTTCGAGAACCGGCTGCCATTTGCCGGCATTCCGATGCGCAGGCGTTTGCCATCGGGAGGATTGAGGATATGCAGATAAGTCATTGAGCGGTCCGGGGAATCGGTAGCGACACCCCACTCGACGGCACGCACTCCCCAGCCGATATCTTTCAAGGCGGCGCCTTTCTGGGTAGGATAGGCGGTGCTGGCAAGTGTCCCCTTGAGGGTCGAAGCAACGGGCTTCAGATAAGAAGCGAACTTGGTCATGGTTTCCGCAACACCGGGCTCCCAGCCGCCCCCGGGATAGGGGCCAGCCGCCCATTGCATGCCGCCACCCAGCGTATTGGCACCCGCCTGCAAGACCGAGTATCGGAACATGTCCTCGGCAGTGTAAACCACCGTATTCTCCGTTGCTGGTTTGGCGGCCCACCATGTGGTGGCGAAGACCGAGGCGACCGGAAGATCCCATGCCGGCCACGCTCCCCCGTCGCGATTTTCAAACTGTTGCCAATGATGGTATTCCTTCACCCCCACATCGCAGGAATAGATCGTGCCGTAGTAGTTCTGTTGCAGCACCAAGTGGGGTGCCCGCGACTTGATGGTGTTGCGGAGCCGGGGGTAATCGACCACCCGGTGACTGTCCCCCGCCGAACTGCCTTCATCGAGAAACAACCCCGCAATGTCCTTGCCATAGCGGTCCACCAATTCGGCATACAGATCGTTGGTGAAATCATTCCATTTCTGGTAGTCAAACTCCTCCCAATCCGGATCGCCCGGATGCTTGCCAGTCTTTGCTCCCCAACCCGTTCTAACACGATCGTCGCCCCGCAGGTCATGACCGTCGCGGGGGTGGGTATAAAGAACCACCGGGATGCCCTTGCTCTTGC
Source organism: Luteolibacter sp. (assembly GCA_040399845.1). Taxonomy (GTDB): domain Bacteria; phylum Verrucomicrobiota; class Verrucomicrobiia; order Verrucomicrobiales; family Akkermansiaceae; genus Luteolibacter. The sequence continues at coordinate 18,160 of JBBARN010000080.1, read as the reverse complement.
AGGCATCGATCACATCGCGCAGCACATCCCGCTTGCAGGCATGTCCGGGCATGCCCCACTTCCGCATCGTTTCACTTGGGAAAAGCGGATTGATGTTGGCATGCCACGCCGTGAAAATGACATACTCCACACCCCATGCCTCCATGTCCTCGGCGAAGCCCTTGGCATCAAAGGCATCCGCCAAGGCGTCGAATGACTCGGGCGATTTGCCATGGCGATCCACCGTCAGCCCGCCGCCAGCCCATACATAATGAACAAAAAAACCGAACTTCTGTTTGAGAAAGTCCGTGGAAACTTGCGCATTCGAAGCAAAGCAACTTAGGCCAAACAAAATGAATGCGGAAAACAGGCGCAGCAGGCGTGATGGATCAATCATGAATCAGGGTAACCGGGCCGAAGAGGCCCGAAGGAGTTTGTTTTTCAAAGGCATAGGGTGTGGGGAATCCAACGCTGTAATGATTCGCCAGAGTGTTTGCGACGACGATCGACAGTTCATTTTCCCCGAGTTTGAGGAATGATCCCAGCTCCACTCTCCACGGGGGAGTCACCAGTGTCGCGACCGATTCTCCATTCACTCTCACTTCCGCAGTGGCGGACAAGGAGCCAAGATCAAGTGTCATACGCCGTCCGACATCTCCCTCGGAGATGGAAATCTTGTTTTGATACTCGACCGCACCCGAGTAGGTGGCCAGTCCCTGTCCACACCAATCGCCGAGCAACATGTTGCCCTCACCACAGAACAAGAAAACCGGTTCCGGCAAGGCGTCGCCCGCATGGCAATCTGCCGGGGACTCCACCCGAATGGCGACGATTTGCGAGTCCCTCTGCTGGGCAGCGATGATGACACGATAGCGGACGCAACCCTCTTCCATCAGAGCGACCGGAGCGACAGTCTGTAGACTTCCTCCTACCCATACTTGCACGCTGCCCCTTGCCACCAAGATGATTTCGCGCAGCCCTGGCGGGCTCAGGAATCGAAAACGGATCGCCTTCCGCCCGGAATCCGCAGGCACGCCGATGCGGGGCAAATTGCCGTCTGCAAACCATCGCAATCCTAGCTCCTCCGCTTCCAATTCCGCGGGATCGAAGGCAACGAAAGCCCGAGTCCTCTGCCCTTCCGGCTGCACCAGCTTGATCAACAATTCATTCGTGCCCTCGGCGAGTGCCACGCGGGTTTCGATTTTTTCACATTCATAGTGCGGAATCTTCCATGGTTCATACAAACCCGGTGGCAAGCCGCGCTCCTGGAGGGAAACCAAATCCCCATTCAACCATACCTGATAGGGACAACGGGCCCCAGTGACCAGAGTATGAATTCCTCCCTGTTTTGCAAAGACCTTCGCTTTCAGGTACCAGACACTGCCGACAACATCCGTTTGGAAATCAAAATACTCATCCGGAACCACGCCCTTCAATCCATGGGGACCGCTGAGCCAATCGGTGAGGAAGGGATCCCTTTCGATACCCCATTTTTTTGAAAACACATAGGGAGTCCACTCCAGTTGGTCGTGCCCATCCAGCAAGGCCATTTCAAGTCGCTGAAAGTCCGTTTCGGGAGCAAGCGGCCCGGCGACTTCAAGCTGCTTGCCAAATGAAAACGTGGTTTCCTCCCAATCGGAATCATCATACTCCGGCAACACCCAATCCGACGTATCGGCATACTCGTCCTGATATCGGAAACGCCGCGCCTGCGGACCAAGCATCCCATCGAAAGCAGGCAGACAGAAATCACCGAAACGATTGTCCAGGACGGGATGCAGCTGCGATTTCCAAGAACACTCCAAGACTTGAACTGTTGAACCCGCATCCGTGTTGGAATCGTCCGCACCAGGGTTTCTGATGCTTTGACAACTTACCAGGATGTGGGACTCGCGAGGTGCGAGATTCAATGTGAGACGCCGGCTGCAAGAAAGCGGCGTGATGTTTCCATTCCAGGCATTCCACCGACTCATGTCGCCTTGTTCCCGGAATGATATATCTGCGGAGATGGACTCATCGGATGAATTGGAGATGAAATAGATCTCCCGATCCTCAAGATGACGATGCAGAACATGCAGCGGGACACTCGCCGTCACATCCCGCTCGATCACATAAGAGATGGTATCCAGCACATGGGCATATCCGGACCGAATGAAAACTCCCATACCGCCTCCGGGATGTTGCTTGAACTGGTTTTTCGAATCATCGGGCGACCCGAAAAGATCCGCCACCCATTCGTCAAGAACAGCATCCTCCCTGCCCGCTCGATCACTCGCGCGAGGCAGGCAGCCAAACGCAATCACCAGTCCTCCCGCGCGGCAAAACTCCCGGGCCTTTTCCAACATCGCGACCCGCACGGTCTTCATTGCAGGAAAAACGAGCACCCGGTAGGACGCATCCGCCACCATCAACTTGCCATGTCTTGCTTCTGCTTTCGAGATGGACTCCAGATCCAGGAAATCAAAGTCGCATGCGTGATCAAATAGATGTTTTCCCAGTCCAAATGCCGTTTCTTCCGGTTGGGGATGCGACTCTTCTCCGTGATCGATGGATGCGTTTTCCGTGTGCGCCACTACCCCGGAGAACAGAGGATCCGCCGGGGCTGCATCGAGCGATGCAATCGGATAAAGGATCGCCACATCACAGCGGTGACCTCCCTGCGACAGGAGCCAGCACACCCGGGTAAAGTAGTCGTTGAGCGCAGCGCCATGCCGCCAATACGGTTGCCGGAAATGAAAATCCGGCGGAGCCCACTCCCACCAGCCGCCGCGTGTTGAATAATACAAACCATGGAGATTCACCACCGTGGCCCCATAAGCGAAGTCTTCGTTCATTGCAGCCACCACATCGGAAGGCGTGGTCCCCCAACCACTGGAGTGGAACGCCTCCACCCACACCCGGGGTCTTCGATAGAGATGGGCGATGGAGCTATTCACCTTGAGCCCCCGGAACGCACGCGGTCCATCCAGCTTCGGATCATCGCAACCCGGTGCGGAAAACCAACGCATCGTCCGGAAATAGTCGCCATAATGCGCGCGTCCATCAGCGATTTTTCCCCGACCGCAGTTATCATGACCGAACAGAATTCCACGCTGTTCGTGCCACCGGAACACAGGCTTGAAATACCCATCTTCCATGAGCTGTGTGACCACGTCTGCGAAGTCCAGACGAATCTTCTCCGTCATGGGTCCCGTGTCATGCCAAAGCGCCGGCAACAGCGGATGGAGGTCATAGCCCTTGTGGGAAAGGAATGCGTCCATCAGGTGGTTCGACCAGAATGGCATGCGCGCTCCAAAGTCCAACTCATCCTGGAAAAAGAGATTCAGGGTGTTTCCCAAATGATCCGGACATTCCCGTTCGAACGGACCATAGAGTTGATCAATCGCCAAAGCACCCGCATCCGGGTGAAGCGGGTCAAACGCATTCAAACGCGCGAAGACCAGCGCGACGAACCATTCCCCTTCAGTCGATGACCATTCAAGAATCCCATCGCGCAGCTCGCCATCCAAACCCCGCCCCATCGTCATGTCGGGCAATCCACTCCGCACCGGATACACCCAGGCACCAATGACCCGTGAACCGCTCTCGGCAGCTAGGCGGATGTTGCCAACTCCGGAAACCATTCCCGACACACAGCCCATCTGCCCTCCCTCCATGCCCGATGCCATCTGTCCCACAGCCCTCAAAATCGGCTCTACCAGCGTGTAGTCCTGAAAACCCGCCGTCATCCCCCGCTCCCGGCAGGCATCCAGAAACCACCGGAACAAATCCCACCATTCCCGGGAAAACAAGGCTGGCTCCCCCACATTGCTGCTTCCATCCGGATGATGCGGATAGCTGATGATGGTTTGGCGGATTCCTTTCGCACACAGCTGGTCCAACTGCCACGCAATGCGATCCCGCTTCAATGGTTCGCCCGCCCACCAATAAAAAGGCACCGGACCGTAGGCAGCCGGAGGACGGCTGAATGTTTCCTCAAGCGTACAATTCCCCGCCACCAGGGAATCCCGGGCGCGTTCAATAGTATCTGCTGTCAGTGGCATACCAATTCAAAGTCGGAGGCTCGCCGTATCAGAGCCTTGCCGAAGGCTCTCAGGAATCGAGAGGATTCCCATGGCAGAATCCTTGAAACTTTTGGACTTTTCCACCCCAAGACCATTCCTCGCGATCATCCCAAAGGATGACGCCACCGCTGATTTGATCCTCGATCCCCCGATCCATTTGGCCTGCAATCGCAATCCAGAAATCATGGCAAGCCACACAGATCACAGATCCGGATTCCGACAACTTCTTTCATTCATCGCTGCATTTTTCGCACTCACCGGGTCGCCTCTCACGGCGAAGGACTTCCCCGTGAGTTCCTTCGGCACGATCGGCGATGGCAAACGCCTGGAGACTCTGGCAATCCAGAAGGCCATTGACGCCGCAGCCGCGGAAAAAGATGGCGGCCGGGTGGTGATTCCGCCTGGGAAATACCCGACCGGCAGCCTCCGCCTGAAGAGTCGCGTCACCCTGCATTTGGAAAAAGGAGCCACACTGCTTGGCAGCACCGATTTGTCCCATTATCAGCGCTTGAATTTCCTCGCCCTGGTCATGGCCGATGGCCAGAAGGACATTGCGATCACCGGCCAAGGCTCCATCGATGGCCAGGGAAAAACCATCGCCGAATCGCTGATCCGCCCCATCGTTCCCGGGAGTTTTCCCGATGCCGGAGAGGCCAGGCGCCCGGTCATCATCAACTTCAGAAACTGCCGCAACGTGATCGTCCGTGACATCACTCTGCGGGAAAGCGCGTGCTGGGTGCAACTCTATCGCGATTGCGATGATGTCCTCATCGAAAACATCACCGTCCGCACCCTGGCCGCCATCACCAATGATGGTCTTGATCTTGATGGCTGTAGGAATGTGGTGGTCCGCGGATGTGATATCGACTCCGAGGATGATGCGCTTTGTCTCAAGTCCGGCCGCAGGGCCTGTGAAAACATCCTCATCGAAAAGTGCCGACTCCGCTCCAGTTGCAATGCGCTGAAATTCGGCACGGCCTCCACCAAGGGCTTCAAGAACATCATTGTTCGCGATATTGAGATCCATGACACCTATCTCTCCGGCATCGCGCTGCAGATCGTCGATGGCGGCTCGATGGAAAACATTCATATCTCAAAGGTCCGGATGACCACCACCAACAACCCCATTTTCATCCGGTTGGGACATCGCAATCAAAATGGACCGGTAGGCACGATCCGCGGAGTGACTCTGAGTGACATCACGGCGGTGATTCCCAACCGGAAAAAGAGCGAAATGAACAAGTTTCCCAGTTACTGGCGCCACCTTTGCACCACCTTGATCACCGGTTCGATCACCGGACTCCCCGGCCACCCGGTGAAAGATGTGAACTTGAAAAACATCTCCATCGAATACGGAGGCATCGGCGATCAACCCAAGCCGGATCACATTCTGTTAAAGAATCTCCAGCAAGTCCCCGAATGCGCTGCCAACTACCCGGAATCCAAGATGTTCGGTGTCCTGCCGGCCTGGGGACTTTACTGCCGCCATGCCGAAGGCGTGGTGCTGGACAACGTCACCCTAAAAGTCACCGGAAAAGATTATCGGTCGGCAGTGATTTTTGATGACGTCCGCGACCTGACCCTCAACCGTCTTCGGATTCTGTCAGCGGGAAAGGAGCCCCCTTTGGTCCTCCACCATGTGGTGGACGTCAAGATTCACAACAGCCGCGGACCGGATGGCACTCGGCAATGGATCAGCCGACTTGGCGACCCTCGATGACAGGACTGGGCGACTCCGGTCGAAGGAGGATGGTTTCCATGGACTGCGGGCGTATTTGCCCGCCAGTCCATGTGCGATTCCCCCTTTATTCTGCAGCGGGGATGGTGCCGTTGCGGATGATTTCGAGGAAGCTTTGCGGCTCGAGGGCGGCTCCGCCGATGAGGGCTCCGTCGATATCCGGGCAGGCCATGAGTTCGGCGGCGTTGTTCGGTTTCACGGAGCCGCCGTATTGGATGCGGATCTTGGCAGCGGTCTCGGTGCCGTAGAGTTCGGCGATGACGGAGCGAACGAAGGCGTGGGCGTCCTGGGCTTGTTGGGAGGTGGCGGTGACGCCGGTGCCGATGGCCCAGACGGGTTCGTAGGCAATGACGGTTTCCAGCATGTCCTTTTCGGAAATGTCCTTGAGGCCTTCGGTGATCTGGGTGCGGAGGACGCTTTCGAGCTTGCCGGCTTCGCGCTCGGCGAGGGTCTCGCCGATGCAGAAGATCGGCTTGAGGTTGGCCTCGCGGGCTTTTTTCATCTTGGCGTTGATGACGGCATCCGTCTCACCATAGATCGCGCGGCGCTCGCTGTGGCCGAGGATCACGTAGTGGACGAAGAACTCACGCAGCATGACCACGCTGACCTCGCCGGTGTAGGCTCCGGAATCGAATTGCGAGCAATTCTGCGCGCCGATCTGGATGGCGTGGGCATTCTGGACCGCGGTGGCGGTGTGGAGCATGTCCGCCAGTTTGGAAAGCGACACGAAGGGCGGGGCGATGACGATTTCGCAGGGGAAGTCCTGGCCCTGGAGTTTCGAGAGGAAACTTTTCACAAAGTCTTCCGTCTCGGAAGCTCCCTTGTTCATTTTCCAGTTGGCGGCGAAGATCGGCTTGCGGTTCATGTGAGGTGTGAGTTGGGGATGATGCTGGTTTTGTCTTACTTTTCGCTGAGGGCGGCGACGCCGGGGAGGACTTTTCCTTCGAGGAACTCGAGGCTGGCTCCACCGCCGGTGGAGCAATGGGTGACCTTGGTATCGGCACCGAATTTCTTGGCTGCGGTGGCGGTATCGCCCCCGCCGACGACGGTGACGGCTCCGGCCTCGGTGGCGGCGGCGATGGCGGCAGCCATGGACTTGGTGCCTTCCGAGAAGGCATCGAATTCAAACACGCCTGGAGGGCCATTCCAGATGATGGTGCCGGAGGCGGCGATGACCTTGGCGAAGAGTTCGCGGGTCTGCGGGCCGGCATCGAGGCCCATGATCCCGGCGGGAATGTGATCAGTGGCGGTGCCAACGGTGGCATCCGGGGCAAATTTGTCGGCAGTGACGAAATCGACGGGCAGGTGGAGGTTCACGCCCTTGGCTTTGGCTTTTTCCGCGAGTTCAGGAATGATTTTCGCACCCTCAACATCGAAGAGGCTGTCGCCGATTTCCATGCCTTCGAGCACCTTGCGGAAGGTGAAGGCCATGCCGCCGCCGATGATGATGTCGTTGGCTTTGTCGAGCAGGTTGGTGATGAGCGGGATTTTATCGGCAATTTTCGCGCCGCCGAGGATGGCGAGCAGCGGGCGCTTGGGGGTATCGAGAACGGTGGTGAAGGCATTGATTTCCGCCTCCATGAGGAAACCGGCGGCTTTTTGTGGCAGGTCCACGCCAACCATCGAGCTATGAGCGCGGTGGGCGGTGCCGAAAGCGTCGTTCACGTAGATGTCGCCGAGCTTGGTGAGGCTGGCGCGGAATTCCTCGACCTTGGCGGGGTCTGCTTTGACGGAAGTGCCGTCCTCGCGCTTGGCCTTGCCTTCTTCCTCGATGTGGAAGCGGAGGTTTTCCAACAGGACGACATCGCCCGCCTTGAGTTTGTCTGCGGCGCAGGCGGCTTCGATTTCCGGGCCCACGCAATCATTGAGGAAATTGACGGGGCGGTCGAGCAGCTTGGCGAGTTCGTCCGCGACGGGCTTGAGCGAGAATTTGGCGATCACCTGGCCATCCGGGCGGCCGAGGTGGGACATGAGGATGACGGAGGCCCCTTTTTCCAAGGCGTATTGGATGGTGGGGAGGGCGGCGACGATGCGCTGGTTGTTGGTGATGGCACCGGTGGACTTGTCCTGCGGGACGTTGAAATCGACGCGGATGAGGACGCGTTTGCCGGAGAGATCGAGGTCGCGGATGGAGAGCTTGGCCATGGGGCGGAAATCCCGCATCAACGGGCGTCCCGTGTCAAGACATGCGTCGCCCGATCAGGCAAGCAGCGTGGATTTCCTCGCATGAAATGCCCGTCACTTCGGAAACGGCTCCGCGCGGAAGCGTTCATGCTGACGCCTCAACTGGGTATCGGTCGGGGAAAAATTGATCGCGATCCGCGACCACTCGAGCGCTTTGGGGCGGTTGCCGCGGGCAAATTCGATTTCCGCCATGGTATCGAGATACGCTGGTTGGTCGGGATTGGAGGCGAGGGCGATCTTGAGGTGGGCCTGCGCCTCATCCAAGCGGCGGGCTGCACGTGAGGCAAACCACGCGGTGGTATTGCGGGTGTTGTCTGAGGCCGGGTAAAGGCTGATGACTTTTTCCATGCGGTTCCAGGTTTCATCAAACCACTGGTCATGCTCTTTCATGAGCCTCACCCTGCGGAGTGATGGGAAGAAAAAATCCGCGAGGGAGCCATCGCTGAGCAAGGTCTCATGGCAGCGTTTCAGCATCGCGAGCGAATTGCTGCGGTCTTGGGCAAGCCGAGCAAGGGCCCGCGCCATATCCGACTGCACGCGCTGCCTCACGAGCAGCAGCGGGCTGGTTCCGACGAGATTGGACTCCGCGTAAATCGAGGTCAGCACTTCGGAGGTGGCTGCGGTTTCCGCCCAACGGCCTTGTTCGAGGAGGACCTCGGAGTGGGCTTTGAGAGCTTCTGCGAATTTGGAGGACTCCGGATCCGCCTGTCTGGTCGCGCGAGCCCACCAATCGGCGGCTCGCTGGTAGTCCGCGCCGAATGCATAACCATTGGCGATGCGGATGGCGACACTCGCATTTCCCAGGTAAAGTTTGGAGACCCAGGTATCGTGGGTTTGCGCTTCCTCCAGTCGGCCAGCCTTGCGCAAGGCGGAGGCAGCGTAGGCGTGCAACTCGACGATCGGATCCTGTTTTGCCTCGGTGAATGTGCTGATTTGCTTGAGGATTGCATCCGCCGCATCGGTCCAACGCTCGGCAGCGGAAAGATGCATGATGTGCTGGCCCCAGAAAACCTCGGCGCGGGCGGATTCCGGCAGCAACTCCCATGCTTTGAGGCAATTCTTCACATCACCCACCTGGATCGAGAGTGTGGAAATCTTCTCAACCCAGGTATCGCGCTGGGCGATGGGCGCGTCGTTGGCCTCCTTCCAAATGATTTTCATCCACTTTTCGCGGAGTTTTTTGGGGTCATTGCCCATCCCGAAAAGTGCCAGCATTCCTTCCAATCGCTCGCCACGAGTCTCTTTGGGGGCCAATTCGCCAAGGCGGACCCACCAATCGTTGAATTCATCGTCATCGCCGAAAGCCGCCACGATGACTTCGTCCCAGCGTTTTTCGTCGTCGCCAGCCCAGCCAATGCTCAACCAGCGAGCCAGAGTTGGGGCGCCTGTGAGGCTGCTGCCGCCTCCAAACAGATTACCAAGAAAATCCACGAACACGTTCAAGTCCTCGTCGGAAAGCTTGGAAAGCGGCTTTGCGAAGGCTTGAAGCGCCTCGTCATGCTGGCCCCGGCGCTCAAGGAAATTGGCAAGGATCGCAAGCTCCTCGGCATGGGAGGTGGCCCCGTGCTGATCTTCGATGTCCTCATCATCGAGCTTGGATACCCGTTTTTCCACCCAGGTCGCGTAATCGGGGTTCTTGGGATCCAAACCAAGGGCACTGAGGGCTTCGGGGATGGATTCGAGCGATTCGTAATAGGAAAATGCCAGCAGGGGATTTCCCTTGGCCATCTGAGGCTCGGCCGCACGCAGCTCTCCGAGCAAAAACAAGGCATTCATCGCCGCCGAAATCGAGGGATTCTGGCGACCTTCCAAACGGGCAGTGAGCGTCTCGATATCGGCAGATCGCGGTTTGCCTGAGATCCAACGCTTGGCCGCGATGGCGTTGTAAACTTTGGAAACCGAGTTTTCATCCATGTGGGAATGAACTTTTCGCAACCACGGCAAGGGATCGCCCGCCAGTGCGGCCATGGCTGCGGCCAGGATGGGTTCGCCCGCTTCATTGGCGGCATCACGGGCTGCGTTCACATCGCCGGAAGCCCGGTAAAGCGCCAATTTCCACAGCGCCGCCTTCGGTCCATCGCCCGCCTTCGCTTTTTCCAATTCCGCTTGCAGCGTCCCATGATGGCGGTGGAATTCCGCCAAGGCCAGCAGACCCTCGTTATCGACGGGGGCCATTTCCAGAAACTCGCGGGCTTCATCCGGCTTTCCCTGGAAGAGCCGCTCCGCCGCCGCCCGCACTGCCACCCCATTGAGAGCGGGGCGGATTCTTTCGCGAACCTCCGGGCTGGTTTCTGACGCATACAGTTTGAGCATCTGGCGCCACGCGCGTTTCCCTTTGAGCCGACCCAGCGCTGTGGCCTTCTCGCTGGCCGATCCCTTGATGTAGCGCTCCACCAGGGCAATCACCGAAGGATCCGTATCCGGCGTGATGTGAAGCTGGATCTTGCGGATCAAATCCCGCGCTCTATACACCCGCTCCGGATCTTTCGTGTTGGACGCCTCTTTCAACGCGCTCAGGGTCGACTCACCCCGCTCCCACAGCATTCGGGTCGCCTTTTCCCGGACAGAGAAACTCTCGTCACCCAATTCACGGACGAGTTCATCCACTGGTTTCTCAACCACCACTCCCAGTTCCGGTGTCGGCGATCCCTGCGGCTCTTGCCCGGCTTCCGCCAAAGCGGCTGCCGAGGACATGCCTGCGATCACCAAGAGCCCGGGAAACTTCATCCGCTTGAGAACGTTGATTCTTTTCCCAATTATTCAAACCGGATCGGTGGAAATTTCATGCGGCAAAACTCTCGCCGCAGGAACAGGTCACTACGGCATTCGGATTGCTGACCTTGAAACCACCCTGCTGGAGGTCATCCGAGTAGTCCAACTCACTGCCGCTGACAAACAAGGCGCTCTTGGGATCGATCACCACATTCACCCCGTTGCTGGGAATCAGAATGTCCCGATCGCGCGGGCCATCGACGAGATCCATCTTGTATTGTAGTCCCGAGCAACCGCCTCCCACCACCGCGATGCGCAGCGCACCCTCCGGCCGCCCTTGGCGATCCAGCAGTCCGCGCAGGTGCGATGACGCGCCTTCGAGTACCTTTACCAGCTTTTCATTGCCGATCTTGTAATTCACCGCCGTCTGCATGGGCGGAACATGAGGTCGATCCCCTCCCCCGTCAACCCCACCCATTTCCCAACTCCATGCAGAAAACTCCGGCTATGTCCTTCACACCTCAGTTCGGATATGATTGGGTATCGGGCTACCATGGCCTTCCGCCCATCGAGATCGTTTGTTTGGAGCATGCTCACCGGGGTGCCATTGCTCGTTGGGCTGAGCATCGGAGTGCTGTCGGAATTGCAAAACCTCCGCAAGCCCCCGCTGCCCGGAGAAATCGTATTTTCTTCGCCGCGCCCGGCTTCGGCAAAAATCAGCGATTCCTCATTTCCAGCGGAATCGGCCACCTCGCAGGCATCATCCGGCAGCATCTGGCCCGTGGATTGGCTTTGGGAAACTTGGGACCGCATGCTGACTTGGGAGAAGAATCCCTGGAAAATCGAACCCAAAGGATTTGGCGCCCACTTCCTTGAACTGATGGGCTCCACCTCGCCGGAGGAACAGGCAAGAGCCAAGGAGCTGACCCGTCTGGCGGACGGCCTCTACCAGCAAATGCTCGCCCGCTACCCCGAGCTGGCCGTCCCACTCCGCAGTGTGCCCGACGAGCGGAATGGGTTTCTCAAATTGCTGGAACTCGCCGAACGCCACAATCCATCTGGACAAGCGGATCAATCTCCCAGCCTGCCACCAGGCCTGTCGGACCTCCTCAAAAATACGTCTTGGGACGCGGCTGCCACCAGGGAAATGTTGCTCAAGGAAAAATCCCTGTTGGATGAAATCCGCAGGATCGGCCTGATGCCCGAGCGCTCGATCGCAGACATCGAAATCTGGCGCTGGGGCTTCACTCACGCCCGGTTTTACAAGTCCTGCGCCGATTTGTTGCTCGCCGACGCCCGCCTCGCAGCAGAGGAAGGCCGACCGGAAGACACGCTGGAGTCGCTCCGCGCCGCAAACGGCATCGCCTCCCACCTCGGTGAGATCGAAACCCCCTCACTGCTCGCAGCGACCGTTCAAACCCTCATCAGAAATCAAACCCAACGGCAGTCTTTCGCAAATATCATGCCCGCCATTTCAACTGGCGGAATCGACGTGGCAGCTTGGGAATCGACGCTATTTCCACCATCAGAAGTTTCAGGAAGCCTCGCCCAAATCATCAAAGGCGAATGGAATGTGACCGCGCGGCAATTTCTCACGCCCATGCTGATGGACACTGCGGACCCTCTCTATCCGCCGGATCCGGTGGCCTTGTTGGATGCTCATGCCTCGTTTTTTCTCAAACTCTTGCAAGATCACGAGGGAATCCCAATCGCCCAGTGGCAATCGGTTCCCGTTGGCCACCAAATCCCTGGCCAGCATCTCTCCTACCGGAGTCGTCAACTGACGGACGCACTCATGCCCGGCCTGAACGCGTGGAGAAAAGGCTGGGAGCGGGCGCAACACCAACAAGGCCTCTTCAGGGCAGCATTTTCCATCATGAAAGGAGACCCGATTCCTCCCGATCCGGTTTTCGGCAAAAATTACCGCTGGGATCCAAATGCCCGCACCCTTTCGCTACCCGACAGCCCGGAGTTCGAGAGCATGACCGTCGATCAACTGGTGATCCCTGCCCACTGAGAGTGGACAAGAAAAAAGCCGACTGGAGATCCAGCCGGCTTCGTTGAAATGGAGAGTTTTCGAATAACGAATCAAGCCTCGGAGGCCTCAGCCGCTTCGGTTTCAGCGGCAGCGGTAGCTTCGACAGCCGCAGTTTCGACAGCCTCAGGTGCATCGGCGACTGTCTCTACGACCTCGTCCTCAGCCTTCTTGGCGACCTTTTTGGCAGGAGCCTTTTTCGGGGCGACAGCCTTCTTGGCGGGCGCTTTTTTGGCGGCAGCTTCCTTCTTGACGGCTGGCTTCTTCACGAGGCCGCCGAGTTTCGCCTGGTCCTTCTTGCGCTTCAAATAGTCAGCGCGACGGCGGCGTTTGATGATCTTTTTCGATTGTTGACCCATGGTTGGTGCCCATTGGCTAGGGACTCCCGCCCCCGGGATCAAGGGAAAATCTTCAGGACTGTCATCAAGAGTGACTTCTGGGACGGAATTCAGCCTGATTCCGGCTCCCCACTCATCGCCCCATTCCGGACAATCTGACGGCTGGAAGAATACAAAATCAGGAAGCAGAGGATTTACCGACTGCTCTGCAACAAGCTCAGCGTTCCGCCAAAACTACAGCGAAAAAGACCACCACCCCAAGTCGTGAAAGTTGAGGACGAATGGAGCCGGCTAACGGACTCGAACCGTTGACCTGCTGATTTTCCGCCAAATTTCGACCGACTCGTGAAACAAGCCAGAAAGCATTTCAAACTCACCCAGAACGAGGCGCGACATTCGTTCATCAGTTACCATCTGGCTCTTCATCGGAGCGTGGGAGATGCTGCGCTCCAGGCGGGCAACAGCGACGCAATCGTGAAACGCCACTACCTAAACCTTCACCCGCAAGAAGACGGTGAAGCGTTTTTCCGAATCATCCCCGACCCAAAACGCGGCCGCGCCGTGCTCGCTGCCAAACCGAAAACCAAAACCACCCGCCATTTGAAGGTAGTCTAGCTTGGCTCAGCCACCCCTTGACAACCCATCACCCTTGTTGCTATTCTGACAACAGCCGCCCGAATGAGAATCATCACCAAGCGCCGCATCCTCGAATACGCCAGACGGCAACCGAATGCCGCCGCCAACCTCAACGCATGGATCACAGTGGCCTCGGCGGCCCAATGGCGATCCATCGCCGATGTCCGCAAAGTCCTCCCCCATGCCGATCTCGCTACCGTTGCCAGTTCCAAGACCGTTACCATCTTCAATATCGCGGGCAACAATCACCGCCTGATCACCGCCATCCATTACAACACCCGCAGCATCTTCATCCTGAAAATCCTCACCCATGCCGACTACAGCAAAGACCGCTGGAAAAATGACCTCTGATCCTATGAATGCCACCAAGCCAAACCTGCCCAGCTTTGCCAAGCTGCCGGAGACCTACGAAGCGCTTTGCCGCCTCCACCTGCCGCGCACGCTGCATGATGAAATGGAACTCGATACCGTCACCGAGATCATCGACCTCATGGCCGGCCACACGCTCAACGCCGATCAAGCTGACTACCTCGAAACCCTCGCCGAGCTTGCCGAAGCTTACGAATCCGCGAACCACCCGGCACCGGCCTCCCTTCCTCCGCATGAGTTCCTCGCCGCCCACCTCGGAAACATCGGCATGACCGCCACCGAGTGGGGCAAGCTCATCGGCATCGACCGATCAACCGCTTCCAGACTGCTCCGTGGCGAGCGTAAGCTCAACACCGTCCACATCCGGAAAACTGCGGAGGCGCTAAACCTGAAAGCCGCTCTCTTGATCTAGGCCCCGTTATGAAAAAGCCGAAATAAGGTGAGACTGGATCGCTTTTTGAGAGCATCAAGCACCGTGCAATAGAACGGGCTATTGCCCGCATTCTGGAGCATTCCAGCGACGTCAACGGCGATCCACAAAGAGACAAAAAACCCCACAATCAGTTGAATTGCAGGGATTTAAGCTGGAGCCGGCTAACGGACTCGAACCGTTGACCTGCTGATTACAAATCAGCTGCTCTACCAACTGAGCTAAGCCGGCCTTGGACTGCCGAGTTGGAAGGAGCAAAAGTCTTGGAAAAGACGAGCACCTCCGCCCGGGGCGGCGATTGGTATCAGTTGGCCCCGGAGCATCAAGGGCAAAATCACTTGATGAAAAGAATCCTGAATTCAAACACGGCGGATCATGGTCCGAGGTGGCACGAGAAACCCTGTTTTCCGGGAGATCAATCGAAACAACAGTCCTCAATGTCACCATTTGTTCCTTGCGACGTTTTCTGAGAAGCCGAATCGTTCCCGCTTCACATCGTCATGAAACCCACATACCTCAGAAATCAGTGGTTACCATCTTCCGTCCAGCATGACTCATGATGTCTCTCCGCCAGCCCATCCGCCCCTCTCCCGCTGCGCTTCGATGAACTTCGTCGGCGAAAGTCCATGGATCTCGCGGAACTCCCGGCGAAAACTGTTCGGGTGAGAAAACCCCAGCATCTCAGAAACCACCTGCGGCTCGATCCCCTCACCCAGCAACTGCCTCGCCACCACCATTCGCTCCTCCTGCATCCACGCCTTCGGTGACATGCCAACATCCCTCACGAAGATCTCGCGGAAGTAAGGCGGCGAAACCCCAAGCTTCCCACACACGGCATTCACCCGATATCCCTCCGCATAGGCAAGAGTCGCCAAACAACCGTGGAGAACCTGCCCCACTGCCACCAAACTCCACCTATCTCCTGACCTCGCAATCCTCATACCGGGGGGTAAAAATCCGCCGCGAAAAAAACCAATCAGCCCCCCAAGGTCAAACCAAAAGTAAACCATATCTCCGCATATCTTGCGGCGAAGGGAGACAGCCTAACCGAATCCTTTAGCAAGCCAAAATACACCAGCGATTTTGTTTGCACGAGCCCCTTGCCATCATGGAGTGGGTCTGATGGTGTAGCAACGTGAAGAATTTCTATGCGAACCTAGCACATTCTTCACATTATAGTTCGCAACAGACATCATGAAAAAATCCCGGTCCTGCCCGTTAAGGGAATGGGAGTTACCGATATGAACTATGCCGAGGAACTGCGCACAAACCTAAGCAAAAAGCTTGGAGCGATGCTCTGGCAACGTTCGGTCGCCAACACCTCAATCTCGTGCTGTTTCAACAGCCAAAAAACTTGTCGATTTCGTGAGTCGAGTGACCGATGGTGAAGAGCGGGTTCACGGCTGGGGCGGCAGGGATGCAGGTGCTGGGAAAATCGGTCAAGGCCGATTTTGGCCTTGCAATAGGGCCGTTCCGCTACATTCGTAGCGCCGGACACTGATTGCCCCAGTGCCTCGGACACTGGGTCCTGGGGATAAGGCGTCCACAAAAAACACCGGGCTCTGATACGGCTGGCAGCGCTTTATTTCGCTTCTGCGTCCTTTGGCGCTTCAGGTGTTTTTTTGTGCCCGTATCGCAACCAGTCGTAAATCCGGACGGCCCTGCGGAAATTTGTGGTGAGGGTTTGTTCGAATCTGTTGCGGAGCGGGTCGAAGCTTTCCCATGTGGAAACCCGGCTCTGACCTTACTGAATGCATCGAGTTCGAGCTTATCTTCGGGAACGAAGGCAAGATCCTGGAGAAATTGCTGCATGCCCCGTGACGACGCAGAATCAAAACAGCTCGGGCTGATTCTGAATCGGAGGGTAAAAGACTCCGATGACAACGAAGGGGTTCTTCCCGCGTCCGTGCCATTCGCGGGTTGTGCCGAGAAAGAGGTGGAGATCTTTTTCCCGGAAAATGTCGAAATACATCTGACGGACTTTGGTAATGGCTTCCTGTGATGTCGAACCATCGCGGATACAGTTCCAGTAGAGTGCTCCGATTTCCCAATCCTCGATCATCATGGTGCTTTCACGTCCCTTGGTATCTTCAAGCTGATAGGAGAATTTCCAGGGCAGCTTTTTCACAAAGCGGGTGACCAAGCGCGGTTGCCATTCCGGGAAGAGGTCGCCTTGGAGGGACGCGTGCTGGAGTGTGGCGATTTTGTTTTCGTCCCAATCCGGTGTTTGGGGTTCCGCCTTGAAATCGAGAATTCTGGCAGGTTTGAAGGTGGCGATGGACAGGTGGTTGCGATCGTTTGCGAGAGTGATGAGTTCGGTCAGATCGTGATACACCTTGCCGCGCGCGAGAATCCAGTTGCGACGTTCGCGCCAGTTATCGGCGGTAGAGAGTTTGGACTCTGTGAGGGCGAGCGATTCGAAATTCACCTTGTGACTCTCGGGGCGCGGATCCTTCGGGTTTCGGATGACCTGCGCCTCGATGATCCGGTATTTTTCGAATTTCTGATATTCCTCTAAACTCCGAAACGGGACCGGGTAAATCCGTATCCAGCTTCCGTCTTCCCGCAGTCCGGCGGTGCAGACGAGTTCACCGTATTTTGCCGAGAGCGTCGGGTAGGTTTTGACGGTGATGAGGATCCGCTCAAGGGCCATGCTTAGATGTGCTTTGGTTCCGGGCAGTCGTTGAGGAGTCGTTTCATTTCGTCGGCCACGCAATGGCGGTGACAGCATTGGTGTTCTTTTTCGAAACAGGTGAGGGCAATCCGGCCATACTCGCCGAGGAGGGAGCCGAGTTCCTGGATGGCCGGGCGGGCCAGCGGTAGGTCTTCCTTGCGGTAGATCGCGAATAAGGCCTTGTAGTCCGCCATGGTGTTGAGTTCCTGGCGGCGATGGCCGGGGATGCCGAGTTCTGGGAGGTGGCGGTATTCAATGCCGACTTTGGAGCAGTAACTTGCCAACTGCGCTTTGGAGAATCCGGTTTTGCGGCTCAGCGGATTGCGCCTGACGTCGCAGAGTAGATTGACGCCATGGCGGATAAGGCGTTCGAGGTAGCCGTCCACGCTGTCGCCCTCGTAGCCAATGGTGAACAGTGCCTGGCCGTCGTTGGCGGGTTGGGCATCTTGAATCGGTTTCTGATCCTTTTTGTCCGGGAAAACGCGGTCGAGAATCTCGCTGCGGATCGCGTAATAGGGATAGAGCTTGTAGATGCGGCGGACGAGGTCATGGCCTCGTTCTGGAACGACCCGGGTGAGAAAATGAACCAGTTCCGCCTTGCGCTTCGGATCGAGGTAGGGCTTGGCCTTTGGGGTGATTTTCCAGAGGCTTTCGTCCGATTCAAAAATCATCCCCCGCTGTTGAAGGGCGGCGCGGTCGGCGTAGGATTGGAACGAAAAGCAGCCGAACCGATATGGGACGAATTGAAAACTGGGTTCCGTCTCGCATTGGCGGACGTAGAGAAAGAGCAACTTTTGGAGATCCGTGGCTCCAAGCTCGCCTCCCGCCGCGTGGACGAGATCAAGCAGGAGCTTCTGGCGTTTATAGAGCATCATGAAGGTGTGTTCAATTGAGTATTCAGGAGGTAGAGGTGTGTCAAATCTGAATTCGAGGGAATGAAACTCACCCCACCCGCACCTGGCCGTTCATGAGCATGGGGAGGAGCCAGTCGCGGAGGGTGG